>CADBXL010000055.1 GCA_902798615.1 uncultured Bacteroidales bacterium | reverse complement strand
GGGCAAAAGCATCTTTATGTTAGGGCTTTTGCCCTTTCAGGGCGTAGTCTATCTATTGAACCAATACCACAGGGCGTTGCCCTGGGCTAAGAGCAAACTCTGCCCTTTCAGGGCGCAAGCCGACAAAACAATTCATCGAACTCACGTTAACACAGGTGTAATAGTTGGTGTAATACTATTTTTCAAAAAGTTTTCAAAACCGAGTATTACACCTTTGCAGGTTTGAGCGCACCAAACAACTGTATATCAATCCGTTTGCCTTGGTGTAATACTCCACAAAGTATTACACTAGTATTACATCATATTGCCCAAAATGGTGTAATACTTTCAAGGGTATTACACCGCATCTAACGCTCTGATACTCAAGCAAAATATCACTCATTACAACAAAAGGTGTAATACTCCCTCTAAAAACTTTTTGATTTTTTCTTTTCAAGGGTATTACACCAATATATTGCATCCGTCATGCCTTCGTTCTACCTTCGCTGTGGGTTCGCTCTCTGAATGGGATTTGGAACGGACTTGGAACGGTATTAGAACGGAGGTACAACGGACTTACATCCTACAAGAAAAAAAAGGACAAATAGGAAAAACACAAGATAAAAAACATCATTATAATTTTCAAAGAAAAATTTGGAAGTATAAGAAAGATTTTATACTTTTGCATACATAAATCCTCATAATAAACAAATGCGATATGGCAAAAAATGAAATATCTCCTGATTCTACAAAAGCAGAGGAAATCCTTGATATTGACGAACTCAAAAAACAAGCAGAGCAGGGAGATGCAGAAGCACAATTTAAACTTGGACATTACTATCATGAAGGCAATGGTGTTCCACAATCAGATACCGAGGCGATTAAGTGGTTTCGCCTTGCAGCAGAGCAGGGATTGGCGGCTGCACAGTACAATCTTGGAATATGCTATGAGTATGGCTATGGTGTGACACAATCATATTCTGAAGCCGTGAAGTGGTTTTGCCTTGCAGCAGAACAGGGAGATGTAGATGCACAATTCTGTCTTGGAGTATGCTATGAGCATGGCCATGGCGTTCCACAATCATATTCTGAAGCCGTGGAATGGTATCGCCTTGCAGCAAAACAAGGAAATGCATTGGCGCAATGTAACCTCGGATATTGCTATGAGTATGGTGAAGGGGTAAGAAAATCCCAAAAAGAAGCAATAAAATGGTACAAAAAGTCTGCAAAACAGGGAGACGAAACAGCGATACAGAATCTTAAGAACTTAGGCATTAATGACTACGACTAAATTTCAATTATTTCAATAATTACAATTAAAAAAGGACACACGTTTCTTGATAATAGAAAACAGGCACATTCTTTTAAGAGGCAAGACACACAATATAGTATGCCCAAATTTTATTGAAATAATTGAAATTTTTGAAATTCTACGACATAAAAGCCTCTCTCTCCGAAAAAGGCACAAGAAAAATCCCCCTAATCTTCCGCAATGGAAAATTAGGGGGATTAATTATATGACATCCCTTAGTAGAAAATACATTCTACTCCCCGCCCTTTATGGGAGGGGTAAGGGGGAGGGTCTTTTAGAGATTTGGATTGAGAGTCTTCCAATCCTCAACAGCTGGGATGATGCCGAGAGAGATGATCTCGTCACGCATAGCCTGGAGGTGCTCGTAAGACTTCTGAAGACCTGCCATCTCATCAGCAGTACCCTTAGGTGCTGTGAAGTGAACACCAGTCTTGTCGATTGTTGTAGGCATAGCCATCATTACGTTCTTGTACTGATCGTTGTTAACGTAGCAACCTGCAGGAAGCTCGAACTTAGCACCACCCATAGCCCCCTCGATCATCTTTACAGCCTGATAAGCTGGGCTCTGGAATGAAGAACGACCACGGAGCTTGATGATAGCAGAACCACCCTGAGTTGTGATCTGACGGATCTCAGCAAGACGCTCAGCAGAAAGACCGAGCTCAGCGAGTGACTTACCGTCAACCTTTACCTGAGAAGCGAATACAGCCATCTGCTCACCGTGACCACCGTATGTGTGTGCGCCTGTTACCTTATCCTGCTGTACACCGAACTCGTTAGCAAGAGCCTCCTGCAGACGAGTAGAATCGAGAGCAGCGAGTGATGTGAGCTGGTTTGGCTTAAGACCAGAGTGGATAAGAGCTGTAAGAGCAGTTACGTCAGCTGGGTTGAAGATAACTACAACGTGCTCAACGTCTGGGCAGTACTTCTTGATGTTGTCACCAAACTCAGCAGCAATCTTACAGTTGCCTACGAGAAGATCCTCACGTGTCATGCCGTCCTTACGTGGAGCACCACCTGAAGAAATGATATACTTAGCACCTGTGAATGCCTCCTTTGCGTCAACTGTATAGGTGAGGTTTGCACCTGGGAATGCGCAGTGACACATTTCCTCATATACACCATGAACACCTGGCTCAAAGATATCGTAGAGACATACGTTAGGTGTGAGACCCAACATCAATACAGACTGAACCATGTTAGAACCGATCATACCACCAGCTCCAACGATAACAAGCTTTTCGTTAGTTAAAAATGCCATTGTTGTTATTATTTTTAATTAATTTATATATTAATTACTTCTATTTCTGCTTTTGAGACTGCAAAGGTACGGCTTTTTTCTGAGAAAAGAGCATATTTTTGTCTTTTCTTTTGCAGAATAAATAAAAAATTGTATCTTTGTAATCTGCAAATGACAAAAGGCAAATGACAAAAGACTTCAGGCATTGGCCATTCACCTTTACACTATAGCCATTATCTATATGAACATTCCTGAAAGAATATCAGCCCTTCGCGAGGTTATGCGACGCGAGAGCATAGACGCATTCATCTTCCCGAGCACAGACCCACATAATGGGGAGTACGTGCCCGACCATTGGAAATGCCGTGAATGGATATCCGGTTTCAACGGCTCTGCAGGTACAGCCGTTGTAACTCTCAACGAGGCTGCCCTTTGGACGGACTCCCGATATTTCATAGCTGCAGCCGAGCAACTTGAGGGTACAGGTTTCGTGCTTATGAAAGATGGCTTAGAAGATACTCCGAGCATTTCGAAATGGCTGGGCAGAAAACTCAGTTTCAATGGTGGCAACTGCGTGGGCGTAGACGGTATGGTGATGAGCGCAAATGATACAGGCAATCTTATCTCCGAGCTCCGAAAGGAAGGTGGTATTACCGTCAGGACAAACTTCGACCCTCTTGCTGAGATATGGAAAGACCGACCAGAGATTCCTCTTAATCCTATTGAGATACAGCCACTTGAATATGCAGGAGAGAGTGCAGAGAACAAACTTGAACGCATCCGACAGGCTATCCGCACTCGTCATGCCTGTGGAATCCTCGTCTCTACCCTCGACGATATCGCATGGACTCTTAACCTTCGCGGAACAGATATTCATTGTAATCCTGTTTTCGTCAGTTATCTGCTTTTGAACGAGGACACCACCACCCTATTCGTCAACAACAGGAAACTCACGAAAGAGGTTAGCGATTACCTTGCATCTATCAACGTAAAGGTTGAACCTTACGAGAATGTGCGCAAGGCATTAAAGGAATACAAAGCCTATAACATCATTATGGATAAAGCCACCACTTGCCATACCTTATATAATGATGTGAGGGCGAAGGTTGAGGATTGCGAAAGTCTGATACCTGCCATGAAAGCCATAAAGAACGAGACAGAAGCGAAAGGTTTCCGCGAGGCTATGAAGCGTGACGGAGTGGCACTTGTAAAGTTCCTCCGTTGGCTAAAGCCAGCCGTTGAAAAGGGTGGCGAGACAGAACTGAGCATTTCCCGTAAACTCACTTCCCTACGAGTAGAGCAGCCTCTTTTCCGAGATATCAGTTTCGATACTATATCTGCATATCAGGAGCATGGAGCAATCGTTCACTATGAGCCTACTACAGAGACTGATGCGTCTGTTTGCCCAAAGGGTTTCCTACTCCTAGACAGTGGGGCACAATATCAGGATGCGACAACAGATATTACCCGAACAATACCCCTCGGAACTTTGACCGACGAGCAACGAAAGGTCTATACTCTTGTGCTCAAAGGCAATATACAACTTGCTATGCTCAAATTCCCAGACGGAGCTTCTGGCACTCAGCTTGATGCCCTTGCAAGAATGGATATGTGGCGAGAGGGCATGAACTATCTCCACGGAACAGGTCACGGAGTTGGCTCTTATCTCAACGTGCACGAAGGGCCTCATCAGATAAGGATGCAATGGAAACCTTGTCCGCTAAGAGCAAATATGATAGTAACTGACGAGCCAGGTCTTTATCTCGAAGGACGTTTTGGAGTTCGTATTGAGAACACCATGATTATCCTTCCATACAAGGAAACCGAGTTTGGCCGATTCCTACAAATGGAACCTCTCACTCTATGTCCGATAGACACAGAGCCTATCATTATTGACATGATGCGCCCAGAAGAGATCGAATGGCTGAACAACTATCACAAACGGGTATATGATGAGCTCTCACCATTGCTTGAGGATGAGGATAAGGTATGGTTACGAAAACAGACCCACCCCCTTACCCCTCCCATAAAGGGAGGGGAGTAATTACACTATTCTAATCACGAATTTTAAATCACAAATCTCGAAATAATAATATATGAACGAAAATTCAAAGGAAAATCAACAGGGAACAGTACAAACTACTCCCTCCCCTCTATGGGGAGGGCCGGGGAGGGGTCTGTCTATCAGAGTAGGCATGGGCTACGATGTCCATCAACTTGTAGAGGGCCGCGACTTATGGCTCGGAGGTATCAAAATCGAACACACGCTTGGGCTTCTAGGTCATAGCGATGCGGATGTACTAATCCACGCTATCTGCGATGCACTTCTTGGTGCAGCCAATATGCGTGACATAGGCTATCACTTCCCCGACACGGCAGCAGAGACAGACGGAATTGATTCAAAAATCCTGCTTCGCAAGACAATAGATTTGATAGCCACAAAGGGCTATACAGTCGGAAATATCGACTGTACGATATGTGCTGAGAAGCCAAAGCTCAACCCGCACGTAGAGGCTATGCGTGCCTGTCTTGCAGAGGTGATGAATACCGATGAGGAGAATATCAGCATCAAGGCAACGACCACCGAGAAACTAGGCTTCACAGGTCGTCAGGAGGGAATCTCCGCCTATTGCGTTGCGCTGATTACGAAATAGATTTCCACGAAGCAACTCAACCATAACCATAGAAGGGAACCACCAATAATCAAGGAATAGGGATTTTCCATCAGATTATAGGAGATTCCCTTCTTTGTTTCCATAAGAAGCGAATATATTTGTAGCAGTATTAACCAATAACTGAATGATTATGAGAGAATATTGCTATAAAATCCTTACACTAGTCATGGTAGCAACCATATCAATTCCTTCGTATGCCCAAAGCACTGTCACAGAGCACGATAGTACAACTTCCTTGACGAAGAAACATTCAGAAATGATTATGGCCATACCCGACAAAGACAACGTGAAAGTTATCAAAAGATACAACCGCTACAGTCACCATCCACTTAGCATAAGTAACTCTCCATACAGTTCTGTTGGTTATACCGCTGTATTCGGAGTTAGGGATAATTCGATTATGTCAACCGATGACGTTGAAGTAAACTTTGTAAAGAAATGGGTACCTGACCCCATTTATAACGACATGGACAACCGTATGTATTTCGTGGAAATCCATAACAAGACAGATCAAACCATATATATCGACAAGGCAAGTTGTTACAGAATTTACAATAAAGGTGCAAAGCATTGCTATTTCACCCCAAACAAAAACAACAAAAAATCAGCAGAGAGAATCATGGCAATCCCTCCTCACGCGAAAAAGAATCTGTGTGAGTATGATGCTGTATTGACAAATAGCAAGAGCGGCAATTTCCAGGAACTAAAGATTAAAGACTACCCCGAAGACTTCCATTGGGATTCCAGATCTGCAGGAATTTACAAAGGCTTTCTTCAAAAGTTTGAAGTAAGGACGTATTCTGAGGACAATTCACCATATTACAGGACATACATAATTACATATTCTAAGGACAAAGACTTTTCCACATATACCCTTTTGCCTATCAATTTCTATATGAGGCAACTGATTGGGAACTATTACCCGGAACTATATCAGAAAAATGACATTTTTGAACGTCTTGGTGGAGATAAATACACAATCACAAATGCTGAATATGCGTATGACTACCTAAAAAAGAGGCGGTAAATGATGTTTTTCCTCTATTTTCGTACCTCCATTACAGGTCTGCTTTAGCTCCAATCCAAGTCCAATTCAGCTCCAATTCAGGTCCAATTCTGAATTGGAGTTGTTTTTTTCCTCCCAAGCATCTCCATCGTTACTCCATCGAAACGATGGACTAGCGATGGATTATCGATGGATTATCGATGGATTATCATAAGAGAAAGAGCCAATAAACGAGGTTACTTTTCAAAGGGGAAGAAGAAATATAAAAACAACTGATATTCTTATAAAAATTTGGAGAAGTCGCAATTGTTTTGTATTTTTGCAACAAAAATAGGAAAAAAGAAGTTATGACAACAATGACAAAAGAGCAGGTAATGGAGAAATTCATGCTTGCAAAAAAAAACAAGCAAGAATGTATTGAAGCTCTTGCCAAGAAAATGAAAGAGGATTACGAATCCAAGACCGGATTACAAGCAAATTATTTCTTTGCGATGTAGTTATGATACAATTCTAAGCAACTAGCCAGATTAATACACGATATACTTTCACAGTCTCATTTTGAGGCTGTGATTTTCTTTTTCACTAGCCTTTACACCCTTATTTATGTGTTTTCCATTCAAATAGTTGCAAATATGGAAAAATATGAGTAACTTTGCAGGCATAATAACAACTTATCAGACAAAACATCTATGACACAGGCTTTAATGGAACTTGAGGCTAAAAAAGCCAACTTCGTCAAACGCTTTCTGACGGAAGTAAATAGTGAAAAGGAATTTGACACAATGTTATTCTACCTAAACATTGTGCTGGATAAGCCTGCTAATAAACAGCAACCTTATACCGAGGAAGAACTCCAAGCAAGGATAAGGAAATCAGAAGAGGACATAAAGGCAGGAAGGGTTTATTCTATGGATGAAGTAACCCAAGAAATGGAAAAGAAATATCCGTGGCTATGCGAGTAATCATCACAGAGCAAGGTCGTTCAGCATTGGATGATGTTCTTTCTGGTAGCATTACTCCAATGGGCAAGAAAGGTATCAAGTCTTTTTACGCAACTTTCAAGAACCATAAAAGTTTGTTACCTATGAACCCTCTTATGGGAAATCAAGAACCTTTGCTTTCAGAAAAATATCGCAGCATAGTTTTACACCCATTAGTCAAAATGATTTATAGCATAGATAATGACACTATCTATATTCATGACTTTTGGAACACGCTAAGAGATCCTAACTATCTGATTTCAAGAATACATTAAAAACGAGCAAGAATTAAACATCTACCCCTATCACATTAATGTGGTGGGGGTAGATTTTGCCATTAAAATAGCTTTCCGCTCTGTTTTTCCACGTTTTCCATTCAAATAGTTGCAAATATGAAAAAATATGAGTAACTTTGCATGCTATTTATATAATAAATAAAATCTCAGAAAGTGAAAATAGGATTCGACGCTAAGCGTTATTATCATAACCAGACAGGATTGGGCAACTATAGCCGCACTTTGGTGAGCGGCTTGCAAAAGCTTTTCCCCGAAAATGAGTATGTGCTCTATGATGAAGGCTCGCTCACCCGCACATTCTCTTTGGGAAAGAAGGCTGCAAAGGATGGTTGTGACATATTCCACGGTCTTAGCAACGAAATTCCGTTCGACCTTTCGACAGGAAAACGCCCTCTATCTGTCGTGACTATCCACGATGTGGCTTGGCTCACTTTTCCGGATATGTATCATTGGGCAGACCGAAAGATCTATAACTGGAAGTATGGAAGTTCTTGCAGAAGGGCTGATCAGGTTCTGGCTATTTCAGAATCAACAAAGAGGGATGTGATCAGATTCTATGGCGTGAAGGAGGACAAGGTAAAGGTTATCTATCAGCCAGTACAGGAATATTACTATACCCCACTACCCGATGAGACCTGCGACCGCCTCATCACGGAGCACTTTGGCAAGGAAGGCCTGCCACCGTTCATACTCTATGTGGGGAGCATCAACTCACGAAAGAACCTGCTTGGAGCACTTCAGGCATTGGCTATGATTCCGAAGGAGAACCGTCCGCTACTGCTCATCATAGGCAACGGAAGGGAATACCGAAAGGAATGTGAGGCTTTTATTGCCAAGAACTCGCTTGAAGCATATACGAGAATTGAGACAAACATTCACAACAACCAATTGCTTCAGGCTCTCTACACAA
Organism: uncultured Bacteroidales bacterium; assembly: GCA_902798615.1. Classification (GTDB taxonomy): domain Bacteria; phylum Bacteroidota; class Bacteroidia; order Bacteroidales; family Bacteroidaceae; genus Prevotella. Next base: position 1,233 of record CADBXL010000055.1, on the reverse strand, counting down.
GGGCGTTGTTGTTCATCTACCCTTCTTTCTACGAGGGTTTCGGATTGCCTGTGGTAGAGGCAGCTCTTCAGCAGACACCTGTGATTACGACTACCGTTTCATCCCTTCCCGAAGCAGCAGGACCAGATGCCTGTCTGATAGACCCTCATGCCTCAGATGCAGCAGAGCAGATGGCAAGGCACATCGACAGCCTTTGCGGAGACAGAGCTTTGGCAAAGAGCATCGGGCAAAAGATGGAGGCATACGCAAGGCGGATGTTCACTCCGGAGACGCTGACAAGGCAAGTAATGAAATTATACGAAGCCCCCCTCTAACTCCCCCGAGGGGGAGAAATATTTAGATAGTATTTTCAACCAAAAAGAAATTATCTTGGGAAAAAAAGCACAACATAATACGGAAATGCCCACAAGCGATAATAGCTATATAGAAACCTCTCCCACTCGGGGGAGACGGAGGGGGGCTTTGGATTTTTTCAATAAAGATCCTAAATACGGCCAGTTCCTCCGATTCTGCGTAAACGGAGTATTGGCAGTTGCCATTCAGTATGCAGTATATTGGATGCTGATAAAATGGATTGAGGTAAACATAGCCTATACGCTGAGCTACCTCGTATCGTTCTGCTGTAACTTCGTGATAACGAGTTACTGGACATTCCATAGCAGTCCGTCATGGAAGAGGCTGATAGGTTTCGGGAGTTCGCATATCGTCAACTTCTTTGTGCAGCTCGGTTTCCTAAACCTATACCTATGGCTCGGAATACCGAAGGAATGGGCGGCACTATTGGCTATGGGATCAGCAGTTCCCGTGAACTTCGCAATGTTGCATTTTGTCTATAAAAAAAGAGCCTAACCAAGCCTTCCCAAAGGGAAGGATGTTAGATAGTAATAGCGCTTTACTTGATGAGTATAAAATTCACTAAATAAATACAACCAAGCCTTCTTTTAAGCGAAAGATTGTATAAAACATCCTTCCCTTTGGGAAGGCTTGGTTAGGCTTTTAAAAGATGAAGAAAGTAACGATATTATTACCGGCATACAACGAGGAGAAGTCATTCCGCCTGATGGAGGAGTGTATGAATCGTGTACTTGAGGAGAATCCCGGATATGAGTGGGAGTTTCTTCTTGTGAACGACGGTTCTACGGACAACACCCTTCAGCAGATGATAAGGCTGCATAATCAGGATCCTCAGCATTGGAGCTATATCGACCTTTCCCGAAACTATGGCAAGGAGAT
>CADBXL010000054.1 GCA_902798615.1 uncultured Bacteroidales bacterium | reverse complement strand
ATGATAGTCAACAATATACAACTGAATAAATTATTCGCAAGGCTCATCAAGCTAAAGCAAGTGTTCGCAAAGGCTCACCAAGCTAAAGCAAGTCGTCGAGCTGACGTTATTATAAGTATCGCACCTACAGCGCTCAAATTACAATAACGACCTCCATATAACGGCTCTAACGAACCGCCCTTTTAGGTGTCAGGCTTTGGCTTTATTCGCAATGCTCATCAAGCTGCGCAAGTCCCTTCGGCCGCCGACCTCTTCGACGTTCAGCCCTCGCAGGTGGAACGAATATTCGAATTAAAAGTTGAAACTGATTATTATACTTGCATTAATTTATGTTAAATATTATGTGAATGTCTATAAAGTGATTTCTTTTTGCTATTTTTGCAAACAAAAGTAATTCATTCAAGATATGACTACAGCAACAATTAATTTGGACTATAACCAGATACGTAATATTGTGATGCAGATGCCTCTTCAGGAAAAAAAGAGGTTGTTTGAGGAACTTGATGATTTCTATGCCACATCCGTATCTGAAGATTTGCCTCCTTATACTATGGCTGAGATAAATGCCAGAATTAATGAGGCAGAGGATGACATTGCTAATGGTCGTGTATATCCCGCAGATGAAATGCACAAATCATTGGAAAATAAGTTTCCTTGGCTATGCGAATAGTTTGGACTGCACGATACAACAAGTCGTTGGAATATATATTTACTTGTGCACGTGATGTATATTCACGAACCACATTAAAGAAACTCAATTCCTCAATAAAAAGTATTGAGGCTATACTTATTGAAAATCCTTTGCTTGGGGCCGTTGAGCCATTACTGATAGGGAGAGAACAAGAATATCGTCATATTGTGATAAAACCTTTATTCAAGATTATTTATAGAATAGAGGATGATATTATCTATATGATTGACATTTGGGATTCAAGAAGGAATCCGAAAAATCTGACAGAAGGATTTGCGTAAGAAATGGGGGGATACCTGTGGAAGTGCAAAGAAGAAAGGGTAAAGAGTAATATAGATTGAAATATGAGCTATGATATAATGATTATTGACCGTCATCCTCGTTTCAAGGACAGTAAGGAGTTTCTGGAATGGTTTGATGACGTGACTCAATGGAAAGAAAATATTGACTATGATGACTGCGAACACGCTACACCTCATCTGAAGGAATGGTTCATGAAGATGAAGGATATCGTGCGTCCTATGAATGGAAAGTACGCTCTCAGCGATGAAGAAATAGACAGATGTCTGGATGCTGACTATGCCATTGCAAGGGAAGGCATCATGATGGCAATGGGATATTCCGAGGCTGATAAAATATGTGAGATTGCATTTAAGCTTGCTAAGGAGTACGGCCTTTCCTATTTTGATATTAGTGGCTCTAACGAACTCTATTATCCTGACGGAAGTAGTTTATTCGTGTTTCCACAGCAAGAAGATAATGAAGTTCTGAATGGGAATGAGCTGCAAGCAGAATGCGAAAAGGAGCTAAAACGCAGACGGGTTGTCGCACGGATTGCACTCTTGGCATTCATAACATTGTTGCTATTGATTATGTATGTATTTCCAGACAAGCCATGGGCTATGCCTGTTGGTGGTGTTTCCACATTAGCATTCCTAATCTTTTGCATTTGGGGCATAAAGTGGCAAAAGCGAACAAACGAGGATGTCATGAAAAGATATCAGCAACGACAAGCAGAAGAAGAAAGTGCAAGACATGCAAAAGAGCGAGAAGGGCTAAAACCAATTCTTGAAGATGTTATGTGGAATTTCCAGATAGGCGCTTTTGGGGGTAAAATATATATATATACTGCCTTGATGAAATATAACGCAGAACATTCAGGTAAGACTATTGCCCATTTGCTTGAAGAAAAGATAGAATGTTTAGGTGCAGAAACTGATATCATCCTCTTTGACGAGGATTCAGAAGAAGCAGAGACATATAACAATCCAAAGGTTCACCTTAAGGCTGATGACGGAGTTTCATTCACGGGACTAGAATTGCTTTTCAAGCTGAACAATGAACTACACCCTCTTCTGAAAGACTCTGACCATGTTTTCTTTGAAGGCATAACTTGTCAGCAACAACAGAAGCAACCTACTGTTTGCAGAGTGCTATTAGGCAGTTAATGGTAGAAAAGTGTAAAGTAAAAAGTGTAAAGGTTAAAGAAAGTGTAAAGAGTAAAGTGTAAAGAGTAATGTAGATAGCGGCTTTTCGCCAAAAATACAATCTACATTACTCTTTACACTTTAATCTTTACTCTTTAAATCCCTCAAATCACATCACTCCTATCCAGCGGAGGATATCATTGAGATTGGCTACAATCATGAGGAGGAGGAGGAATCCCATACCAATGTTCTGGGATATCTGCATGAACTTCAGACTTGGTTTCTTGCGAGTGATGACCTCTACGAGAAGGAAGAGGATATGACCGCCGTCAAGTCCGGGGATAGGGATGATGTTCATAAAGGCAAGGATGATGCTCAGGAATGCTGTCATCTTCCAAAAAATCATCCAGTCCCACTGGGTTGGGAACATACTGCCGATAGCACCAAAGCCACCAAGACTCTTTGCTCCGTCCTTTGATGCCACATATTTCAGGTCGCTGATATAGCCGCCGAGCACGTCGATGCCGTAGGTGCAGCCTTTCTTTATGCTTGACAGCAGACCGAACTCATCATGACGAGGCTCGTAGAAATTATTCACAAACGACTTTATCACGCCCATTACGATGCGCTCATCCTGATATGCGAATGTGACCTGTGCGGTATCCATTGAGCCGTCAGCCTTCTTCCATACCACATTATTCACCAATATGCTGAGACTGTCATTTTTTGTCTTGGCATCGGTAAGGGCATCGGTCATGCGGCTTACCTCGTATTCAAAGGTTCCCCATGTGTCGATATTCTTGCTACCGAGTTTCACGATAGTATCGCCCTTGCGGATTCCTGCCTTGTAAGCAGGTGTGCCCTGAGCTACGCTGTCCACGAGTGCAGGGATGAACGGGCGGCAGAATACAGGATCTGCCTTCAGCATATTGAGGAAGTTAAGGTCGCCATTGAGAGGGACAAGGCACTCACGACCGTTACGAAGCACTATGACCTCGTGAGCCTTTGATATATCGCGCATTAGGTCGGCAGAGAAGTCCTTGAACTCGCCAAGGTCGGAACGCAGGAGGATATCGTGATCCTGGAATCCGAGAGCCTTAGCATCATCATTGAACTTCATACCCATTGTCATATCCTGAACGGCATAGTATTTGTCGCCCCATGTGTAGAACACGGCTGAATAGATGACGAGGGCGAGGATGAAGTTGACCATAACACCACCTGCCATGATGAGGAGTCGCTGATATGCCTTCTTGCTACGGAACTCCCAAGGCTGTGCAGGAGCAGCGAGCTTCTCGGCTGTCTGTGTCTCGTCAATCATACCGTCAATCTGGCAATAGCCGCCAATAGGCAGCCAGCCAATACCATACTCGGTACCTACATTGTCGTTGTATTTCTTATTACCTACGTTCTCCGTTACAATCCTATAGTTCTGTTTCGTAAGGGAATAGTAGTAGTTCTTTAACTGCTGAATGAAATTAATGCTCTCATTATCGCGCTCGGTAACAGGAGCCTTGCCTCTGAGACGACGCCACCAGTTGTCGTATGAGCTCCAGAGGTGGAACTTCCAGTTGGCGAAAACATAGAAACGCGACACGCGAGTGCCGAACATCTTAGCGAATGTGAAATGACCGCCCTCATGAAGAAACACGAGAATGGTGATAGCAAGAATAAACTGTGCTGTTCTTATCAGAAATGATTCCATTATAAAAAAAGTGGCCTCTCCCCCCCCCTACGGCCTCTCCCCCCGCCCTCCCCCGTAGGGAGGGAGCCGGAAGGCGAGCCGACGGATGAGCGACAGGCTTGCGATTAAAAATATTCTTTATTAATTATCAATTATCAATTTTCTATTATCAATTGCGTTAGGCTCTCCGGCTGACACATACTCTGATGTTATCAACATCAGACTTCCCTCTCTACGGGAGAGGGCGGGGGGAGAGGCCGATTTATATCATCTCCTCCGCAATCCTCCTAGCCTCCTTGTCCGAAGCAAAGTAATCTTCAAGAGTTGGAGTCTTGATGACTGTTGCCTTGTCGAGAGTCTTGGCGATGATATCACCCATGTCGAGGAAACCGCAACGGCCTTGACGGAAGGCGAGGTTCACCACCTCGTTGGCAGCATTGACGACACAAGCGGCATTACCGCCACGACGAATAGCCTCGTAGGCAAGGGCAAGGCATTGGAACTTCTGCATGTCAGGCTCGAAGAACTCCAAAGGCTGTGCGAAGAGGTTCAGACGCTCGCCTGTCATTGTCAGACGCTCGGGGAAGGTGAAGGCATACTGGATAGGCAGACGCATATCAGGCACGCCAAGCTGAGCCTTCACGGCACCGTCACGATACTGCACGGCAGAATGCACGATGCTCTGAGGATGGATGAGCACCTGTATCCTATCAGCATCAACACCGAAGAGCCACTTAGCCTCGATAACCTCAAAGCCCTTGTTCATCATAGAGGCAGAGTCGATTGTTATCTTTGCGCCCATATCCCATGTAGGATGCTTGAGGGCATCGGCAGCGGTAACGGTCTTCATCTGCTCGTGGGTGAACTTACGGAACGGACCGCCAGAAGCGGTGAGAAGGATTTTCTCAATCTCGTTGTCATGGTCGCCCACAAGACTCTGGAAGATAGCCGAATGTTCAGAATCAACAGGAAGGATTGGCGCATGATACTGCTCTGCAAGTCCCATGACAAGCTCACCAGCCACCACGAGGGTTTCCTTGTTGGCAAGACAGATCTTCTTTCGTGCCTTGATGGCATGGATGGTAGGATCAAGTCCGGCAAAGCCCACCATAGCGGTGAGCACCATGTCAATTGGTTCAGCCTCAACCACATCGCATAGAGCCTTGGCACCGGCATAGACCTTGATGTCAGGACAATCGTCGAGGAGAGTCTTGAGCTGCTCGTACTTATCCTCATTGGCGATGACCACGGCAGCCGGACGGAACTTACGAGCCTGCTCGGCAAGCAGTTCCACCTTATTATTAGCAGTAAGACAGTAGGCCTCGAAACGCTCGCTATGCTCTTCGATAACCTCAAGAGCCTGAGTGCCTATTGAGCCAGTACTGCCCAGAATACATATTTGTTGTTTTTTCATTTTTCTTATTTTTGTAGTCAAAGGTCAAAGGACTAAGGTCAAAGGCTCTATGCCCTTACCCTCATACTTTAGACCTTCAACCTTCGACCTTAGACCTTTGTCCTTAGACCTTTAAAGATCAAGTATTCCCTCCGGAATATCAAGGGTGATGGTGCGATTCTTCTGATCTACATCCACGATGAGTTCCTCTGAGGCAGGGATAAGCCTTCCGTCCTCAAGTTCGAACATAATATTGATGGTCTGCTCATCCACGTAGGCTATTGTACCTACAGGTTTGCCTGAGTTATTATCAATGAGGGTATAGCCCACGAGGGCAGCATAGGAAAGTTCTGCTTCCTCATCCTGCTCGGCAAGTTCACGAGGGAAAAAGACCTCCACGCCAGTAAGCTCACGGGCACGCTCCTGAGTATCAACGCCCTCGAACTTCACCAAGGCAACGCTGTCGCTCTTGAAACGATACTCTTCCATGAAGAAAGGCACGAAGATTCCGTCAAGCTTCAGCACGAGATACTCAGCATCCACACGGTCAAAGACATCATCATCAATCTGGATGCTAAGCTCGCCCTTGACGCCATGAGCCTTGCCGATGACTCCTATTTTATAGACAGACCCCCCCCCTGGCCCCTCCCATAAAGGGAGTGGAGTAGTTACACTTGAACCAGAATGGTTGGCTGTATCTTTATTATTACATTCTTTTCCCATAAAGGAAATTATATTGTTTATCCTATCTATTCACTCCCCTCCCTTTATAGGGAAGTCCGATGTTGATAACATCGGAGTATGTGTAAAGGTATGGGGGTGGGTCTATACCCTTATTATCTTTGCTCCCAACGCATTCAGTCTTTTCTCGATATCCTCATAGCCACGATCTATCTGGGCGATGTTATTAATCTGCGAAGTACCATCAGCACTAAGGGCTGCGATGAGAAGTGCGATACCAGCTCGGATATCAGGACTTGACATACGACCTGCACGAAGTCTTATCTGATGGTCATGCCCAATAACCACGGCACGATGCGGATCACAGAGAATAATCTGAGCCCCCATGTCGATGAGCTTATCAACAAAGAACAGACGGCTCTCGAACATCTTCTGATGAACAAGCACACTACCCTTTGCCTGTGTTGCCACGACGAGAAGCACGCTGAGAAGGTCAGGCGTGAGTCCCGGCCACGGAGCATCGGCAAGGGTCATGATAGTGCCGTCGATGAAAGACTCTATCTCATAGTGATCATGATGAGGAACAACGAGGTCATCGCCATCCACATCAATCTGAATACCAAGACGACGGAAAGCATCTGGAATGATACCAAGATTTTCTACGGAAGCACCCTTGATTCTTATTCCATCACCAACCATAGCAGCCATAGCGATAAAAGAGCCGACCTCAATCATATCAGGAAGAAGCCTATGCTCCGTACCACCAAGAGATTTTACGCCCTCGATATGAAGAAGGTTAGAGGCTATGCCCGAAATCTTTGCTCCCATACGGTTGAGCATGTGGCATAGCTGCTGAATATATGGCTCACAGGCAGCATTATAGATAGTGGTCTTGCCTTCTGCAAGCACAGCTGCCATGATGATATTCGCAGTACCTGTAACAGAAGCCTCATCGAGAAGCATATAGCATCCCTTGAGACGGTCAGCCCTAAGTTCATACACATCACGACCTACCACACGGCTATATGTTGCTCCAAGCTTGTGGAAACCGAGGAAGTGAGTATCAAGACGACGGCGTCCAATCTTATCGCCACCCGGCTTTGCAACGGTGGCATGACCGAAACGACCAAGCAGCGGACCTATCATAAGCACAGATCCACGAAGGGCTGCACACTTCTGCACGAACTCATCGCTGCTAAGATAGTCGAGCTTGAGTTCATCAGCCTTGAAACTATACTCTCCCACACCGAGCTTATGAACTTTCACACCTATATCCATCAGCAACTTGATAAGGTTGTTGACATCGAGGATATCAGGGATATTCTTTATCACCACCTCCTCATCAGTAAGGAGAGTGGCACAGATAACCTCAAGTGCCTCATTCTTGGCACCCTGAGGAACGATAGTACCACGAAGCGGATGTCCGCCTTCAATAAGGAATGCTTCCATAGAGTGCTACTTCTTCTTTTGTTTCTTCTGTTTAGCCTGCTGGGCAATAGACTGCACATCGATTCTGTCAAAGCGGAAACTGTCAAGATCCAACTGGATTATGCCGTCCGTGAAACGTGCAAGGTCGTCAGCCACCTTCTCGTCGTCGCCATTGCCATGTCCCCAGAGCAGAAGACAACGCTTCATCTGGTTGGCAGTCATACGCACGAGGGTATCACGCTCCTCACCCGGCTCCATTGTCTTGAGCGTCTCAAACAGCTCAAACAATGCCCTGCCATAGTGACGAACAGGAATACGGGTGTTAGGATATGCCACAGGCTCGGGCTTTGAAGCCATCTGTTCTGCCGTCGTTATCTCTACAGGATAGTCAATATCCAGTTTGAAATCGCTCATCAATGCCAGATGGTCCCAAAGGGTCTGCATACGGTCGTTTATATTCTGGTCACTTGGATTCATCTTGCGCATAGTATCGATGATAGCCTCAGCACATACCTGACGTTCCTCCCTGTCGGGGATAGAAACACAGTAATCTACCATCTGCTGAATCTCGCGACCATACTCGTTGAGCTTTATCCTTTCACGCTGGGTATTATAGTCAAGTCCTTCGATATTCATAATTTTCTAAAATTAAAAGCCTAACCAAGCCTTCCCAAAGGGAAGGATGTTTAATACATTTGTAGCCTTAAATGAAAAGTGAAATGTGAAATGTGAAAAGTGAAAAATACAGATTACACATGAAAATGAATAATACTAACTTGTATTTTATAATTTTTCATTTTTAATTTTTCACTTTACAAACAATTAACATGCCTTTCGCATTCCGGCTCCCTCCCTACGGGGGAAGTCCGATGTTTATAACATCGGAGTATGTGTCAGGAGCGGGGGGAGAGGCCTCTCTTTACAACAACTTCTTCGGCAACTTAGCCACATAGTCCTTCAGATAGGAAGGAGTGAAGTATGCCACATCCTCGAACTTACCATCGTTGAAGCGACGCTCAGCCAAAGGCATCATATACTTTGCCAATGGGGTGATGTCCTCAATGAGGTGCGCGTTAGGATGATTTATTGTCTCCATACACTTAGCAGCTCCGTTTCCGAAGAAATAGACAGGCTGCTTGTCGAGGTATTCCCTGTAGGTCTCGGCAGTCACGATGTCAGCCCCGATCTCTCGCACAGGCTTCAAGGCACGACTCCAAAGACCCGCATAAACCTCCATACGGCGGGCATCGAGCATAGGACAGAGCAATGGCTCCGGCTCTTCGGCTGCCAGTTCCCTCAGCAGAACAGGCACGCACATCAGTTCGAGAGTAGGTATTGAGATGAGCTTTGCATCACGACCGTAGCAGATACCCTTTGCCATTGACACGCCTATTCTCAAGCCTGTGTAAGAACCCGGTCCGGCACTCACCGCAACGGCATCAAGAGGAATGAGACTCTGGTCAATGAAACTGAGTGCCTCGTCAACATATACACCGAGTTGCTCGGCATGATTCGGACCGCTGAAATCCTCTTTTTCGAAGATGACGGTTCCGTCGTGGCTAACAGCCACAGAACACACATTTGTGCTCGTTTCTATATGTAAAATGCACGACATTTTCGTTTTGTTTTAAAAATAATGTGCAAATATACTCATTTTTCCCGTATTTTTTTGTACTTTTGCAGAAATTTAACGAAAAAGTAATCAAATGATACTCTCAATGACCGGCTATGGCAAAGCAATAGCCACTTTTCAAGACAAAAAAATCAATGTTGAGATAAAATCTCTCAACAGCAAGGCACTCGATCTTTCAACTCGCATCGCCCCACTCTATCGTGAGAAAGAAATGGAGATGCGACAGATGATTCAACAGAAAGTGATCCGCGGAAAAGTGGATTTCTCTATCTGGATTGAAAAGGACGAGATGGCTGATGCAGCATCTATCAATATCGAACTCGCCAAGAATTACTACCAGCAACTCTCTGCACTTGCCAGCAGCAACAACGAGGCAACCCCTTCCATGACCGAGATGATGCCTATCATCTTACGGATGCCAGACATACTCGTAAAGCAGGATCAGACAGAAATCCTTTCCGAAGAGGAATGGGAGGTTGCCCGTCAGGCTATCGACTCTGCGCTTGACGCTCTCGTTGATTTCCGCCGTCAGGAAGGTGAGGCTCTCGCAAAGAAATTCGGCGAGAAGATTGACAATATCGAGGCTCTGCTGAAGAGCATCGAGCCATACGAGAACTCTCGTGTGGAGAAAATCCGTCAGCGTATCATCGACGGATTGAAGCAGATTCCAGAAATCGACTATGACAAGAACCGCCTTGAACAGGAGCTTATCTACTACATAGAGAAACTGGATATCTCTGAGGAGAAACAGCGCCTCACCAACCACCTCAACTACTTCCGCGAGACTATGGCAGAACCAGAGGGCGGTCAGGGTAAGAAGCTCGGTTTCATTGCTCAGGAAATGGGACGTGAGATCAATACAACCGGTTCTAAGAGCAATCAGGCTGAGATGCAGAACATCGTCGTAAAGATGAAGGACGAGCTTGAGCAGATCAAGGAGCAGGTGCTTAACGCAATGTAAGGAATAGGGTAAAGTGTAAAGAGTAAAGAGTAAAGAGAAAATGTCAAAAGGCAAATTACTTATATTCAGCGCTCCTTCTGGTTCAGGAAAGTCAACTATCGTGAATTTCCTTATGCAGGAGCATCCGGAACTCAACATGCATTTCAGCATCTCATGCACCACACGTGCTCCTCGCGGAACTGAGAAGAACGGTGTGGAGTATTTCTTCCTCACCCCGGAGGAGTTCAAGGCAAAGATTGCAGAGGGTGCTTTCGTAGAGTACGAGGAGGTGTATACCGACCGTTTCTACGGCACGCTGAAATCACAGGTTGAGAACCAGATAAACAATGGCGAGAACGTGGTTTTCGACGTTGACGTAAAGGGAGGTTGCAACCTAAAGAAAATCTTTGGTAGCGAGGCACTTAGCGTATTCGTACAGCCACCTTCAGTAGAGGAACTCCGCCGCCGTCTCGTAGGTCGTGCTACTGATGCACCAGAGGTTATCGAACAGCGTCTTGCAAAGGCAGAGGAAGAACTCACCTACGCCCCAAAGTTTGATGTCATTATCGTTAATGATGACCTCGAAACAGCAAAGGCAGAGGCATTGAAAACAATCAGCGATTTCCTCGGAAAAATAAATTAAACTGAAAGTAAATGTTTTTTGGGAAAGTAAATGACCAGCAAATTACAAGCAGTAAATTAGGAAGTGGCATTCGCCACTCTGGAAAATTCTAAAATTTCAAAATAAAAATTTACTGATTATAATTTACTGGTTTAATTTTCTCCTAATTTACTTTCCAAACATTCGGGCGCAAGCCCGACAAAACCTTTCTTCTTTATGCGTATCGGTCTTTTCGGAGGGAGTTTCAACCCTATACATAACGCTCATATTGCTCTTGCAAGCACCATTCGCGAGGAGGCAAGGCTTGATGAAGTCTGGTTTATGGTTTCACCTCAGAACCCTCTGAAACAGGCGCAAGACCTTCTTGGCGAGAACGAGCGATACGATATGGTGGAACTGGCATTAGCCAGCCTTCCCTCTGAACAAAACGGAAAGCTAAGAGCAAGCAACTACGAATTTCATCTTGAACGCCCATCTTTTACTTGGAAAACATTGGAGGCTTTGAAGAAAGACTTCCCACAGCATGAGTTCTCCCTGATAATAGGTGGCGACAACTGGGTAGCCTTTCCACGTTGGGCTCATAACGAGGAGATTCTTGCCAATCACCACATATACATATATCCAAGAGAAGATTCCGAGATTGACGAAGCTACACTTCCCGAGAACGTACACCTCATCCATACGCCCAAGATTAACATTACGAGCACGATGTTAAGGGAAATGGTAAGGAACGGAAAAGATATAAGCGCTTTTGTTCCTGAAAAAGTGGCAAAAGCGATTGCTGACAATAATTATTACAAAGCCCCCTCCATCTCCCCAAAGGGGAGAGTTTTCAGATAGTATTATCGCTCAAAGGCTTTCAAACGCAGAGGCGTAAAGCATTTTTCATTTTTCACTTTTCATTTTTCATTTACTCCCCTTTGCACCTTCGCGTTTAGTTAATAATAAGTTGCTTTCGCCATTTAGAAAAACCAATAAAAACAAAAGAAAACAAAGTAAAACATTTTCTGTTTATTTTATTGTTTTTATCTGTTTTAATTGGTTTTATTCTGTTTTTTTAGATGGCGAAAGCAGATGCAAGTCGTCGAACTCACATTAATTACCTTATTGGCGAACAATGCTAACAAGGTAATTCGTAATTTCTATAATCCTCCGTTGATAATACCATTATATTACCATTATATTACCATAATAATACCATAATAATACCATAAAGTATGGTAATATAATGGTATCTTTATTGGATTTTAAAGGTATTTATATGGGATTTACTACCTACCCAGAACGGCGCCAAATCGATTTTTCTCCCTCCGCACGCTTGTATTGAACAAAATGCAGGTTTACCCCCGTACATCGAATTCACGTTAATTTAACGTGAGCTTGATGAAAATAAACGCTGCGCTTGGCTACATGAATTTCCATGAATTTATCATAAATTAATCATAAATTTTTATCTTTAAAAGTATTAATGACAAATTCGTGGAAAATTCGCGGTAATTCGTGTAGCTCCACGCAGTGGTTAAGGCAGCTTGCTGCCATTCGTGAAATTCGTCGAACTCACGTTAATTTAACAGTAAAAATAAAAAGGGAAACAGATTTATCTGATTTATCTGATAGCGGCGCAGTAATATTTCCGCGATTTTTTCAGATAAATCAACGTCAGTTCGACGAAAACAAATAGGATTCTGCTTTGCTTTCAAACATTAATTATGACGTTAATTAAGACGTTAATTTGGACAAAAATTGATGAGAGTTTAAGCCGTAAGGCTAATTAATGTCACA
>CADBXL010000053.1 GCA_902798615.1 uncultured Bacteroidales bacterium | reverse complement strand
CCATTATATTACCATTATAATACCATAATAATACCATAAACTATGGTAATATAATGGTATCTTTATGGTGATTTTATAGTATTTCTATGGTATTTACATAGGAGCCACAACGGAGTCATGACGGAAATAGTCCCTACCTTTTCTTCTTGGAAAAGAGAACAAAAAAAGTTGCGTGCCGTTTCTGACACGCAACCATTGGGAAAAAACAACTGTTGAGATGAGTGGGATGTGCTAATGTCGCTGAATCCTGTAGATGATGTTGTGCTCGAGGGCTAATGGTCTGTTGTGGGCGAAGAATACAATGCCTGACTCCGGGGCTTTTACCTCTTCAAGCACGGAGCAGTCGTAAGGGGCGAGTATTCGGGCGAGGGTGTCGCCTTGGTGTACGTTCTGTCCGGCACCGACCACTCGGTAGAATATTCCGGCACGGTGGGCGCGGATGTTGATAAGCTCTTCTTCTTCCATGAGGATGCTCTCGTAGCCAATGCTCCGCACCTCGTATTGGCTCACGCCTATCTTGTTGAGGAAACGCAGTATGGAGTCAATAGTCTGGTCGGATGTGGAATGCTCAACGTGGTTTGTCTGACCTGCATAGATGCTGAACGCCTTGGTGTTCCATAGTTGCCAGTTATAGTTGAGAAGCGTGGTGTCGTAGGGAAGGGGGATGCGTGTGGTGACGAAGGGAAGTCCGAAGAGTCGGGCATCGGCAATATCCTCATAACCTGTCTTCAGGATACGGACGTGGGGAACGAAGTCGCCGGGGATGTAGAAGCTTGCCATCTGTATGCCGAACTCGAATCCCTCAAGGCATTTGAAAATAGCGGCAGCTATGCGCTGGGTTGTCTCGCCTTTGTCATAGCCGGGGAACATTCGGTTGATGTCGGTGTTGTCCATCGTCCAGAAGCGACGTGCCACGTTCATGGAGAATGGGTTGCATGAAGGGATGACGAGGATGCGCTTTCCTTTGGCTATCTTGCCCTCTGCCTCAATCTCCGTAAGGCGCTGGATCAGTCGGGCACAGATATACTGCTGCTGAATCTCGTCGCCTCGCATAGCACCTACGATGGCAACGGTCTTTTCGCCCTCACCAAACCAATATCCGTTGATGCGGAACTCATCACGATAGGGTGACGACATCTTGTATAGTGTTACTTTTTCCATTTGAAAATATATATTGAGAAAGGAAATCTGCTTGCGCTGATGGGGGGGATTTCTGCTTGCGCAGAGTTGGGAAAGTAAATTGGAGGTAAATTAAATCAGTAAATTATATTCAATAAATTAAATTCAGTAAATTATAATTTTAAAAATTTTTCTGATAAATTAATTTCCCCAGCGGCGAATGCCGCGTCCAATTTACTGGCTTTAATTTACTGGCTTAATTTTTTTCTAATTTACTTTCCAAATAATTCCTCGCGTAAGCGAGACCTTTCCTTCATTCGTTAGTCTTAAAGATTCGTGCCATGAGAGAGCCTTCGTAAACGATAGGGTAGGCGCGGATGGTGAAGAGGAATCCGTGGCAGGGAGAGACGACACGACTGAGAATCTTACCTTCGAGAGGCGATACTATCTGGCCTATCTCATCGCCTTCATCGACCATGTGTCCTGTTGTTATGTCGGTAAGGAAGATGCCGCTTGCCTCTGCGTTGAGGAACGCCACGCTGTCGCCCTTGCAGACATACGGCAATTCCTTCAGTTGGGTGACATCCACATCACCGTTCCACATCTCCATTTCCCTCATGAGGTTGAGGATGCCTGTGACGAGTCGGATGCACATCTTGCGGTTGATGCGCTCACCTACACCCATTTCTGCCACCAGACAAGGCGTGCCGGTGGAGTTGAGTGAATGGGCAAGTGTGGATTCGAGTACGGTGGCGGCATCGTGAACCCAGATGAAATCGATACCGAGGTGATGGGCGAGAGGCACGAGTGTTTCCTCATCATTCACGTTGATGCGCACCTGTGGCGTCTCGCGCAGGTAGAGATTACTTGAATGAACGTCAAGGACGAGGTCGGCACCCTTCAGGTCTTCCACAATCTGATAGGCTGCCTGTTCGGCAAGCGTACCATGCTTTATGCCAGGGAAGATGCGGTTCATGTCGAGGTCGAAGTTCGGAATGCCACGTTGTATGGTGTCTATGCCGAGAGGATTCAGAGCTGGATAGATCTCAACCGTGCCGTCAAGCTGATTTATATTCGCCTGAATAATCCTCACAAGCTCGTAGCACACCATTTGTCCCTCGAGTTCATCACCGTGGGTACCTGTCACGATACAGACGCGCTTCGTGACTTTACCGTTCTTTATTACGTTCTTCTGTATGCGAAACTGCTCATCAATAGGCAGTTCGGAAGAGATTATGGTTTTGATCATATATAAAATATAGAAGAGAGAACTGCGACCCCTTTCCTGCCCTTTGGGCCGGAAAGGGGTGGTTAAACTTCTTTTAAAATTACATTAATCTTCGTCTCCTGATTCGAGAAACCGTTATATTGCCCTCTTGAGACAGGGCAGTCGGCAGCATCACGTCCATGGGCGAGTTTCACGTAGCCCAAGTCAATCCTGTGGTCGTAGGTAGGGTCGAAACCGAACCAGCAGTTTTGCTGGACATCAAGCACCTCAACCCATGCGTGAGTCTCGCCTGTTCCTTCAACGAATCCGCAGACATATCGTGCAGGAATACCATAATGACGGCATACGGCTATCATCAGATGCGCAAAGTCCTGACACACACCCTTGCCCGAATCAATCACTTCCTGTGCCGTTGTCTCCATATCGGTGGATTGAGGAACGTAGGTGAGGATGGAATTGACATGATGCATAATGGACTCCGCCTTTTCCATACAACTCGTTTCAGCCGTGGGGAGATTGAGTTTTAATGAAACGAATGATTGAAGTGAAGTGAGATGTGTTGGCTGGAGCCATACGGAAATAGGCAAGGAGTCACTATGTATCCTGTATGTCTGCATTGAGACAATTCCTGTACTTACATAAGCCAGAGAGCGATGTGGCAACGAATGAGGAATTCATGGTTGCCGACAGGCTCGGAGAATGATACGATGGTGTTGTAACAGTACAGGTATCTTTTCATATCTTAATCATTTTGTTAATATACTGTGCGACCTTCTGCCTGTATTCTACGTCAGAGAGATCGAAAGCCTCTTCTACGATGAGCGCGTCGAGTTGTCCGGCAACATCGCTGTCAACCGATGCCGGCAGTTCGTTGAGATATTTCTTCAGATGTCTGTAGGCAAGGGATATGCGCTTGAAATCATCGCTATAGCGTAGCATCATGTCGAGAAACTCCACATGACGGCCTATCATCATGATGTTGAGTATGCGGCTGTTGTATATGCGCTGTTCGGCAGAGCCCCAGAAGGCAAGTGACCAGTCGGTGATGTATTGGAGAAGCGTCATGTTTATCTTGTTCTCTTTCTTGCATTTCTTCATCAAGGCGATGCTCATCTCTATGTATGACAGCGTCTCTGTGTATATGTCCTCGCGAAGGAGAATGGCATTGTCCATAGCACGGTTGAGGGCTGAGAACACGCTTGAAGGGTTTGTCTCGTCATATACCATTCCAAGTGCGAACTCCTCGTTGCTGGAATATTTATGCGCAGGGTCGAGTGTTTCCCTGAGATGGTGGTAGCTCTCAGGATTACCATCAATCATCTGGTCGTAGCACTTACGCAGAAAGTGCAGCGTCATATAGACACGCTCCTGATAACGACCGAGCCAGTATAGCTGATTGGCTTTGCTTGCAGATATAATTAAGTTCTTTACCATGATTATAACAAATTAAGAGGCCCCCCTCCTCTCCCCCGAGGGGGAGGGACTTTAGATAGTATTATTGTAACTTAAAAACTCTCCCCCTCGGGGGAGAAGGAGGGGGGCCGCTACTTCAAGGCTACCCACGTGTCCTTGAATCCACCGCCCTGCGATGAATTGACCACATAACTGTTGGGATTTCGGGAGAAGCGTGTTAGCCCGCTCTTCCACACCTTTACGTCCTTGCTGCTGCTTATCACGAAAGCGCGGAGGTCAGCCTTGCGCCATACAAGTTCGTCACCTTCAAGAATTTCAAGATCCTTGAATTCCACAATCTCCTGTGCTATCCAGCGACGAGGTTCCTTTATTACGAGTTCCTTTAATTCGGCAAGTTTCTCAGGCGAAAGTTCGCTTCCGAACACTACGCCATAGCCGCCAGCCTCGCTTACATCCTTGATTACGAGTTTATCAATGTTGGCAAGCACATAGTCGTAATCCTTCTTGAAATAGGGCAGATAGGTAGGGGCATTCTGCAAAATGCTATCCTCTCCGAGATAGTATTTCACCATCTTAGGCACGAAATAGTATATGCCTTTGTCATCAGCCACACCGTTTCCTATGCCATTGATGAGAGCCACGTTTCCAGCTTTGTAGGCTTGCATGACGTTAGGTATTCCGAGCAATGAGGATGATTCGAATACCATAGGATCCATATATTCATCGCTTATACGGCGATAAATGCAACCTACGCGAGTCTTCTCACGGAACATACCTGCATAATATACAATGTCGTTCTCTACGAATAAATCGCCGGGATAGGCGAGGGTAGCGCCTGTCTTTTCTGCGAGATACGAATGTTCGAAGAATGCGGAGTTATAGCGTCCTGGAGTGAAGATGACGGAAATGCCACGGTCATCGTTCATATCGTCCATCATATTGCGGAGCAAGTCGGCATAGTCGCGGTTGTCGGCTATGGCATTCGTGGCAAATGTGTAGGGTGACACCTTACGGCTCACGCTGCGTGCTATCATAGGATAGCTTGCTCCAGAAGGGATGCGGAGGTTGTCTTCAAGCACATACCATTTGTCGTCCTTTCCCTCTACAAGGTCGATGCCTGAGATATGCGAGTAGATATTTCCTTGTGGATTGATGCCCTCACATTCTGGCATATAGCCTTTTGAAGAATAGACAAACTCCTCTGGCACTATACCGTCCTTGATGATGTTCTTCTCGTGATATATGTCCCATAGGAACATGTTGAGTGCCTTCACACGCTGGCTGAGTCCTTTTTCAAGATATTCCCAGTCGTTGTGGCTAATCACTCTCGGGACGGAATCAAACGGAAAGAGCTGTTCGTTGAACACACCATTCTTGTAAACACCGAAGCGAACCCCATACCGCTCCATCCATCTGTTTACCGTATCCCTACTACTTGTTAATTCTTTAATGCTAATACTCATCTCAATAATGTGTTTGTGTTGTTGTTTTACCTAATGTTATAAATTCAAGTGCAAAGATAAGCAAAATGCAACAAAAAGCCAAGAAAAGTTAGCAAAAAGAAATGTTATACCGTCATAATATTGCATATTGATATTTGTTTGTGCTATAAATGTTACAAATGGAAAGAAAATGCTTTGCTTTTGCTTACGAATTGTTATTTATGTTGTAATGGCAACTTGTGTAGCCTTTTGCAAACAAGATTTATTTGCAAATATAATACAAAGTTTACATACTCAACAAGCATTTTGTGATGTTTGTCTTTTTTTTGGTAATCATTAATAGGATTGATATACTATGTCCATTATATTACCATTATAATACCATAATAATACCATAAACTATGGTAATATAATGGTATCTTTATGGTGATTTTATAGTATTTCTATGGTATTTACATTGGAGCCATAACGGAGTCATGACGGAAATAGTCCCTACCTTTTCTTTATGGAAAAGAGAACAAAAAAAGTTGCGTGCCGTTTCTGACACGCAACCTGAGGATATTTTAGTGATAAAATCAAAATCTTTTCTTTGAAAGTGCAAAAATCACCTTCATTTCTTGCTATGCTCATACTCTTCGTACTCCGCAATCTCACGTTCTGCAACGTGTGCAAGACCATAGTGCTCATCGTGCTGTGAGATGTCAAGACCGATATGCTCGCTCTTCTCGCTAACGCGCATTGGGATGAAGTGGTCGATAAGCCAATAGCCGAAGTAGCTCATTATGAACGTATAGACGATAACCACAACGATTGCAAGGAGATGGTAAAGGAATATTACAAAGCCGTCCCAAGTGCCGGCTATGAGACCTTCCTGAATGAAGATACCCGTCAGAACAGTACCGAAGATACCGCCTGTTCCATGTGTTGGGAATACGTCGAGGGCATCGTCAACGCTGGTCTTGCTCCCCCAATAAACGGCTGTGTTACAGATAAGGGTGATTACGAAGGAGATGAAAATACTCTGACCTACTGTTACGTAGCCTGCTGAAGGGGTTATTGCCACAAGACCTACTACACAACCGATGGCTGCACCCATAGCACTTGGCTTACGACCTTTGAGACAGTCGAAGAATATCCAAGTCATCATAGCCACACCTGATGCCGTTGTGGTGTTGAGGAATGCCTTAACTGCCTGTCCGTCAGCATGAAGGGAGCTTCCTGCATTGAAGCCGAACCAACCCAACCAGAGCATAGCCGCACCAAGGAGAACGAATGGGATATTAGCTGGTTCGGAGTTGCGCGTTGAGGCACGTCGGCGACCTAAAAAGATGGCTCCTGCAAGGGCTGCTATGCCTGATGAAGCGTGTACCACGATACCTCCGGCAAAGTCAACAACTCCCCATTTGAGGAAAAGTCCGTCTGGATGCCAGGTCATGTGTGCAAGCGGACAATAGATTACCACAAAGAAAAAGAGCATGAACCAAAGATAGCCCGAGAAACGTACACGCTCAGCAAATGAGCCGGTGATGAGTGAAGGCGTTATGATTGCGAACTTCATCTGGAAGAGGGCGAAGAGTGCCAAAGGTATTGTCGCTCCTCCCATGATATGTCCCGTAGGAGTGGTATAAATATCACCGCCTACGTTCTGGAACATCAGGAAAGTCAACGGATTACCTACCACACCGCCGATATCGTCGCCGAAAGCAAGACTGAATCCGAATGCCACCCAAAGGACGGAGATGAGTCCCATAGCAATAAAACTCTGCAACATGGTAGAGATCACATTTCGCGCCCCCACCATACCACCATAGAAGAATGAAAGTCCCGGTGTCATCATCAAAACGAAGATCGTTGCCGTGATGAGCCAAGCCACATCAGCCCCATCAATCTTCGACATGTCACACTCAAACGAGGGTTCGCCAGCGAACAATCCGCCAATGGCGATGATGACCATCATGGTCATGAGGATAATCCAACGCTTTTTCATAACTTTTACTTGATTTCTCTTTTATTTGTGTTAAGTTTACTGCATTTTTACTTTCATTATGTCCTGAAATCGGGTGCAAAATTAGACAAAATGCTATAAATATACAAGAAAGTGTAACAAAAAGTAAATATAAAGATTTGGGATGTGTTATTTTGTTTTGTGTGAAGTGAGTTTTAGTTGCAAATCGTAATATAAAAACATGGAAATGCTTACAATTTGTAATTTACGCCACTCTTTGTTGCTGTTTGATGTCTTTAATTTAATAAATGTGCAGTTCTGTTATTTTGTTATATTTCATTACTTTTCTTTAATTATTACGTTTTTTAGTCTTTTTTATGGATGAAATACTTGGTTGTTTGGATGGAATGGGATAATTTTGCGCTCGAAAATAGGAAAAAGAATCATTCTGCGAGGACCATCCCTGTTTTCTACTGACGAAGAAACAATCGATTAGTTATGTTTAAAAAACAAGAGGAATCCGAAAATCTTTGAAAGAGTAGGAAAAAAGATAATTATTCTATGATGATGAAAAAAATCATTACCCTTACTACTGCTGCCTTAATGGCAATTTCTGCTTCTGCACAATCAGAGGCTGGTTCACTAACTTGGAAACCTAATGTGGGTATCACTTACACTACAGCTACAGGCTTTTTAGGAAAGTATTCTGATGGTGCTGTCGGTGTTACTGCCGGTGTTGAGGCTATGTATATGCTCAAGGAGAAATTCGGTGCTGCTCTTGGCTTGAACTATACAGGCTATAA
The DNA here is from genome assembly GCA_902798615.1 of uncultured Bacteroidales bacterium. Lineage (GTDB taxonomy): Bacteria > Bacteroidota > Bacteroidia > Bacteroidales > Bacteroidaceae > Prevotella. Next base: position 10,171 of record CADBXL010000053.1, on the reverse strand, counting down.
CGTGAGCGATAAATATGGGGATTCAGATGGTTCGATTTGTAGCAATTATTATTTCAATATTCCGATTACTGCCAGCTATTATGTTGCTCCTGGTCTTGCTCTCAAAGCAGGTGTGGCTTTGAATATTCTCTCAACTGCAAATGTACAATCCTCATTTATATATTTTATATATAATAATCTTGAATATTATTATTATGCAAGCCCTTCTGATTTAGCTAATTATGTCTCTTCTTTAAAAGTGAACCCTGCTAAGGATTATTACAAGTCAACATTCTTTTCTATCCCTTTAGGTGCTTCTTATGAATACAAGAATGTTGTATTCGATGCTCGCTATAATTTAGGCTTAGGTAAGGTTTGTGATTGGTGTGACGGTACTTTTAACTCGTTCTCATTCACGGTCGGCTATAAGTTCTAATTTTTTAGGTGATAAAAAAAATGGTTGCGTGTCGGAAACGACACGCAACCTGAGAATTTTAGTGTGTTTAAAAGTCAAGTATATTAATTTAAATTCTCTTTTTCTATTGGTTAAGCCATTGCAAAGGGTGCTTTTTCTCTATTTTCAGGAAGGTGTTGTATTCGCTGTTGCGGTGTGACTCCCTGAAGATGAGCACGATAAGCAAGGCGATGATGATGAGCGAGAAGATAGCAAAGGCGTATATTGGAAGAATCTCATAGTTAAGCACCGAATAGACGAGGAATGAGACGGCCGTGATGCCTATGCCTATGTTTATGTTCTTCCTCTTTTGCCTGCTCTTTGTCTGTTTCACTCTTGTTTCGTGAGTCTTCGAGTAGTTGACAGCCTTTGCATGGGTGAAAATGTCGGGATTGTTGCTGTTGAGGGTAAATGATGACTCTTTAGCCTGGCTTGCTATATTCTGTTGTTCCTTAATGTATTGCTTTATCTTGTCGGCAGAATCAAGGCTCAGTTCGTCGATGTTGTTCTCATTGAGCATTATGGTGTATTCGTCCGTTCCGTCAACTTGAAGCATCAATACTTTGTTGTCAAAGTATGTAGGCTTGAGCATAAAGGTTTCGGATTGGTCATTCTCAATGATGAGTGATGTGTTTTGTGCTATATACTCCCATTTCGTTCTGCTGACCTTTCCGTTGTGCGACACGATCAGAGTACCGTCTTTTTGGAAGATATACACTTCCTTTGTGTGTTCGTCGTTGGATATAATCCATGACTTGCTGCACAATATCATCTTGGCATCAAGAGCATAGCTCCAGTTTCTGATTCCCTTAGGTATGTTTAGCGTAAATGTATTCATCCTTGTTATCCCCTCGTTTGAAAAAGTCGATATCTAATTGCCTAAAGCATCTATGTTTATGTTATCCGAAGTGCAAAATTATACATTTTCTTTCATATTTGCAAATATTTTGTAAGTTTTCTGCAATTATTTGCACAAATTTGTCGCCATTATATTTTTGATATTAATAACGGAGCTTTTTTGTCAGTTTATCCGAACCTTTGCAAATATAGCTTGAAATGAGAAAATGGAAGTGTTATTGTTGGTTGTTGCTAATTTTTCAAGGAAAAACGTTGCTGATGTGAAAATAATTGTATATCTTTGCAGTCGAAAAAGTCAAAAAGTCAAAGGTCGAAAGTCGAAAGTCAAAAGTCGAAAGGCAAAGGTCTAACCCCTAAACCCTAAACTCTAAACCCTAAACCTTAGCCCTTGGTCCTTAGACTTCCATCCCTAAACATAATTATTATGATGAAAACCAAATCATTTATCGCGATTGCCTTGTTTTCTGCTTGTATGACCAGTTTTGCAACTGGCAATAGTGAGGCTATGCCAGAAATGGCTACTATGATGGCTTCCAAGAAGGTTAAGCCTGTAACCGTAGAACGCAACTGCTCTACTTTCACGGCTATTGAAAACAATACCCCGTGCAATGTTTTCTATAAGCAGGGTGAGACATACAGGGTGTCAATCGTTGCTCCGCCGGATCAGGCAGAAAAAATCAACACCTCTGTGGTGGATGGTGTCCTGAAGATTGAGATGGAAGACAATACTTTCATCAAGGAGACAAAGAGTGTGAAAATCAATGTGGAGTCGCCTTCCGTTGAGTCGATAGCTCTTCTTGGTTCTGGTAACATAACGGTACAGGCTCCTGTCAATACTTCTGGCAAGGATCTCTCTTTCTCGGTAAAGGGTAGCGGTGTGCTGAAGACGAAGAAGGTGGAGTGCAAGGAATTCAAGGCTGATGTTAGCGGTAGTGGCAATGTTGAGGTAGGAGAACTGAAAGCTACTTCTGCAGAGGTTGAGGTTAACGGTAGCGGAAACGTAGAATATAACGGCATGAAAATCAGCCAGAAGCTGACTGCGACTATCAACGGATCGGGTAATGTGGCAGTTAACGGTACAGTGGATGTCGTTAATGTGGAGATACGTGGAAGTGGTAACTTGACGGGTAAGGTTGACTGTGACAACGTGACGGCTACTATCAAGGGTAGCGGTGACGTGAAGCTGTCAGGCGACATCAAGGCTCATTACACCACGGTTACTGGTTCTGGAAGGGTGACGATTAAATAGCCTACCCAGTCCCTCCCCAAGGGAGGGCTCCTCCCCCCTTCCCCCTCAAGGGGGAGTAGTTACACCTTGAAGGGGATGGGGGGACGCTTGTTTGGGGATGTTACTATAAAACATCAGGTCACATACTCTGATGTTATCAACATCCGACTACCCATTTGGGAAGGCTTGGTTAGGCTTCTCTCTGCCTCACCGCTTCATAAAGCAATATAGCTGCACTTACAGAAACGTTCAAGGAATCCGTAATTCCGAGCATAGGAATTCGGATGTGGGCGTCGGCAGCCTTACGCCAGATATCGGTTAATCCTGTGGCTTCTGTGCCCATAACTATTGCCGTACCGCATTTCATGTCGGTATCGTAATAAAGTTCTGAATCCTGTAGCTGAGCTGTAAGAATTTGTATATTGTTTTTTTTAAGGAACTTAATACATTCGTCTGAGGTACAGGCAACACAAGGCACACTAAAGATAGCCCCTGTACTGTTCCTTATGAGATTCGGGTTATAGAGATCCGTCAGAGGATCACAAACGATAAGAGCATCAGCTCCAGCAGCATCGGCAGAACGAAGTATAGCACCAAGGTTCCCCGGTTTCTCAACGCTCTCTAATACCACGACAAGCGGATTCTCCGATAGTTTCAAGTCATTGAGCGTTTTGTCTTTTGTCTTTACCTCGGCAATAACGCCCTCTGTACTACCACGATACGCTATCTTTTCGTATATGGCAGGAGATACCTCAAATAATTTGATACCTTTGTTCTTCTCTATGATTTCTGATACATTTTCAGATAAATCCTTGTTGAGGTAGAAAATCGTATCAATCTCATAGCCCTTTTCTAAACATCTCTCTACTTCCCTTATTCCTTCAACAACAAACAATCCGGCCTTCCTTCTTTCGGAAGACTTCTGTTGTAATTGGAGTAATCGCTTAATCTTCGGGTTTTGGGCGCTTGTAATTATTTCCATCTAGTAGCGGCCTCTCCCCCCGCCCTCCCCCGTAGGGAGGGAGCCGGAGCGCGAAAGGCATGTTAATTGTTAATTCTTAATTGTTAATTGTGTAGATGAGGTTTGTCGCCTTCCGGCTCCCTCTCTACGGGAGAGGGCGGGGGGAGAGGCCGTTTCTTTAGCTTATCTGAGCCCAATCCACATCATCTTTTCTTAATTCGTTGAGACGTCTCCAAAGCATAGCGTGATGAGGAGAATTGCATTCCGGATCATCATCGATTATCTTCTGAGCCTCGTCTCTTGCAAGCTGAACGAGTTGGCCGTCTCTTGCAATATCGGCAATTTTTAGGTCGAAGGCAAGTCCTGATTGCTGAGTGCCTTCAAGATCGCCCGGACCTCTTAGCTTCAGGTCAGCCTCTGCTATGCGGAAACCGTCGTTTGTCTCGGTCATTATCTCCATGCGTTTACGGGTTTCCTGAGCGAGTTCGTGTCCCGTTACAAGGATGCAATAGCTTTGGTCGGCACCTCGTCCTACTCGTCCACGGAGCTGATGCAACTGTGAAAGTCCGAATCTCTGGGCATCCATGATTACCATTACAGAGGCATTTGGCACGTTTACTCCAACCTCTATGACGGTAGTCGCAACAAGAATCTGTGTCTCGCCTGAGATGAATTTCTGCATTTCCTCTTCCTTCTCTGCAGATTTCATCCTTCCGTGTACCTTACTCATCCTATACTCTGGAAATACCTTTTGTAGATACTCATAACCTTCTTCAAGATTCTTGAGGTCAATTTTCTCGCTCTCGGTTATGAGGGGATATACAATATACACCTGACGGCCTAGACCTATCTGCTGTCGGATGCCGTTGAACAGACTCGTTGTCTGGTTGTCGTATTTGTGGAGAGTCTGGATTGGTTTTCTTCCAGGAGGAAGCTCATCGATAACGCTTACGTCCAAGTCGCCATAGATAGTCATGGCGAGTGTTCGTGGGATAGGCGTTGCGGTCATAACGAGTATGTGAGGCGGGTTTTGGTTCTTTGCCCAGAGCTTTGCCCTCTGTGCCACTCCGAAACGATGTTGCTCGTCAACAACGGCAAGTCCGAGATTCTTGAATTGTACGGTCTCTTCTATAAGGGCGTGAGTGCCCACGAGAATATCAATTTCGCCCGTAACGAGCTGTTCGAGAACTTCCTTTCTCTTCTTGCCTTTCACTATGCCTGTGAGTAGTTCAACCTTAACGTCCAATCCTTTGAGGAACTCCTGTACGGTGGCAATATGCTGTTCGGCAAGTATTTCGGTAGGTGCCATGATACAAGCCTGAAAGCCGTTGTCAACTGCTATCAGCATAGCCATAAGTGCAACGAGAGTCTTTCCCGAACCAACATCGCCTTGTACAAGACGGTTCATCTGTCGGCCGGTATTCATATCTGCCTGAATCTCGTGCATGACACGTTTCTGGGCTCCAGTGAGTTCGAATTTCAGGTTCTTGCTGAAGAAATCCCTGAAATGCTCGCCGATTCTCGGAAGCATATACCCCTTGTACTTGCGTCTGTGGTTGGCGGTATAGCGAAGGATGTTGAGTTGTACATAGAACAGTTCCTCGAATTTCAATCTCTCCCTTGCTTTCTGCATATCCTGTTGTGACTTAGGATAATGCACATTTCGCACAGCCGTATCACGACTGACAAGGTGGAGTGGGGTGGTGATGTAATCGGGAAGTGTTTCTGGCAGTTCCGGCATCTTCGTAAGTATGGCCTTGGCGATTTTCTCCATAGAACGTGAAGTAAGGCCTGAGTTCTTCATCTTCTCCGTCGTTACATAGTATGGTTGCATACCCATTTGAGAGAGTTGAAGGTTTTCGGCCTTTTCAATCTCGGGATGAGAGAATTGAAACCTGCCTCCGAAGATTCCTGGCTTCCCGAAAACGATATAGTCGATTCCAACCTTGAAATTCTTGGTGATATATTGTGTGCCGGAAAACCAAACAAGGTCAACAACTCCTGTGCCGTCGCCGAAATGAGCAACGAGTCTTTTCTTCTTTACTCCCATCTGGAAGGTCTCGAAAGACAGGATGCGGCCTTGAATCTGAACAAAAGACATGTCTTGAGTAAGACTGCTAATGGTATAGATGCGGCTTCTATCCACATATTTATATGGATAGTATTCCAGCATATCGCCGATAGTCATGATACCAAGTTCCTTGTTGAGTATCTGCTTCTTTGTCGGTCCTACACCGTTAACGTACATTATGTCTTGTTTCAGTATGTTGCTCATTACTTAAGCAATGCTTCTGCTATTTTTATGTCGAATGGGGTCGTTATCTTTATGTTCTCGCGATTGCCCTCAACCATTGTCACCTTTTGTCCGATACCTTCCACAACAGAGGCATCGTCTGTGAAAGAGTCCTTGTATTCCTGTTTGTTCGCATCCTTGAGAAGTTGTATGTCGAAAACCTGTGGGGTTTGTACAAGTCGGTAGTCGCCTCTGAAAACGTTCTTGTTCTCGGGGGTGTATCTGAGAGTCTCAACCACTTCTGTCACAGGTAGTACAGCTTTAACTTCGCGGGCTGCATTATAGCATCTTTTAATAGTCTCGACAGATACGAAAGGACGTACACCGTCATGCACACCAACCACTCCTTGTGCATCGTCGGGCACAAGGTTGAGACCGTTCTGGACAGAGTGAAACCTTGTCTGTCCGCCGTCAGCTATCTGTATTTCTTCAGAATTGAAGGAAGGAAATTTCTGACATAATTCCTGCCAGTAATTCTGTTGGACTTTTGGCAAGACAAGTATAATACGGATTTCTTTGTCATATTCCCGAAAACGGTCTATTGTCCTCATTAGGACGGGCTTACCGCCGATAGGCAGGAATTGCTTAGGGATGTCTCCTCCCATTCTCAATCCCTTGCCTCCTGCAACTATAATGACATAGTCCATAATTACTTGCCCATCAGATGATTGAACCTCATTCCTTCCTTTATATTCTCTACAGTCTGCTTGTCGACAAACATTTCGAGAATGGCATAGGCATAAGGGAATGTTGCGGCAGGACCTTCACCTGTGATAATATTTCCGTCGATGGTGTATAGCTCACGAGTGTATTCTGCACCAATCATACCATTCTCGCAACCAGGGAAACATGTGGCTTTCTTGCCTTTGAGAATTCCAAGGTCGCCAAGAATCATAGGAGCAGCACAAATAGCTCCGATTTTCTTGCCGGCTGCATAATGGGCAGAAATAGCCTTTCGCACGCCTTCATGATTAAGAAGGTTGGTCGTTCCAGGTTGTCCGCCGGGGAGCAATAGCATATCTGCATCAGAGAAATCAGAGTCCTCAATCATTTGGTCGCACTTGATTACAATTCCGTGTGATGATTCTATGTATTCGCTACCTGTTGTGCTGACCATCTTAACGTCAACACCACCTCTTCTGAGGATATCAACAGTGATAAGAGCCTCGACTTCTTCTGTGCCGTTGGCAAGAAATTCATATACTTTTGCCATAATATCTTATTTTTTTTGTTATTTATTCTGCTTTTTGAATTTAATTTGTTATTTTTGCATTGCAAAATCATTTGCAAATATACGAAAGTTTCCTGATAATTCAAAATATTTCACTTCATAAAGATAATAATACTCATAATTTTATGTCAGATAAGTCACTTCGCTTTGCAATTTTCGGCAATCAATATCAGGCTAAGAAGTCTGCGGCGATTCAGAAAATCCTTTCGCTTCTTAATCAGCGTGAGGGGGAAATTCTTATTGACCGTTCTTTCTATGACTTCCTAACAAAGGGACAGCATCTTGACTTGGATGTTGATGGTGTCTTTGAAGGTGATAATTTTGATGCGGATTTTGCTGTGTCAATGGGTGGTGATGGAACGCTGCTGAAGACTGCGGCTCGCGTAGGTCGTAAGGATATTCCTATCGTTGGTGTGAATATCGGCAGATTGGGTTTCCTTGCAGATGTGAATCCTACAGAACTTGAGCGTGCTATTACTAATCTTTATTCAGGAGATTATGTGGTTAGTGAGCATGCGATTCTTGTAGCCGAGAGTGATGGTGCCCCTATTAAGGAATGCCCTTATGCTCTTAATGATATCTCTGTGCTGAAGCGTGATTCTGCTTCCATGATAGCTATTCGCACGAGCGTAAATGATGAGTATGTGGTTACTTATCAGGCTGATGGACTGATTGTTACTACTCCTATGGGCTCCACTGCCTATTCTCTTAGCAACGGCGGTCCTATCATTACTCCTGAAACTGATATTATTTGTCTTACTCCTGTGGCTCCTCATAGCTTGAATGTCCGCCCGATAGTTATTCCTGACAATTCCGTTGTTACCTTGAAGGTTGAGAGTCGCAGCCATAATTTCCTTATTGCTGTAGATGGCCGTTCAGAGAGTCTTCCAGAGGGTACGCTTATCACTATCCGTAAGGCTGATTATACGGCAAAGGTTGTTCGTTTCAGCGATCACCGTTATTTCTCTACTCTTAGGGAAAAGATGATGTGGGGTGCTGACCAGAGATAAACAATTCTTATTACCATGGGACCAAAGGCTTATTCTTCCAAACAAATAATTCGCTGGCTATTGCGTTCGTGGCGTGGAAATTACTTTCAGGCCTCATTGAATGCGTTTCTTGGCTTGCTTGAGGTTGGGGTAAGCCTTGCTTCTGTGTGGGCGGTAAAGCATGCTATAGATGTAGCGTCGCATTCTGTTGAAGGGGATGTTCTTACAGCTGTAGGAATCATGGGAGGACTTGTCCTTTGCAGCTTTGCTATCAATATGACCGCTGTATGGGTTAAGAACATCCTTGGCGTTCGGGCTCAAAACCGTATGCAGAGACGGATGCTTGACCGTATCTTGCGTTCTGAGTGGCATGGCAAGGAAAGCCTTCATAGCGGCGATGTTATAAATCGTCTTGAACAGGATGTGAATCAGGTGGTTGTGTTCCTTACAGAGACTCTTCCAAGTACGCTTTCTGTCGTTGCGATGTTTCTTGGTGCTTTCTCATATCTGTATCTTATGGATCGTAGGTTGGCGTTGATCGTAATCGTGATGATTCCGTTCTTTGCCATTCTCAGTAAGATATATGTCCGTCGAATGCGACAACTTTCACGTGACGTTCGTGATTCTGATTCTCGTGTACAGAGCATTCTTCAGGAAACGGTGCAGAATCGCATGCTCGTAAAGACGCTTGAGAGTGAGGAGATGATGGTGGAGCGACTTGACGACCAGCATCGTGTGTTGCAGAGTAATGTGGAGAGAAGAACGAAATTCCGTCTTTTCTCTAATTTTATCCTCAATTTCGGTTTCGCATTTTGCTATCTGGTCGCATTTGCATGGAGCGCTTTGCGAATGTCGGCCGGTACGCTTTCTTTCGGAGGAATGACTGCTTTCTTGCAGCTTGTCAACAAGATACAGTCTCCTGCCCGTAGTCTCATGAAGTTGGCTCCGGCTTTTGTTGGCGTCTTTACTGCTGCGGAGAGATTGATGCTTCTTGAGGAAACTCCTCTTGAGGAGCAGGGCGATGATGTTCTGCTTGGTTGTCCTTGCGGAATCCGTCTTGAGAATGTAACTTATGGATATGAGGATGACAAGGCGCATCCGGTCATTCGTAATCTGTCATTTGACTTCCGTCCAGGTGAGTGTACGGCTATCCTTGGCGAAACAGGTGCGGGAAAGACGACCATTATCCGACTTATTCAGGCTCTTCTTCGACCGGATTCTGGTTCTCTTTATATATATAATAAGGAGGAAAACATCGAGGTGAGTCCTCTTACTCGCTGTAATATTGTATATGTACCTCAAGGAAATACTCTTCTTAGTGGCACTATTCGTGATAATCTTCTTCTTGCTGATGAGAATGCTACGGATGAGCAGATGCGTGAGGTCCTCTCTATGGCATGTGCTGATTTCGTATTTTCTCTACCAGAGGGTATTGATACTATCTGTTCTGAGAATGGTGGAGGATTAAGTGAAGGACAGGCTCAGAGAATCTGTATTGCCCGTGCGCTGCTCCGTAATCGTGGCATCCTTCTTCTCGATGAGGCTACAAGTGCCCTTGATCCGGAAACGGAAAAGAATCTCCTTGCTAATATTATGAAGTCAAATCAGCATACTATTATATTTATTACCCATCGACCTGCTGTTGTTGACTATTGCACGAGCACCCTCCGTATCGAAAAGTTGAGGGATTAGGCTTTTGTTCCTCCGTTAATCCTCCGCTCTTCCTTCGTTCTTCCTCCGTACCAAAGTCGGTGCAAAGTCGGTGAAGATACCATTCGGGATAGGAGCTTCATCGAGCTTGGTTAGGAGGAAGAGCGGAATCACATAGGAGGAAGAGCGAGGGCATAGAGGCAGAACGGGGCAAAAACACCTCATCCGCGAAATACCCCCGTTTTTCACAATAACCTGCACGAAACATCAAAGGAAGGGCAGGAAACCTTGATTTTGGTCATCCAAACCCAGAAAAAGCAAGTTTTTCTAAAAATATTTCGTGAAAAATTTTGTCAGTTCGGAAAAAAGCAGTACCTTTGCACTCGCTTTCGGAAAAACGGTGGTAAACACCACATGGAAGAGGGCAAGAAGAAAGAGTTCTTTGACAAGATTTACATAAACAGAAAGTAGTAGTACAAGAAGCAAGTGAGCAAGTCTCACTTGGGTAAAAAACGAACCGATCAATTC
>CADBXL010000052.1 GCA_902798615.1 uncultured Bacteroidales bacterium | reverse complement strand
TAAATACTCATAAATTTTTGTCTCAATTAATGTTTTAATTCTCGTCTTAATTAATGTTTTGAAAGCAAAGCTGCTCCTTATTTGTTTTCGTCGAACTCATGTCACGTTAAATAAAATTCGGGCATAGAAATAGATATTTTTTGTAAATCCTTTCGCTTTATTATATTTTTTTACTACTTTTGCATTCAAATATAAGTGAAAAATGAAAAGTGGAAAATGAAAAATACAAGATACGCTTTTCAGACAAAGGGCTTTATCACAAGTCTCAAGCGAGAAATACTAACCTGTATTTTATTATTTTTCATTTTTCACTTTTCATTTACTAAATAGAATTGAAATTGAACAGACTTCACCCCATAATGCTGGTGGGAACAGGAAGCGATGTAGGTAAGAGCGTGATAGCCACGGCATTATGCCGAATCTTCCTGCAAGACGGATATTCGCCTGCCCCTTTCAAGGCTCAGAACATGGCACTCAACTCGTATGCCACTCCCGAGGGTCTTGAGATTGGTCGTGCGCAAGCCGTTCAGGCAGAGGCGGCTCGTGTGCCTTGCCATACGGATATGAATCCGCTTCTTCTGAAACCAAACTCCGAGCATACCACTCAGGTGGTGCTCAACGGAAAGCCTATAGGAAACCGCTCGGCATACGACTATTTCCGCAAGGAGGGGCGAGAGGAATTGCGACATGCAGTTTGCGAGGCTTTCGACCGTCTTTCTGCAAGATACAACCCTATAGTAATGGAGGGAGCGGGTAGCGTTTCGGAGATAAACCTTCGAGATTCCGACCTTGTGAATATGCCTATGGCTCGTCATGCAAATGCGGATGTGATTCTTGTGGCAGACATAGACAGAGGTGGAGTTTTTGCAAGTACATACGGAAGTATAATGTTGCAGACACCAGAGGACAAGGCACGTATCAAGGGCATCATAGTCAATAAGTTCCGTGGTGATTTGCGATTGTTTGAGTCGGGCAGGAAGATGCTTGAGGAACTCTGCGGAGTACCTGTGCTTGGTGTTGTCCCGATGTTCAAGGATATAGTTATAGAGGAGGAGGACAGCGTGGAGCTTGAGCAGAAACATCGCTCTCTTCTGCAAGGCAAGGTGAACATAGCCGTGGTACTGTTGAGACATATCAGTAACTTTACGGATTTCAACGTACTTGAGCGTGACGAGCGTGTGAATCTCTTCTATACCAATAACATAAAGGATTTCGAGAAGGCCGACATCATTATCATCCCCGGCACTAAGGCTACCCTTGATGACCTCTACGAACTGAGAAGAAACGGAGTGGCTCAGGCTATCATTCGCGCTCATAAGAACGGCACTCTCGTCATAGGTATCTGCGGAGGCTATCAGATGCTTGGGCAAACCATTTCCGATCCTGACGGCATAGAGGGCAGCATTCCACAGCTCCCCGGCTTAGGACTTCTGAATATCTCAACCGTGATGACTGCGGAGAAGACCACCAAGCAGGTGGAGTTCGAGTTTGAGGGTAAGATGTGCAAGGGGTATGAGATACATCAGGGGAAGACTGAGCCATGTACAAATGACCATGTACAATGTACAATTTCATCCGCCACCCCCCAACACCCATCACCTATCACCCAAAGCGGCAACTGCATCGGCACTTACATACATGGCTTCCTCGATAATCCCTCGGTTATTGAGTATATCCTAAAACCTTTCGGACAAAAGTCCCCATATAAGGGGGATTTAGAGGGTCTTGAGGACTTCAAAAATAGGCAGTACGACCTTCTTGCGGAACATATCCGCAAGTATGTGGATATGGAAAAATTATACAAAATAATAACAGAAGCCCCCCAGCCCCCCAAGGGGGAGCATTCTATATAGTATATAACCCTAAAAAACAATCCCCCATAAGGATAAATACTATCCAAAAGACTCCCCCTTGGGGGGCTGGGGGGCTTTTAATTATGTTATCCGGCCACGGCGACGACATATACAAGTACAAGGACATTAGGATAAACTTCAGTTCTAATGTCTATAACCATTTCTGTCACGACGGACTTTATGCCCATCTTGCCAGCCGAATGGATTGTATTCGTAACTATCCGCCACCTACGCCCTCAGAACTTGAAAAGGAGATTGCCACTCTCCATAATCTCTCGCCTGAGAATGTGATTGTGACAAATGGGGCTACCGAGGCAATATACCTTATAGCTCAGGCATTTGCACAAGCAACTTCACTTATTCTTCAACCCACATTTACGGAATATGAGGATGCGTGTAAACAATATCAAAAGCCCCCCAGCCCCCCAAGGGGGAGTTTGTTATATACTACAGATCCCTCAAAATGGGATACGTTACTGAAGGAACTTTTACTATCTAAAGAACTCCCCCTTGGGGGGCCGGGGGGCTTCTTATTCTGGCTCTGCAACCCCAACAACCCGACTGGTCAGGTCATTCCAAAGCAAATTCTCGAAACTGCCATAGCTTCCCATCCCGATATCATTTTCGTTATTGATGAGAGCTACGCACCCTTCACGAAAGAGCCGTTGATTGGATGCAAGAATCAATTTCCAAATGTCATTCTCCTTCACTCTATGACAAAGGAATTTGCCATTCCGGGACTACGTATCGGCTACATCACAGGTCCTGCCTCTCTACTTTCTCGCATAAGGAAATGCAGAATGCCTTGGGCGGTAAACCAACTCGCAATAGAGGCTGCTCATTATCTTCTCGCTCATAGAAATGACTATACCCTTGACCTCCCAGCCCTTATGGCAGAGCGAGAACGAATGGCGGGGGAGCTGTCGGCTATTGACGGAATAACCGTTTATCCGAGCGATACACACATCCTCCTTTGCAGAATAGAGAACACCACAGCCGCCCAACTCAAGGATTATCTCGCCAACAACTACGGCATACTGATCCGAGATGCAAGCAATTTCAAAGGTCTTGACAAGCATTTCTTCAGAATAGCCGTACAGACTTTTGAAGAAAACACCCATCTACTTAACATACTAAAAGAATGGAAACATTGATAGGATATAGTAGAATGGCATTAGTCATAGGTTGGTTTCTCGACCTTATCTTTGGCGACCCACAAAGGTTGCCACATCCTATCGTATGGTTCGGGAAATGGATAGCGATGGGTGAGAAAAGTCTAAACAAAGGCAGAAAACGCAAGATGAAAGGGGCACTCTTTGTCACCATAAGCATAGCTTTGCTTTTCGGTTTTTCTTGGGTCTTGCTTAACCTTTTGCCAATGCCTCTTTATATCGCAATAGCAATAAACGCAATACTCATCTTCTATTGCCTTGCAGGACACACTCTTCGCAAAGAGGTGAGAATGGTATTTGAGGCAGTTGACCGAAGTACTGAGGAAGGTCGCAAACAGGTAGCGAGAATCGTTGGGCGTGACACAAGTGAGCTATCCCCACAGGAGATACGTACGGCCGCCCTTGAGACTCTTGCCGAGAACCTTAGCGATGGCGTTATCGCCCCTCTCTTCTGGTACGCCATATTTGGAGTACCAGGAATGCTGACCTACAAGCTCATCAACACCTTCGACTCTATGGTGGGCTATCAAAATGAGCGCTACAAGGATTTCGGATGCTGGGCAGCCCATATCGACGATATAGCCAACTATATCCCGGCACGAATAACTGCCTTGCTGATGATTATCGTAGCCCCAGTATGGAACAAATGGCGATTACTGCGTTTCGTCTTTCATTTCGGACCACAACACGCCTCCCCTAATAGCGGTTGGCCAGAAGCCGCCCTTGCTGGCATACTCAACTGCCGTTTCGGAGGTCCGCACAACTATTTTGGCGAGTATTTCTACAAGCCATATATAGGCACTAATGAGCGAGAACTCACCACCAAGGACATGAAGAAAAGCATCTTGGTGTGCCTCCTTGCTGAAATAATGACAATCGGAATAACGGCCCCTCACCAGTCACTATGTGACACCCTCTCCCCAAGGGGCGAGGGAAAAGTTAGTATTTTCAATCAAAAAACAATAACAAAAGAATACAATATTAAACAATTCCCCAACGCCTCAAAATGTAACTTCCCCCTCGCCCTTTTGGGGAGAGGATGTCCGCAGGACAGGTGAGGGGCTGAGCTTATTATGGAAAAGAACATAAACGATAATTACTATAAAACCCAACGCCCCCTCGGGGGGCGGGGGGGTCATATCTACCTAATAACTGGCGGCCAACGCTCTGGAAAGAGCACGAAAGCTGAGGAACTCGCCCTTTCACTAAGTCCTACGCCTGTATATCTCGCCACAGCCCATATCTGGGATGATGAATTTCGGGAACGGGTGGCAAGGCATCAGGCTCGACGTGGACCTAACTGGACGAATATAGAGGAAGAACTCTATCCAAGCCATCATGATGTGAACGGAAAGGTGGTGCTAATAGATTGCTGTACGCTTTGGGCAACGAATTTCTTCTTCCGCGATGCCAAAGGCGAAGAACTTCCCGATGTGGATAAGACGCTTGCCGAACTCAAGGACGAGTTTGATAGATTCACCTCGCAAGACGCCACTTTCATTTTCGTTACCAACGAGATAGGACTGGGTGGTGTTAGCGCGAATGCCGTACAAAGACGCTTCACCGACCTTATGGGCTGGTTTAACCAGTATATTGCCCAGAAAGCCGACGAAGTGATTATGATGGTGTCGGGGATACCAATAACCATAAAAGCCCCCCAGCCCCCCAAGGGGGAGTTATTTAGATAGTATATAAACCTAATAAAAATGAGACAATATAGCATTCCTTCCATATACTCATCCCCCAATAGCGACAATACTATAAAAGAGTTCCCCCTTGGGGGGCTAGGGGGCTTTTTGCAATCCAAAATCGACAACCTCAACAAGCCGAAGGGATCTCTCGGCCGTCTGGAGTCTCTCGCACTTCAGATAGGACTTATCCAGCAAACGCTATCGCCCAAGCTCACGCATCCTTGTCATATCCTATTCGGAGGCGACCACGGAATAGAGCGTGAGGGAGTATCATTTTCGCCTCGTGAGGTTACCTGGCAACAGATGATAAACTACGGAAAAGGTGGCGGTGGCGTGAATATGTTCTGTCGTCAGCATGGTTTCAAGCTACTTGTGGTTGACGCAGGTGTGGATTACGATTTTCCTGCCGAGAAATATCCTCACATCATTCAGCGGAAAGTGGGTTATGGCACTCGCAACTTCCTCCACGAAGCTGCTATGAGCGAGGACGAATTTGACAGATGCCTCGCTATAGGAGCTGAGATGGTGGACAAATGCCACGATGAGGGTTGTAACATAATCTGCTTTGGAGAGATGGGTATTGGTAATACCAGTCCGTCAAGCGTGATTATGCATCTCTTCCTCGATATTCCGCTTAACGAATGCGTTGGTGCAGGATCGGGATTGCCTTCCGATGGTGTCAAACATAAGTATGAGGTACTAAAGGCAAGCGTTGATAACTATCTCGCCACTCTTCCCAAAAATCACGATGCCGCTTATACCATCCGATATTTCTTCGGTTTTGAGATGGCTTGTGCCGTTGGCGGAATGCTCCGTGCAGCCGAACTCGGCATGATAATCCTTGTGGATGGCTTTATCATGAGTGCCTGTATGCTGGCAGCCTCAAGGCTCAACAAGAACGTTATGGATTATGCCATTTTCGGTCATTGTGGCGACGAGGGCGGGCATAAGCTAATGCTTGATGCCATGAACGCCAAGCCACTTCTGCATCTCGATATGCGACTTGGCGAAGGTACGGGTGCTCTCTGCGCCTACCCTATCGTACAGAGTGCCGTGAATATGATTAACGAAATGGATAACTTCGCACATGCGGAAATAACGAAGTATTTTTAGATATGTATAGACTCCTTGCATCTCTCATATTCTTCACGCGCCTACCCTTCTGGAGGATAGCCGACGTGCCAAAGAAGTACTACGAACAAGTAGTGCCCCTATGGCCAGTAGCTGGTTGGTTAACAGGCGGAATCATGGCTCTTACCTTCTGGCTTGCCCAGATGGTGATGCCTCTTTCGCTTGCCGTTATTGCAGCCCTGATATCCCGCATCCTCGTTACAGGAGCCTTGCACGAGGATGGCTTTGCCGATTTCTTCGACGGTTTTGGAGGAGGAACGACACGTGAGCGTACACTTGAGATAATGAAAGACTCGCACATCGGAACATACGGCGTGCTTAGTCTTATCATATACTATCTGGTGATATTCCATGCCCTCGTAGCCTTGCAGAAAGAGTATGACAACCCATTCATCTTCATCATGGTTGATAGTATCTGCAAGTTCCTCGCCTCCACTATAATCTATTTTCTCCCATACGCACGAAAAGAGGAAGAGGCAAAAAACAAACTCATCTATACCTCCGTTCCGTTTCCTGAGAAACTTGCAAGCTTTGCTGCCGGCATACTCCCGATAGTATTGTTCTGTCCGAATGATTTCTTTTTTCCTCTCCTCATGGGAATTGCAGGAGCAGTTATTACCTGCGCCCTTCTATTCCTGAAGATGAAAGCAAAAATAAAAGGCTACACCGGCGACTGCTGTGGTGCAACCTTTATATTGGCAGAGGTGGTTTGCTATATAATAATACTGACCTTACAGACCCACCCCCAGCCCCTCCCATAAAGGGAGGGGAGTATATAGTATCAGAACAACTCATTTTACATAAACACTAAAGCGACAAAATCAGAAAATTCTGAACTCGTCGCTTATATTTTAGTCCTATACGATTGTTTATTGCTAAAAGAGTAACTACCCTCCTCCCTTTATGGGAGGGGTAAGGGGGTGGGTCTTTTTATATCTCCTTAAACGTCTTCTTCTGCAACTTGAAGTTAGTACCAAGATATTTCTCCTTTACGATCTGGTTATTGGCAAGCTCGTCAGGAGTACCGTGGAAGAGGATGCGACCTTCAAACAGGAGGTAGGCACGATCGGTAATGTTGAGCGTCTCATGCACGTTATGGTCGGTTATGAGGATACCGATGTTACGATGCTTCAAATGCCATACCACATTCTGGATTTCCTCAACGGCGATAGGGTCAACGCCAGCGAAAGGCTCATCGAGCATGATGAACTTAGGCTCTATGGCAAGGCATCGCGCAATCTCCGTACGGCGACGCTCTCCACCCGAAAGCTGGTCGCCAAGGTTCTTACGCACCTTCTGTAAAGAGAACTCCTTGATAAGGCTCTCCAGTTTCTCCATCTGATACTCACGAGGCTTGCCCGTCATCTGGAGCACAGAAAGGATATTATCCTCCACGCTCATCTTGCGGAACACGCTCGCCTCCTGTGGCAGATAGCCCACGCCGTTACGGGCATGCTTATAAACTGGCATACTCGTTATCTCGGTATCATCGATATACACATGACCGGCATTAGGCACCACGAGTCCTGTGGTCATATAGAACGACGTGGTCTTGCCCGCACCATTAGGTCCGAGCAAACCTACAATCTCACCTTGCGTAACGGTAAACGAGACATCATTCACAACGGTACGCTTTCCGTATATCTTTACGAGTCCCTCCGTACGAAGGGTCTTTCTTTCCAATTCTTCTGACATTATCTGAAATTTTAATGGGCTTACGCCCTATTTGGCAGGAAAGTAAATGTTCTTTTTAAGAAAGTAAATTAGGAGTATATTAAATCAGTAAATTCTTTTTTGAGAATCTGTATTTCCAAACTGCGAATGCAGTTCCCTAATTTATTGGATATAATTTACAGAGAATTTACTTTCCAAGAAACCACCGATGCAAGTCGGATTTCCTTTCCGTAGGTGCATAATCGCACTCGTTTTTTATTTTCAAGTGCAAAATTACGAAAATAAACTCTAAAATCACACCTTTGACAGAAAAACTAACAGGAAATATATAGTTTTTCAATATTTTTTGAGTAATTTTGTACTCGCTTTACAAAAAATAAATAGTAAATAACTTTGATGATAGTACTTAAGTACCTAAATATTCTCGGAAGATACCTCATACTTATGGGACGTGCATTCTCACGCCCCGAGCGTATGCGTATGTTCCTGAAGCAGTACAGCAAGGAGATGTCAGCCCTCGGCGTTGACTCCATCGGCATCGTACTGCTTATCTCCTTCTTCATCGGAGCAGTTATCTGTATTCAGATGAAGCTCAACATCCAGAGCCCTTGGATGCCACGCTGGGTATCAGGTTATACCACCCGTGAGATCATGCTCCTTGAGTTCTCAAGTTCGATAATGTGTCTTATCCTTGCCGGAAAAGTGGGCAGTAACATAGCATCTGAGCTTGGCACCATGCGTGTGACACAGCAGATTGACGCCCTCGACATCATGGGTGTGAACTCTGCATGCTATCTCATCCTGCCAAAGATCTTAGGACTAATAACCCTCATGCCGTTCCTCGTTATCTTTGCTGACGTGATGGGCATCATAGGAGCATACGCCACGGCATACATAGGCCACATTCTGCCTCCTGACGACCTCACACTCGGTCTTCAGCATTCCTTCAACTCATGGTTTGTATGGATGAGTTTGATAAAGAGTACGGTCTTCGCCTTCATTATTGCCAGCGTATCAAGTTTCTGCGGATATACCGTTGAAGGCGGCTCGGTAGAAGTAGGTAAGGCAAGTACCTCGGCAGTAGTAAACAGCAGTATCATCATCCTCTTCTCGGATGTATTCCTAACACAGCTTTTAAGCTAAAGTACAATTTACCATGTCAACAAAAATATGTAAATTGTACATGGTAGATGGTAAATGAAAAGATGATTGAAGTAAAACACCTATATAAATCCTTCGAAGACAAGGAAGTACTGAAGGATATAAACGCAGTATTTGAGAACGGCAAGACGAATCTCATCATCGGACAGTCAGGCTCAGGAAAGACCGTTCTGATGAAGAACCTTGTAGGACTCTTCAACCCAACAAAGGGTGAGGTTCTCTACGACGGGCGTAACTTTGTCACAATGTCGAAGCGAGAGAAGATAGAGATGCGCCGTGAGATGGGAATGATATTCCAGTCGGCTGCCCTTTTCGACTCTATCAACGTACTTGAGAACGTGATGTTCCCACTCGATATGTTCTCAACGATGACATATAACGAGCGTGTGCGTCGAGCTCAGGAATGTCTTGACCGTGTGAACCTCATAGATGCACAGCATAAATTCCCTGGTGAGATTTCTGGTGGTATGCAGAAGCGTGTAGCCATTGCTCGTGCTATCGTTCTCAATCCGAAGTATCTTTTCTGTGACGAGCCAAACTCAGGTCTCGACCCAAAGACATCACTCGTCATCGATGAGTTGCTCCACAGCATCACAGAAGAATTCGGCATGACAACCATCATAAACACCCATGACATGAACTCCGTAATGGGTATCGGTGACAATATCATTTTCATCTGCAAGGGCAGAAAGGAATGGGAAGGTGACAAGACTATGGTAATGGATAGCACAAACGAAGAGCTAAACGAACTTGTCTTCGCATCTGATTTGTTCAAGAAGGTAAAGCAGGTGATGGGAAAACATTAACCCCCACTCATTATAGAAAAAAATAAAGAAGACGCAAAGCACAGAGAAACCTCTGCGACTTTGCGTCTTTGCGTTTGAAACAATTCGCGCCCATTTCTGCAAATTCTCGCCAAAATATTTGGTTGTTTCATAGAAAAATATTATCTTTGCACCAAATTATTAAAGCACCGCCATTCTTTCTTGAATGGACATGGCCGTCTGAGGACGGCTTTTTTTATTTTAACGATAATAATACTATGGCACAACGAGTAACATTTTACATCGACGGATTCAACTTCTACTATGGCTTACGTCGCACTAAGCGTATTGAACCACAATGGGCAGACTACTATTGGATAGACATGGTTAAGCTCTGTGAGGGATTCATAAGCGAGGGACAGCAGGTGGAAAAGGTGGTCTATTTTACGGCCTCACCGCTTAATCCCGAGAAAAGCAGCAGACAGAGTGCATTTCTGAATGCCAACAAGCTTTTGAATGGTGAGCGTTTTGAGATTGTACGTGGCAAATACCTCGACAAACAGATACAATGCCCCAACTGTCATTACTCAATCTCGCGCCCAGAGGAAAAGAAAACAGATGTGAACATATCCGTCAGAATGATAGCCGACTGTGTACTCAACGCTACAGACACTATCGTTCTTGTAAGTGCAGATAGCGACCTTGTGCCACCTATCGAATTCATCCAACAACATTACCCTGAAAAACGTATCAAAGTTTATTTCCCTCCATCCAACTACAGCAGCAATTTAAAAGATAACCTCATTCATCATAGCAGCAAACCCATACTGATGCTAAGGAATGAGCGACGTTTTCGCGATGCTATTATGCCAGACATAGTAACAAATGGTGTAAAACGTTATGAGATTCCAGAAAAATGGAAGCCCACGAATAATACGAGGTAACAATAAATAACGTGAGTTCGACGAATTAGCTTTTGCTGTCGCATAACATTAATATAGGACATTAATTCTCATCAATTTTTGTCCAAATTAACGTCTTAATTAACGTCATAATTAATGTTTGAAAGCAAAGCAGAACCCTATTTGTTTTCGTCGAACTGACGTTAAATAAAATGCAACAGACGCAAAGCACAGAGAAAACCTCTGCGACTTTGCGTCTTTGCGTTTGAAATTATCAATTATCTTCCAATCAATATGTCATTATTGGCTCAAGTTCCTTTGCCTGCTGAACCATCTTCTCGATCTCAGGCAGACCTGGCACACGGTTGACGAGGTTCTTCTGCGCATTTACCTCATCCAACTTAGCCTTTAGATTAGCAGGAACACGATGCTTCAACTCCTTGACCGTATCAACACCAGCAGCCTCAAGCAACTCAGAGAACTGACCAGCAACACCATTAATACGCATAAGGTCAGCGTGGTTAGTCCACTTCAGGATGAAACCACCAGCAATACCAGTAGCCTCCTCAAGTTCCTTACGTCCTTTTGGAGTTGCACACTTAGCTAAAAGCTCATCCGTTGTCTTAATACCAACAGCGTTCAGCTTTTCAGCATATACTTCACCAATACCTTCAATTTGTTCTACTTTGTAAGCCATTGTTTAATCGTTTTTAGGTTTTAAATTAGTTTGTACTAAAATTCAAGGCTACAAATATAATACTCCTTTACGACAAAAAAGAAGAATTGAACAATTTTATGAAAGAAATAGCAAAAAAAAATTGATTTTGTAAACTCAGAGTTTGCATTTTTACACAGAATTAGAGAAATTCAAAATAGTTCATAAACGTATGGCTCAGGAACAAAAATTAACGTCTTTCAAACGCAAAGGCGCAGAGACGCAAAGTTTTTTATGAACACGGAAATCACGGAAGAAACTGATTTTCTCGCTTACGCTCGCTTAACGGAACAAAAATTAGCGACGATGACCTGAAAATTTTATCCAGAAAATTAAATGGAAACGGATGTATCTGATTTATCTGATGGCTGGCGCGATACGTCTTCCGAATGGTTCAGATAAATCAGATACATCTGTTTCCCTTTCTTTTTTGAACACGAAACTAACGAAACTTCCGTTTCTTTTGTGCTTTCCGTGTTCATATAAAAATCTTTGCGTTAAAAATTCACTTCCACCTCCTCAACTGATCTTTTCTGAAAGTGAAGTTGTCAATTTTTATTACATCTGCGTCTGGGTCGAGTTTGAACCAAGGCGAGTTCACTGAAACATCGTTATTCTTCACGATATGCAATTCACAAGCTGGGGTGAAGCCTTGAATAACCTGAAAGTAGATATCACCCTTAGAATCCTTAGCCACCTCACTTACCATAACCACATGCCCGAGTTTATTGCCCTTGGCTGGATAGATAAGGACATCACCCGGACGAATATCACTTAACGATGGCACTATCTGCATCTCGGCATACATAGAGGCCGTATTCGATATGTTGTATATCTTTTTCAGATAGGCATTAAGAGCCTGTCGGGATGCGCCACCTGTGTATTTATGATCCTTGCCTCCCACATCATGAAAGTGAATCTTACCGTATTGCTTCTGACGGAAGAAATACTCCGCACGCAGATGCATACACACATCGGCACATTGTTCCACAGGACTAAGAAGCGGGAAGTCTATCACACAATATTTATAATAGCTCATCCCTGCATCCTCTCCCTTGTAATTCATTATCTCAGCCATTCTCTTCTTTCTGGGAAGAGAGCTAAGGAATTTATAGAACGGATCATCCTCATATTGGATAATGTATTGAGGTTCTGTATTTACCGCCAAACTGTCAGACTGCACATCATTCACCTTCCCTTTATTCTCAGCCTTGCAAGAACAAAGACAGGAGCAAAGGGAAACTACAAGAACAAGCCCTACTGACAATTTACAGATTCTCATGATATACTGAAATTCTTATCTACATAGTTATCAAACGACTGGCAAACGGCACTTGAGAAACGCTGGCCCGATGCAATAAGCGGTTGCCATGCCTCTACAGGCATCTTGTCAAATGCAAGTTCCTTTCCATCCCCGTATGCCTTGTAAACACCATATACAAAACCCGCATTGAAGTTATCACCAGCCCCGATTGTGCTCACGGTCTTAACAGGAGCCGTAGGGAAATCAGCACGTACGGTAGGAGTGAAAAGCTCTACTGGCTTGCTTCCATTAGTACAGATGAAGCAAGGACAATGCGGCTTTATGTATCTGTCATAAACTTCCGCAGCAGTTATAGGAGCATCAGGCGATGCATAAAGATACTGGAAGTCCTCAAGCGAACCCCTCACCACAGACGACATCTTCATATTCTCAATAATGGCAGGGAGAATGACAGGGATATCATCAATATGCGATGCACGGAAGTTAATATCATAATAGATGAAAGCACCTGACTTGAAAGCACTCTCAAGGAATGCCTTTACAAGTGGGCGCAACACAGGATTCACAGCGAAGAAAGAACCGAATACCACGATATCACCTTTCTTCACCGCAGGGAACTTATTCTCTATCGACACATTGGCATGATCCTTATAGAACTGATACTGCGCATCGTTGTGTTCATCAAGGAAAGCAAGTGATATATGCGACTTGCTGTTCTCCCTGCGGTTCACATACTCTGCCGACACGCCATTGTCAGCAAGGAAGTTTACTATGATATTACCGACATGGTCATTGCCCACTTCGGTAACAAAGAGTACAGGTGGATTTCCACCTAACACCCTGCCCAATGATATCAGCGCATTGAAAGTACTGCCACCCGGCACAGCTGCCACCGGCTGGTCGTTTTTGAATATTATATCGAGAATAGTCTCACCAATTCCTATTATCATAAAGCCTAATTAAAGCCTAACCAAGCCTTCCCAAAGGGAAGGATGTATTATAGTATTCTTCCTTAAATGGGTTAGCCGAATTAAATATTGCTTACAAAGATAACGATAATTTTTGAGAAATGTTCTATTTTCTGAAAAATATATGGTTTATTACGTTTATTTTTGGCTTTGTGGATAAAAATTATTAACTTTGTCGAGTTATTCTTATAAATTCAACAATAATACTATCAAACATCCTTCCCTTTGGGAAGGCTTGATTAGGCTTTTAATCTTATGACTATCACCGAACGATTCATCAGATACACTCAGTTTGACACGCAGTCATGTGAAGATAGCAGTACCGTACCAAGTACTGCCAAGCAACTTGTCTTCGCCCGATTCCTAAAAGACGAACTCATTGCAGAGGGGCTCTCAGATGTGGAAATGGACGATATGGGATATATCTACGCCACCCTCAAGGGCAACACCTCCAAGCAGGTGCCTACTATCGGTTTCATTGCCCACTACGATACATCACCCGACTGCTCTGGCGCAAATATCAAAGCACAGATAGTAAAGGCTTACGATGGTAAGGTCATCACGCAGGGAAGAGTAGAGGGCATGGAGCTTTCCCCAGAAAAATTCCCTGAACTCTTAGAGCATATAGGCGAGGACCTTATCATAACCGACGGCACTACCCTACTCGGTGCTGACGACAAGGCTGGTATTGCCGAAATCGTTCAGGCTATGGCTTATCTCAAGCAGCATCCGGAAATTGAGCATGGCGACATACGCATTGCCTTCAATCCCGACGAGGAGATAGGCATGGGTGCGCATCACTTCAACGTGGAGAAGTTCGGCTGTGAATGGGCTTACACAATGGATGGCGGCGACATCGGCGAACTTGAATACGAGAACTTCAACGCTGCCACTGCAAAGATAAACATCACAGGCACAAGCGTTCACCCCGGATATGCCAAGGATAAGATGCTCAACGCAGCACGCATAGCAGCTGAATTCGCTGCCCTTATTCCTTCTTCCGAGACTCCTGAGACAACCGAAGGCTACGAGGGATTCTACCACCTCACAGGCATGGAGGGCAACGTGGAGAAGGCTCGTCTGTCATATATCATACGCGACCATGACCGCAAGATCTTCGAGGAGCGCAAAGCCTTTATTTGCAAGTGTGGTGAGATAATAAACGAGCGTTACGGCTCCAACATCTGCGAGGTTACAGTAACCGACCAGTATTATAACATGAAGGAGAAGATCGACCCTCAGATGCACATCATCAACAACGTGCTCAAGGCTATGGAAGAGGTAGGCGTTAAGCCGAAGGTAATGCCTATTCGCGGCGGTACCGACGGTGCCCAGCTCTCATTCATGGGACTCCCCTGCCCTAACATCTTCGCCGGTGGCGTGAACTTCCACGGTCCTTACGAATTCATCTCCGTGCAGGTGATGGAGAAGGCGATGGAGGTAGTGGTAAAGTTAGCGATAAGCCAAAACTAACCAACAGCCCCTCACCTGCCCTACGGGCATCCTCTCCCCAAGGGGCGAGGAGAAAAGTTAGTATTTCCAATCATGGGCAAAACACTACAAGTAAAATTTAAAAATTGAAAAGTTAAAAGCAACAGCATCACATAGCATTCAAGTGTAACTTTCCCCTCGCCCCTTGGGGAGAGGGTGCCCGCAGGGCGGGTGAGGGGCTGTTGTGGTCTTTATTCCTTATGTCCGAAATCCCATCATTAGTTCAGGACCTTGCCGTCATACTCATTGTGGCAGGCATCGTTACCCTGTTGTTCAAGAAACTGAAGCAGCCGCTTGTACTCGGTTACATAATGGCAGGCTTCCTCGTATCTCCCCACATGCCGCTGCTACCCCTTGCGGTGGATAAGGAGAACATACAGTCGTGGGCAGACATCGGCGTGATGTTCCTGCTCTTCTCCCTCGGTCTCGATTTCTCTTTTAAGAAAATACTCAAGATGGGAAGTGCGCCCATCATAGCCGCCCTCACCATCGTCTTCTCCATGATGCTCATGGGCATCTGCGTGGGAAAACTGTTCTCCTGGAGTCAGATAAACTGCATATTCCTCGGCGGTATGCTCGCCATGTCGTCAACAACAATCATATACAAGGCATTCGACGACCTCGGACTTCGCCAGCAGAAATTCGCAGGCTTGGTGATGAGCGTGCTAATACTCGAAGACATCCTCGCCATCGTCATGATGGTGATGTTGAGTGCGGTGGCAAGCGGCAACTCTCCCGACGGCAGCCAGATGGTGAACTCCATACTCCGCATCGCCTTCTTCCTCACCGTTTGGCTCGTGGTGGGTATCTTCATAATACCAATATTCCTGCGAAGCGTGCGCAAGCTGATGAACTCCGAAACGCTTCTCATTGTGTCGCTCGGCTTATGCTGTCTGATGGCTGTCATAAGCACTCAGGTGGGATTCTCAAGCGCTTTCGGAGCATTCATCATGGGCAGCATCCTTGCCGAGACTGTCGAGGCTGATAAGATAATAAAGGTGGTAGAGCCTGTGAAAAACCTCTTCGGAGCCGTATTCTTCGTCTCTGTGGGTATGCTCGTACAACCGCAGATTCTCATAGACTACGCCCTGCCTATCATCGTCATCACGCTTGCCATTCTCATTGGCCAAAGCACCCTCGGCTCTTTCGGATATCTGCTCTCCGGACAGCCTCTGAAACAAGCCCTGCGATGCGGATTCTCCATGGCACAGATAGGTGAGTTCGCATTCATCATCGCCTCTCTCGGACTCTCCCTCGGTGTCATAGGCGACTTCCTCTACCCTGTAGTGGTGGCTGTATCGGTTATCACAACATTCCTCACACCTTATATGATACGCGGAGCCGTACCTGCATACCACATTCTTGAGGCACGACTTCCGAATGTATGGGTGCAACGCATCAACCGTGCATCAATGAAGATGCCGTCATCACTTGCCACAAAGACCAACTGGCGCTCGCTGCTCCGTGCCATGGGCTTCAACACCGCTGTCTATGCCATACTCTGCATAGCAGCCATAGCATTGATGGAGAACCTGTTCCTGCCGTTCAGCCGTAGCCTCATACCGGGCGAATGGACAGCCGTAGTATGCAGCATCCTCACCGTGCTCCTCATCTCCCCATTCCTCCGCGCCATGATAGTGAAGAAGAACAACAGCGAGGAGTTCAAGGCTCTGTGGCTTGAGAGCAACCACAACCGTCTGCCCCTTATCTCAACGATACTGGCACGCATCGTCATCGCCATGAGTTTCGTGTTCTATGTATTCAAGAACATGACCAACTTCTCCACTGCCCTTTTGCTCTGCGTTGCCCTCATCGCCATCATCATAATGGTGATGTCACGCACCCTGAAACGCAGTAGCATACGCATGGAACGAATGTTCATGCAGAATCTGCGTTCTCGCGACATAGCCGAACAGGCAGCGGGCAAGCGCCGTCCTCTCTTCGAAGAACGCATGCTCAACCACGACCTGCATATCTCCGAGGTCACCGTGCCCGACGATAGTCTCTGGGCAGGAAAGACACTCCGACAACTGCAACTCAACCAGCGTTTCGGCATCAACGTGGCAAGCATACTCAGAGGCTCAAGGCGAATCAATATCCCTTCAGCCAACGACACCGTATTTCCGGGCGACCGTCTCAGCGTCATCGGCGATGACGAGCATCTCACCAATCTCGACACCACGCTCCAGAAAGAAACCTATCCTGAAGACTACGACATAGAGCACCGCGAGATGAAGCTTGAGCGCATCATAATCCACGACAATAGCCGTTTCCTTGGTAAAACCCTCATGGAGAGTGGCATACGCGACAAATACAACTGCATGGTAGTAGGTCTTGAGTCGGGCGAGGAAAGCCTCAGCAACGTGTCACCATACTACACCTTCAAGCGTGACGACATACTCTGGCTCGTAGGCGAGGACGTGAACATAGCGAAACTAACCTCCACTCCCTAAACTCTAACCCCTAAACTCAGTACATGAACAAAGAATGGTCTGAATTAAACAAGGCGATGCAGAGTCAGATAAAGAAGGAAGCCACCTACGAAACCGGACTTTCCTCTTTGTTTGAACTTCGAAAGAATCTGATGGATACGATAATATGTTTTCACGAAGAACTATCCAGAGATGATTTCGATGCCATTCCGTTCATGGGAGCAGACGGCTATCACAGCAAGACAATAGCGTATTCCCTATGGCATATCTTCCGCATAGAAGACATTGTTGCTCACACGCTGATAAAAGGAGACACGCAGGTTTTCTTCGAGAAAGATCATCAGAAGAGAATCGGTGCTCCGATAATCACAACCGGTAACGAACTGGCAAGAGAACAGATTGCAGAATTCTCCAGACAACTGGATTTGAAAGAACTCTATTCCTATATTTCCGACGTAAAGACGAGTACGGAAGGCATTGTAAGAGGCTTGACTTTCGAGGACTTGAAGAGGAAAATCAGCAATGAAAGAAAAGAAGAACTCAAGTCACTTAATGTTGTAAGCGAAGACGAGAACGCTATCTGGCTTATTGACTATTGGTGCAACAAGGACATACGCGGACTTATCCAAATGCCCTTCTCACGCCATTGGATCATGCATGTCGAAGCCTGTCTGCGAATTAAGAATAAGATACAATAAACGTAACGTGGCATCCACTTACAGGGGTATCGGCAAGCTCAATGTTCATGCCCTGCATCATCAACATCTGACGCGACAATGACAAACCTATACCAGAACCAGAACGCTTTGTTGTGAAGAAAGGCACGAATATCTCTCGTCTTACATCTGGAGGAATAGGAGCGCCATCGTTGCTGATGAATAATATGGCCTCTCCCCCCGCCCTCCCCCGTAGGGAGGGAGCCGGAGTGTTCAAGAAGTCTCCCTTAAAAGGAGATTTATGGGTCGAGCTATACCTAATATCAATCATCTTTGCCCCAGCCTCAACAGCATTCTTAACGATATTGATGATCACCTGACGAAGCATATTCTCATCAGCCCTCATAGTGGAAAACGGTGAAATATTCACCCTCCACTCCACATCGGGATAGAGTGTCTTTATAGAGGCGATGAAATTACCGATACCCACATCTGTAATGACAGGCTTCTGCAACTGTGTGAGCTTGCGATAGCTATCCACGAAACTGGCAAGTCCTGTGCTCGTCTCATAGATAGCACGAATACCCTCCTCATACAACGTGCCCTTTATCTTCGGATTACTTAGATAGGCCTGACTGATGCTCTGTATAGGCGTGGTGGCATTCATAATCTCATGCGTCAGCACTCGCGTCAACCTCTGCCACGATTCCACCTCATTCTGTGCCACAAGTTTGTTTACATCCTGTCCGATATCATTAAGGGCCTCTTGCAAAGCCCTTTCTCCAAAGAACAATCCCTTGGTTGGCAACGAGAACGTGAACTCATGATTTCTCACAGCCTCACGCATCAAATGAGCCCTATCGCGAAGCAGGCATTGGTGGCGGTAGAAGAGAAAGAAAACCAGAGCCAAGACCAGCCCCAAGAAGACCCACCCCCATACCCCTCCCATAAAGGGAGGGGAGTAGATAGTATTTAAGATAACGGAAGGCATATGTTGAGAGTTTAGAGTTGAGAGATTAGAGTTGAGAGATTACTGATTTGCCCCTCGTAGCGTTCAAGTGTAACTACTCCCTTGCCCCTTCATGGGGAAAGGGTGCCCGAAGGGCGGGAAAGGGGTCGCGGGGTCTAGGAGGGTCTGTTCTTCACCTTATTATATAGCGTCTGCCTTGTTATTCCGAGCAGTTCCGCCGCCTTACTCATATTGCCGTGACACTTATCCACCACCTTGCGCACATGCTCTGTCTCCAGTTGTTCGAGAGGCACAATCGCCTCACTCTTGTCAATGGCATCTTTCAGAACCCGTATTAGCTCATCATTATCCCAAGGCTTTGTGACAAAATCCTCGGCACCTGTCTTCAACCCACGAACGGCAAGTTTCACGTCTGCGTATGCCGTTACAAGCACAACAGGCACATCGGGATGCAGTTTCTTTATGGTGCGAAGCCACATCAAGCCCTCTTGACCAGAATTAACGCCAAGAGTGAAATTCATGTCGAGCAACACCACATCCACATGCTCCTGCTGAAGAGTAGTAAGGATATTCTCAGGTGTAGAAAGGGTGATGATGCGGTCGAACACCCCATCAAGGCATATCTTCAAAGCCGTAAGGATGGCAGTATTGTCATCCACTATCAGTATTGTATTCATATTTTTTGTTTAGAGGTTAGAGGTTAGGGTTTAGAGTTTAGAGTTTAGAGTTGAGAGATTTGCGTGGAGTGCGACCTCTAAACCCTAAACTCTAATCTCTAAACATAAAATTACAATCCGAAAGGTGAGGTAGAAAGGAAATCCTCCACACTCATTCCTTCTGGTCCTACGAGAAGAATATTATCAGGGTGGAATTTCTCCTTGAATTTCGCAAGTCCAGTAGTATGATTCTCGTGGTTGCTCTTTACCTCAATCGCAATTATCTTGTTCTTTTTCTGCAAAATATAATCCACCTCATCATTACCCTCGCGCCAATAATACACATCATATCTGTCAACAAATGCCTGACTAACAATATGTGCGCCTATTGCCGATTCAAAGTATCTGCCCCATTCCTTTGGCTGAATTGCCGCTTGTTCCAAAGCAAGGTCTGTATATATATTTCGTAATGCACTATTATAAACCTGAAACTTTGGCGCACTTGCCCTTTTCCTTGCAGCATCATTGGCAAATTTCTGCAATCCCGTCAGCATTCCTGCATCAGAGAGTAGTTTCAGATATGAACTTATCGTTGTCGTATTACCTGCATCCTGCAACTGTCCGATAAGCTTTGTCAACGACAATTCCTGACTTGAATACGTAGCTCCAAGCTCAAAGGTCTGGCGAAGAAGAGCCGGCTTGCTAACTACATTATTTTGGAGAATATCCTTATTGATAGTCGCATCAACTATCGCGCTTTCTATATATTGGCTCCAACGGTCATAGTCATTAATCAAAGGAGCTGCACCAGGATAGCCACCATAATATATATATTGTTCAAGGCTCATGCCAAAGGCTTCCCGCATTTCGAGAAAAGTCCAATGTCCCATGCGTATCTCCTCGAATCTGCCTGCGAGGGAATCGGCAAGTCCTTTTTCGAGCATCACACGCGAACTGCCAAGCAATACTACTTTCAAATTGACATTATTGAAATAGTCATTATCCCATTCCTTCTTGACAACCTCGCTCCACCCTTGAATCTTCTGTATCTCGTCGATAACCAACAGGAATTCAGCATATCCACCCATCTTCATCTTGCTTCGGGCAGTATCCCACATCTCAGACACCCACGATGTCTGAGTGGCAGGCACATTATCGGCTGTAACATGATGGAATGGAATATTTACAGTTTCCAGCACCTGCTTAACCATAGTGGTCTTTCCTATCTGGCGAGGCCCCACTATAACCTGTATAAATCTTCTCGGTTCCTCAATTCTTGACTTTAGAAGATCAAATTGTTTACGGGCAAACATACTGACAATCAATTAGTTTTAATAGGCAAAGTAAATTTACTCAGTCCATTGAGTAGAATTACTCAGTCCATTGAGTAAATTTACTCAGCACAAAAGTAAGCATATTTTTTCATTCATGCAAATTATTTGCCAATATTTTTTGCAATTCTACAAAAATACACTCTGCTTTGTGACTTTGCGACTCCCAAAACACCCGAAGTGTAAAAAAATCATACAACATGGTGTAAAAAATTCATACAAACTGCATTTTGTGTATAAAATATTCATTGCGGAATACGATTAATGTATTAATTTTGCAATCGAAAACAACAACAGTCCGACACCGGTAACGGAAAACTATCAACAACTCCCCGCCAGCTATCTGGCTGGTGGGGAGCAACAAAAACAAATTAAAACTAAAACGTTATGCTAATAACTCACAATCTTAAAGCCGCATGGCGAAACATACTAAAATACAAAGTGCAGAACACGATTTCTGTGCTATGCCTCTCGGTGGGTATTATATGTTTTGCATTCACGCTACATTTAGTCAATGAAAGAATCATTTCTGAATTTACAAAACAATTTGGCAATGAAGTGGAATTGACAATCCACGAAAACAATGAAATCAAAGACATCACGTTTGACGGACTCAAACAGTTGCAGAAGCTATCATGCGTAAAGGAAATTCCTTTTTGCTATGCGTCTGGCTACCGAGTTTTTGAAAGCAAGGACAAAAATGGCAACATAGAATACAGTTATGATTTCGGGATAAAAGCCGTAAACAAGAGTTGGCTAAGAAAGCACAACTACGAGTCAACCACAGGCAAGAAACTCGAAGACCTGAAGAACGGAGACATACTCATAGACGAGACAAACATAGATGAACAGTTTGGTCCCGATGCCAAGCCTCTGGAATTTGATTTTGACTATGACAAAGGCATAAAAGCCAACGACATCGTAAAGACATCTGGCCATCATTTCAAAAATGCGGTCTATGTAGTTACCGATTTCAAGGATGATTCCTATAAAATATTGAGTACGCAGACAGACTTCCGCACACACGAATATCACTTATATGTCACGCTTAACGACCGCTCGGAAATTGACAATTTCAGAGAAAGTGCCAAGAAGATATTCCCAGAATACGAAGTGCATGTGTATTATTACAAACAAAAATCAGCCCGTCAAATATTGATAGGCATACTCTTAATTATAATATTACCACTATTAGGATCAAGCATACTGATAATCGGTCTTTCTGGTTATCTAAAGATGCAGTTCCAGTTGTTTGAGATCCGTAGTCGTGAGATCGTCATTCGACGTTGCAATGGTGCCAAGCCAAAGCAATTATTCGCCCTACTATGCTCAGAACTCGGAATCATCTTCTCCATAACCCTGATAGCTGCAATTCTGCTTGATTCCTTGTTTTCAAATTACCTCTTCCACTTTATTATATACAAAGATGGCTGGCCTACAGAATTGGAAACATCATTCCCTGGTTATATCATCGTCCTTACAATCATCACATTCTTCATATCTGTTTTGATTGCATGGTTTAGAGTCAGGAATGTCATCAAGGCAACTCCAAACTCATACATCAGCATTAGTAGTTCCAACAAATCAATATGGAACAGTTTGATGCAAATAGTTCAATACACATTTGCTTCCGGCCTGTTTTTCACCATTATTGGTACATATATTGCAAGCATAGGAGCCATATACCTGTTTAACCCCAATGCCGATATTGATAATTACAAAAGAACATTTTCTGTCTATTCACATCAAGAGGCTGATACTCTATGGACTTCTCATCCAGCAGTTGAAAAAGTGGCAAGATTAAACAGATTGGACGACCACGCACCTATAACCCCTAAATTCAAGGCTCAGGCCACCCAAGACAGTACTGCACTATATATTTCATATGTATTTGATGCAGAACTTGCATCCATCTTCAACATGGAGCTTCAACAGTCGCCAACATACATGCCCCAACAGAAGTATGAAGACAAAATAGAAGGTATTCCTGTCTATGCCAAAGCGGAAGAAATAGATAGTCTGATGAAGGTTCTCAAGTTGAACTACAAAAGGTCAACAAAAGAAGAAATGCTTATCGATAGTTGCTATTACATACATCTTGGCTACTCCAGACCATTGCCATTCTACCCGACTTTAGAACATGCTTACTATATTATAAGAGATTTCGACAAATATGAGCAAGAATGTTCTATCAAAAACCAACGAGATCCATATTTCTACTTCATAATATCAACTAAGGAAGGCAAAGCAGAAGAGTACAGGACAGACTTGGCAGAGATCTGCAAGAAATCATACGAGACTCGACACGCAGATTTCGAGACAATATATGATGGCTTCTTCAAGACTCACAAGAACACAGTTACAGGCATAAAAGTATGTACCGTCTTCTTGGTAATAAGCCTGCTCTGCATCATCATCACGGTCTATTCTTCCATAGCACTTGAGACACGAGGCAGACAAAAGGAAGTGGCAATACGCAAGGTTAATGGTGCGAAGACATGGGATATAGTAAAGATGTTCAGCCGTTACTATGTCAAGACTCTTAAGATTTCATTCTGCATAGGTCTGTTTTTACCAGTCTTAGTATGCATAGCAATCATAAGTGCAACTTCAACTAATGAAACATTGGAGATTATCTCCGTATTTGGTGGTCTCTATTGCCTTACAATTCTAGTCATTGCATTGGTAACTCTCCTCACCGTATGGCAGAAGATCTATAAAATATCACATATTAACCCAGCGTTATTAATAAAGAAAGAATAGAAAAGGGGCCCCTCCCCAGCCCTCCCGAGGGAGGGAGCCTTTAGATACAATAATACTATATAAAAAGCCCTCCCCTCGGGGGAGACGGAGGGGGCTTCATTTTTCACTATGATTAAATTAGATAACATAACAAAGATATTCAGTACAGAAGAAGTACAGACAACATCCCTCAACGGCGTTAGCCTTGAGATAAAGGAAGGCGAGTTTGTTGCCATAATGGGACCGTCAGGTTGCGGAAAATCCACTCTCCTCAACATCATGGGACTAATAGACACACCTACCGAAGGCACATACCTCCTGAACGGCAAGGATGTTAGTACACTAACCGAGAACGAGCGAACGGACATACGAAAAGGCGTTATAGGTTTCGTGTTCCAGAGTTTCAACCTTATCGACGAACTTAACGTGAACGAGAATGTGGAACTGCCTCTGCTCTATATGGGTGTGCCAGCCAAGGAGCGTAAGGAGCGTGTGCTTGAGGTTCTTCGCAGAATGAATATGTCGCAACGTGGCAAGCACTACCCCAGCCAGCTATCTGGTGGACAGCAGCAACGTGTGGCAATAGCCCGTGCCGTTATTAGCAATCCGAAGATAATCCTTGCCGACGAGCCTACGGGCAACCTCGACTCAAAGAACGGTCTTGAGGTTATGGAAATGCTCAGCCAGCTAAATGCCGAGGGCACCACCATCATCATGGTAACGCACTCACAGCACGATGCCACATACGCTAACCGTATCATCAACCTCTACGATGGGCAGATCATAGACAACATGAACGGTTTGCTCTGATTACTCAAAACCACATCATAGCTCATCCGTAGCTATTCCATAAGAAAAAATATTGCAATCCGGTAAAAATCTATATCTTGCATAACTTTCCCTCAATGCCAGCCTTCATCGCCTCAAGGATGATGAAGTTGAGTGCCTCGTCTTGAAGAGGCACAAAGTCGGTGTTGGTAAGGCTCCCTCCCATTTCGGGATTGAGAACCTTGAACTCAAATGTGTCACGCACTTCATTGTATCTTAACGTGAGTTCGACGAATTGCTTTAGCTTGATGAGCTTCAGCGAAGAACTTGCATAGCTTGGTGAGCTTTGCGAACAATTCTAGACTGCGAGGGCTGAAAAGCCCGCCCCCCCTATATCGACAAATATGACAGCCCTAACGGACTGCCCTATTAGGTATCGCTCCTTCAGAGCTCTTTCAACCACATGATAGTCAACAATATACAACGGAATAAATTGTTCGCTTAGGCTCACCAAGCTGAAGCAAGTCGTCGAACTCACGTTATCTGAAGGCGAAGTTCTCATTCAGGAATCTCTCCACGAGAGCTACCTGATCAGCAAGTTTCATTTTTGCCATAATACTATTAGATTAAAAATTGAATAATATAAACTCTACTACCAAATAACATTGGTTTTAGTTTTCAATCTGCATTTTTCTTTTGAAAGAAACGGCTAAGTATTTTTTTTGCGAGAGTTCAAAGGGGGGGGGGCACTTTTACCGGTTTTAGGCATATAACGCTCTGATAATCAAAAGATAACGAAGCGTGCACCTCCCCCCTATACTGGGAGATAGGGTGCACTTGTTTTAGGGGGGAGGTGCACTAA
>CADBXL010000051.1:442-15010 GCA_902798615.1 uncultured Bacteroidales bacterium | reverse complement strand
AGAATAACAGCCCTTACGGACTGCCCTATTAGGTGTCGGGCTTTGGCTTTCCCTTCGGCCGCCGACCTCTTCGACGTTCAGCCCTCGCAGTCTTGAATTCGTCGAACTGACGTTAAATTTTACAAAAACTGGAAGGTTAAAAACAAGAGAAAGCCGATAAAGGTCCTCTAAGTTTTTATTGTTTTTGTCTTATAAACTCCCGAAATTAGTGGTTTTTGAGATCGCAAGCAGCCTGTTCGTAGTCTATCAGATGGTCGATAGTTGGGTGGCTGCCGCAGATGAGACAAGAGTCGCTATGCTTCACATTGATGGTGCGGAACTGCATAGTCTTAGCATCGAAGGTGAGAAGGCGGTTGGTCAACAGTTCACCTACACCTGTGAAGTATTTCAGAGTCTCAGCTGCCTGAATAGTTCCGAGCATACCAGCAATGGCTCCTAACACACCTGCCTGTGAACAAGTTGGAACGGCTCCTGCTGGAGGTGGCTCCTTGAACATACAGCGGTAACAAGCTGTGCCCGGGAGATGGGTGAATGTCTGACCGTTGAAACGCAGTATGCCTCCATGAGAGAAAGGCTTTCCTGCCATTACGCACGCATCGTTGATGAGGAATTTCACAGGAAAATTATCAGTTCCGTCAACGATGAAGTCATATTCCTTGATGATGTCGAGGGCATTTGAAGAGTCGAGAAATTCCTGATAGGTTTCAACCTTAACATCAGGATTGATAGCCTGAATCTTCTCCTTTGCGCTCTCTACCTTTGCTATGCCAACATCCTTTGTGAAATGGATAACCTGACGCTGTAAATTGCTCAAATCCACCACGTCGGCATCTACAATACCTATTGTTCCTATTCCGGCTGCGGCAAGGTAGAGCGAAACAGGAGCACCAAGACCGCCTGCGCCTACAACAAGTACGCGTGCGTTCATTATCTTCTCCTGACCTTCCACGCCCACGTCCTGCAATAGTATGTGTCGCGAATAACGCTGTATCTGTTCTTCTGTAAAATCAATCATCTTTCTATGTACAATTTACAATATACAATTTACAATTTCCACTTGCTTTAGCTTGGTGAGCTTTGCGAACAATTTTCACTTGCTTTAGCTTGATGTGCTTCAGCGAATAATTGTCCATTTTCAATTCTACAAGCTACCGCCTCCCATGAAATAGAGGAAATCGACCTTGTCGCCTTCTTTCAATACAATACTTTCCCAGTCTTCGCGCTCGGCAAACTCCTCGTTCACCTGTACGCTGACCATCTCGGGTTGCAGCACGTTATTCTGCTTGATTAGTTCACTAACGTTGAGAGGCAGGCTCACTTCCTGCGCTTCTCCATTTACATAAATCTTTGCCATAATATTATTGAGTTTGAGTGTCTGATTTTCTGAGTGCAAAATTACTGCGAAATCCGCACTCATACAATAGTGCTTTTGTGGTATTCTGCATACCATAATCGTGGTATGCGAATTACCATCCCAATGGGATTGCCGATTTCGGCAGAAAGAAGTAATTTTGCACTCAGAAATCAGAGACGTCCACCGGCTTGCAGCCGACGTTGACTATTTTTTCGTGCGAGGATGCTTTCGCACGTTGCACTCAGAAAATCAGACACTCAAACTCAATAAATTATGGCAGAAAACAAAAAACTAAGCATCATCGCCTTTAGTGGTGATTTCGACAAGCTTACGGCTGTATTTACATTAGGTACGGGCGCGGCGGCTGTCGGCTATGAGGTGAATATATTCTTCACCTTCTGGGGGCTTGATGCTATCAAACGTAAGCAGGGACGCTCGTTTACGGGTGGCAACTGGCTTACCAAGATCTTCGGATTCATGATGGGCGGACTTAAGGTTACGCCTACCAGTCGTTTTAACTTCCTTGGTGCAGGACCAAAGATTTTCCGCTCCCTGATGCGTAAGAAAAATGTAGCTACTCTTGAAGAACTTGTTGAGGCTGCTAAAGTCTTGGGAATCAACTTCTACGCATGTGAGATGGCTATGCATGTGCTTGGTCTCAAGAAAGAGGATTTTATACCCGAGGTAAAGGATGTGCTCGGTGTAGCCTCATTCCTGAAACTCTCAGAAGACGGTGAGACATTGTTTATTTAGGCGGCCCACCCAGTAATAAATAAGTAAAATTATAAAATGAAAAATAATAAAATACAGATTGGATTTGTAAGTGAATAGTTAATAGTGAAAAGTGAATAATATTTAATACTGGTAGCCACCAGAACGAAGTCCGCATAGGGGCGTTAGCCAGTATTTAGTATTATTATCTATTCGTTATTCACTATTCACTAAAATACTAACCTGTATTTTTCATTGTTCACTTTTCATTTTTCATTTAATAAAAAGGTTAGGCTTATGGCTACAAAGATATTAGATATAACAAAGGAGCATTGCCCTATGACATTTGTCAAGACAAAGATTGAACTCTCAAAGCTTCAGGAGGGTGAAGTGCTTGAAGTACTTCTCTCTGAGGGAGAGCCACTTGACAACGTGCCTCGCAATGCTACAGATCAAGGATATAATGTGCTTTCCGTTGAACATGTGGAAGGCGCCACATACAAGGTGACTATTCTGAAATAGTTTATTAACAATAAAAAAACTCAAACGAAAAAAATTATGGCAGATTCTAATTTACAGCGCAGCGTAACGACTGCAACAGCCAGAAAACTGGCTACAACCGCCAAGACAGCCCCTCAGATGGGCTCAATCACTCCTAGACTTTTGTTGAAACTCCTTCCTTGGGTACAGGTAACTGGCGGTACTTTCCGTGTAAACCGTACTAAGGTAGAGTTGCGTAAAAACGATCGTCTTCCTATCCAGTATGTAAATGGTGTTCCTTCATTTACAGCAAAGAACCTCAAGTCAATACCTCTTTTCTCAGAATTCGATGATGAGATTCTCAACCGTCTTGTTAGCTCTTTCGAGGCTAAGGAGGTTGATGTTGACCAGCTCTTTGTTGAAGAGGGTAAGGATAAGCAGCGTTTCTTCATCGTGGCAAGCGGTCAGGCTGAGGTTATCAGCAAGGGCTCTCACGGCGAAGATTTACGGATCGCTCTTTTGGGTGATGGCGAGTATTTTGGTGAGGCTGACCTTCTCGACGAGCAGGAGTCAACAGTAAGCGTACGTGCTATTACCCCAACCGTATTCCTCGGCTTGAAGCTGAAGGAACTTGTTAAGTTCATCAAGGAGGTGCCAGACTTCCGCGAGACATTCAACAAGGCTGTTGACAAGCAGTTGCGTCTCAAGGCTTCAGTAAACGATAACGGTGAGAAGCATATCGACTTGGTTAGCGGTCATGAAGAGGACAATATTATTCCAGAGACATATATCGACTATGAGGAGAATCCAACAGAGTATTCTCTTAACACTCTCCAGACAGTTGTTCGTGTACATACCCGTGTAAGCGACCTCTACAACAATCCTTACAACCAGTTGGAGGAGCAGCTCCGTCTCTCTATCGAGAGCATCAAGGAGCGTCAGGAGTGGGAGCTTATCAACAACAAGCAGTTCGGTCTTTTGGCAGCAGCCAACCCAGCATACCGCATCAGCACACGCTACGGCAGTCCTACACCTGACGACCTCGACGAGTTGCTCTCATTGGTATGGAAGGAGCCTGCATTCTTCATCGCTCATCCAAGAGCTATCGCAGCTTTCGAGCGTGAGTGCACATGGCGCGGCGTGCCACCTGTAACAACCGATCTCTTCGGCACAAAGGTAATCCTTTGGCGTGGCGTTCCATTGATTCCTTCTGACAAGGTAGAGGTAGAAGGCCAGTATCTCACAGGTCGTGGCGTTGGAACTACCAAGATCATCCTCGTTCGCGTAGGTGAGAAGAACCAGGGTGTTGTAGGTCTTCACCAGAGTGGTATTCCTGGCGAGATTGCACCATCACTCTCAGCACGTCTCATGGGACTTGACAAGTTCGGCGTTGCTTCTTACTTGCTCACAAAGTACTTCTCTCTCGCATCTCTCACCGATGATGCTATTGCCGTGCTTGAGAATGTAGAGGTAGGTTACTATCATGACTATCAGCACCGCAACAAGGTGGAGAAGTAATTGATATCAGTTTAGAGGTTAGGGGTTAGAGGTTAGTGTTTTGAGCACTATCTCCCTCTATCCCCATAACCTTAACCTCTAAACTCTAACCCCTAACCTCTAAAAAAAATACCTTTCATTCTGCGCCAGCCTCTTGCCCCTTCACGGGGAAAGAGGCCCGCAGGGCAGAAAGGGGTCTAAAATATGATAGATTTACAAAACATAGAAGGCTATAGCATCGCTGATCCTGGCTTTGAGCTGCTCCGAGAGGTTGCTCAGAAGTATTGCCCGGAGGAGTTGCAGGCTGCGCGGAAGGAAGTTGTGCCCGATGAGGTCCTGAACCTTGCGGCATTGTCACTTCCGTTCGAACTGGTACCATCGCAAACCGGTTCACAGCATACGCTTCCGAAGGACGACGGTTTCGGCATCGGCATCCCTGAGACACAGAAATTGCGCGACCTGCACTATGAGGAGTCAGACACACTGAACTCTGAGCAGATAAAGCGCGACTTCCCCGTGCTCAATCAGAAGGTGAACGGCCATGACCTCGTGTGGCTCGACAACGGTGCCACTACGCAGAAGCCTAATCAGGTAATAGATAAGATTTCGGAATACTACCGCACATATAACTCCAATATACATCGCGGAGCGCATACTCTTGCAGCTCGTGCTACGGATGCTTACGAGGAGGCTCGTGAGAAAGTACAGCGCTTCATCAATGCTGCATCATCTGAAGAGATTATCTTCGTGCGTGGTACTACCGAGGGTATTAATCTCGTGGCACAGACCTACGGCAGACAGTATCTCACCCCGGGCGATGACGTCATCGTCTCAGAACTCGACCACCATGCCAACATCGTACCTTGGCAGCGCATCTGTCAGGAACGTGGCGCTACATTGCACGCAATTCCTACAGATAAGAACGGTGATCTCGACCTCGCTGAGTTCGAGCGTATCATCACACCTCGCACACGATTCGTCTCTGTCGGTCATGTGAACAACACGTTCGGCACAATCAACGATGTACGCCGTATCATAGACATTGCTCACTCACATCAGATTCCTGTTTTGATTGACGGTGCGCAGTCCATCGCCCACACTCCTGTTGATGTGCAGGCGCTTGGCGCTGATTTCTTCGTGTTCAGCGGACATAAGATCTATGGTCCTAACGGTATCGGTGTGGTCTATGGTCGTAAGGAACTCTTGGATAGGATGCAGCCATGGCAAGGCGGTGGTAACATGATTAAGGATGTGACCATCGAGCATACAGAGTATAATGTGCCACCAGCACGTTTCGAAGCAGGTACGCCTAATGTGGCTGATGCTATCGGACTCGGTGCTGCGCTCGACTATGTGAGCCATTTGGGTATCCGTAACATTGAACACCATGAGCATCAGCTTACAGAGTATGCGCGAGAGCAGCTTGCACAGATTCCGGGACTCACGCTCTTGGGCAATCCTAAGAACCGCGTATCGGTGGTTAGCTTTGTTCTCGACGGAATACCTGTTCCGGAAGTAGGTACATTGCTTGACAAGGAAGGTATTGCCGTGCGTGCCGGACACCATTGCGCACAACCGGCACTTCGCGCTCTGGGTTACGAGATGAGCGTCCGTCCAACGTTCGCTCTCTATAACACACGCGAGGATGTGGATAAACTCGTCATTGCGGTCAAAAAGATCATAGGTGACAGGTAAATAGGTAAATAGGTGATGGGTGTTAGGTGATAGGTGTTGGCGTATTTCAAACGCTAAGACGCAAAGACACAGAGTTTATTTTCTTTGCGACTTTGCGACTCTGCGTTCAATACCCACTAACCTCTAACCCCAAACCACCATCACCCAACAACCAAAACTAAAACACGATGCAGTACGAAACGAAAATTTTGACAACAAAGTATCAGAAACCTGATACATACGGTGCACTTTCGATGCCTGTATATTACACGGCAGCGTTTGAGTTTGAGTCTGCAAAGGCCATGGGCGACGCATTTTGCGGTCGTTCCATGGCCCCATCGTATGCCCGCATTGCCAATCCTACCACTACCTATCTTGAGGAGCGTGTAAGGAAACTGACTGGGGCTGTGAGTGTGACGGCGCTCAATACCGGAATGACTGCTATTCACTATGCCCTGACGGCTGTCAGCGCGGCAGGTCTGAATATCGTGGCATCGAAGCATCTGTTTGGTAACAGTGTTTCTCTTATTCGCGATACGCTGGGCACTTTCGGCGTTGAGGCTCGTTTTGTGGATTTCACAAAGCCCGAGGAGGTTGAGGCTCAGATTGACGACAAGACCTGCGCCCTCTTCTTCGAGATAATAACCAATCCGCAGTTGTTCGTTGCCGATATCCGCAAGTTGGCTGACATTGCCCACAAGGCAGGCGTGCCTCTTATTGCCGATACTACAATAGTGCCATTCTCTGTTTTCCGTGCCGTTGACTTCGGTGTGGATATCGAGGTAGTATCAAGCACAAAGTATATCTCTGGCGGTGGTACTGGACTTGGCGGACTCCTCATCGACTACGGAAAATTCGATTGGTCTCAGGCTCCTTCCCCTGCTTTGCAGGCACGTTGCAAGCGTGTTGGTAAGAAACTGGCATTTACGGCGCGTGTGAAGACAGAACTGATAACCAATCTCGGTGGAGTGATGACTCCTCAGGCGGCATATATGGAAACTCTCGGTCTCGACACCCTCGATATCCGTTTCCATCGTCAGGCAGGAACCGCGCTTTGGCTTGCAGAACAGTGTAGGCAACTGCCTGAGATAAAGCGCGTGAACTACACAGGTTTGGAGGACAACCCTTTCTATGAGTTATCGAAGGCGCAGTTCGGACCATTGCCAGGTGCCGTTTTCACCATCGACCTTGCCGACAAGGAAGCTGCTTTCGCGTTCATCGACAAGTTGCAGGTAATCCGAAGGGCAACCAACCTATTCGACCGCAAGTCACTTGCCATTCATCCTGCCTCTACCATCTTCGGTCTCTTCACTCCCGAGCAATGTGCGGAAATGTCAGTTCCTGACACCACCGTGCGTCTCAGCATCGGACTTGAAGCCGGTGAGGATCTGCTGGAGGATATTAAGCAAGCAGTAGGGTAGCACATAGCCATTATCCCTGTAACGGTTATAGGGCGTGTGGAAAAAATGTGTGTACTATGTGTACCGACTCTCAAACGTAAAGACGCAAAGTCGCAGAGTAATAAATCTCCGCGACTTTGCGTCTTCGCGTTTAGTTAATAATGAGTTGCTTTCGTTTTTTTACTGACAATAATCTTTCGCAAGGCTTAACAAGCTACGCAAGTCCCCAGTTTTCAGCCAACAAAAACTGAAAATTTACGAAAGCATGTCATCGAACTCTTGTTAAATATAGAACTCGGAAGAATCAACGAGACCTGCACGAAGGGCATATTTTATGACTTCGTGGGCGGTGTTGACGCCAAGTTTACGGAAAATGTTCTTGCGGTGGGTGGTGATGGTGTGTATGCTTGAGTAGCGCTCATTGGCAATCTCTTTTGTGGTTTTGCCTTGGGCGATGGCTCTCACAATCTCCGTTTCTGTCTCTGTCAGTATGTTTGACTGATCATCTTTTTCCTGTTGCTGTTGGTTGAGGATGCTTTCGAGTACACGCTGACTGATATGACGA
Source organism: uncultured Bacteroidales bacterium (assembly GCA_902798615.1). Lineage (GTDB taxonomy): Bacteria > Bacteroidota > Bacteroidia > Bacteroidales > Bacteroidaceae > Prevotella. The sequence goes on along the minus strand of CADBXL010000051.1, from coordinate 7,329 downwards.
TTATGATGGCTTACGGCTTCAATGGCATCGCGGACATCTTTCAGCGTGCCATCCTTGAATACGATGCTGAACTGATTGGACAGATAGATTATACGACGCAGGAACTGAGGGGTTAGTTCTTCACTAATGAGAATCCATTGTGCCAATGCAAAACGCTCGGCGATGATGAGTAGCTGATTTTCATCGGCAAAGTCGAATAGCGTGTAATCGAGTACGACAACGGCATCCTCATGTTCCTTCAGTAATTGCACGAGACCGGCCTTGTCGTGGGCGCTGAATATCTCTCCGTGCCCTTTCTGTCGGATAAGGCTTTCTAAGGCGAAGCGCGTAAGCTCCTGATTATCTGCGATTATAAATTTGTTCATGTTTTGTTTTTGTATAAAGTTTGAGTCTGCGGTCTAAAGCCAAAAGCCAAAGTCTAAGTTTCAAAATGTTTAAGGTCAAAGGGCTTTAGCTCATAGCCTTAGTCCTTTGACCTTAGTCTTTTGTCCTTATACTAACAATATCAAATCTTATCGAGTGCCTGGCTGAGGTCTTCGATGATATCGTCGATATGCTCTGTACCGATGCTCAGGCGAACTGTAGAAGGTGTGATGTGCTGCTCTGCCAATTCCTCTGGTGAGAGCTGTGAGTGAGTTGTTGTGTAAGGATGAATTACAAGGCTCTTCACGTCGGCTACGTTTGCAAGCAATGAGAATATCTGCAAAGCATCGATGAACTTCCAAGCCTCTTCCTGACCGCCCTTGATCTCGAATGTGAAGATGCTACCGCCACCGTTAGGGAAGTACTTCTGATAGAGCTTGTGGTCAGGATGACTCTCGAGAGCTGGGTGATTAACCTTGCTTACCTTTGGATGCTTAGCGAGGAAATCTACCACTTTCAGAGCATTCTCTGTGTGACGCTCTACGCGAAGGCTCAATGTCTCTACGCCCTGCAAGAGAATGAATGCGTTGAAAGGAGAGATTGCTGCACCTGTGTCGCGAAGAATGACGGCACGGATACGTGTAACGTATGCAGCAGCACCTACAGCATCAGCGAATACTATGCCGTGATATGATGGATCTGGCTTTGCAAGTGTAGGGAACTTGTCAGGGTTTGCCTTCCAGTCGAACTTACCACCATCAACGATAACACCGCCGAGTGATGTTCCGTGACCACCGAGGAACTTGGTTGCTGAATGTACAACGATATCTGCTCCATGCTCCAGAGGACGGATAAGATAAGGTGTGCCGAAGGTGTTGTCAACGATGAATGGAATACCATGCTTGTGAGCAACAGCAGCAACGCCTTCAAGGTTGAGAACGTCTGAGTTTGGGTTGCCGAATGTCTCGGCATATACTACTTTAGTATTAGGCTTGATTGCTGCCTCGAGAGCGTCAAGGTCGTTGATGTTGATGATGGTGTTGCTGATACCCTGAGTAGAGAGGGTGTGGGTGATGAGGTTGTAGCTGCCACCATAGAGGTTGTCGGCTGCTACGATATGGTCACCAGCCTGCACGATGTTCTGGAGAGCGTAGGTGATGGCAGCTGCACCAGAGGCAACAGCGAGACCAGCTACACCACCTTCAAGAGCAGCTACACGGTCTTCGAATACGCCCTGTGTAGAGTTGGTCAGACGACCATATATATTACCTGCATCGCGAAGTCCGAAACGGTCGGCTGCATGCTGAGAGTTATGGAATACGTAACTTGTAGTCTGATAAATAGGCACTGCGCGTGAATCGGTTGCTGGGTCTGCCTGTTCCTGGCCTACATGAAGCTGTAATGTCTCAAAACGATAATTCTTCTTGCTCATAGTCTTTTTTCCTTTCTTTAGCCTCTCCCCCCGTGTCCTCCCGTAAGGAGGATGACTGAGTGCGAAAGAGGTATGTTAATAATTATTTTTTGTTATCTTGAAATTATCCGAGTGAAACTTCGGAGGTTTTAATTTCGAGTGCAAAATTAATATTTTTAGAAATATCTTCCAAATTTCTTGCGATATTCAGAAAATATTACTAATTTTGCATTTGGAATAGAAAATCATTCTGATTGGGAGGTAAAAAAGCCCCTCAAACAGAATAAAACTCTAAGAAAATATGGAAAAGCTTGATGAAACTGATATTCAGATACTGAAAACGCTACAAAAAAATGCGAAATTGACCACAAAAGAGTTGGCGGATGCCGTTCATCTGACCCCGACACCTGTTTTTGAGCGTCAGAAACGCTTGGAAAAGAGTGGGTATATCATTAAGTATGTTGCCGTACTTGATCCTGAGAAATTGGATCAGGGACTTCTTGTGTTCTGCAAGGTGAAGTTGAAGCAGATTAACCATGAGATTGCGGATGCATTTGTGCGTCGTATCATGAGAATTCCGGAGGTGACGGAATGTTATAATACCTCTGGTGCGTATGACTATCTCTTAAAAGTTCGCGCGCGTGATATGAAGCAATATCAGGAGTTTGTGCTCAATAAACTTGGTGAGATTGAAAGTCTTGCCTCTATCGAGAGTACGTTTGTGATGAGTGAGGTGAAGCAGAGCTATGGTATAAATATATAGACCCCTAACCCCAGCCCTTCCCCCGTGGAGGGGGAAGGGGGAGGATGGCGAAAGGGGTACGCTAACCTCTAACCCCTAACCTATAATCTCTCCCCTAATCATTCCCCATACGCTCTCCTCCCTTCCCCATCACGGGGGAAGGGTTGGGGTTAGGGGTCTTAATCTATCGGAAACAGATAATGCTTCCGTTTCTTATCGAAATCAATCATCCATTGGTCGAGGATGATGTTATCGTCAAGAGCGCGTATGGAGAGAGTGTGCTCGCCCCTTGTGAGATTGATATCGATACTCTTAACTGCCTGACCGCGAAGCACATTCTTCTTCCATTGTTCGGAGTTGTATGCTTCCTTTATTGAAATGACGGTCTCGTTACCTCCGTCGATACTTACGGCATATCTGATATCGCCTTTGTCATGAGGATGAGTAGGTATGAGGGCGATACGCAGAATGGCTGGGGCTTCTTGGTCGGATACGAAGGAATAGGTGAGGGAAGAGCCTTTCGGAAGTGATACAGCCTTCATGCTATGTCCGAGCATGGAGATAAGCCGAGGCTTTGATGATGTACCCTTGACAGGAGAGAATTGTTTGTATTCATTACAGTTGCGGGCAATGAAGCCTTCTTTTCTTGCAATCCAACTATAAGGGATGTTCTCACCATGAGCCTCATGTACCTTACTGAGTTCCTCTTCCATAGTCTCTCCTGACAGAAGCATGGGGAGAACCGGAGCCCCGAAGACAGGAAGGTCGCGCGGGTGCATATCCATTATATTCTCCCATTTGCCATTTGCTATTGAGATGTTGTAACAATTTGTGAGGCCCACGATGTGATGATATGCTTTCTGAGCCTTGGCACAGGCAATACGCATTCCCTCCTCTTGCTCCTCCTTGTTTCTTCCCGGACGACCGTTAGCCAGTTGTCGTGCCCGCTGTGCCTCCAGAATTTTTATAGCATGAGCCCTTGCAGCACATACCGGATATTCAATCATGGCAAAATAGGCATCGTTTAGTTCGGGCGAAACGGAATCCTCAGCCTCATAAACAGCCTTCACTACTGCCTCGTAGTCATCGAGATAGCGTTGCATCTCATCGCCAAATGCGTGGGTAAACTCCGTATTTCTGATAGGAGATACTCCACGGTCGTATCTGTCCCTGTCGGACAGTTCGGTTTCTGACCATGCCATGAATTCAGGCTTGCGCTCTCCGCAAAGGCGATAGAACTTGCTCATGGCAGGGAAGAGGAAGTTGCCGGCACTCTCGCCAAACTGGGTGACAAGCCATTTCCTATAGTGGTCGCCAACGGTTTCGCTTGTCGTGCAGTTGATATTCCATGCGAGGTCGAGGAACAGTTCAAGGTCGTAGCCGGCAACCTTAGGGTCGTGAACGTTTGCAATCCATATCTTGCGCATGTTATGGTCGTATGCCTGTCGCATCTGGTTATAGATAAGACCTGGCTGAGTGGTGGTAAGCCACAGATAGTCGTGAGGTCTTCCCCAATAGCTGAGATGATAGTAAACACCACCTCCGCCTATGCGTTTCTGTTCCTGAGCGTTGCTTAGGCGAGTGATATAACCGTAGTTGTCATCACACCACATAAGTGTAACGTAATCAGGCACTTTAAGTCCGTTCTCATACACCTTCAACACCTCTTTGTAAGGGATGAATACCTGCATCTGCTTGCTTGGGTCGCCAATGTGCTTACGGATAAGTTCCTGCTGGTCGTTGATGACATTCTGAAGTCCCTCAAGCTGTTCTTTCTCGGTCTTTGCTCCATTCATTCGTCCGTCATGAATGCCTCGCATACCGATAGTGAACATATTGTTTCGGCTATCCTTAACCTCGTCAAGACGCTCTGCCCAGTATTTCTGTATATTCTCCTTATTGGTAAAGTAATTGAACTGCCCTTGCCTGAACGTGTTCCATTCGCTAACGTTGTTTCGGAGGAGAGGCTCACAATGTGATGTCCCGACAAAAATCCCGAAAGAATCAGCCTCTTCCTTTGCCCCTTTAACCTTAAAGAAAGGGGTGGTTTTCTCGTGCATAGCCGGCCATATAGTGTTGGCGCGAAGACGAAGCAGAAGTTCAAAGATGCGTTTGTAAGTTCTCCTTCCGATTTGTCCGAATTGGCCTTTCTCATAGTTTGAATAGCTCCAATGGCGTAAAGACCAGTCCTCATCATTGAGGAATATTCCGCGATATTCCACGCTTGCTGATTGCGTGGTGGTAAAACGGCTGTCGATGGTGAGGCGCTCTTTCATCTCGGGAACAACATCTCCCCACCATATCCAAGGAGAGACGCCTGCTATTCGTGAAAGTTCGAGAATACCGTATGCTGTGCCACGGCCGTTAGCCCCAACTACTATAATGTTTTTCTTATGGCAACGTATGGAGAATGCATCATTACCTTTCGTGAGCTTACTGATGTCAAAGCCCATTTTCGTTAATTCCTGTTTCTCCTTATCGGAAGCCTTGTCGAGCTGGTAGATATGAATCTTTGCTTTTGAAGGAGCCTCTGGGATAGCGTATGCCTCTGTAACCTCGAGCATATCGTTAGAGAACATATTCAAGGCAGTCTCAACTACGAGGTCTCTATCCGTCTGAACGCTATAGGTAACAGGATTTATTCCGTCAAACCACACAATATCCTTTGCATGGAGTGGCAGAATCAATATGATTAATAGTAATGATATTATCGTTCTTTTCATTCTGATTAAGGTTCGTCGGGCATTATTGTCATTATCAGATTTAGGTTGATTAGGAATGACAGGGCAAAGATACAAATAAAAATCCGAAAACTCACACTTTTCTGCAATTTTTTTCTTTTTCCAAACAATTCTCCTGTTTTTTCAATCCTTATGCTCTTCCCAAGTAGCTCCTATGTACCTCCTATGAAGGTCCGCTCTTCCTCCTATGATCCTCCGTACCAAAGTCGGTGCAAAGTCGGTGCAAAGTCGGTGAGAGAGCGGAGGAACATCGAGTTTGGTTAGGAGGAAGAGCGGAGGATTAGCGAACGCATAGCGGTTTTTCAAGAGTGTGTGTGACCGGGAAAATCAGATTTGCGTTGGCTTCTGGTTTACCATTCGAGATGCTGAATGGATATTTTTCATTCGCAAGCAATCGATTGACAAGAATAGGTATTACAAAAAGAGTTTTTTGTCCGTTGTTCTCCTTATGTTTGTAGATTTTATTTCGTTAATTTTCTCAAAATGTTTCTTGGTTACGTGCTTTTTTTGTATCTTTGTCCCATTCTGTTATGAAGTTACTCCTTTCGGTAAACAAAAAGAATAAATTCTTTTGTTATGTTCCCGATTTTTTGTAACTTTGCAAGTAAATAAATCTTTTTCAAATATTTAATAACAAAGCATTTCGATGAAACTCTACACTAAACTTTTTGTCTCAGCCGTAGCGCTATGTATGACTGTTGTTGTTTCGGCACAGCAGGCACGTGAGGATTTCCGTAAGGATATCACTCTTTCTGGTTCTAACTATAAGGCTTATCCAGGTCCGCAGAAAGCTCTTACTCCAGCTCCTGCAGGCTATACTCCATACTATATCAGCCATTATGGTCGTCATGGTTCCCGCTATCTTATCGGTGTTATGGATTATGACATGCCATACAATATTATGAAGAAGGCTGCTGATGCCGGTTTGCTGACAGAAAAGGGACAGGAAGTTTTTGATAAGGTTGCCCAGATTCGCGAGGAGGCAAGAGGACGTGACGGAGAACTTACTCAGCTTGGTGCAGAGCAGCATCGTGGTATTGCAAAGCGTATGTATGAGAGATTCCCTGAGGTGTTCAAGGGAAAGACGAATATTGATGCGAAGTCAACTCAGGTGATACGTTGCATCCTCTCTATGGAGAATGCTCTCTTGCAGTTTGCCACTATGAATCCAGATTTGAATATCACTCATGATGCAAGTCGTCATGATCTGTATTACATGAACTACAAGGATTCTGTTCTTGTTGCCTTGAGAGAAGAAGCTCCGAAAACACAGGCGTTCAAGGACTTTAGTAAGAAGCACAGAACAGGTGACCGTGTCATGAATCTGCTTTTCAAGGATAAGAGCTTCCTTGATGGCTACAAGATTCGTGGCCGTCAGGTTGAGGCACACAAATTCATAGAGAAGCTGTTTGAGCTTGCTTCTAACATCCAGAGTACAGAACTTCGCCATAAGTTCAATATGTATGATATCTTCAATGAGGATGAGGTATATGATTTATGGGCAGGTAGCAATGCATGGTGGTATGTGAGTTATGGCAGTTCTCCATTGAGCGGAGGCATACAGGGCTATTCACAGCGTAATCTTGTCAGAAAGATTATCTCAGAGGCAGATTCATGTCTTGCTCTCCCA
>CADBXL010000051.1:0-415 GCA_902798615.1 uncultured Bacteroidales bacterium | reverse complement strand
GGCAGATTCATGTCTTGCTCTCCCACATCCTGGAGCAACTCTCCGCTATGGTCATGACACTATGGTTATGCCTCTTGTCTGTCTTCTTAACCTTAACGGCTATGGTAAGCAGATGCCTCTTGACGATCTTGACAAGAATGGTTGGCTCAACTATCGCATCTTCCCTATGGCATGTAATGTTCAGTTCATTTTCTATCATAAGAATGATCAGGACAAGGACGTGATCTTCAAGGTGCTCCTTAATGAAGATGAGGCTCAGCTTCCTGACCTGAAACCTGTTCAGGGATGCTATTACAAGTGGAGTGACTTCAAGGATTATTTCCTGAAGAAGATTAACGACTACGAAAAGAAGTAAGCGGTTATCCAGTCCTACTTGTAGGGAGTTCAAGTAAGTTTTTCTCAAATATTTAATGAC
>CADBXL010000050.1 GCA_902798615.1 uncultured Bacteroidales bacterium | reverse complement strand
CAGTTGGAGCGCGAGGGCGCCCCCGCACGCTGGTTCGGCTTCGTCACCGAAGGGTGCTTCAAGTATGTAACGTATGGCATCAGTGATGATAGGGAGCATATCACATGGTTCTCGTTCGAAGGCGAATTTGCGGGCGACTATCCCGCCTGCCTCGACGGTCGTCCATCGCAGACTACGATCAAGGCGATGATGCCCAGCCGCATGCTCCGTGTGAGCGGCGAACAGCTGATGGACTTTTTCCGTCAAGACGCTGAAAAGATGGAGTTGCGCAGTATCATAGCTGAGCATCTACTCAGTCAGGCCCGCGCCTGCTACCTCGACCTCCACCGCGCCACAGCCCGCGAACGCTACGAACTACTACTAAACCGATGCCCCGGCATCGTAGAGCATCTGCCCCTTAATGCCATTTCCTCATTCCTTAGCATCACCCCCCAGATGCTCTCCAAAATCCGCAAAAAGATCACCTTCAACTCCCAGCAATAGCAATACTCTGAAACTAGTTTCATATTTACACCCTCGGCACCCGATTTCCGGGCTTTGCCGAGGGCTTTTTTGTTGTGTCGTTAGTATTTTTGCAGTGAACTAACAAAATAATTGCATCTGGAGGTTTAGTAAAATGCGGTTCGTGTGTAATATAGGTGTATGACAGAAAGAGAAAAGGAATTATCAACGCTGTTCAGACAGCATTACCGTCAGATGTATCGTTTGGCCAACATACTTCTGCATGATGATGCTGAGAGCAAGGATATTGTGCACGATGTCTTCGCCCGACTGCTTGCCTCGCCAGCTCAAGAGTTGAATGAGGAAACAACGACAGCGTTTCTACTCACTTGCGTGCGTAACCGATGTTTGAATGTGATTCGTAAACGTAAGATCCAGGAACGAGTTCAGCAACTCTACCTCCTCGACCTTGACACAACAATCATCCCGCCAGACCTGTTTCGCGAAGAATTGCTGGCTCTATCAGAAGGAATCAATCTGTTGACACCACCAATCTGTCGTGAGGTGATAGAGCTGCACTTCCGCAGTGGACTCACTTTCCGTGAGATTGCTATTCACCTTGGTGTCAGCGAGACCACCGTCTACAAACATCTGCGCCGTTCGCTTCAGTTATTACGTGAACATCTAAAAATGAGATTAGAATGATGAACAAGACAGACCTTTTGTTCCAGATGATGGAGCATCCGCATGCTTATACAGACCAGCAGTGGCAAGAGATACTAATGGACGAAGAGTGCCGTGAACTCTATACCCTGATGGCTAAGACCAAAAGCGCATTCGATTCCCAAAAGGAAGTCGATGACGAAACTATTGATGCCGAATGGAGTAGGTTAACCACCAATCCTAGCCGTAGCTGGCTTCGTGTTGCAGCCCTGTTTGTTGGTGTGTTGATGCTTTCGGGCATTACCTTTGCTGCTATTCATATTGTTCGGTGGATCAGCACCCCAGAGCCGCAGATTATGCAAGTGGAGAAATCCATAAAAGCCAAACAAACAACTATAAAAGCGAAAGATGATTTAGAAACTAGTCCAATAGACACCATACAATCTGTGGTTTTCGACAATGTTACTTTCGAAAAGATGTTGCCCGAGATTGCTGCCAAATATAATGAAGAGGTGATATTCCAAAATGCAGAGGCTAAGCAACTCCGATTTTACTTTTTGTGGAAAAAGAATGATAATCTGCATGAGGTTATAGAGAAACTGAATATGTTCAGTCAGGTTGATATCACTATTGAGGACGAAAAACTGATTGTAAAATGAAAAAGTGTATCTTCGTTTTCTTCATAACCTTATGCTGCTGTGCTAGCATAAATGGTCAGACTATCACTCGCAACTACGACAATGTCTCGTTGTCAGATGCATTACTCGATCTTAATGATTTGTCACAACATTATAATATCAGTTTCCTATACAATGATCTGGAGGATTTCCGCGTATCCACCCATATTAAGCGTAAGTCTTTGTATGATGCTATTATGCAGGTCGTAGGTTTCTATCCCATTCGTGTCGTTAAGCGTGGAGAATATGATATTTTTGTGGAATGTATTCATAAGACAGAGAATCATCTTACGGGGACTATTATAGATGAGAATCGTCAGCCCGTTCCTTATGCTAATATTTACCTGCTTCATCCATCAGACTCAACAGTAATCGGTGGAGGCGTGAGCAACGAGGCTGGCGTTTTTGTTATCCCTTACGATATGCCTACAGTATTGGCACGCGTCTCATATGTGGGCTATAAGACAAAGTATCTACTATGTAAGAATGAACATATAGGTACCATTCAGATACATCCTGGGACAATGACTGTAAAAGGTGTTGTTGTAAAAGGTGAACGTCCTAAAATGCAACTGCAAGGAAACTCATTGATGATGAATGTAGAGGGCACTGTGATGGAACGGATTGGAACCGCAGAAGATGTATTGTCGCGTGTACCTACCATTTCAAAGAAAGGTGAGACATTTGAGATCTTAGGTAAAGGTGTACCTGTAATTTACCTGAATAACCGCAAACTAACTGACTTACAAGAACTAAGGAACGTACAGTCTGACAATATCAAGAATGTCGAAGTTGTTCAGAATCCAGGGGCAAGATATGATGCATCGGTAAATGCCGTTATCATTATCCGTACCAAACGGGTAGCTGGCGAAGGCCTTGGTGTAGAGACGACGTCGTGGAGCCGTAAGGGGCAGGGATATGCTAATAATGAGCGCGTCAATCTTACCTACCGTAAAGGTGGACTGGAACTTTTTGCTTATCTTTTCGGCGCATATAATAAGAGATGTAGTAGTGGTGATTTTGAACAGACAATATCTGCTGATACGCTATGGGTTATATCCAACCGGCAGAATAATTCCAGTCGCAATCCCTACTTTGAGGGACGAGTGGGTGTTAACTACCAGTTGAATGATAATAACTCTTTTGGTGGATTCTATCAAAGCACCTACGACTATGTAAAGACCTGGAGTGAATACGATGACGATATACACTATGACGGACATTATTATGACCACTTGCAAAATAGTGGTGTAAGAAGAGCCGAGGGTGTGCCAAATCATCAAGTAAATCTTTACTATACAGGCAAAGTAGGCAAACTAATTGTTGATTTCAATGCTGATTACAACTTCCGTAAACAACGCAACTGTAACCAGCAACAGGAACTGAGCAATAAGGATTTAGATCGCGATGTAAACACTGAGAATCTTACACGCAGTAATCTGTTTGCCGAGAAGCTTATAATTGGTTACCCGTTGTTGAAAGGACAGATCGAGATAGGTGAAGAATATACAAATACCCGATGGAAAAGCAACTTTACTAATCCCGAAGGATATATATCCAACAGTAACAATGAGCAGCATGAGCATACCATTGCGCCTTTCGTAGAACTGCGCCAACAGATTGGTCGTGTTCACTTGTCGGCAGGTTTGCGTTATGAGCATGTAGAATCAGATTATTACGTTGGTGGTTTTCGTCGTGATGAGCAGTGTCGCACCTACAATGACCTATTCCCTTCAGTTGCTTTATCAACATCAGTAAAGAATTGGAGATTATCTCTTAGCTATGCCAAACGTACTACGCGTCCATCTTATTGGCAACTGAGCAGTGATGTAGTCTATGAGAATCGATTGAACTTACAGAAAGGTAATCCCTATTTGATGCCAGTCAAGTATCATAATTTGAATATGATGGTTATGTGGAAATGGTTATACCTGGCTACCAACTTTAGTCATTGCATAGATCCAATTCTATATACGGCATATAATGTAGAAAATGACAGTAAGATCAATTTCGTTACCTACATGAACTATAACCATGCCGATTGGCTCACTATGTCGCTAGGAGCACAGAAAAATGTGAAATTGGGAGGTGACGTTACATGGACTCCTCAGTATGTTGTTTCGTTGATGAAACCATGGTTTAAGTCTGAATTCGTTGGTGTACAGAAGAGTTTCAACCACCCTATGTTATCCTTGCAGCTTGGCAACATTATAGCACTGCCCCACGAATGGCTGCTGCAGGCAGACTTTAATATGCACTCTCATGGTAATACTGGCTCTAATGTCTACTTCAATTGTACCAACCCGATACTCACACTTAGTATCAGCAAGGACTTTTTCAAACGGAGTCTCAATATTAAGCTTTCTGGTTACGACCTCTTCAATGGTGGTATCAACCGATTTACCCTCTATAGTAATCGCATGATGTTCCAAAAGATGGAGGATAATGATTCTCGTTGCTCCATCTATCTTTACGATACCGTTTCAATGTTACACCATCGAAGTACAAGGGTACAGGTGCGGGTAATGCAGAAAAGAACAGATTGTAAAAATGAAACATTTGGATTTAGAGTCTTATAGAAGGGTTAATGAATCCTTCCATAGACGATTAGTGTGCCGTATTGGCGTGGATTGTGGATTCTTTGTTGAGATGAATTACAAGCAGATACTTCTTCATAGTTCTATCTCCCTGCTATTCGTAGTTCTACATTCGCGTATGTCACTTATGATTTCCTCTGCAGAGCGATCGTCTTTCCAAGCACCAGCAAAGCGGTTCGCCCAATTCTTCGAGTCTTTCTCTTTCTTGGCTGGGGATAAACTCTTCACATATTTGAGCACTTTTGCCAACAGATTTTCATCGTTGGCAATTTCCCCCATAGCACGGTATAATTCTGCATTTAGCTCTATTGTTGTCATAACTATGTTCTATTTATATCTGGGTGCAAAGATACGTTGAATTATCCAAACTTCCAAGTTTTTTTCGAAAAAAACTATTAAACCCCACATAAATCCACCCGTTATTCTTTTTATTATATCACCTTAAACTCCCAGCAATAGCATAAGAGTCTGAAACTAGTTTCATATTTATACCCTCAGCAGTCACTTTCCAGGCTTTGCTGAGGGTTTTATAGTTGTTTATACCTAACTTTGAGGCCTGTTTTTATCCACAAACCAAAGAAATATAAAAATAAGTTCCGGAAAAAGCGATATATTTTCAGGAACTAGTCGTATAACAAGTAGAATGCAACAAGTAACGAGTGCACTGACAGAATCAGAAATCGTCGCGTTGGTCAGAGATGGCCGCCGTGAGGGGTACGAAGCCATGCTATGTCGCTATGCCGATCGTGTTTTCGCAATGATTGTCAAGCTGGTGCCCAATGTGATGGATGCACAGGAGCTGACTCAAGATGTCTTTATTAGAGCGTTCGACCGCATTAATAGCTACGACCCACAGCGCAGTTCACTCTCCACCTGGCTCTGTCGAATAGCATACCGAATGTCTCTCGACTATTTGAAACGTAAGCATCCGCGAGTGCTTTCATTCGATGACAACCAGGTATGGCAGATAGATATCAGTGATGAGCAACTCGAAGCCGAGCTCAGTACAAATCGCAAAGAACGAATAGAGCTATTAGGACGATTGATTGACGAACTTCCTACCGACGAACGGACGTTGCTTACACTCTACTATTACGATGGCTATCCTTTAACCGGGATTGCCTACATTACAGGCATCGACGCCAGAGCATTGGCCAATCGACTCTACAGAATAAGAAAGAAACTCTATATTAAACTGAAAGATGAAAGAAACATATAAGGACACGGATCTGCGTGAGGCTCTGAGACGAAAGTACTCGGACATGCCCAAGCTGCCTGCCGATTTCATTATGAATACGATCCAGCAGGCGAAGCCTAGGGCGTCATTCACGCCTACATCTGTTATTCGTAGATGGCGATGGATAGCAGCGGCAGCATGTATCCTTGTTGTCATTGGCATGGGTGTTTATTTAGAGGATATGCAACAGGCGGCACCAAAAAAGGCATCACAGCCAATTGCTCACGTTGTACGAAACCAAAGACCTGCGACCTCCGACACCCACATCCCAAGTACTCCGCCGCCCTCTATGAGCGAGGAGCCTATAGTCCATACAGACCAGACACAAAGTCCTTGTAGAACGGATAGAAAGTCCAAACAGGAAGAACAAATGGTTACTCCTCATGAAAACATCTCTCAGGCGGAGCCTGTTAATCTACACTATGCGGCACAAATGCTGACAGAGGATTCTACCTATCAGGCCCCAAGCCGTATAGATGAATTCATTGCAAAGCTAGCAGATTATAATAAGGTAAAACCTGTAGCTATTAATTGCAAGTCTGGCACAGACGATAGCACTAACGTTAGTACGGCCTACGTTTTTGATGATAAAAAGGAGCTTGACCTCTTCGGCCGACTACTACAGGTGGCCTGCTGGTACGACACCAACACACCTGGCTTTCTACTCAACTTCTCTCGCCAGCAGTTTTTCTTCAGCCTGAAAGACCTGCGCAAAGGGGAAAAGTATCTTTGGATAGCAGAGCGCATCAATGGTCAGCGCATTTTACTTATCAGCGTTCATTCACCAATAGATACTAACATCTCATCAAGTTGTTTCCAAGAATATCGCGAACAATTGACTAATACAAACATCCATACATTATTCTAAAACAATACAACTATGAAACGAATATTACTCCTAGCAATTCTCGCAATCATCACTCTCACTGCATTGGCACAAGCAAAAGGAACGACAGTTCTGGCAAAAAGCATAGGTATGTATATGCCGCGCCCGGATATTCAGACGGATAAAAAGACTCATAAGACTTCTGCAGTATGGTATAGCACTAACAATGCTTGGATAAAAGATTTCTGTGAAACCAAAAATGTTGCAACAGAAAAAGACTACAACAAATTGTTTCCTAATGCTGCAACCGATATGCTTTATATGCCTATGAGCTGGATGTTGACTGACGAGAACAACGAAACAGTACTGCACTGCTATTTCCCAATGCCGGCTGACGAGGTTACAAACCTTTGGCTTACGTCGGAAGAGACGTGCATTGTCGACAATGCCACAGGCAAACAGTATCGCATTCGTCGTACCGAGCCCAATACATTCCGAAAGCACTTCAGCGTGAAGGCACCAAAGGGGTCTGTTATTGATCTCAAGGTGTATTTCCCTCCATTGCCAGAAACTACTAAAAGTGTTACCATGTTCGGCATTCCTAACTGGAATCTGGTTGGTTGGCATCAAGCACTTGACAGACCTATGAGTGTTAATGTCTCATTGTCTCCCATCAAGTATGACACCATTCCCCGATTCCATACTCCACGTATCCTCCAAGAACATCTATGCGAGGATAAACCTTATGATATGCAGAATTGGAATACATGGAAGGTGTTAACAGATGTACATCTCATCAAGCCGCAAAAGGACGAGACATTAGCTATATGGTTGACACCCGAGACCACTTATGTGGCAATTGCCTATGAACAGAACTGGACACGAGAGTATTTCACTTTCAGCAGCGGCCTTATTCTGCTTGATGAGGCTGGGCATCAATACAAACTCCGTAAAGTTCAAGGTGTTCCATTAAATGAGTTATTCTTCATGGAGGGCAATGCTGGCGACTACATTGCTTTCTTGATGGAATTCGATCCTTTGCCTCTGGACTTAGAGACCATCACGTATATTGAACCTGATATCGAACCTTTCAATGCCTGGGGAGCTAATAACAAGGGAACTGTTCTGCACAACCTAAATATTCAGCAGCTCCGCCAGAACCAACGCCTTTTCGATTATCTTCCTCGAGTCATCGTGGAATAAAATTAAGAAATACAAACTGACACCATCCCCACCACCTTCGATTTCATAGAGGGCGACGTACAGGGCGCATTTGTCATCCGCAATGTTTCCGCAGAATAGTCAAATTATGAAAGTAGTTTCAGACTTATACCCTCGGCAGTCTATTTATTGGTTCTGCCGAGGGATTATTTGTGCCGTTTTCCGAAGTTTCCTTGAGCGAAGCGAAAAACTTTGCCAAACAAAACTGATGAACAATGAACAAAATCGACGCTCAAAAGCGATTTTCCATCAAAAAGTTTGGTTGATTCAATAAATAGCATTACCTTTGCACCCACTAGAACCCGCCAAGCCTCTCAACGATGCTCAAATGTGCGGGTCGTTTTATTTTTATACGATGAGCAACAGAATTCCATTTCAGAAATCATGACTAAGCAAAGCACTAACATGATTTAAGGAGATAAAATAAAAACCAGAAAATGCTTGGCTATTAAAAAAACTTTGCGTACTTTTGCAAATTAAAAAGATAGTTATATGGGCAAGGAAATAGAAAAGTTTGCCACTACAATAGAAGAGCAAATAGAATTACTGAGGTCTAGAGGAATGACCTTTGGCAACGAAGAGAAGGTAAAGGAAAACCTTCTCGATATTGGGTATTATAGACTTGGTTTTTATTGGTTCCCCTTTGAGGTAACTTTCCCTCGGATAGAAAAAAGAGACCACAAGTTTAAAGAAGGAACCCTCTTTGAGAATGTTATACAGTTGTATTATTTCGATTTTGACGTTAGGAACATCTTTCTGAGATATATTAGCAGAATAGAGATTAACTTCAGGACGAAGCTAATTTATATTGCATCCAATCACTTCCGAGACAATCCATTCTGGTATGTGGATAGTAAGTGCGTGAAAAAGGATTTTTTGGAGAGTGATGACTATCAACGGGCACTTGATGATTTGGATAGAGAAATGGTGATAGCCCGTGACAAGACAAGGTATCATCGGAATTATGCTCCTGCGTGGAAGGCAATAGAATTTATGTCTTTAGGTATCGTTATTCAGTTGTTCAACAACCTGAAAGATAAGGATGGTATCATAAGAAGTAGAATCTCTATGCATTTTGGGATTGGTTCCCCTAACCAGTTCTCTAATTACATGGATTCAATCCGCCGCCTACGTAATAGTTGTGCTCATGGTAAGATGATTTTTGATTATAAAGTCCCCGGAGCTTTGACCAATGCAGCACCTATAAAACTCAATCCTTCCCAAATTACCAATCTAAGTGGAACATATCAAGTATTCAAATATCTGTTGGGACGAGTTTCAAAGAATAGGGTAATAGAAATGCGCGACAAATTGAAGGAAGCATTTGACAATGTACAAGACGAACATGTGATGAAGATTATCACCCAAAATACAGGTATGGATGCAAAAAATCTATAATTTATCCTCCAAAAGTTTGCAAAATTGATTTTTTTGCTGTACCTTTGCAACGGTTTTAACCAAGTGCAATAAGTAGTTACGGCTATTTTCAATGCACTATAAAAGGAAATGATAAGCCTGTCCCTTGCGCAAGGGACGGGCTTTTTTGTGCCGTTTTCCGAAGTTTCCTTGAGCGAAGCGAATAACTTTTATCGTATTTCTCAAACGTTTTTATCTTATTTTATCGTATTTAACTCAAAAATATTCTGCATTTTATCGGAATTTAAATAATTATTTGTATCTTTGCACCCAAATAGTAACAATACATACAATTATGTGCACCATTACATTAGAATACAATCCAAACAATGCTCTAGCAAGACGCAAGTTGGCCGCCTTACTAGCAACTGGACTATTCGCTAAGAAGGAACACATTCCTTACGAGCCGAAGTCAGAGGAAGTGGAAGCGCATAGAGAGCTTAGAAATGCGTTTCTAAGTCATTCTCGTAAAAGTATGTCTAAAACAATAGCACGTTATTTATGAAATACCATCAGAGAGATATTGTAGAAGTCTCTGCACCGTTGATTCCCGGCAGCCTCTGATTCGTCAAGCTGTCGGGTGTTTTTTATTAGGAGATTTCGTTAATTCCTGGTAGTCCCTGACAGCCGTCAAACTATCAGGTGTTATTTTTTTAGGAATACTGGCAATAACCGCCGTTTCATAACCCTTCTCTTCCAAATATTCACTAAACCTCTGAACATTTGTTAAGGCTTTCACCATGGCAGACACTTTTTCGGTCTTGTCGGGGGATTTTTCGTGACGTTTTCTGTAACTTCGCACGGAAAAAGCGAGAAAGATGAAAAAAAGTTGGTCTCGCGATTATATATTTTTGCAAAAAGTGGTAATATATAAGTAGAGAACATCAAGCGAATGGAAACAATAACAGGCAAAACATCACAGGCCATACAGGACGAGACGCTGCTCATCCGCCGCATCCTTGGCGGACATACAGAGTTGTTCCGTCAACTTGCAGGCCGATATGCCGGGCAGGTGCTACGAATGGTGACCAGCCTGATTCCTTCGCAAGAAGAAGCCGAGGAGGCAACACAGGACGCTTTGTTGGAAGCCTTTCAGAGCCTTGCACGTTTCGATGCTCGACAGGCCAGTTTCCAAACATGGCTCATGCGCATTGCCTACCATACGGCTCTGAAACATTACAGACAGCATCACAATACCATCACGGTAGTGGAAGTGGAACAACAAAGGCTCGACACCTTTCCCGACGATGAAACCGACGCCCTGCTTGACGACACCGACCGTGTGGAACTCATGGAAAGAGCCATCGAAACGCTGAAGCCTGACGACCAGATGCTGCTCAACCTCTACTACTTTGACAACCGCCCGATGCGCGAAATAGCCTGCATAACGGAACGTGAAGAAAGCTATCTCCACTCGCGGTTGCAATGGATACGGAAAAGACTGGCCATCACCATCAAAAGTCTTGAAAGTGAAGAATCTTTAAGTGAAAAGTGAAGAATGAAGAAGGAAGAATATAAAGACCAAGGATTACGCCAGGCATTGCAGCGCAGGAACGAGTCCGCCGATCGGATGACGCTGCCGGAGGACTTCACCGACCGACTGATGCAGCGTTTGGAGGAGCCCACCCCAACCCTCCCAAAGGGAGGGAGAAACAAAAGCCTCCTTTACTGGGGGAGGATGGTGGGGGCTTCCATTGCCGCCAGTGTTCTGTTGTTGCTGACGCTCCACTCCCTTGTAGGGGAGGAGCAGGGTGTTGGGTCAGTGACTTCCTCTTTGTCTACGAAGAAAGGAAGAGACGGGACTTTGGAGCGAGGGGCGAAGTTACAGACCCCACCCCCGACCCCGCCCCTTGATGGGAGGGGAGTGGCTGCGCTTCCTGGCTCGCGGCAAGGAGTACCGACCTCGTTAGAGGCTGTCGCAGACTCGAAACATGGTCTATCGACCTCGTTAGAGGCCGTCGCAGACTCGAAACATGGTCTATCGACCTCGTTAGAGGCTGTCGCAGACTCGAAACATGGTCTATCAACCTCGTTAGAGGCTGTCGCAGACTCGCGGCAAGGAGTACCGACCTCGGTAGAGGCTTTACAAATAGAGTACGCTCAGCAAACAAAACGGGTACAGCAGGCTGAACCACTCAACGAAGTGCTGACTGAGCGCGACATACCCATCACCCGTCCTGAGAACTACAAGTACACCCCCGAGGAGATAGCCCTCATGAAGAAGCAGGCTCGCGAGGCTTACCTGAAATGGGTGGAACTGGAACTCGAAATCGCAAAATACAATCAAGAACAAACCGCAAATAATTATCGAGATTTATGAAACGTCTTATCATCATGCTGCTCGTCGCTTGCAGCGCCGTCACACCAACACTGGCACAGTCAAAGTCCAAGACACAGAAAAAGGACTACCACCTTGTCATTGGGGGTAACAAGGAACACCAGTATCCGCTCCGCGTATTCCGCAAGCTAAGGACCATCAGGGATCAATTCGGGCAGAAGGCAGGCCAGACCTATTCGGTCATCAAGAACCCGAATACAGGCATCATCGAGTCCTGCGAACGCATTACGCACTTTTATTGTAACGTCGAAGAGCTCAAGACGATTGACAATGACTTTATGGACGACGAGCCCTCCTCCTATCAGATTCTGCATATCATGCCGGGCAGCACCCAGCAGTTTGCCATCAATGTTTTCTCCGAAGGCGGGAAGCGCAACACCACGCTCCCCATCCGTACGAAGGACACTCAGGAGATGTGGTTCCTCGCCACCAAGAATCTGGAGAATCCGCAGTTGCGCGACGTCTATGCCATCGTTTGGGAGACAGACGATATCGCTGCGACGGCTGAGGGAACCATCTATGGCATTTCCTCGCTCCGCCCCGACCTCTATACCAAGAGCCTGGAGACGTCGAAGAATACCTTCAGGATTGACGGCCGCGTGGGCTACGACCTGACGGACTCCCTCTACGTGGTCTATATGGCCGACACCAGCGAGGAGCTGGACAAACTGGCCGACGATGCTTTTGTGGCATATATGCCTGTGGTGAACAAACGCTTTAATTTCAGCGTGGAAATCGACAAGCCCAAGGTGGGACGTATTCGCACGGTCATGCCCGATGGCTCGCTCTGCCACCTGTGGACCAACCTCGACTTTGTGCCAGGCGAGACCTATCAAATCACCACCCACAACGGCTACTACGATGAAGACCGCGACTATGAGCATCGCGTGGGGCGCTATTCGGGCAAGAGTCTGCTTAACAAGCGGCAGGTACGTGGAATTGACGATGTTTCTGTAGTCGATGATGCTGATGATGCCCCCTCCTCTGAATGGGAACCATCACCCGTGCTGAAGAAGCAGTTGGAGGCAAAGGGATTGGCTATGGAGGCTAAAATAAATTCAGTTGCAGCCCTTTATCAGTCGCTTGACCCCAAAAACAAAGTTTCGTGGGTGAGAAAGGACCTCATCTTCGACCGGATTACTAAGCAGAACAAGGAGGTGGATGCGGCTTTTCATGACATGTTGAAGCTCATAAAAGACTTTGAGATTCCTGCTAATGAGAGAATAGAGATGCTTGGTGCTGGATATGAGAAGCTGATGAATTTCTACACCGAGCAGAACAAACATCTGAGGGAAATGATGAGTTCTGGCGTTCAGCTGCCCAAGTCGGCCCAGAAGACACAGAAGGCCCTCAACAAGTACATTGAAAAATACATGACGGAGATGACCAAGCTCATCGACTAGTAGGAAACATCATACACGAAACTAATGACAGATTTTGATTCAACGCGGTAAACGGCATGGGCCGCAGTGATGCGTCCTGTGCCGTTAGATTATGAAAGTTTAACGCCCCGCAGCGTCATATTTCCGCAATTACGGCGTATATATAATAAATGGTAATAACAAATAAGAAACGAACAATGAACAAGCAAACCATCATCACCATCCTGCTCGCCTTCGTCGCAATGGCGGGGCAGGGGCAGATACCAGCAGGATTGCCTGAATACGTAAAAAATTACCAGATGAATATGGAGGCACCGCTGCCGGAACCATCGTTTGAAATGGATACCACAACGGTACGGGTGCATATCCTTAACTGGGAGGCTAACAAAACTTCCACAAAGATTGTGTGCTTGGCTGTAAGCAGTTTCTTCCCATATATCGCTGATAACCATACTGGCTTCACTGACGAGAACGGACTGGCTATCGTCCGTTTCCCGCAACGTGGCACCAGCATGGCATCACTCAGCATAGGCGATGGATTCTCCAAACATTTCTACTTATGGCCAGGTGAATTGGCAGACGTATATGTAGATATAGAACGTATGACACAGACCAGCCGTAGCCACAGAGAGTGGCAGATGCAGCCCAAGGATTATGGCTTCGGTCAGAAGGACACACTGACGGCAGAGCAATTGGAGCGGCATGTCATTACTGAAGAGTATGGTTTCGACAAGCAACCGTGCCTCTGGTTCGAAGGAAGATATGCCGACCTCAATACAGCCCTTCACCGTTATCTGCCCTTTATCGACGGTTTTGGATGGGATGAGAACTACGAGCGGCAGCTGATTGTGAACCAACCGCTGGCCCCTGTCTATGCTGAAGGAATGCTGACTTGGCGCGACTATTTGAAACGCCGTGTCATGGAAGACGGGCGACTGCCTCTCTGCGCCAAACAGTTCTGCGCACTGGCCTACGACGTAAGGACCGAGAACTGGCTGTGGGATAATACCCAGGTGCAAGACTTCCTGACTGCACGACGTGATGGAGCATCGCCCGGAAACTATGTGGAAAACCGCCCCCTCAGCCAAGAACAGATTGCCCGATTCCGTTCACTGGGCACCAACACCAACTATCGTGCCTACTTCCGCAGCCTCGACCTGACGCACATCACCACTCCGAAATTCTGGGATGCCATATCGGGCGACAATCCTTGCGACTACGTCCACGATATGCGCATCGTGCAAGGCTATCCTCGCCACATCGAACTATATGGAAGTCTGCCAGAGGGTGCCATGAACGGTGTGCAAATGCCTTATTTCCACAAACTTTGTCAACAGTTGGAGGCCGCACAGGAGGGAATAGAGCACGATGTGTATAGTGACGTGCTCGAAGATCTTCAGCGTCGTTATCGCGGCAAGGTGGTGCTCATCGACTTCTGGGCCACATGGTGTCATGGCTGCATTGTGGCGATGAATGCGATGGAGCCGGAAAAAGACACAAAGCTGAAACATCCCGACCTCGCTTTTGTCTATCTCACCGACCATACTTCGCCCGCCGACCGCTGGCAGGACTATCGCAAGCGCATCCGTGGTGAACACCTTCGCGTCAACGAGCAGCAGATGGATGCCTTGCAGAAGCGTTTCCACATTCAGGTCTGGCCCACCTATATCCTGATGGACCGACAAGGGCGCTTCCGGGAATTGCCACACAATCACGTGGAGGAAGAACTATTGAAGGAATTAGAAAAAAAGAACTAATATGAACAAGCAAACCATCATCACGGCACTGCTCGCTATTGCTTTGACATCGTGCCATCAGCTGTCACAAAGGGCAGAAGCTGAACAGTCAACGGACAGGACCAAGGTCGTGACCAGTGCGCAAACCGACTCCCTCATACGGAGGACACTGAGGCTTCCATTGGATTCTATTACAGTAGAAATAGTTAACAACACGGAAAGCACTTGCATAACGGGCGAGGCATACACCATTGAGCAGCGGGTAAACGATGTGTGGACGATACTACCCATTAAGCCGAGGAAAGACGGAGCCGTCTATGCCTTCAACGATATTGGCTACGAACTCGTCCGCATCGTGTCGGATAAGGAAAATGGCAAGGCCTAGAAATGTTAAAATGCGATATTAAGTATCTCTTTTTTTGCAAATTATTTGGAAGTATCGCATAAAAGATGTAACTTTGCAGCAAATTATTAAGCTCCGCCATTCTTTTTAACAACATTACATATATGGCACAACGCGTAACGTTCTACATCGACGGATTCAACTTCTACTACGGCCTGCGACGCACCAAGCGCAACGAGCCACAGTGGGGCGACTACTATTGGATTGACATGGTAAAACTCTGCCAGGGATTCCTTGGCGAAGGACAGGAAGTGGAGAAGGTCATCTATTTCACGGCCTCGCCCCTCAACCCCGAAAAGAGTAGTCGCCAGAGCGCTTTCCTCAATGCCAATAAACTTATCAACGGCGACCGCTTCGAGGTGGTGCGCGGCAAGTATCTCGACAAGCAGATTCAGTGTCCTAATTGTCACTATGCCATCTCACGACCAGAGGAAAAGAAGACCGACGTGAACATCTCCGTCCGCATGATAGCCGACTGTGTGCTCAACGCCACCGATACCATCGTCCTTGTCAGTGCCGACAGCGACCTCGTTCCGCCTCTGGAGTTCATTCAGAAGCAATACCCTGAGAAGCGTATCAAGGTCTATTTCCCGCCCTCAAACTTCAGTTGCGACCTGAAAGACAATCTCATACACCACAGCAGCAAGCCCGTTCTCATGTATAAGAACGAGCGCCGTTTTCGCGATGCCATCATGCCCGATGTCGTGACTGACGGCACAAAGCGTTACGAAGTGCCGGAGAAGTGGCGTCCTGCAAATATTGTAAGATAAAACACGACTGACTTATGGAACAGAAGATCCGGAGCAGCGAGAGCAGAGTCAAGCTCGCTTGCATTTTGCCGAGTCGTGACGGATTTCGACAACGTCAAATTCAGCAATAACAGTATTCTTGGACGAGCCAAGCGGCATAGCCGAGCGGACCTTCAGGTGCTGCGCGAGTTTTGCGAGCGCGAGGGCAAGGAGGTGACTTACCGCAAGGGCGACCAGTTGGAGCGCGAGGGCGCCCCCGCACGCTGGTTCGGCTTCGTCACCGAAGGGTGCTTCAAGTATGTAACGTATGGCATCAGTGATGATAGGGAGCAT
>CADBXL010000049.1 GCA_902798615.1 uncultured Bacteroidales bacterium | reverse complement strand
TTCGTTTATTACCCAAGTGAGACTTGCTCACTTGCTTCTTGTACTACTACTTTCTGTTTATGTAAATCTTGTCAAAGAACTCTTTCTTCTTGCTCTCTTCCATATGGTGTCTAGCACCGTTTTTCCGAAAGCGAGTGCAAAGGTACTGCTTTTTTCCGAACTGACAAAATTTTTCACGAAATATTTTTAGAAAATAATGCATTTTTAGGGTTTGAATGACCAAAATCAAGGCAAATCGGCAAAATGCAGACAATATGAGCGGATTGTTGCGGAAACGACGATTCTGGAGGGGCGTGGAGGATTCACAATTAATAGAGGCGAGCCGAACTCGACTCGAAGACAAGAAAGAGACTGAAGGAGTCATATACAAAATAGGGCGAAAGGGATTACTTCTTTTCACCCATAGTGAAAACTTCGCTTATACTCCATCGATTCTCCATTGTTTCTCCATAGATACTCCATCAAAACTATGGAGTATCTATGGAGTATGTATGGACTATCTATGGAGTATCCTATAAGAAAAATCAAACTGCAACCTTACTTGTCATCAACATAGATGCAGCTAGAACTCTTCCCACAAACTTACATGAACTCTATATAAAATATAATAAGGAGGGCATCTTGCAATGTCCTCCCTAACTAAACGATTAATCTTTGTTCATCTTCTCAAACTCCTTGGCACAATCAGATAACCAACCATACCATTCCTCGCCAAAACGGCGGATAAGAGGATCCTTCAGGAATTTCCATAAAGGGAGTTTTAGTTCCCTACCTTTCTCACGAGCACACTTGCACACGCTCCATTGATTGTAGTTGAGACCTACAAGACCATTGCTGAGATTTGCCACGCGAATAGGATAAAGAGCACAACTTATAGGCTTGCACCAATTAGTCTTTCCCGCCCTAAACACCTTCTCCGTAGCACAGAGACAGCAATTCTTCACTACACAAGGCTTATCCTTAGTGCCAATGTCAAGGTCGTCATAATAAGTAAACACGCAATCCTTACCTCCAACGATACTCGTGACAAGATCACCTTCCTCATCTGTATAGGCAACACCTTGCTTATCTATTATAGCTTGAGCCTGAGCACTAAGATCAGGCCATACCACTTCAAGCACATTCTCAAGTTCGCCTACTTCTTCGAGAGTTACAGGAGCACCTGCATCACCCTCTACACAACATTCGCCCTTACATTTCTCAAGATCGCAACAGAAGTATTCCGTAAAAATATCAGGTGACACGATAACATCACCTATCTGTACCATTGGAAGCATCAAGCTATTTACTATTTACAAATTTACAATTTACTATTTACGAATCACCAATTTATCTTCTCCTTACCATGCTGCTCAAGATAGGCATTACATTGAGAGAAATGATGATTGCCGAACCATCCTCCCCTATTGGCAGATAGTGGCGATGGATGAACAGACTCCAGAATCAAGTGCTTCTGCTTATTTATAAGGTATTTCTTACTCCTCGCATAACCACCCCAGAGAATAAACACAACGTGTTCCTGAGTATCGGAAACAGCCTTTATGACAGCATCCGTGAAAGTTTCCCAACCATGTCTCTGATGAGAACCTGCCTGATGCTCACGTACCGTAAGGGTAGCGTTAAGAAGAAGAACTCCCTGCTCTGCCCATCTGCGAAGAGAACCATTATACATTCGTTGACCTCTTTGAGCAGCAACTTCTGAAAGTTCAGGCACACTACCGACATCCTCCTTCACCTCTTTAAATATATTAATAAGAGAAGGGGGCAAAGGTATTCCGTCCTTTACCGAGAAACAAAGACCTTCTGCCTGTCCCGGCTCATGATAGGGATCCTGACCAAGCATAACCACCTTTACTTTCTCTAAAGGACAAAGCGAAAAGGCGTTGAAAATCTCATTTCCCGGAGGATAGCATCTGCCGGAAGCATATTCAGCCTTAACAAATTGAGTGAGTTTGACAAAGTAATCCTTGTCAAACTCACTCTGTAATATTTCTTTCCAAGAATCCGCTATTTTAACTTCCATAAGCGACTTTGAAAATGAATAATGAAAAGTGAAAAATGAAAAATACACGTTACTACATTTTGTAATCTGTATTTTTCATTATCTTATTTTTCATCTAACAATTTAGTCAACAATCAGGTTCTCACCAGTCATGTCTGCTGGCTTCTCCAATCCCATGATGTGGAGGATAGAAGGAGCAACGTCAGCCAGACGACCATCCTTAACTGTTGCTGAGTTATTGTCAGTAACGTAGATGAATGGAACTGGGTTGAGAGAGTGTGCTGTATTTGGAGTACCGTCCTCGTTGATAGCGTTATCAGCATTACCGTGGTCAGCAATGATGATAGCCTCATAGCCAGTCTCCTTAGCAGCTTCAATAACGTCACGAACACAGTTGTCAACGGCATGAACTGCCTTTGCAATAGCATTGTAAACACCCGTGTGACCAACCATATCACCATTAGCGAAGTTTACAACGATGAAGTCGTACTCATTCTTCTTGATGTTAGCAACGAGCTTATCCTTAACCTCATAAGCAGACATCTCAGGCTTGAGGTCGTATGTAGCAACCTTTGGAGAAGCAACAAGAACACGATCCTCACCCTCGTATGGAGCCTCACGACCACCATTGAAGAAGAATGTAACGTGAGCGTATTTCTCTGTCTCTGCTGTGTGGAGCTGCTTCTTACCCTGCTGAGAGAGGTACTCACCGAGAGTATTTGTAACGTTCTCCTTAGGGAAGAGGATGCTAACGCCCTTGAAGTTAGCGTCGTATGGAGTCATACAATAGTACTTCAAACCTGGGATAGTCTTCATATCCTCGATGTTCTCCTGAGTGAGAACCTGTGTAAGCTCCTTAGCACGGTCGTTACGGAAGTTGATGAAGATAACAACGTCACCCTCCTCGATATTACCGTTTACATTAGAGTTGCTGATAGCCTTGATGAACTCGTCAGTTACGCCCTCGTCATAGCTCTCCTGCATAGCCTTAACCATGTCAGTTGCCTTCTTACCTGTGCCAGAAACGAGAAGGTCATAAGCCTCCTTTACGCGCTCCCAACGCTTGTCGCGATCCATTGCATAGAAACGACCGATGATGCTTGCGATAGCAGCATCGTTAGCCTTACAAACCTCTGTGAGCTGCTCGATGAAGCCCTTACCAGAACGTGGGTCAGTATCACGACCGTCCATGAAACAATGAACGAAGGTCTGGTTCTTAAGACCATACTCCTTACCAACCTCGATGAGCTTGAAGAGATGATCAAGTGAAGAATGAACACCACCATTTGAGGTAAGTCCCATGAGGTGAAGCTTCTTGCCATTCTCCTTAGCGTATGTATAAGCCTCTAATACCTGAGGATTCTTAGCGATAGAACCGTCCTTACAAGCGCGGTTGATCTTAACGAGGTCCTGATATACGATACGACCTGCACCAATGTTAAGGTGACCTACCTCTGAGTTACCCATCTGACCGTCAGGCAGACCTACATCCTCACCAGAAGCCTGGAGCTGTGATACACTACTAACTGCCTGAAGGTAATCCAAATAAGGAGTTGGGGTGTTGAAAATAACGTCACCCTTACCATGCTTGCCGATTCCCCATCCGTCGAGAATCATCAAAAGAGCTTTCTTTGCCATAATTTTTTATATAATTGAATTTACTGTTTACAATCTCCTGTTTCGGGGCGCAAAATTACTAAAAATCTGTGAGATTAACAAACTTCGCGCCTGTTTTCTTGCACTTACAACGTAAGTGTGCGGAAAATTATAAAGTCGTCTTTGCAATTTAGGGGAGAAAAGGGCAAGAACAAACAAGCATCTGTGAAATTTTCTTTTACTCGAAAGAAAATATGAAAGATAATTTGGAATTGTCAGAAATAATGTGTATTTTTGCAAATGGCAATATACAGTTTTGTAAAAAAGACAATAAGACAAACAACAATGAATTTTTTAGAAAAAATATTTGAAAAATCTCAAACTAAAGAAAAATTTGAGCTAAAAGGCAATCATTCCTGCTTGAGAATGGACAATGAAAGGTGTTCTATCAATAAGAATGAGGCAGACAATTCTTTTAAGCTATATAAAAAACAGTATATTGATACTCTTCTTAAATCAAATGGGTTTTATAAATATAAAACAAATGCATATATTAGGCGTAACAAAATTGATATCTTAGAATTTATTGAATTTCAGAAAGAAAGATATGGGTCAAGAACTTTTACGGTCAATTGTGCCTTGACACCACTTTACATACACTATAATTTCCCTAATTTCAATTCAAGGATAAGAATAGGAACTTTAATATGCGACAAAGATATATGGTGGGATTACGCTAACGAAAAAATAGCAAAAGTAAGTTTTGAAAATGTAGCAAAAGCCATTGAAGAATTCGTTTTACCTTGGTTTAAAGCCCATTCAAGTGACGACGCAATTAATAAGATGTTATTGGATGAACAAGAAAAACGACGTAAACAGGAATGGGATTTGTCTGTAGATCAGAAAACATGGCTTGAACTGTTAGATCATCACAATGATTGTAACCAAACAATCGAAGATAATATAAAACTATTTGGTTTACCTAAAAGCCTTATGTAAAAAAGATGCTTCTTCCTTGCCTCAACCATGATTCCACTCTAGCTCCCCTAAAACGCCTATTATTAGGATGGGAGGGAAATGGGACTTACACCGACTTTGGTACGGACTTACATGGGAGGTACGTTAGCCCCACATTAATTGTCAAAATTTATCTCTAACTGCGTATCGACAACACCTTTGAACGTGAGTCGATGATAAGGAGAAGGTCCGACTTCGCGAATAGCAGCATAATGAGCCTTGGTTGGATATCCCTTGTTTTTCTTCCATTGATAGGCAGGATATTCAGCATAAATCTCGTTCATATAGTCATCCCTGTATGTCTTTGCAAGAATTGACGCAGCCGCTATTGCAAGGTATTTGCCGTCACCTTTCACGATAGTAGTATGAGGAATTGGAGTTCCCTCCTTTCTTTCAAAAGAAGGGAGTTTTGCATTATTTCCTATTGGTTCACGATAAGGCTTGAACTTATTTCCATCCACGATTATAGCCTCTGGTCTCACTTTCAACTGGTCGAGTGCCCTGTGCATGGCAAGGATAGAGGCATTGAGGATATTAATCTTATCAATTTCGGCCGCAGTAACGATTCCGACAGCCCATGCTACGGCATCACGCTCTATCTGCTCACGAAGCTGATAACGTTTCTTCTCCGTGAGTTGCTTAGAGTCGTTGAGCATATCATTCTGATAGTTGTCTGGCAAAATTACAGCCGCAGCAAAAACCGAGCCTGCAAGGCATCCTCTTCCAGCCTCATCACATCCAGCTTCTATCTTTCCCTCATAAAAATGATTCTTTAGCATGTTTTTTCAAATTTTTTCCGGCAAAGATAATAAAATTTTCAGAAAAAATACTATCTTTGTTCCCAAATAGTAACTAACTCGCTATATCCAATGAAAAAATACATCATCAATATTATACTTGTCTCCATATCTTTATTCTCCTATGCTCAACAAGAAGATATAAAGATATTTACTCTTCGCGCCCCCAATATGGAAGTGAAGATAATGGACTATGGAGCACGTATTCAGCAACTCAAATTCAGGAATACAGATCTCGCCCTGGGTTTTGACAGTCTTGATCAATACACCTTGGAACGCCAGAACTTCGGGGCTGTAGTAGGAAGATACATAGGTAGAATTACGGGAGGGTACCTTAAAATTGACGACAACGAGTATATGCTCCAGATCAGGCACCACGGAGATTGTGCTCATGGCGGTTCACCTAACTTTTCCGAGCGTATCTGGGATATTCTCTCTCATAACGACACTACCATTACCTTGAGATATGTCTCACCCGACGGGGAAAACGGATTTCCTGGCGAGCTAACACTTGATGTGACATACACTCTAACCCAAAAGCAGGACCTCCGTATTGACTATAAGGCAACAACCACGAAACCTACTGTAATCAATGTTGCCAATCACAATTTCTTCAATCTGACAGGTGATCATGCCGCTAATGTGCTTGAAGAAGAACTATGGCTTGATGCAGACAGCTTTGCTGTATATGATATGAGCAAACGAGTAACTGGAAAACTGGCTTCTGTAAAAGACACCCCATTCGACTTCCGTACACCTCACCTCATAGGTGAAAGAATTGATGCCCCAAACAGCCAGCTTAATGTAACCAAAGGCTATGACCATTGCTATAAACTGAATACAAACGGAGATTTATCAAGACTTGCAGCTCGTCTTGTGGATAATCATACGGATATCACAATTGAAGTATATACCACCGAGCCTGCTTTGCAAATCTATACAGCCAATGGGCACAAAGGTAATATGATAGGTAAAAACGGGAAGCGTCATAACCGCAGAAATGCCGTATGTTTCGAGACTATGCATTTCCCAGATTCTCCCAATAACCCACAATGGCCATCTACAGTCCTAAGACCTGGGGAAACGTTCAGAAGCACTACGATATTCCACTTCAACTAAACAACTCCAACTCAACTCCTATGTAAAATCGTTATGACTCCACTATAAAAAGGAACCAAACTCGATGAAGGTCCGTTCTATGAGCGAACAAAGAGCGGAGGTTCATCGAGTTTGGTTCGGAGGATCAGCGAAGGCATAACGACAGAAAATAGAAAGAAAACACGAAAAATCGTCTTACTTCTTTTCTATTATTATCAGCCTCCTCAACATCTTTGATGTTTTCTCACGGAAGTTTGCGAAATCATCTTTACGACTAATATCAAAACGTCCCTTATTAATTGTAAAAGAGGTCTTGATTATAAGTTTCTGCCCATCCTGCCTGATATCAAGGGTGTAGCTTCCGAAATCAGTTTTAGTTGTATCAGCATTCTGTCCTGCAGGATAGACATAGCCATCAGGAAGAGTAATCCTTATCTCATCTTCAAGACGATATGCATTTTCCGTAATAATCGGACGAGTCCTATCCTTACGGAAACGCGGAATATGGACATTACGGAAAGGGTTGCAGACAATAAACATCTTATTACCGTTTATCTTTGCATATGTTCCTTTCAGTTCGCTCTGCACATCAAGATGCGGAATATCAGTCTTTGTCTCGTTAACCTTAACACTCTCCACAACAGGATCCTGAAGGCTTATCCAACGACATACACGCTCTTTACGCTCCTTGTCACCTTGATATACAATTGAACGAACAGCATCATAACGATCGCCATAATGGTCGTCAGAGAACTTGACAACAGACTTTCCATCTGCCTGCAACTGTACATCAGCAACTATTTTTTCGTAATTGTTATCTGGAGTATATTCTGGAATGCGGATTAACTTACCAACACCATTAACGACCTGCAAAGCCTGATGTCCGGCATAGTCTCCAGAAATGAAGCCGAGAGGCAACTGAGGATTAGTACATTCCACAACCATATTACTTCCATCTGCCTGTGGTATTGTCAGAATAACATGGTTTGTCTGGTGCATATTCGGGAAATCCTTCAATAACTCGGAATAGCGGGTACTGATTATCGTCTGGCAAGATTCAATACCTGCCTCTTTCAACAAAGCCTGCATATAGTTGGTAAGAGCCTTACAATCACCAAAGCCGGTCTTGCCAACTTCCTCTGCCGACATAGGTTGCCAACCGCCAATGCCAAGCTGAATGCTGACATAGCGGGTCTTATCCCCAAGATACTTATACAAAGCTGCAATCTTTTCCTTGTCGCTTGTACAACCAGCAGTAAGTTCCTTTACCTTCTGTTTGTCGGCAGGCAGGAGGTTCCCCCTACCTTCTGCAAGCTGATGAAACCACTTACCCTTGTTCTCCCAAGTATCGAGAATACCAGAACTTTCACCAAACACAAACTCGTAAGGCATAGCTATAACAGATGGGCAAATATACATGGAATGGTCATCATACTCCTCGTCTATTAGACATCGCATTGGTGACATGTTCCAAACATATACATCATTCTTCCCATCTTCAAGCTTCTGTGGATTCTGCTCATGAGGCAAGCTCATGTATCTAATCTTTGTACCAGTAGGAACTGTTACTTTAAACGAAGCCTTCTCCAAAGCCTGACGGTCATACCATACCGGAGAGAAGAAATCATATTCCACATAGCCGTTTGACGACTTCACCTCCCAGTCATATTCTATAGTATATGGATAGTCCATAACTGGTGGTTCTACATAGTTCTTCTGGTTATCGGTGGCAAGATGCTCAGAGTATTGTGACGTATGCACATCACTACGCTTCAACTTCTGCCTAACCTTGCCTTGCTCGTCGTATATCTTTCCGCTAAATGAGGTAAGCTGCGAGAAATCATCCGTAGTACAATTCCACAAAGCATGATCTTCACCTTTCTTGTTAAGAATTGTGACCACCCTGTGATAATGCACAATCATTGACTTCTGCGAACTGGCTGTAACAACAGCCTTATAGTCACGCACAACGGAATAAGCCTCACGCTTCAACGAGTCGGCTATATCTGATGCACGCCATACTTCCTGAGCAACAGCAATGGCTGAAGCAGCAAAGAATAGTATTATGGAGAAAAAACGTTTCATAGACGATTGCTAAGCTTTCTTCAGACAAACCATCATAGAGTTTATCTTTAGAACCTTATTCCAGAACTCCTGAAGATTAGCATATTCTGTAGCAGGAATAAAGGTATTGTCAACAACACTCTGATATTTTGTCACAAGATTATTATCCTGCATTTCGAAAGAAATGACTACACCAAGATAACCAGGCAAAGTAACTGTCTCAGGTTTTGGCATCTCCTCTACAACATATCCCTCAGGAATAGTCACTACAGAAGTGATTGTAGTACTCTGGGCAGCAGGGAACTCTACAGGCAATACGCGGTCAGACTGAACGAAATAGTTAGTCTTCTCATCAGCAAAGACAATTGGGTTGAAATATATCCTGTCACCATCAACAACTGCCTCTTTCGAGAAACGTATTCTTTCTTCTACAGCACGACCTACTCCCTCGGCATTCTTTGTCCTGAAAGAAGAAAGTTTGCAGTCAAGATTCTTCTCTATTTTCTCAATTATAGCAAGACTATCTTCCATCTCATGATAGGCATTTTTATAAGACAAAGCATTATAACCTATATGGGTATTTATTCTCTGTCCTGCCAATTGCCCATCGGGAGTTACCAGACAGTTGATACGTGTGTTTGTTGCATTTCCTCCGATTTCAGAAAGGTCGTATATCGTACCTCCACGTGTTGCCCCATTGTTCGGAGTCTTTGTTACGTTTGGATCGTAGAGTATTCCCTCTGCCATCAAGTCTGCTGGTAAGATATTCACATCACCATAATCCGCAGAACAATCGGCAAAAAGCAATGCATCATTCTCATCAACAAAAGCAACGACAAAAGTATTCAGTTTGTCAATACTTGCATAGGTCAATGGCAAACGTCCCATAGAACGGCGTCTGATAAGCATAGGAGTAGAAGATATGCCGGCATCCCTGAGCATAGCCATATAGATATAGTTAAGTTCTATGTTTGAACCCTTACCATCCTTCAAAATCCTAAGCGGATTCTTACAATACAACTTATACTCCTTGTCCCACTTCAGTTTGCTCTTTAGCAATCCGAAAATGCGTGAAGCCTTTACAGCTACAGACTTTCCCTCAAGGTCGAGTGACTTCATCTCCTCAGCATACGGATTCTTGATTTTCAGATATGATCCCATATCAAACTCTTCCTTAAGATATTCACGTACATCATCCCACTTTCTAGCATAATCCTTATATATCTGTCCTGGAATGGTAACTCCCTTAAGCTCGAAATCCACACGCTGTGCATAGTCATCCTGACAATAGATGAACTTCTCATTCTTAAAGGCACGAAGATTCTCACCCTCGAAAATATACCTATCTGCCTTAAGCAATGAACTACCAACCATAATATTCGTGTTTTCCAGTTTTCCTTTTAAAGGTGAATAACCACGTTCTTCCACGTGATACTGGAACCACTCTGGGAATGTTGCAGAATAGAAGCTATACCTCACAGGCTCAGAATGTTGGAAATACCATGTTGGAATATCTGAGTATCGAGGGCTAATTATCGTATATTTATATTCAATGATCGAGCCTACCTTTACCTCTGGAATAGAGAACTTCAAGCGCATCCGATGATCATCTATCTGTTCCTTGAACTCATACTTGCTTGACATAGCAGTCTTCACCACCTTACCGTCAACAAGATTATATGAAGCAGCCGAAATACTTGATATTTTATCATTATCAGCCTGTGCTCCCTTTGGATTATAATAGAATACAACAGCCTTGTTGGCATACTCCTTACCCTTCTCTGTTACAATCTGCATGCGAACCTTGACTTGTGTCTCGATATTAAGCCCAGTTGTAGCTGTAACACGAGTTTCTCCGATATCATAGATATACACGGCATCTACAGAAGAATCTGCAGCCTCAGAAGGAGTAGCAAAATCTGCAGCAGTAATTTTTGAAAACTTCTTCTGTCCGAAGGCTAAAGAGCACACAGCAAACAGAGTGAGCACAAAAAACAAACGTTTTCTCATCGTCTTTCTTGTTTTAGTTTAATTTCTTATCGTCTTTATTCTTGTTTAGCATGATAAAATTGTGGACCTGTCGCCTAAAAGGGGAGGCCAACTCTGATTTTCGAGTGAATATCCACACGAAGAAAATAGGATCTATCGCCTAATAAGGGGGAGACCGACTCTGATTTTCGAGTGTAAAGTTACAATTAAAAAACGAATCGGCAAAATTTATTACTAAAAAAAGTAAATAAAAGTAAAAATATTATTAGATTATTTATGATATTTATCATCATACCACCCATATTTACAGCATTTCCCCGATTCACCCAACAACCCACAATAGCCTTCTACAATCCTAAGACCTGGGGAAACGTTCAGAAGCACTACGATATTCCACTTCAACTAAACAACTCCAACTCAACTCCTGTTCTCAATAGGACATGAATTGGAGTAGAATTGGAGTTACTTCGGAAGTAAAACAATCAAAGAATAAGTTCATAAAGATTGAACTTACCCTTACGCCATACTGCTTCTCCACGCTTCTGATATCCTAAGTTCTCGTAGAGTGCGAGGGCGTATGGATTCTCTGTGAAAGCATCAAGACGCACAGCCTTGATGCCATATCCTCTACACTCATTATGGATATGTTGCATGGTATTTCTCGCAATATGCTGATGCTGAAATTCTGGAGCCACACAGAGACGATGTACAACGATATAGTTTATGCCACCAACCCATGAAGCATTCTGATACTGAGCATCAGACTCCTTATTAAGAGTATAGGCTACACATATTCGAGAATCCTTCAAACCGACATACATCTCTTGTGTATCAATATCCTTACGGATATCATCTGCCGTAGGATATATTTCGTCCCATTGCATGATGCCATCAGCATTCATAGTATCAATGGCAGAACGATATATACCGATGATTTCCTGAAAATCATCGATAGTTGCTAATCTATAATTCATAGCTTTAGAGAGTTACCTCTGCAAACTTCCAGATGATAATACCTGCCGTTGTAGAGACATTAAGTGAATGCTTGGTTCCAAACTGTGGAATCTCAAGACATCCGTCACATTCATCTATCACCTCTTGATGTACCCCCTTGACCTCATTTCCGAGAACAACAGCTGAAGGCTGATTGTCTATAGTATAGTTCTGAAGCATGGTGGAGCCGTGACATTGCTCTACTGCAAGCAACTTATAACCTCTTGCCTTCAGTTCCCTTACAGCCTCAAGAGCATTGGCGAAATATTTCCACTCCACGCTTTCCTCTGCGCCAAGAGCAGTCTTATGAATCTCCTGTTGAGCCTTTAGAGTACCGTCAGGCGTTGCTGTAATGCCACAAAGGTATATAGCCTCTACACGAAAAGCATCGGCAGTTCTAAAGACGCTTCCCACATTATACAGAGAGCGCACATCATCCAATACCACAACAAGCGGCATCTTCTTCGCCTCATGGAACTCCTCAACGGAGAGGCGATTCATCTCTATCGTCCTAAGCTTCTCCATTAGAACATCTTGCTAACACGTTCTATTCCTGCAACAAGGGTATCAACCTCCTCCTTTGTATTATATAAAGCAAAGGATGCACGAACCGTACCTTGAATACCGAGTCTGTGCATAAGAGGCTCGGCACAATGATGTCCTGTGCGAACTGCAATACCAAGACGGTCAAGGAGAGTTCCCATGTCAAGGTGGTGAATGTCACCAACAAGGAAACTGATAACAGCATCCTTATCTGGAGCTGTACCGAAGATTCGCATATTCTCAATAGCTTGCATCTTCTGCATAGCATACTTGGTAAGCTCCTGCTCATGGGCGGTAATATTTTCAATACCAAGGTCGAGCATATAGTCTATGGCACGAGCCAAACCATGTGTTGCCACATAGTCAGGTGTTCCGGCCTCGAACTTGAAAGGAAGGTCTGCGTATGTAGTTTTCTCGAAGGTCACAGTACCTATCATCTCACCACCGCCTTGATATGGTGGCATCTTCTCAAGCCATTTCTCTTTACCATAGAGCACACCAATACCCGTAGGACCATACATCTTATGCCCGGAGAAAGCGAAGAAATCACAATCCATATCCTGAACATCAATGGCGATATGCGGAGCACTCTGAGCACCGTCTATAAGTACAGGAATATCATGCTCATGCGCTTTTCTGATAATATCCTTGACAGGATTCACAGTACCAAGCACATTACTAACATGAGCCACGCTCACGAGCTTTGTCTTTTCTGAAAGCAAAGTCTCAAAGGCTTCCATATCAAGCACACCCTCATCGCTCATAGGGATAACGCGAAGTACGATACCTTTCTTCAAGGCCTGCAACTGCCAAGGTACGATATTTGAATGGTGCTCCATTGTTGAGATAACAACCTCATCACCTTCTTTCAGGAAACCGTCACAGAAAGAACTTGCCACAAGGTTCATTGACTCTGTGGTTCCGCGTGTGAAGATTATCTCCGAAGTCTTCTCTGAATTGATGAATTGGCGCACCTTCTCACGGGCAGCCTCATGAAGATCAGTTGCCTGTTGCGATAGATAGTGAACTCCACGATGCACATTCGCATTCACGTTGAGATACTCCTCACGCATAGCATCGAGCACACAGAGAGGTTTCTGTGTCGTAGCACCATTATCAAGATATACGAGAGGCTTTCCATAAACCTCACGAGAGAGAATAGGAAAATCTTCCCTTACCTTATTTATATCGTATTTTGCCATTTGTCTAATTTTAGGATGCAAAGATACGAAATAATACTGAGGAAACAAAGCATTTTGAGATGATTAACGCATACAATCCCATAAATATGGTATTTGTCCGGGTCATAACAAACAAATCAATCCTCACATTTATACAGAAAAAACAAGGAGGATGTGCCTATGCACATCCTCCACATATTAATACTTATAATATAGATTACATTTCGTGATCGAGAGAGTCATTGAAATCCTTTGGCTCGTGAGCCTCATGATTCTCATTACGACGCTCTGGACGTGGACGACGCTCACCGCGCTCTGGACGTGGACGACGCTCGCCACGCTCTGGACGTGGACGACGCTCACGCTCAACATAATCAGCAGGCTTCTCTACGAGTACACGATGAGAGAGCTTGTACTTGCCAGTCTTAGGGTCAATCTCGAGGAGCTTAACGGTAATCTTGTCACCCTCCTTGATACCAGCCTCTTCAACTGTCTCAAGACGCTTCCAGTCAATCTCTGAGATATGGAGCAGACCATCCTTGCCTGGGAGAATCTCAACGAAGCATCCGTAAGGCATGATAGAACGAACTGTACCCTCGTAAACCTCACCAACCTCTGGGATTGCTACGATACCCTTGATCTTAGAGAGAGCAGCATCGATAGACTCCTTGTTTGGAGCAGAAACCTGTACCTTACCTACACCGTCAACCTCGTCGATAGTGATAGTAGCACCTGTCTCCTCCTGCATCTGCTGGATGATCTTACCGCCAGGGCCGATAACAGCACCGATGAACTCCTTAGGAATCTCAATCTCAACGATACGCGGAACCTGTGGCTTAAGCTCCTTACGTGGCTCAGCAATTGTGTTAGTGATACATCCGAGGATGTGCTCACGACCAGCCTTTGCCTGTGCGAGAGCCTTCTCAAGAATCTCGTATGACAAACCGTCACACTTGATATCCATCTGAGTAGCTGTAAGACCGTCCTTTGTACCTGTTGTCTTGAAGTCCATATCGCCAAGGTGATCCTCATCACCAAGGATATCAGAAAGAACTGCATACTTATCCTCACCTGGGTTCTTGATAAGACCCATTGCGATACCTGAAACTGGCTTCTTCATTGGAACACCTGCATCCATAAGAGCAAGAGTACCAGCACATACAGTAGCCATTGAAGAAGAACCGTTTGACTCAAGGATCTGAGATACTACACGTACTGTGTAAGGGAAGTCCTCTGGAATCTGACCCTTCAAACCACGCCATGCAAGGTGACCGTGACCAATCTCACGACGACCTACACCGCGCTGAGCCTTAGCCTCACCTGTACAGAATGGAGGGAAGTTATAGTGGAGAAGGAACTTCATGTAGTACTTCTCGAGAGCACCGTCAACCATCTTCTCGTCGAGCTTTGTACCGAGGGTACAGGTTGTGAGAGACTGTGTCTCACCACGAGTGAAGATAGAAGAGCCGTGAGGCATTGGAAGTGGAGAAACCTCGCACCAGATAGGACGGATCTCGTCAGTCTTACGACCGTCAAGACGAACACCCTCGTCAAGGATACAACGACGCATAGCGTCCTTCTCTACATCGTGATAGTATTTGTCAGCGAGAGTATTCTTCTCCTCAAGCTCATCCTCTGTGAGGTCTGTGTGAGCAGCAGCATACTTCTCCTTGAACTCTGTGATGATAGCCTCGAAAGCCTCTGCACGAGCGTGCTTCTCGAGAGCCTGCTTAACAACGTCATAAGCCTTCTGGTAGCACTCGGTCTTAACCTGCTCCTTGAGCTCATCGTCGTTAACCTCATGGCAGTACTCACGCTTCTTGTCAGTACCAAGTTCCTTCATAAGCTCGTTCTGGAGCTCACACATAGGCTTGATAGCAGCGTGTGCAGCCTTAAGGGCATTGAGAAGGTCAGCCTCCTGAACCTCCTTCATCTCACCTTCAACCATCATGATGTTGTCAGCAGTAGCACCTACCATAAGGTCCATATCTGCCTCCTTCATCTGTTCGAAGGTTGTCAGCAGAGAAGAGGAGAACATTAACATAAACCTCTGCGTGGAAATCGCTTGGGAACAGTGGACGAAGTGCGCGGTCAACAAGACGGCATGTGAGGATTTCCTCGTCACTTGCCTTGCCTTCACGCTTTGTGAAGCCACCAGGGAAACGACCTGCAGCAGCGTACTGCTCGCGATACTCAACCTGCAGTGGCATGAAATCTGTTCCAGGAACTGCATCTTTTGCTGCGCAAACAGTAGCGAGGAGTACTGTGTTACCCATCTTCAGGGTACAAGAACCATCAGCCTGCTTTGCGAGCTTACCGGTCTCAATGGTGATCTGACGACCATCAGGAAGAGAGACTGTCTTTGAAATTACGTTCATCGTAATGAAAAAAAATTTTTATTGTCTTAATTATACATCAAAAGTACGGACATTTTCCGTACTCAAAAATAAATCCGTGCAAATTTACACAAAAAATACGACATGAACAAATTTTCCGCCATTTATTTTCCTTTTTAACGTAATTACCACAAGAACCCTCTTTTTTTGAACACGAAATCACGGAATTAACTAACGTGAGCTCAACGACTTTATAAACGCACCTCTGGTGCTTTAACTGACAATAACTAACGTGAATTCGACGAAAACATTTCTATACTTCGTATAACATTAATTCGGACATCAATACAACATTAATCTATGACATTAATGAGCCTTACGGCTTAAATCCACATATTTTTTTGTCCTAATTAATGTTTAATCCCGTCTTAATTAATGTTTCAAACTAAAACAGAAGCGTTTATATTTTTGTCGAACTCACGTTAACTAAACTTCCGTTTCTTTCGTGACTTCCGTGTTCGCAAGAAAAATTAATATTCCTCTTCCTCCTCGTCAAAATACGAAGAAGTTTCTTTTGCATCAAACGAACCTGTGCCTCCCACAGGAATAAGACTTGTATCTACAAGCAATGGGAGATTCATTGTCTCTATCGTGATGTTAGGCTTGCTATATTTCTTTTTCATCATATTTTTCTTTGTTAACTTTCAAGAATTAGAGAGTTAGAGAATATTCTTTGTATAGAGAATTAATGCGAACTTGCTTTAGCTTGGTGAGCCTTAGCGAACAATTAATGTTTAATTATTGGTGATTAATGTTATCTCACAAAGTGAGAACGTATAATGTCCGTTAATGCCACATTAATCTCGCATTAATTTTAAAGTATAATTTACTGGTTTAATTTTCTCCTAATTTACTTTCAGAAAAAACTCAGGGCACAAGCCCGGTTTATTTCACCACAAACTTCTTTCCATTCTTAACGTATATTCCCGGCTTGAGGTCTTTCTCGCTAACCTTTCTTCCGTTAATATCAAAGATCTGGGTGTCAGGTGACAGGTGCTGGATGTCAGCTACCCCTGTCGTCTCTTCCTCGCCAACCACG
>CADBXL010000048.1 GCA_902798615.1 uncultured Bacteroidales bacterium | reverse complement strand
TCCTTCAGACCTCATACCCCCTATATCGACAAATATGACAGCCCTAACGGACTGCCCTATTAGGTATCGCTCCTTCAGAGCTCTTTCAACCACATGATATTCAATGATATACGAATAGAGGAATTCATCGAACTCACGTTAACTACAATAGCAAAACAATCCTCATCAACGAGAGTGGTCTTTACTCTCTCATCCTTTCCTCAAAACTTCCACGGGCGAGGGAGTTCAAACGCAGGGTAACATCAGAGGTGCTTGGGTATATAAGGAAGATGGGCGGTTACACTCTGATAAACGACTACGATTTGGTTCTATGGTTCATTTGTAGTTTTGAATTGCTAAATCGACGTCAGAAACCATGATTTTAGATGGAAGTACGACTTACACTCATGATTTTTGCAAATTATTGCATAATCATTGTGATTTTCTGCCCTTTTTATTTGGTTAATTAGGAATAATTGTCTATCTTTGCACTCAACAAATCAAAGAACGTGCGCCAGCCTTAATGGCTGACACGCACTTTTGTTTTCGTGCGAGGATGCTTGGCACGTTGCACTCAACAAATCAAAGAACGTGCACCAGCCTTACTGGCTGACACGCACTTTTGTTTTCGTGCGAGGATGCTTGGCACGTTGCACTCAATAGCAGCTTACGCTAACACAGCCATACGTGCAAGAGAGTTTTTGCACACCATAAAAAACAAGGAAAAACAAACAGAATGGCCCATGTCCTGAAATCACATATACTCTGCATTATATTGTCCATAGCCGCTATGGTATCACTATTCGCATTACATGCGAAAGCAGAGGTGAAAGGACCTGTTGTTATAGTTTCGTCATACAATCCTGGCGAGGAACGCATGAAAACCAATATCAACCGTTTCTGTGAAAGATACATAGCCCAAGGAGGCAATGCCAGCAACATCAAGGTGGAGAACCTGAACTGCGGTATTCTGGCAGAAGCAATAGAATGGCAGGACAATCTATGGAAACTCCTTGGAAAATATTACGTCGACGGGCAAAAGCCTTCAATGATAGTGCTACTGGGCAACGAGGCTTCAACCGCATACTTCTCCATCACAAGGAGAGAGATAAAGGAGACACCTGTCGTTGTGGGCATAAGGAGCAATAACATAGTCAGACTGCCAAAGGACAAGAACATTGACATAAAGACATGGTCGCCCAAATCGTATAATCTGACCAAGGATTTCAAAGACTACAAGATTATTGGCGGATATGTATATAATCTGGATATAGAAGCCAACCTTGAGCTCCTTCACAGGCTATATCCTGACAGGGATTCCATAGTATTCCTCTCTGACAATACCATTGGCGGCATCACGCTTCGGGCTCACTTCCTTCAGACGATGAAAAACCATCCTCACTACAAGATCACTTGCATAGACGGAAGAGAGCATTCGTTTCAGGAGGTAAACAACACCATCCATGAACTGAAAGGCAAGAAGGCTATACTTTTAGGAACATGGAGAATGGACAACACCGAGACTCTCACCCTGGCTAACACGGTAGTGGCATTGGGCAATAGCAACAAGGAGCTTCCTGCCATATCGCTCACAGGTACAGGTCTCAGCGACAATGAAGCCAACAACTGGTCAATCGGAGGATATATCCCCGACTACCACAACGTGGGCGCAGAGCTTGCAAATGATGTGATAAAATACGAAAAGACGAGACTCGCCCCCAAGCTCCACATGTTGAGCAACTCCTATAAGTTCGACTACAAGAAACTGCAGGAGTTCAACATCAGGATTGAGCAGATACCGGAAAACCACGTTATGCTCAACGAGCCTGAGAGCGTACTCAAGACACATCAGACCGAGATACTCATTGCCTTGGGCATATTCCTATTCCTCGTCACGGCTCTTACTGTTTCTCTTCATTTCCTGATACTAAGCAAGAAACTGGAGAAAAAGCTCATAGAACGCGGCCACGAACTGGAGGCTGCACGCGACAATGCAGAAAAGGCTAACGCCATGAAGTCAGCTTTCATAGCAAATATGAGCCATGAGATACGCACACCTCTGAATGCCATCGTAGGTTTCTCACAGTTGCTCACAGAACCTGAGATACCACTCAGCAATGAGGAAAAAGTGGAATACGGCGGCTACATCAAGGTGAATAGCGACACGCTGCTCAATCTGGTGAACGATATTCTCCAGATCTCAAAAATGGATGCAAAGAGCTGGGTATTCAACATAGTTGACGCCGATATGGTTGAGATATGCATGACAGCCGTGGAGTCAGCACGTGTAAACCTCAGTCCGGAGGTAAGCATCATCACAAAGCTGCCTGATCATCCTGTCCCAGTACAGACAGACGTTCTACGTCTGCTTCAGGCATTAAGTAATTTATTGTCTAACGCAAAGAAATTTACAGAACACGGTACAATAACCGTGGCAATAGAAGAAACAACATCAATTGAAGAAATACGCATCAGCGTAACAGATACAGGCTGTGGAATACCAGCCGACAAAGCCGAATATGTGTTCCAGAGATTCAAGCAGATTGACTCCTTCAAGCAGGGCACAGGTCTTGGACTCCCTATAACACGCAGCATAATAGAAAACCTTGGTGGACGTATATGGCTCGACACCGAATACCATAACGGTGCACGCTTCATATTCTCACACCCTATAAGGCAGAAAACGTAGAATATTAACCCTAAAGCTATACCCATACTACACGTATGATCAGACTACTGACCATATTAACAACACTCCTACTCTCTGTTTCCATATACGGACAGAAAGATATAGAGCCACTCTCGCGAGGTGCAGTTGCAGTACCTTGCGAGAAAGGAAACTTCATCTCATGGAGGTTTCTTGCTACAGACCCGGAAAGCACATCATTCGACCTTATAAGAGACGGTGAGCTGATAGCAGCTAACCTTACGAAGACAACATGTGTAACTGAC
This sequence comes from uncultured Bacteroidales bacterium, assembly GCA_902798615.1. GTDB lineage: Bacteria > Bacteroidota > Bacteroidia > Bacteroidales > Bacteroidaceae > Prevotella. The sequence continues at coordinate 13,966 of CADBXL010000048.1, read as the reverse complement.
ACCCTCGGCACAAGCACAAGTAAGTACATTCTCATCACACGTCAAAACGGAGCAAAATACGCAACCAAGCCTCTTATCGTTTGGGATAAGCCGTATATATCCATACCTCTTGACAAGCCTGTAGATGGAGTAGCTCCTAACGGCAAACAATACACCTACACGCCAAACGACTGCTCTGTGGCAGATATCAACGGCGATGGTGAGTATGAGCTATTGGTAAAGTGGGATCCTTCAGACTCACACGATAACTCACAGGACGGTCATACAGGTCATGTATATCTCGACTGCTATAAGCTGCACTACGGAAATACCACCCAATATACAGGCAAGCCTATCTGGCGCATAGACCTCGGTCCTAACATTCGTGCAGGTGCGCATTACACGCAATTCCTGTTCTATGACTTTGATGGCGACGGTAAGGCAGAACTAATCTGTAAGACTGCCCCAGGTTCAAAGGACGGCAAGGGCAAGTATGTCAGTAAGGCAGCAACCAACAAGGAAATACGTTCGGTCAACGATAAGATTTCATACGCTATGGCAAATGGACGTATTCTGCATGGACCAGAGTTCCTTACCGTATTCTCCGGTCTTGACGGACATGCCATCCACACCGTTTACTACAACCCTAACCGCGCATTCGGACTCGGCGGAGAGCCAGAATATGACGGTAGAGGCTGGGGCGACCGTTCACCGCTTCAGGGTAACCGCGGTGACCGTTTCCTTGCCTGTGTGGCATATCTTGACGGCATAGACAATAATCCAAGTGCCGTATTCACACGCGGCTACTATACCAAGGTTTACGCATGGGCAATACAGTTCGACGGCAAGCATATAGTGGATAAATGGTTCCATAAGAGTGAGACACCAGGCGAGGGCCTCTATGGACAGGGAGCCCACGGCATTGCCGTAGGTGATGTGGATAATGACGGATATGACGAGATCATGTTCGGTTCGGCAGCCCTTGACCATGATGGAAAGACACTATATACCACAAAGTTAGGACACGGTGATGCCGTTCACCTTACAGATATAGACCCTGACCGTCCAGGACTTGAATACTACATGCCTCACGAGGTGAAGCCTTTCGGAATATCATTGCGCGATGCCGCAACAGGAGAAATGCTTTTCCGCGAGCATGGCGAACGAGACACAGGACGTGGCTTGGCAGCCGATATCGACTCCCTGCATCGCGGATGCGAGTTCTGGAGTTCCGCCAACAAAATAATACATGACTGCAAAGGAAATGAGATAACAACCCCAAAGAACTCTATTCCTATCAACTTCCGTATCTATTGGGACGGAGACCTGTATGATGAGCTGCTCGGTAATTCAGTAAACAAAGGCAGACCAGGGGAGACTCCTATACCTTATTATCAGTATTACGTTGCCAAATGGACCGGACATAACGTAGAGCGTATCAAGATCAACGGCAAGGACTTCAGCGAATGGGGGTACTCATCTTCCTGCAACGGAACAAAGGCAACACCATGTCTGCAAGCCGATCTGTTCGGAGACTGGCGAGAAGAGCTCATTCTCTATGATGCTTCAGACAATGCACACCTGAATGTGTTCAGCACAAACCTCCCTACCCAGTATCGCGTTGTCACACCTATGCACGACCATATCTACCGTATGAGCGTCGCATGGCAGAACGTGAGCTACAACCAGCCACCACATCTGGGTTATTACTTGCCGGATAAGTTCAAGAAGAAGGAGCCCCTCCCCCGTCCTACGGACACCCTCTCCCCTAAGGGCGAGGGGAAAGATAGTAATGGCGGTAACAAGGGGAATGATACAGAAATCTCCAAGTGATAAGAAGTAACTTCCCCCTCGCCCTTAGGGGAGAGGGTGTCCGTAGGACAGGTGAGGGGCTGTTAGTGAGTTTTTTATTCTTTTTCTTGGCTATCTCATAAATTATTAGTACTTTTGTCCACAAATTAATCACGTTTAAAAATACATAAACTTAAAGGACATAAATCTAATTTATGAAACTTACAGAAATTCTATCAGGCAACGCAAATGTTGCTGAATGGGAAAGCAAGGGTTACGAGCTTCCTAAGTATGATATCGCAGCAGTTGCCAAGAAGACTCATGACGAGCCAACTTGGGTTCACTTCGGTGCCGGAAACATCTTCCGTGCCTTCCCAGCTGCTATTCTCAACGATGCTCTTAACACTGGCAAGTACGACCGTGGTGTAATCGTAGCAGAGAGCTTCGACTACGAGATTATCGACAAGGCTTACCGTCCTTACGGCAACCTCTCACTCTTGGTTAGCCTCCAGTCAAGCGGCACTATCGAGAAGAAGGTCATCGCATCTGTTACAGAGTCACTCAAGGCTGATTTCCAGTTTGCTGAGGACTGGGCTCGTCTCGTTGAGATTTTCAAGGCTCCTTCACTCCAGATGGTCACATTCACCATCACAGAGAAGGGTTACAGCGTAGCTCCTGCCGATCTTGAGCGTGGTCTTACACCTGTATTCGCAATGGGTAAGCTCACAGCATTGCTTCTTGAGCGCTTCAATGCAGGTCAGCTCCCACTCACACTCCAGTCAACCGATAACTGCTCACACAACGGCGACAAGGTTAAGGCTGGCGTTCTCGCATACGCAGAGAAGTGGGTTAATGACGGTCTTGCACCAAAGGAGTTCCTTGCATACGTTACCGACAACAAGAAGATTTCATATCCTTGGTCAATGATTGACAAGATCACACCTCGTCCACACGAGAAGGTACAGGCATTGCTTGCAGAGGACGGCTTTGAGGATAACAACACTATCATCACCGAGAAGAAGACCTTCACAGCCCCATTCGTTAATGCTGAGGAAGTTCAATACCTCGTTTGTGAGGATGACTATACCAACGGTCGCCCACCATTGGAGCTTGGCGGTGCCCTCTACACCACACGCGAGACTGTTGATCAGGTAGAGACAATGAAGGTAACAACCTGTCTCAACCCACTCCACACAGCAATGTCAATCTACGGTTGTATGCTCGGCTATGACCTAATCTCTGCAGAGATGGCAGACGATGATCTCCGTGCATTCATCCAGAAAATAGGATATATCGAGGCTATGCCTGTTGTAACTGATCCAGGCGTTCTCAACCCATACGAGTTCATCGGAACAGTCATCAACAAGCGTCTGCCTAACCCATTCATGCCAGACGCACCACAGCGTATCGCTACCGATACTTCTCAGAAGCTCCCAATCCGTTTCGGTGAGACTATCAAGAAGTACATCGCACGCGGTCTTGACATGGATAACCTCAAGCTCATCCCTCTCGTTCTTGCTGGCTATGCTCGTTACCTCAAGGGTATTGACGATAACGGCAAGGCATTCGAGCCTTCTACCGATCCATTGCTCGAGGAGCTTCAGGCTATCGTTGCACCTCTCGAAATCGGCAAGGCTGATCAGGATTTCTCTTGCCTCAAGAAGCTCTTCTCTCGCAAGGATGTCTTCGGTCTAGACCTCTACGAGGCAGGTCTCGGCGAGCAGATTGAGGGTTATGTAAAGGAACTCTACGCTGGCAATGGCGCAGTAAGGAAGACGTTGCATAAGTATGTGAGCGTAAGATAAACGGCCTCTCCCCCCGCCCTCCCCCGTAGGGAGGGAGCCGATTCGGCAATGGGGATAGGCAAAAAAACATTAACTATTACAAATAACAAAAAATCATAACCCCATAGCACTCCAGCTCCCTCCCTACGGGGGAGGGCGGGGGGAGAGGCCACTGGGATATATTTCTATGGAAAGAACATGGCGATGGTTTGGCAAGAAGGATAAGATCACTCTTGCACAGTTAAAGCAGATAGGCGTTGAGGGTATCGTTACAGCATTGCATGACGTGCCACTCGGCGAAGTATGGACACGCGAGAAGATTCATGAGCTCAAGGAGTACATCGAGTCTTACGGAATGAAGTGGAGTGTTGTTGAGTCACTCCCTGTTGTAGAGACTATCAAGTATGGTGGTCCTGATCGTGACCACCAGATTGAGGTTTACAAGCAGAGCCTCCGCAACCTCGGTGAAGAGGGCATCAAGTGCATCTGCTATAACTTCATGCCAGTACTCGACTGGGCACGTACCGACCTTGAACACGAGAACCCAAATGGTGCAACCAACCTCTACATGGACTGGGGCGAGTTTGCATATTTCGACATCTACATCCTCAAGCGCGAAGCAGCTCGTGCTGATTGGGCTGAGTTCTCAAAGGTTCACAAGTGGGGACGTGACCTCGTGGCAGAGGCTGATGCTATCAAGGCAAAGTCAACTCCAGAGTTCGACCACGCAATGGTTGAGAACATCATCATCAAGACACAGGGCTTCGTATCAGGCAATTTCAGCGAGGGCGATTCTGCTCCTGTTCAGAAGTTCCGCGATCTCCTTGACCTCTATAAGGACATCGACAAGGCTAAGCTTCAGGATAACATGAAGACATGGCTTGAGGCTATCATGCCAATATGCGACGAGTACGACATCAATATGTGCGTACATCCAGATGATCCTCCTTATCCAGTATTCGGTTTGCCACGTATCGTAGGCAATACTGAGGATATCCAGTGGTTCCTCGATGCTGTTCCAAACAAGCACAACGGTCTCACATTCTGTGCAGGTTCATTCTCTGCAGGTGAGCACAACGATTGTGTTGCAATGGCTGAGAAGTTCGCAGATCGCACACACTTCGTTCACCTTCGCTCTTGCCACATCTTCCCTAACGGTAACTTCACAGAGGCAAGCCACCTCGGCGGTCGTGGAAACCTCATCGAGCTTACTCGTATCTTCGAGAAGGCTGAGGCAGAAGGCAAGTGTAACTCAGGCCGTCGTCTCCCAATGCGTGTTGACCACGGCATGACATTCACCGATGAGCCTGGAGGCGTATTCGATGAGACCAACCACGGACACAATGCCGGCTATACACTCCTCGGTCGTATGTTCGCTATGGGACAGATTCAGGGTGTAATGGCAACTGTAGATAAGGAACTTGGCATAGAGTACAAGCAGCCTGGTTTCTACGATTAAGAATCAACCGGAAATGACAATAATAAAACCGCTTGGGGAGCAATCCCTAAGCGGTTTTTATTTTATAACTTTCAACTCCTTCCTTTTGAGAGAGTCGGGGTAGGCTTTAGTCATTCCTGAAGCTCACCTCATCCACATCAGGAATATCGGAGATGGTATCCACTATAGTCTGAAGCTCATCGTATGAGTGAACGGAGAAATTAACCGTACAGGTCACAATCTCATCCTCCGTCACTGTGTGGAGGCTATTGATAGACAGTCTGAATTTATTAGAAATACTGTCAATCAAGTCACTCAGAAGATGCTGACGGTCAACGGCATGTACCGTTATGCTTGCAGGATACAGAACCGTCTCTTCTGCCAGAAAATCAACGGCAACGATAGAATCTCCATACCTTGAAGACATCGCAATAGCCTCTGAACAATCCCTTCTGTGCACACTTATCCTTCCATTATCCTCTGTGAAGCCGATAACCTCTTCACCTGGTATAGGATTACAGACAGGACATCTGTCATACAGCGGTTTTGGCAGTCGGTCAAGATACTGATGAATATGCCTCAAAGCCTTATACGACTTGGCTGATCCACGCCAGTTCTCCTTCGGCATCACACTCTCATCCGTACCCACCTCGACACAATCTCCACGATGTAATACAGTCTTTACAGAAGCAAGATGCCCATTTACCTTGGCATATTTGGCATGCATACCTACCTGAGTATGGATATTATAGGCAAAGTCGAGCACGGTTGAGTTCTTAGGCAGACGCAACGCCCTACCCTGCGGTGTATAGCAGGTGATATCGTCATTATAGAACTGGCTTCTTACCGACTCTATGAAGTAAGAGTCACCATCTACATTCTCATGACTGCTGTTAGCCAGATCCTTCAGGACATTCCTCATGGAGTCTATCCATGCGCTGATATCATTATCTCTCCTACGGGCAACACATCCAAGTCGGGAGTTTACAATCATCCTCTCACTTGAGATATGCACCTCTTCCCATACTCCATAGTCAGAAAGCAGATGAACATGGAAACTCTGATAACCATTACTCTTAGGCTGGTCGATGTAGTTAATCATCGAACCTGATTTCTCACGGAAACAATTCGTCAGGTATGAGTAAATGTTCAGACACATATTCTTCTCTGATACATATACATCCTCAGGAAATACTATTCTTGTGAAATGGCGTCCTTCAACATGTTCAAAGTCCACCTTCGTGTTTTTCATCTTACGATAAAGACTATACGGAGCGCGATAAGCCACCTCCCTACGGAAACGTATTCCATTGGCATTCAACACTTCATCAATCTTTGTTGAGAATGAAGCCATACGTATCCGGTCCTGTTCCTTCTCTTTCTCTATAAGCTGTACAATATTCTCGTACACCTGCGGACATCTGTATCTGAACGACAGGTTCTCCAGCTCGATTTTGATATTGTAGAAGCCAAGGCGATTGGCAAGCGGAGCATAGAAATAGTCGGTCTCGCCTGCAATCTTCATCTGCTTGGCAGGGCGCATACTGCTCAGCGTACGCATATTATGCAAACGGTCAGCAAGCTTTATGAGAATAGCACGCACGTCATAGTGCATGGAGTCAAGCATTTGCCTGAAGTTATCAAGCTGCTTCGACATGGAATAGTTCGTTTTCTTCTGCTTCGTAACCACCCTGACAAGGAAAGCCACATCATCACCAAACAACCGTTTCATGTCATCATCGGTGTATTCGGTATCCTCCACCACATCATGAAGGAATGCAGCACATACAGGAGGTGCACCGAGTTTCATCTCTACAGCCACGATTCTTGCCACGGCAATAGGATGGATGATATACGGCTCACCAGTCATTCGCTTCTGATTGGCATGGGCATCATGTGCCAGCTGATAAGCACGTCTCATCAGTTCCATCTCCTCGATGGTACATCGTGGTGACATAGCAGTAAAGACTTCCTCTGCCCTACTGTTAATCTCTAATTCTGTGAGTTGCCGCACATGTTCCATAATTTATCTGTTCTCCTACAATCCTAAATAGGGTAAGTTTCTCTATAAACGAAATTCCGATGCAAAAATACGGAAAAGAATAGAAACGACAAAACATTTTTTTACTTTTTTTGTAATATTCGTTTAATTATTTAAAAATAAGGGCATTTATGCTTTACTTCACATACTTCTTGCCATTTCTAACATGATCCATACCTACGTATTTCTGACATTTAATTAATAATGCTGACAGAATCACAATTCCGTTTTTGATTTTATCCATATTTAGACATTTTAACATTCCACATAAGCTTTTATCCGAATAAATTCGCTATCTTTGCAAACGAATGAACAAAATCTATACTATACTTAGCCTATCATGTGCACTGGCGATAGCCGGTTCACTTTCATCTTGCAAGAACAAGCAGCAGGATGAGGATATCATGATTGAAAAGATTATCGACAAGCCACAGAGCAAGGCAACGAGCATGGCAGCAAAGACAACTTCTGGCACAGCAACATGGGCAGGAAGCAAATACAACTTTTCCATTCGTCGTGCAGCCGATACAAGTCTTGAAGATGTTGAGAATCATGATTCTCTTTTCCACGACAATAAAATTGAGCTGACCATTACCCGTTCTGACGGCTCACAGTTTTTCTCACAGACATTCACGAAGAGCAGTTTTTCCGGTCTTCTGAATCGTGACGCAAAGGAGAGCGGCGTATTCATCAGCATGGCATACGACAAGAGCGATGCAAACCACCTCTATTTCGTGGCAAGTATCGGAAGTCCTGACGAATCATACGATGATTTCACACTTGTCCAGCTAATCATCGACCGTCAGGGAGCTACTACCGTAGCATCCTACACCCCACCAGAGACCGAGATGTAAAGATAGCAATAAAACCCACCACAAAAACGGTGGGTTTTATTGTTTATATTATCAGTTAATCAGCATATATCGGAACATAACCCGAGCCGTCATCATCATCACCATCATCAAGATTTCCCAATGGCATTGTATGAGATTCAAGTGGCTGAGGTGACTGAGCCACCAAACTTCTGCATCTCAATTCATGAGATTTCACAGTAGGTTTTATGTATTCTTTTTTCATAGTACTATAACTTTTTTACCGTTAATTATATTAAAGCCTTTTCTGGGATTATCCAAACGCTGTCCATTAAGGTTGAAGAAAACTTTCTCTTCATTATTCCTATCGCGAACAGAGACAATCTCCGTTGTATTTTCCTCTATATCAAACCCTATCTTGGCTGCATTGCTATCCGTCAAATCCAGATAAACGACACCAGCACTTGGAGCATCTGCTTTCCATGAATAGAATGCTACTCCATTACCTTCTCCAGCAAGATAGCCAAGACGATATGCATTAACAGGCGTTCCTGTAACCGATGCACTCAGAAGGTTATCATTACCTTCATACACATAAGGCGATGCATCTTTTGTCATCGTTATCTGATATGTTCCGTCCTCCAGAACAGCATCAGTATGCAGAATAACAGCACTCCCCTTTGGCACTTTTCTTCCTGTTATATTAGTGAGTTTCACAGCATCCTCACCTTCTCTTTCAACTGCCATAAACACTTTCGTATTGTCATCAACAGTATAGCTGTTGTCCGCGTCATAGAACGGACGCCATCCTTGCATATAGGCAGCAACAGTAAGAGATATGTTGTCTCCATCCACAACGGGAGAAGCGGCACTTATCTGATACTGTATCTTATCAATCTTTATACGACCACCTACATTATATATGTAATATGTAACACCTGCCTTCATCTTTGCATGAAGGGTTTTCCATATTGTTGAGCTATTGTTCACGCCGTATGCAATTACACTCGGATTATTCTCCAACGCATTGACATTACCAACAACATCCGTTCCTATCGCACATATCCGATTAACGTCATTACTGGTTGAAGCGTACGTCACAGTCATCTCACCATCATATTCTGGAGTAAAGACTACGCAGTTTTTCTCTGTTGTACTTGTAGAATAAAGACAAAGGCTATGATTATCAATACTTGCAGCTGCAACATCATCACCATCGATAGAGCCTTTGACAAGAATTCCCTGATAATCAATCGTTTGAAACACCTTAGTATACTCTGTGCCAACCAACTGATCAAGCGGATCTAGTGACCTATTAGAATACTCCTCAAAATCCCATATAGTTCTTGTCCAACGAGCAAAGAGTATTGTCGGCTCTGTTATAGCATCCTTTTCATTCACTTTTTCAGTATATGCCTCATCTTTGTACCAACCATCGAAACGCCAATTCTTTTCGCTCAGATTCGGCAGATTACTATAGTCTGTACAGAACTGTCCTATCAGGTTCGCATCTCCTTTACCTTTTACGCCATAAGCCGCAACATTACCAGGCATATAGACAAAGCCATATACGCCGCAGGTATATCCTGGTGCCGTCATAGTATATGTGTTACCTGCATCAAGAACATAATATTTCACTCCACGGCTTTGTCGATTAGGTTGTAGCACGATTTCCGAATACTCCACGATGCCATCCATACCTATGATTGCCAAGTCATTACCATCATTCACGACAGGCTCATCATAATCAAATGCCCTCACATAATAAACGAGCAATATGCCCTTGCTCTGAGTTTCAATCGTAAATTTAGTGGCATTGTTCTGATCAGAACGTACTCTTGCAAAATGAGAAACACTTTCGTTAAAGATCGTCCTGGAATCTGCTGTCACCCTACCAGAAACATTCGTCGGAGTAATAGTCACACCATCAATCTCTGTTATTCTTTCAGGCAAGGAAGATGAAGTAAAGAAATAACGATTCCTTGTCTCTGCATGTGCGGAGATAGACATCAAGAAGCACATTGCCACGACAAATAATAATACAACGATCTTATCTACTCTATTTTTCATAGGTAAAATTACCAAGTTTAGTAGGTTAATAAATTAGGGGGTAAGTTTATAATATAGGTATTGCACGCATCTGGATTATACACCCATAGCGTACTATGTGCAAAAGTACTTTTTTTTCGTCAAACGACCAAATGATTTCACAATTTTCTGCAATATTCCCCGCATTTTCTCTTCATTTTAACAAAAATCGCTCATTTTTCAGATAAAAATTGCATAAATTTTCCGCAAAACATATCATAGAAGTTCAGGCAATCTCCCGATTTCACGATGCCCTCCCCTATCATTTCCAACATTCATTTATGCGCATACATTCCTCTACGCTCTTACAAACTTCACCATGCTGTTTTTCTGTTTTTTTTACCGGACACCAATAATTGCAATCATATTTTACGGTGAGTTTATTTGTTTAGGTATTCTCTGCCATTCACTACTGGAATTGCGGAGAATTTAAAGTGCTTCGGATCTCTCGTGATTATATAATCCGCATTTATGGAGACAGCAGAATAGTACTGTATTGCATCTTCAAGATCAGGATTGTCCGTTTCAAATGCTTTTGCCATCTCATTTTCTGTAATCGGGGCAATGTGAATGAAAGAACATAAAGAATGCAAAGTCTCCCTCACTTTCTCCTTACCGAGTTGTGAACGCAATATATAAGTTATATTTGCAACTGTCAGCCCTGTAATATACAGATCAATCTTATCCTCTATCCCCAACTGAAGAATATTAGCAGCAGGTTGGGATTCCTCTCTACGAGCAAGGAAATCTATCAGGATATTTGTATCAAGGAACAATTTCTGTTTCATATCTTCTTCAAGGCTTCAGAACGTACTACCTCTCCATTTATGTCATCCTCACCAACTGAACATATTCCGCACAGTTGCTGCAAAACAGGACTCAACTCCTCCAATGGTTTCATTGTTGAAGGAGAAGCCTTTACCGACATCTTATAATACAGCACTTTTGCATAATCTGCAACCTGCTTCTTGAAGTCATCCATATCTACGTATGGAGAATTCGGTACATCTACAGCTACTTGTATTGACATAATCGTATTATTTTTAATGATTCTTCGAGTGCAAAGATACACAATTTCCGTGATAATGCAAAATAAATAGCAGAAAAAACTCCCCCCGACACTTGCGTGATGAGGGAGTGAATTATAAACTAATGTCACTTCAAAAGTTTCCTGCCACTGGTATCTTCAAGGATCTTCATCTGCTGAATGGCAATCTGATTGAGCTTTATTAGGCGATCGGATTGCGACATACCATCATTGATGAATACGGCATTGAGATTCTCCATGTTTGAGAGGCAGATCAATTCGTTGATGCTGGCATAGTCACGGATATTGCCTTTCTTGTCAGGATTGGCCTCTCGCCATTCCTTAGCCGTTATTCCGAACATAGCCATATTCAGCACGTCTGCCTCATCTGCATATTTCATAGCCGCCTGTTCGCGAGTAACCTCGGCAGGAATGAGATTTTCCTTTATGGCATCAGTATGAATACGATAGTTTATCTTTGAGAGCTCACGCTTGGCTGTCCAACCGATGAGTTTCTGCTCCTCATCTTTAAGACGCTGGAACTCACGAACCACATAGACCTTAAATTCCGGACTTATCCACATGGCAAATTCAAATGCGATATCCTTATGTGCATAAGTACCTCCATATCGTCCAGCCTTTGCCTGAAGGGATATGGCATTTGTACGAGCAACAAATTCCTTAACACTTATCTTGAAACTGTTTAGTCCTGACTGGTTTCTAATTATGGCGAATTCGCCATAATTAAAATTCGGATTATAGACTCGCTCCCACACTCCAAGAAACTCCATCGTATTACGATTACGCAACCAATCCGTAACGAAGAAATCACCATCCTTCGCCTTTAACATATCTGTAATGCAGATATAATCCTCACCATTCACCTTAGAGATTGTTATCTCCGTGTCCTGTACCTTTATCTTTGCCATAGCATTAAGGATTTGAAGTTACTTGTTTGCAAAGATACACAATTTCCATGAAACAGCCAAATGTTTTGGTAAAATGCCGTTCCAAAAATCTGAGATAAGGAAAAAGCGACATCTTACAAAATGTAAGATGTTGGAAACATAAAGATAAATTCCAACTCCTACAGAAAATCATAAAGATGCATCTCTGAAAGGTTTTAAGTCGAAAAGCATTAACCGAGTATCATCGTTTACATCTTTCTCCGTAAAGAACTCAAACCTGCATACATCACTTTGATAAAAACCTACAGCAGAAGAAAGAGCATCAACCGTGATGAAACGACAACCTGTACGATTGCCATGAGTAAAGGCATGTTTGATGAAATTGATTATTGCCGCACCAATACCCATTCCAGAATAATCCCTTGACACAGCCAATCTACCAATCTTCACAGCAGGATAGTTACGCCTACGCTTGGCATTACTAATCTTCCTATTCAGTTTGTTCCATCTTTTCTGTTCTTCTGGTACAAGACTTATCTTATCATTCAAAAGACTAAAATAAGCCACGGTCTTTTTTGCATTAGGATCAATGAAGAGATATGTTACAGCCAATAGATCATGAAGATATTTCTTTGCATCTTCCAGAAAAAAGGCATTCAAGTCCTCTTCGCCACAATCAAACGGGAAAATCTCTGTGTTTTCAGTAAGCGGTATAAATTCAAAGTCTTGTAGAGCCATCCGTTAAAACTGAAATGTAGCAATTGACATAACAGCATTATAGGCATCACGAGCCTGTATCACCTCTTGAGAGGTGACAACACGTGGGTTATCTATTTTCTTGGCAAGTCTTATAGCCTCACTACCCACAAGAACCGGTGTCTCTTTAATTGGTTTTGCCATAATAAAAAAGATATTATATCTACATTTCTCGGTGCAAAGATACACAATTTCCATGAAATCTCCAAATGTTTGGGGGGAAATCACCTCCTATGTAACTCCCTACCAAACTCGATGAAACTTCGCTATTAAATCGGGCCTTCACCGACTTTGCACCGACTTTGCACCGACTTTGGTACGGAGGTAGAGCGAAGGAGGCAACGCCCTATGTACATGGATATTGGTAATTTCGCCCTACAGGGGCAAAAGCTCTAATACACGAGGGAATGCTTTTGCCCTTGCAGGGCGAATGAATGTCATTGGGCATAATACCACAGGGCGATGTCCTGGGCTATGTGCTGTTGGCCTTGCAGGCCGTTTTAGGAAAGTGCCCCAAACCTTGTAAAGGCGACATAACATAGGCGTGGCTGTCCAACCGATGAGTTTCTGCTCTTCGTCTTTCAGGCGCTGGAACTCCTTGACCAGATACAATTTGAATTCAACAGAAATCCATGATGCGAATTCAAATGCAATGTCAGAAACCGCATATGTGCCACCATATCGCCCAGCACAAGCTTTCAGACCAATCGCATTTGTAGATTCTATCCATTTTGTCGGAGAAAGAGTGAAAGCATTCAGACCTGCATCCCTTCTAAACCCCTCGAATTCGAGGGGATTAAAACATGGATTATACAAGCCTTCCCATATTCCTAAAAACTCAATAGTATTTCTATTTCCTCATCCAATTGGCAATAACGCCATTTGGATCTTCGGAATTTTTCTGCCGAGCTATATCCGTGATGCAAATATAATCAACACCATTCTCCCGAAGAGTCCTTATTTTGGTATCTTTCACCAATATGTTATTTGATTTTGCCATAGCATTAAGGATTTTATTATTCAAGTGCAAAGATACACAATTTCCATGAAACAGCCTAATGTTTATGGGGAAATTGCGAGGGATGGGATAGAGAGGAAGTGATAATGGAATGATGAAATCGAAGTACCTCCTATGATCCTCCGTACCAAACTCGATGAAGCTTCGCTATAAAATCGAAACTTCACCGACTTTGCACCGACTTTGGTACGGAGGAAGAGCGAAGGATCATAGGAGGAAGAAGGAAGGGACGAGGGAAGAGTAAGGGAGGGACAATGAAAGGGGAAAAACCTAAAATGATTATCCAGCCGATAGCGCCCCGAAGGGGCAAAAGCTCATAGCATA
>CADBXL010000047.1 GCA_902798615.1 uncultured Bacteroidales bacterium | reverse complement strand
AAAGGCGATAGAGAATTGGTTTGACGAGTTGGAAGTGCGCTATAATGACGGACTTCTGACTGATGCCGAGGCAGATCTCTCGCACCGATGCGGAGAGTTTATGATGAGGGCAGCCATTCCGTTTGTAGCACTCTATGGCAAGGAGACAAGGGAGATTGTTGATTTCTGTTGCTGGGTTGGTGAGTTTGCGCACTATACAATGTGCAGGCTGTTCGGTCACTCTGTGCAGAAGAACATAGAGAGCGCATATCAGCTTATCAGGCAGAGCACAGACGGAAGAAAGACTGCCGAGCCGATTCTGAACCTCTTGCCAGAGACTTTCACCTCAAAGTGGCAATGTAAAGCTCTTGTTGCACAGATATGTGAAAGCAGGCAAGTTGGAAAGAGTTGGGAAAGGGCAATATAAGAAATGCCTGGCCCCCCTCTAACTCCCCCGAGGGGGAGGAAATTTTAGATAGTATTAATCCTTAATTATTAATTTTTAATTTATCCCCCTGAAAGCGATAAAAGCTATATAAAACCCTCTCCCCCTCGGGGGAGACGGAGGGGGGCTGGAGTTAGTCGCTTATGAATATAATCGTAACACGTAAACATTTCCTTCCCAACTGCACAATAGGCAGTTTGGAGATAGTAAGAAACGATACCCCAACAAAATGTGTTCGTTTTTGTGAGACATTAGAGCCTCATTCCATCAACTGGAACAGGGAAAGTAAGGTGAAAGGAAAGACCGCGATTCCATGCGGTCAGTATAAGGTGAGATATCAGTTCAGCAAGAAGTTCGGGCAGAAAATGCCTTTCCTCCAGAACGTTCCGCATTTCAATGGTATCATGTTCCATGCAGGAAACTATCCGAAAGATACTGAGGGATGCATATTAGTTGGTGAACATCCAACGGCAAAGAACGGTGTCGTTCTTCCGCTTCTGAACAATTCACGCAAATGCTTTGCTGCGTTGAATAATCTGATATACGAGGCAGACAAGAACGGGGAAGAAATCACCGTGACGATAAGGGATATTCACGAGTTTAGTTAAACATACATATACCCGATTTTTGTAGTTTTTCTTTGGAAAGGCTTTCGTTGTGAAACGAGAGCCCTTTTTTTAGGTCAAATGGTCAAATGGTCAAACATTTTTTATACACACCCTATATTTTGTAATTAATAAATTTTTTCGCAAGGATCATCAGGCTAAAGCAAGTTGTCGAACTCAGGTTAAATATTAAAGCAGAATCAAAGTGCATGGAAAAAAATCAATTTTTTTCAGAGAAAAATATATATAATGCGCTTGTTAAAAGGGAATTTTTTATCACATACCACAATTGCGGTATGCAAATGCCTAAGACATGGGATTTCGGGAGTGGGAGAAACTTAGTACCTTTGCACTCAGAAATCGGAGACGTCCACCAGCTTGCAGCTGACGTTGACTATTTTTTTCGTGCGAGGATGCTTCGCACGTTGCACTCGAAAGATTGAAACAAACAGAACAACGGCCTCTCCCCCCGCCCTCTCCCGTAGAGAGGGAAGTCCGATGTTGATAACATCGGAGTATGTGTCAGCCGGAAGGCAACAAGATTTTGTCAATCGGCAAAAGTCTAAAGTCTAAGGTCAAAAGACTAAAGTCAAAGGTCTAAAGTCAAAGGATTAAGGTCATTAATAAAATAAAGCATTATGAAAAAAGTAAAAAGATTGTTTTGGGTTCTTGCTGCTGTTGCTCTTACCGCCTGCAACAGCAATGATGACGGTGTAGAGAGTGGTATAGAGATTCCGGGGATAAATCTTACCGAAGATGTGGAATGCTGCACGGCTGAAGATGCCCTGCATGTGTATAAATTCCTCCAGACGGTGAAGGTTGTGCCGGGATTGACGAAGGAGGTTGACGGTAATTATAATGTGTTTGCCTATACTCGCGATGGCAGTTTACATAACGGATACAACGAGATTTTCTTTGTAGCCACTAAGAGATTGACAGGCAACTACGTTAAGGATCTTGAGGTGAAAAACATCTCCCCTCTGATGCACATGGTAAAGATGGATATGTATCACAGCACCCCTACTGGTCCTGCGGCAGAGAGATTCAGCGAAGATGTTATCGCTGTGAAACGCTCATGGGTTTCGTTCATTATGAACACCAGCGAGGCAGGTTCTTGGACTCTCTCATACGATATTCAGATACTGGGCAAGGAAGACAAGGTTGAGAAGCAGGATATCGTGGTAAATGGTCTGCCAGAGGGACAGGCATGGCTCAAGTCTTTCAAGGTGGGCGATGATACATACTTCATTTCTTTGGTTAATCCTAACGACTGGAAGACTGGCTCTAACAAGATTCAGGCTTATATCTCAAAAAAGAGTGACCCAATCACCACCCCATACGCATTGGCTTCTGAGACGTTTACCGTGGAGATTGACCCTCGTATGCCTGATATGGGCAACCACACATCACCGGACAATACTCCGCTTGTGAAACAGAAGGACGGCAGTTATCAGGGTAATGTCAACCTCACTATGACTGGTTTGTGGCGCATTCACTTCACCGTTAAGGATGACAAGGGTAATGTCGTGGCAGGTGGCGAGGAAGACCTCAGCTCTCTGTATTGGGATGTGACGATTTAGACCCACCCCTACCCTCCCCAAGGGAGGGAGGTTTTTGATAGTATTTTTGTATATAGAAACTCTCCCCTTATAGTTGCTTTCGCCATTTAGAAAAACCAATTAAAACAAAAGAAAACATAATAAAACATTTTGTTTTTATATGTTTTTTGGGGTTTTGTCCTGTTTTTTTAGATGGCGAAAGCAAAATATAAGGGCGTAGTGTCGTTTTTCAATAGTATTTTTGTATATAAAAACTCTCCCCCTCGGGGGGAGAAGGAGGGGGTACTTATGATAGGAATTCTTTTATTATCAACCATATTACAGACAGATACAACCGCCACCGAACCACAACGATTGGAAGAGGTGGTGGTTGTTGCTAATGGACAGGGCGGCAAGAGGTCGGCCAAAGGACAGGCGGCATCTATTGACGAGCACCTGAAGGAACTGAACCATGTGGATTTGGTCAGACGAGGATCGTATGCCTGGGAAGCGACCGTGAACAATATGCAGACGGAGCGTGTCTCTACCACTATCGACGGTATGAAGATATTCTATGCCTGCACAGATAAGATGGATCCTGTGACGAGCTATGTGGAGAGCGGAAACCTGCAGAGCATTCTCCTAAACTCTGGCCTTAACGGTAATCCGCAGGCTACAGGTAACATCGGTGGAGCTCTTGACCTGAAACTGCATAAGGCTGGTTTTGGGGCAAATGTTTTTAATGCAAGTGCCGATATTGGCTATGAGAGTAACGGCAACATGCAGGTATATGGTGCAAGTGCTGCTTTTACTTCCAATTCGTTCTATACTAACGGAGGCATCTTCTTTCGCCATGCCGACAACTACAAGGAAGGTGGCGGAAGGGTGGTGAACTTCTCACAGTTTCAGAAAGTGAATATCTATGACAACTTCGGATTCAGCCTCTCGCCATCAGATGCCATAGAGGGCACTTTCATCTTTGACCGTGCAACAGATGTGGGATATCCTGCCCTTAACATGGATGTTTCGAAGGCAGAAGCATTCATCACCTCATTGGCATATAGTCGGAAATGGGAAGAAAAGTTGGTGCAGTCGTGGGAAACAAAGGCATACTACAACCATATCACCCACATAATGGACGATACGACGCGCCCAGATGTTGAGATTCACATGGATATGCCGGGCGAGAGTTGGACGGCAGGATTGTATAGCTTGCTGCGTGGCACGAAAGGCAGTCATGAGCTTACAGCAAACTATGACCTATACTACAACCGTCTGTTTGCCGACATGACAATGTACCCTGGTGGTGCTGCGCCGATGTATATGGTGACATGGCCAGATGTGGGTACATTTAATACTGGAGCTGCGCTTGCCGATAATATCCGCCTTAGTAGCGTTTCGGTATTGAACTTATCGGGCAAATTGTCTTGGCAGCATCAGAGACTGAACAACGATGAGGGTTATAAAGCTCTTGGTGTATTCTTTCCGGGTATGAAACAAGAGTATCATCAAACTACAGGTCGCATAGCAGCCAGTTACCAATTATCAATAGGTAATTCACAATTCTCTGTTGGGACAGGTTGGGGAAGCAGGGCTCCTACGGTTACTGAGGCATACGGTTATTATCTTAACAACACTTTCGACCAGTATGACTATATCGGTAATCCGAGACTGAAGAACGAGAGTGCTATAGAGCTGAATGCCAACTATAAACTGTCAATTGACAATTTTCAATTGTCTTTTGATGCTAATTCGTTCTTCTTCTCAAACTATATCATCGGACAGTTTGAATCGCGACTAAGTGCGATGACAGTTGGTGCTGAGGGCGTGAAGGTCTATGGCAACCTTTCGCATTCGAGAATCATAAACACATCTCTAACATCTAAATGGGATTTCCTGCCGTGGCTTGCATGGAATACACGCTTAGGCTATAGCAGCGGAACTGACGATGAGGGTGACACGCTACCAATGATTTCGCCTTTCAGCTATACTACAAGTTTGAACCTGCATCTCGGCAGTTTTCAGGGAAAGGCAGAACTGACTGGTAATGCACGACAGACAAATTACGGAAAGAAATATGGTGAGACACAAACATCGGCATGGGCAATTGTCAATCTCTCTGCTAATTATCAATTTTCAGTTTCTGGTCATCAACTTGCTTTGCGTACTGGTATAGAGAACTTGTTTGACAAGCGTTACACCACATACGCCGACTGGTGCCGCATTCCGCAGAAAGGACGTAATATATATATGAATATATCGCTGCAACTATAAAATGATAAGTGAAAAGTGAACAATGAAAAATACAGATTACATCTGTTCTCGAACGAATCGCAGCATTTCTAACTTGTATTTAACGTCAGTTCGACCAAATTGCTGAAACAGCCTGCAAGGCTAACAAGCTAATAGCCTAGGGCATCGCCCTAGGTACATTGAAGTTTGTCAATTTCGCCCTGTAGGNNGCGTTGCCCTGGGCTAAGAGCAAACTTTGCCCTTTCAGGGCGCAAGCCGACAAAACAATTTTTCGCAAGGCTCAACAAGCTGAAGCAAGTCATCGAACTGACGTTATTTATCATTGTTCAATTTTCTTTTTTAGAAACTTTCTTGTTTTTCACCAAAATGTTAGTACAATTAAGCGTCAATTCGACAAAAAATATGGTCGAATTGGCGTAAAATTGTTTTTATGTCACCATTTTATACCCCAAATACCATGTTTATGGTATAAGAATGCCGAATGTTAGGGATTTCGGGAGTGAGGAAAATGTAGTAATTTTGCACTCGAAAGATTAAAACACGCACCGGCTTGCAGCCGACGTTCGTTATCTTTCAAGTGCGAGGATGCTTTGCACGTTGCACTCAGAAATCAGAATGACAACGGCCTCTCCCCCGCCCTCCCAGTAGGGAGGAAGTTAGAAGGCAAAAAAAAGAAACATTAAAGAAAATGAACAAAACGATGGACAATACAAAGCGAATGCGAATGCAGGGTTGTTGTTGCCAGAGAATGATGATGGCAATGATGTAAGAGACTGTCGGAAGAACAGTACTCAGGTATAACATATATAATAATAAAACACAACAAAAAAACACGAGAACAATTATGAAGAAGATTATTTTTACATTAGCTATATTTTTAGGTTTCGGACTCAGCAGCGTAGAAGCAAAGGGTAATGGTGCTAACAATTCAGAAAGCAATGTTCGCACAATTAAGAGTCCACGTTTCGCACGTCCTCTCATTGAGAAGTGGATTGAGGAATACGCAAAGACAGAGCCAGGTGTTACTTTCCAGATTGTAAAAGGTTCTGCAAACCAAGAGGACATCGACTTGAATGTTGTTTCAGATAATAATGACAACATAAACACAAACGGCATCAATCAGGTTATATATTTCGGAGAGACAGCCGTGCTGCCTATTACCGCACGTAGCTCAGAGGCTGCACGTCTGCTCGAAGGAAAGCATCTTAACGCTAAGAAGCTCAAGCAGCTCTTCTTCCTTAACGAGGATTTCGACGAGGATGTAAAGAAGAACAAGGCTTTCGAGACAATCGTGGTTTATAGCGGTAGCAATGCTACATCTGTAGCTTCTTCTTTCGCCCGCAACTTCGGTGAGGAGAGCAGCAGTTTCCGTGGCAAGCGCATCTCTGGTGATGACTTGTTCCTCAACACCGCTATTACTAAGGATCCTCTCGGCGTTACTTTCAACGCTCTTTCAAATGTCTTTGACTTGAAGAACCGCCATGTGAAGGCTGACCTCTCTATCGTAAGTCTTGACTTGAAGAAGAATCTTGCTGACACATTCAGCAACAATGGTTCTCTTGACGATGTTCTTCAGGTTCTGGAGAGCGGAAAGCCATCAGAGATTGCAGTTGAGAAAGTTGGTATTTCTTTCAGCAACACCGATGAAGCTGTGAACCGTTTCCTTCAGTGGGTACTTGAGAATGGTACTAAGTACAATCATGAATATGGTTTGCTTAACCTCGACAAGAAAGAGGCAAGTACTCAGATTAATAAGGTACAGAACACACTGACAGCTCAGAACCAGTAAGGGCAAAGGGCAAAAGTCTAAGGTCAAAGGTCTAAAGTCAAAAGTCTAAGGTCATTAGCCTTTAGCCTTAAACCTTCAACTCAAAAAACACAATACAAAATTTTTTAAGCATGGTAAAAAGATTGTTTATTGCAACACTTGTTGCAATCAGCCCCTTATTGGCTATTGCGCAAGGTCTTATAAAAGGACGCGTTACCGATGTACGCACAGGAGAACCGCTCATTGGAGCTGCGGTAATTGTAAAATCAGAAAAAGGAACAGGTGTAGTTACCGATGTGGATGGTAACTTCTCTCTCCAGACAAAATTGGATGCACCACTTACATTGAAAGTTGAATATGTAGGCTATCGTCCTCTTGATGTAGATGTTTATGACTTTGAAGAGCCTGTGGAAATTACTCTGGCAGATAACTCAAGCCGACTGAACGAGGTTGTTGTGGTGGGTTATGGAGCACAGAAGCGATTGGAGCTGACAAGTAGCATCTCTTCTGTTGACAACGAATTGCTTCGCAAGAACAATACATCAGTAGAAGGAGCTTTGCAGGGAGCTGTAGCAGGTTTGAATGTAACCACTACCTCTGGTCAGCCAGGTGCTGCAAGCATCATCCGAATCCGCGGTGGTAATTCTATTACTGGTGGTAACGAGCCTCTCTATGTTATTGACGGTTTCATTGTGTATAACGACGTTTCATCAAACAAGACTGGTGCTCGTGGTTCAGATGCCACTCTCGATCCATTGTCATTCCTCAACCCTTCAGATATTGAAAGCATTGAGGTGCTGAAAGATGTTTCTGCAACCGCTATCTACGGTACACGAGGCGCTAACGGTGTGATTATCATCACCACAAAGAAAGGTTCTCATGGCAAGAACAACATCAACTATAGCGCTTCCTTCGGATGGAGCACGATAGCAAAGAAACTCGACTTCCTTGATGCCTGGCAATGGGCTGACATCTGGAACGAGCTTTACGAGAACGGTGAGGTTGGTTACAGAGTGGATGAGCCAAAGGCAACATACAATTGGCAGGATGCAGCTTTGCAGACCGCTTTCACACAGGAACATCAGCTTTCAGCTGTAGGAGGTGACGAGGTTTCACGCTATAGCATCAGCGGTAGTTTCAAGGATCAGGAAGGTATTCTTCTTAATACCGGTTTGCAACGCTATGCAGGAAGAGTGAATTATGAGCGCAACGTGTTCAAGAACCTTCTGATTGGTGTGAATGCAAGTGGTGCATACAACAAGATGACAGGTATGTCAGACAGAAGTTCTATGTTTGCTGCCAACTCTTGGTATGGTGCAATATCCCACACTCCATACGCTCCTATCTATAATGAGGATGGTTCTTTCAACTATGATCCAAACCCAACGAGCGTGGATATCTACAACGGTAAGGTAGGAAATCCAATCAGCGATATGGTGAACTACCAGACAGAAACAGAGAATACACGACTTCTCGGTACTGGTTTTGCAGAATGGACTATCATTCCTCAGCTTAAACTGAAAGCGAGTCTCGGTGCAGATATCTCTAACACCCGCCAGAGCTACTACGCTCCTTCATATACCTCAGACGGATTGCCAAACAACGGATATGCTTCCGTAGGTCAGACCAAGACACATATCTGGCAGACAGAATATACTGCTACCTATAGCAATACATTCAAGAAACTGCACTCGCTGACAATTCTTGCCGGTTATACCGCACAATATACAGACCGCAGCCGAATTGCTACAACTGCATACGGATTCAGCAACGATGCAACAGGCTTTGACAACCTCGGTGCAGCAAGCACTACTCAGCCATCATCAAGCGGTCACTATATCTCTACGCTTCAGTCTTGGATCAGCCGTTTCAACTACAGTTTCGACTCCCGATATAATGCTTCTCTCACACTTCGTGCCGACGGTTCAAGCCGTTTTGCCAAGGACAAGCGTTGGGGTTGGTTCCCTTCTCTCGGAGCATCATGGAACATTGACCGTGAGAAATGGCTGCACCTTAGCAAGGACGTTGATTTCATTCAGCTTCGTGCATCTGTAGGTGTAGTTGGTAACCAGGAGATAGGCGACTATCAGTTTGCAGCCAATGTTGTTCCAAAGACAGTCATCGTGAACAACGAGCGTGCTACGAGCTATGTGATAAGCAACAAGTCTAACCCTGACTTGAAATGGGAAACTACTACATCTTACAACGTAGGATTGAGTTCAGGATTCTTCAAGAACAGACTTACTGCTACTCTTGACTTCTACTACAAGAAGACGAGCGATCTGTTGCTCAACGTACCAGTAGAGCAGGTTACAGGTTTCAATACTGTACTTCGCAATGTAGGTTCTGTTACCAACAAGGGTATAGAACTTGAACTGGGAAGCACTCTGATAGAGACAAAGAAACTGCGCTGGACATTGAACGGAAACATTGCCCATAACAAGAACGAGGTGACAAGTCTTGGTAATGCAGAATACTTCATTCCAAGCCACGGATATACCAATCCGCTCATTGTTAAGGTTGGTGAACCTCTCGGTTCTTTCTACGGATATCGTTTCAAGGGAATCATTCAGAGCAACGAGGATTTGAGTAGCTTGCCAGCACAGACAATCTCAACCGTTGAGCCTGGTAATCCAAAGTTTGAGGATATCAACAACGACGGTGTGGTAAACGAGCAGGACCGCGTAGTACTTGGCAACATTCAGCCAGACTTCACATACGGTTTCAACACCAAGCTGACATACGGCAAATGGGACTTGTTCGTAAGCGCAAGCGGTAGCTACGGTAATAAGCTGTTCAACGAGATGGCATGTCGCCTTGAAAGAGGAAACGGCTACTATTACAACCCTCTTGCAACTGTTGCAGACCGTTGGACTCCTACAAATCCAAGCAACACTATTCAGAAGGCAAGCAACGCTACTTCTATCTACACCGATGATCGTTTTGTAGAGAATGCTTCTTACCTGAAGATTCGCAACATACAGATTGGTTATACCTTGCCTGTGCCACAGATTACAAAGGACACTAAGCTCCATCTGTATCTCTCTTTGCAGAACTTCTTCACATTCACATCCTACAGAGGATATGATCCAGAAGCAAACCGTAGCGGTAGCGACGAGACAAGCGCAATATATCAGGGTATTGACAACGGTACATACCCAGCAGCTAAAACAGTTCTCGTAGGTGTTAATATAACGCTGTAATAAAACCCCTAAGCCCTACCCTTCCTCCGTAGGGAGGGAGCCGCACAAACTAATTAATAACGATTAAAGATAAAAGATAATTGAAAATGAATATACTAATAAATACTATAAAGTCCATACTGCGCCAGCCTCTTGCCCCTTTATGGGGAAAGAAGCCCGCAGGGCAGAAAGGGGTCGCTGCTTTGTCTATTCTTCTTATCACCTCCTGCGCCGACCTTGACCAGACCTCACTCAGCTCTATAGACAGGGACAATTTCTACAAGAGCAAGCAAGATATCGAGACCGCTATCAACGGTATCTATCAGGAATTCACAGTAGATGGATTCTATGGTATGTTCAACAACCAGAGCGTATATATCAACGATCTTCAGACAGACTATGTGAAGGCTGGTGCACAGACCAACTCAGCTCATATCCGCGAGCTTTCAAACTTCGCCATTCAGCCTACAAACCTCTTCGTAGGCTATGCATGGGAAGAGCACTATACAGCTATCAACCGTGCTAATGTGGTTATTGACAAGCTCACCGATGCCGACTGGATTGACGATCAGTCAAAGGAGAACTACATCAACGAGGCGCGTTTCCTTCGCGGTCTGATGTACTTCAATCTCGTAAGATACTTTGGTGGTGTGCCTATCGTTCTACACGATGGCGAGGGTGAAGGTGCTCCTCGTAACAGCATAGACGAGGTCTATGAGCAGATAGTAAGCGATTTCAAAGCTGCAGAAAACCTTCCTGACAACTACTCTAACCGCGATAGCAAGCCTTCACGCCTCTCAGCTGAGGCTCTGCTCTCAAAGGTTTATCTGGTGTGGGCACAGACTCTTACAGAAAAAGGTCGCGCTAATCAGAAGGAATACTACAAGAATGCTATCGACTATGCACAGAAGGTCATAGATTCAGGCAAGTATCATCTGCTTGACAAGTTCATCGACAACTGGTCAGTTGATAAGAAGAACGGTCCAGAGCATATCTTTACCGTAGAGCATGACAGAACTATCAACGGAAACGTATCTGGCCACTGTGTCTTTGCTACCAACTGGAGCGATGCCGAGCCTGTACTTCTGGCAACAAGCGATAAGTATTATGAGCAGACAGACCCACGCGACCAGCGTCGCGACGGTTCTTGGGCAAAGAAACTCTACGATCCAAACACAGGTAAGGATTTCGTCTTCACCATCCCACGCTTCCGTAAGTACATCGACTCTCTTAACTATGCGAAGCCGGAATCAA
The DNA here is from genome assembly GCA_902798615.1 of uncultured Bacteroidales bacterium. Taxonomy (GTDB): domain Bacteria; phylum Bacteroidota; class Bacteroidia; order Bacteroidales; family Bacteroidaceae; genus Prevotella. The sequence continues at coordinate 50,965 of CADBXL010000047.1, read as the reverse complement.
GCGGTAATGCTGCCGGTCAGTCAACAAATACAGTCATCATCCGTTATGCAGAAATCCTCTTGATAAAGGCTGAGGCCGAGAATGAGCTAAACGGTCCTACAGCAGCTGCTTATGATGCTATAAACCAGGTTCGCCGTCGTGCTTACTGGAATCCTTACACCAATGTTCAGAACAAGCCAAGCGATGGTTCAGACCTCGACCTTAAAGGTCTCACACAAGAGCAGTTCCGTGAGCGTCTGCGCGAAGAGCGCCGTCTAGAGTTCGTTCTCGAAGGTCAGAGATGGTTCGACCTTATCCGCTGGCATATCCTTGTAAAGTATGTCAAGGCTAACACTCCTACGGATGCTGAGACTCAGGGAACAAAGACTACAAAGATACAGAACGTATCAAAAAAGAACTACCTTCTCCCTCTCCCACAGGATCAGATTATCCTGAACCCTAACCTTGAACAGAACTGGGGTTACAGCGGTGAGACTGGTGACGGCCCTTACGGACCAGAGTATCAGTAATTGATTAAAGATTAAAGAATATAGAGTAAAGATTAAAAGTAGAATAAACATTAAAAAAATAATAAACAATGAAGACAAATAATTTTAAAACAGCAATCGTGGCTCTTATCGCAGCCACAACAGGTATTCAGGCAGTAAACGCTCAGCAGTCAGTAGCTGACAATCGTCGTGAGCGTATCCTTCAGGTTCTTGACCAGAGCCGTCCTAACGAGTATGTTCCAGCAGGATTCTTCCTCCATTTCGAGAATAAGCTCGGTCGTAAGGCAGTAGAAGATCACAAGGCATTCTATAAGGCTACAAACATGGATTTCGTAAAGGTATTCTACGAAATCGCAGTTCCAAAGATTGATATCCAGTCAGGTAAGGACTGGGAGAAGGTTCCAGTATATAGCGAAGAGTTCTTTGCTCCACAGGTAGCAGTTATCGAGGATCTCGCTCGCGAGTTTGGCAAGGAGGCATTCATCCTTCCTACCGTTTACTCTCCTCTCGCTCTTGCTCACCAGACTCTCGGTCGTGGCAAGGATTTCAAGAAGCTCATTGAGGAAGATCCAAAGGCTTTCGGACAGGCTATCAAGAACCTCTCACTCTCTATCGAGAACTATCTTCGTTCTGCACGAAAGCATGGTGCTGACGGCTTCTACGTATCAAGCCAGGGTGGCGATGGTAACACAATCTCTCCAAAGATCTGGAAAGAGCAGATTCGCCCATGGGACAAGCACGTTTCTGAGGTTGCCAACGAGATTGGTCTTATCAACATCCTCCACATCTGCGACTATGGTACTCCTTACAAGAATGCAGAGGCTCTCTATGAGTATGCAGATTATCCAGCAAGCATCATCAACGTTCCTTTGAAGTTCTCTGACGGCTCTACCCTCAACCTCAAGGAGGCTCAGAAGCGTTTCGGTCGTCCAATCTTCGGTGGTCTTGAGCGTCTTGGCGTAATCTCAAAGGGTACTCTTGAGGAGGCAAAGGCAGAAGTTGACAAGGTTCTCAAGGATGCTGCGCCAAACTTCATCCTCGGTGCTGACTGCACAGTTCCTGGCGATACAGACTGGGAGAAGCTTCGTGCCGTTATCGACTATGCACACACATGGCGTCAGACACATAAGTAATCGATATTGTCGCTTCACTTAGTGAAGTTATATATTTTTTTAATCTTTATTCGGTTCGGGTGTCAAAGTTCTTGGAGCTTTGCGCCCGAACTTTCAATTTAAATTCGTATCTTTGCGACCGGATTCAGTTAACCACAGATATCTGAGATCTCACAGATGCAAATCACGAGCGCAAGCGAGATAATCCTTTAATCTGTGTTCAAAAATAATAATTTACTGGTTTTAATTTACTGGTAATTTACTTTCCTCAAACTCAAACTCACGTCATAATATATGAAGAAAACATTAATATGGATAGGAGCACTCATAGTGGGTGCGCTATTAGGACTGTTAGGGCTTGGATGGCTCAACACAACTATGGACTTTATAGCAACAGTCTATACAAGGCTGTTTCAGCTATTGGCTGTCCCTACTATCGTACTGGCTGTTATCACCACCTTTGCAACCTTCGGTTCTCAGGGCTCAGGCAGAATCTTCGGCCGTACACTCACTTATACCCTACTGACAACCTTTGCTGCTGCTGCCGTAGGAGCAATACTGTTCGTGTTGGTTGCCCCAGGAAACCTTCCTTTAGAGGCTATAAGCAATAGTGCCGACTATACCGAAACCCCTCAGACCTCATATTTCGACCACCTAATCAGCATCATACCTAACAACATCGTGCGACCAATCCTTGAAGGTAACGTCCTCTCTCTGCTCTTGCTCGCATTTGCTGTAGGTATTGGCTTGTCAAAACTGCCAGAATCTGAGAATAAGGCTGTAGTGGTAAAGGGATTGTCAGGACTTCAGGAGCTTCTGTTCCTGCTCATCCGAGGCCTTATCTGGACTCTTCCACTTGGTATCGTAGCCTTCTCTGCCCAACTCTCAGCCCAGATTTCAGCAGGTGTTGTTGCCGATTCTATCGGAAAATACGTACTGGTAGTAATCGGAGGAAACGTAATCCAGTTCTTTGTCGTTCTGCCTCTGTTCCTTTTGTCAAGAGGCATGAATCCTATCCACGTGTTAGGCAGAATGATGCCTGCCGTACTTATGGCTCTCTTCACAAAGAGTAGCGCAGCCACCCTTCCTGTAACGATGGAAAGTGCTGAGACCCGTCTGGGAGTACGCAAGAACATCGCCCGTTTCGTTCTTCCTATATGCACCACGATAAACATGAACGGATGTGCAGCCTTTATTCTCGTAACCTCTCTCTTCGTGATGCAGAATGGCGGCACACCAATCACGTTACCAACTATCCTGTTATGGATCGTTATCTCCGTTGTCTCTGCGATAGGAAACGCAGGAGTCCCTATGGGCTGCTATTTCCTTACCCTCTCTCTAATGTCAGGTGTAGGAGCTCCGATAGCCATTCTCGGCATCATCCTTCCAATCTACACCATTATTGATATGATAGAGACAGCCGAAAACGTATGGTCAGACTCATGTGTGGCTGCTATCGTTAACAGCTACGATAAAGAGCCAGCCTCCCCTACTCCCGAAGACTAAAACATCTTCAAATCTCATCATATTCTCAAAATAGAAATTCTCAGACCAGAAGCATATTCTTCAAGGTCTGAGAATTTTCAGTTATGTAATAACTTAAATAAACTTCCGAAAATAAAAACTGTCTGGAAGACAGCACGATTAGTAACCTCGTACATGCGAGTGAAACGAGAATGTGCGGGGATTAAACCTCTACTTCTTTAACTGTCTGGAGGACAGTACATAGCGAGGGGGCATCCTCTCCTTCGTCGAGTATGCACCCCGGTTACAAATGATGTTGCCTTCCAGGCAATTCATAGTTTACTGAACTCTATGGCACAAGAAAGCTTTTATTCCTGTTCACCCCATAGCTGTCCATAGCCTTTTGCTTGTTTTTCTCACTATGATATTGGTCGAACAACGGATTGTTGATTGCAAGTTCCTGTGTAGATGTCATTAGTCCCTTGCTTGCCATACGTTTTCTTATTACAGCGAAACCGCCATTATCAGAAACATTCATCTGAAGGAAGCCCTCCGCACTTGAACCAAGCTCTATCTGATTGGTATTACGAACAACAAGGGCCTCAGACAACTTAGAAGTATCGTTCCTGTCGAGTGACAGATGTGCAAAGCTACATTTGGCAGTTGGAATCTTTCCTTCCGACTGTCTGACAACCATAAACTCAAGACAATCATCATATTCCCAGCCATCATTATTCTTCACAATAGCAAGAGCTATTTCTGAAACCGTAGTATCAGCGGTAATAGAGAGATTTCCGAGACTGATATTTGTCACGAGAGAATTATCCTTAATCTCATATTCTATCTGAGGAAGAGTACCGAACGAAACGATATACGGAGCCACCACCTGGGCTTTCATGGCAACCTCATTCTTGTTCAGATATACGGCAGGCTTTTGCATATTAACGCCTTGGAAACGCGAATAGTCGGTCTGTCGCCCCGTCTTATCCTGAAAGTTTCCTCTCAGAGCCTCCTTCAACGCAGCATATATATTCTGTATGTTGCGCATTTTTACTCTATACACGACCTGCCCTTCAGCCTTCGCATCACGATAAGTTGTCGGTTTTTGACAAGCTACAATTGTACCATTGTAGTTTCTGTAAACCACATTGTCAATCGTGCCACTAAAATTTCCATTCTTCTCTACTCTTGCCATATTTCTTTTGGATTTTAATTATTGAAGTATCTAATTTTTTTGCAAAGATAGTGAAAGTCCGTAGAAAATCCAAATAAAAGACCAAATATTTACCATTAAAACACATTAAAAATACCATAATTTATGGTATCTTTATGGTATTTATATGGTATCTTTATGGTATTTATATGGTATTTACTTCGGAGGGAAAGAGGAAAAGCAACGAAGTACAAACAAAGTAATGCTTACGATTTTGCGACTCAAAATACATTGTTTGTCAATTTTCTTATAAAATTATTTTCATTATGAAAGCAATAAAGTACAAAACAAGGGAAGAGGCTATTGCAGCCGTGAAGCTTGCTATTGCCAAGAAACGCGAGTGGGTAGCTCGCGTGGAGAGAGAATGGGCAGAAGAGGAAGTTGCTAAACTATCTGCAAGATGAACGCCCTGTTTTTGTATGAATTCTTGAAAAATTTGTATATATTTGCACCATCTAAACAATTACTAATAACACATATCATAAAAAACATCACCTTATGAAAGAAATAAAGAAACATGGCCTCTCATTCGTTGAGATGGAGTCTAATACTGAGGAAAATGAAAGTTTTAATATAGCAAAGATGAAATCCCTCATTCTGTATGCAATTTCATCTTGGCATATTACATTCAAATTAAACTTTTATTCATATGAAGAAAGACCATTTTAGCTTGTATCTTTTCATTATGCTAATTCCACTTTGTCCAACAATAATGTCTCTATATACAGTATGTAGTGGAACTCAAATTGATTTTGGATATAATGAAACTAAAGATATGATATATATATCTTTGCTGATATTTGCACTTCTGTTTTGCCTTTTTATGATGTTTGTTTTTGCCCCATATCTTGTCACCACATATGAAGACAAACTAGTTTTTCATTATCCATTATGGGCAAATAAAATCATAAAACATGAAAATATTGAGAAACTTACATTAGTCAAAAATGGATTGAATCAGGATGTTTGTACTGAAATTCACATAAAGGATGGAACTGTGGTAAAAATAAGATCTTGGTATTTTGGTTTAAACAAATATCTTCTTTCTCTGAATAAGAGTGTAGGCTTATGTGAGAATAAGACCAAATTATCTTGCGAAGAAAAAGAACTCTTATTTAAGCAATATAATGCAGAATATAAGCCTAATATAGTTGAGCTATTAACTTCTCCATCTAATATAACAGCTCTACTAATGATTTTACTGATAGCGTATCGAATGTTTATTCTTTCAAACAACAGCATTATATTTATCCTGTTCCTTATAGGATGGGGATTATTCCTCTTGAAAAAGCTTACTGGCATTAAGATATACGATAACAAAATAAGAATAAGCAATATAATATTTGCTGGTACAAATGAGTTTGTAATAAGCGAATTGACGGGTGCTTACATCGACAGAAAAGCTATTTGCCTAATTGACAAGAATAACAAAAAACATATCTTTCTACACGCATTAAAGAAAACGCATAGAAAAGAACTTGAGAATATCTTTTCAAATCTATAGTAGAAGAAGAATATTTATAGCTTTTAGGAATTATAACAAAACTCCCTGCAACGTGCCAACATTGCTGGGAGTTTATTCTTTAAGCGCGAACTTAACTTACGCTTCGTGATTGAATTTCTGATAATCACCAAGCAACTGTTCTATGTGGATTACCTCAGAACAAGAATCCCATGTAACGCCTCCACCTATAAGATACCAATTCTTACGTTCTTTTACAGAAACACGACGCAAGCATGGAAACGCGAATAGTCGGTCTGTCGCCCCGTCTTATCCTGAAAGTTTCCTCTCAATGCCTCACTTTAATTTTTAACAAGACAAAGTATTTGATACATCACCTCCTTATCACCTTTGTGCCGTTGGTTATTACCAGACCTTTGGAAGACGATGAAACTCGTTGACCTGTGAGAGAATACGTGGAATTATTTGCCTTATCATCTGAAACCTTGACTGCTGTAATGGCTGTTGGATTCTCTGGATTATCCGTTATATCAGTAAAGTGCTTCCAAATAGCAGATTCTGCATATACGTCCTTGCATCCCTCAGGAACATGAAGCTCACCAAAAACAGAAAAGGTGCTGCTAAATGCTAACTGTGGCGTAACTGACATATTGATGACAGTCTTGAGATTATTACAATTATAGAAAACATAGTTGTCTATATAAGTTACTGACTCAGAGATCGTAACAGAAGTCAGACTCTCGCATTCAGAAAAGGCATAAGCTCCGATACTTGTTACTGAGTTAGGAATAACAACCGATTTCAGGCTTTTACAAGACGTGAACATATACCCTTCTATCTTCTTCAGAGAGTTTGGCAGAGTGACAGAGGTGAGAGCCGAACATTGGTTGAAGGCACAACCTCCAATTATAGTCACAGAGTTAGGAATGTCTATGGAAGTAAGTTTTGTGCAAGCATAGAAAGCATCTGCCCCTATCCTTACAACCGACTCAGGAATCTTTACGGAAGTAATGCCAGAACATTTAGACATAGCTTGGTCACTAATGCTTGTAACCTTGTATTCCTTTCCCCCATAGCTAACAGCTTTTGGAATCACGATATCACCAGAATACTTGTTGTTTGCGTCAGCTATAACAGAAGCTGTATTTGCTTCTTTGTCAAGACTATAGTTGATGCCATTAATCACTTCTCCATAGGCAAAAGAAGAGATGCACAAAACAAAAGTAAGAACTATTGCTCTGCTATATATTGAAGAATACTTTTTCATAATCATTTCACCAAGAATTTCTTTCCGTTAATAATATTCAATCCCTTTACAGGCTTATTTTGACACTTGCCCGAAATAGAGAAAATCTTTTCTGCCACTATTGATTTTGATCTCTCGATACTTGCTATGGCAGTAGAACCTCCCTTTTCTTGTTCGGCAGATAGTTTCAGATCATCAATGATATTGCATTGATTCCACGTGTTTTTATCTTTATACACATTCTTTGTGCCTTCTGGAACATGCAACTCTACCCAACTGTTTAATTCCTTAAACGCCCCTTCACCCAAAGTCTGTGGAGTTGTGGCCTTATTTGTTATGGTAGAAATATGATTACAATTCTTAAAGGCTTCATTATCGATATAGCTAACGGATGAGCCGATAGTGATAGAATTCAGATTGGTGCAATCACGGAAGGCTCCCTGCCCAATGGTAGTAACAGATTCAGGAATGTTTACATCTGTCAGTTTATTACACCAGGCAAAAGCATCTGTGCTTATTTCTTTCAGGGAATTGGAGATAGTAACAGAAGTCGCATTATAACATGAAGAGAAAGCTCCTGTTCCAATGAACTGCACAGAGTTCGGAATAACGATATTAGTGAGTCCCGGACATACGCCAAAGGCATAATTACCGATACTTATAACAGACTCTGGAATATTGATGTTTTTTATTCCGTCGTTACAATAGAATGCCCAGTTGGCAATACGTACAACGGTATTTGGAATGACGGATGTAGCACAACCGGAAACAAGTTCGTTTGTCTCCGTGTGGATTATGGCATTACAATTATCTCGGCTGTCAAAAGTGGTGTTTTCCTTATCCACAGTCATAGAGGTCATAGAGTTACAGCTATTGAAAGCCATTTCGTCAATAAACGAAACAGACTTTGGGATATAGATAGAGGTAAGAGCTGTACCATAAAAGGCGCCATAACCTATTTTCGTAACAGTATTAGGAATACTGACAGAAGTAACCGAGTGACTATTTCCGAAAGCTGCATTTCCGATAAAAGTCACGCTATAAGTCACGCCTCCTACATTTACGGTTTCAGGAATAGTAACCGATTTAGAATAGGAATCACTCTTAGTCCCATCTCCCTTGAATGTTACCGTAGCCTCTTTTTTCGTTTTGTCAAGGTTGTAGTAAATACCATCTACATAGGCATCGTGTGCAAACGATGTAGAAGACATCATGAATGCTGTCATAAGCATCATGAATTGCTTGTGGTTTTTGTTTTTTCTTGTCATCATTGTTTTGTTCTTGGTTATAATTTCGAATGTTATCGTCTTTTGATTTAGATCTTATACGTAAACCTAAAACGTAAATTCAATTCGTCGTTGCAAAATTACACAATATAAGTTGTATCTCCAAATATTTCCTTATATTTTTTATCTGCTACCGCTTTACCTCTGATGATTCTCCATCGTAAGTCCATAGATACTCCATCGAAACTATGGAGTATCTATGGAGTATCTATGGAGTATGTATGGAGAATCTATTGAGGAGAAGGGGAAGATCGGCTTGTTTGTTGGAGAATTAAGACCCACCCCTACCCTCCCCAAGGGAGGGAGATTTTATATACATTAAGCCCATACGATGAAATAGCTCTGAACGTCGAAGAGGTCGGCGGACGAAGGGACTTGCGCAGCTTGATGAGCATTGCGAATAAAGCCAAAGAGCGACATCTAACAGGGCAGTCCGATAGTGTTGTTATATTTATCGATATTAGAGGAATAAGGTCTGTAGGACCGACACTTGAAGACTTTAGGTGTCGGTCCTACAGACCTCCCTTAATCACGCATCTACCGAATAACAGCCCTATCGGACTGCCCTATTAGCTGGCGGGCTTTGGCTTTCCCTTCGGCCGCCGACCTCTTCGACGTTCAGCCCTCGCAGACTTAAATTGTTCGCTGAAGCAAGTCGTCGAACTCACGTAATAAATTACAAAAGCAATTTTGGGAAGTCTCAGGAATATTATGTACTTTTGCTCAAAGTAAATAAAAATATAAACTTTCATTATGAAAGCAATAAAGTACAAAACAAGGGAAGAGGCTATTGCAGCCGTGAAGCTTGCTATTGCCAAGAAACGCGAGTGGGTAGCTCGCGTGGAAAGAGAATGGGCAGAAGAGGAAGTTGCTAAACTATCTGCAAGATGAACACGTTGCCTGTTCAATACCTGAAAACGCATATCAATTATTAATAACACAAAACATAAAACACAAGCTTATGAAAGAAATTAAAAAACATGGTCTCTCATTCGTTGAGATGGAGTCTAATACAGAGAAAAATGATAGTTTTAATATAGCAAAGGAGCTTATTGAAAACCTTTTCTTTGATATGGCTAAGTTGAGTACAAAATATTGTAATGATATATTTTGTGATTTGCCTTATACATATTCAGAAAGAAGGCTTGATTGTGTCCTATTACCAGCTCTTTCAAAACTCTGCAATTCTTTGGTTATGGTAGAAATTTCCTGCAGTTAGAGAATGTGCAAACAGAAGATTTCCAGTAGATAAATTTAATGGTAGAATAGACTATTGGTGCATATACAAAAAATACAGTTTTGTAATAGAGTTAAAACATAGTTTTGACTGCTTTACTACTGATACAACAAGAGAGAGAAATCTAACATCTCGTTGGGTTAAGATGCATGAACAACTACAAAGTTTGGAAAAAGAAATAAAAAAATATGAAGAAGCAACAAAAGGTGTTATTCGAATAGGTTTACACACGATAACTTCATATTCAAGCCAAAAGCCTGATACCCAATTATTGAAGGCATTCAAATATTGTATTCCTGAGACTTTTGAACGCTTTCAAAAGGAATTCGGTAAAAAATACCCTTCTCTGAAGCCTGATTTTATTATATGTTGGAAAATTCCTTCAAAAATAGTAGAGACTTATGAATGTACATACCCAGGCTTATGGGCTGTCACTAAAATCTATCCAGCGATTAAACATCATGGAGCAATCAAATAATGCTTGTTCTACTCATCGGAACTATAGCATAGAGCTATATTAATATATAACCACCCTTTCACATATTTGGAGTTAACTAGCGTTTATTACATAAAAATCCCTGTAATACTCTTTGCATTACAGGGATTTTGCCTTTACGCTTCGTGATTGAATTTCTGATAGTCACCAAGCAATTGTTCTATGTGGATTACTTCGGGACAAGAATCCCATGTAACGCCTCCACCTATAAGATACCAATTCTTACGTTCTTTTACAGAAACACGCCGTAAGCATGGAAAAGCAGAGGTTGGCATAATAATGGAACGACCATCAACCAAATCTACCTGCCATTTACCACGTATAGGAAATGATACGTTTTTTATCTGTGGCACTACATCCCAATATCCTTCCTTCTTAAACATAAAGACTAATATTATTCTGCTTGCAAAAATAGACAAAATTATCGAAACATCCAAATATTAGTATGAAAAAAATTATTTAACCACAAATTGCCTGCTATTATAACATAAAAATCCCTGCAACGCAAAAGCATCGCAGGGATTTTATATTTAGAATATTATGTCAATTCTTAGAGGTCTCTGTCAGAGAACTCGAGGACGTTGCGGCGGTTAGCCTGAAGACGCTCATAGCCTTCCTTGCTACCAACAATAATCTTCTCGAACTCACGCAGACCTGTACCAGCAGGGATGAGGTGTCCGCAGATTACGTTCTCCTTCATGCCGAGGAGTGAATCGCTCTTTCCGCGGATAGCAGCCTCGTTGAGCACCTTCGTTGTCTCCTGGAATGATGCAGCAGACATGAAGCTCTTGGTATGGAGAGCGGCACGTGTGATACCCTGAAGGATCTGTGTAGAGGTTGCAGGGATAGTATCACGAACCTGGATAGTCTTCAAGTCACGACGCTTGAGGCTTGCGTTCTCGTCACGGAGCTTGCGGGCTGAGATAATCTCACCAGCACGTACGTTCTCTGAATCACCAGCGTTGATAACGTACTTCTTACCCCAGATACGATCGTTCTCCTCTGCGAAGTCGAGCTTATCGACGATATCGCTCTCAAGGAAGCATGTATCACCAGGCTCATTGATCTGTACCTTACGCATCATCTGACGAACGATGATCTCGAAGTGCTTATCGTTGATCTTTACACCCTGCAGACGATATACATCCTGTACCTCGTTCACGATATACTCCTGAACAGCGGTAGGACCCTTGATGGCAAGGATATCGTTTGGTGTGATTACACCGTCAGAGAGTGGAGTTCCGGCACGTACAGCGTCACGGTCCTGAACGAGCAACTGCTTGCTTGTTGGAACGAGATACTTGCGCTCCTCACCAGTCTTAGAAACGATTGTAACCTCACGGTTGTTACGCTTGAGCTGTGGGTTGATCTTAACCTCACCGTCGATTTCGCTGACGATAGCTGGGTTGCTTGGGTTACGAGCCTCGAAGAGCTCGGTTACACGTGGCAGACCACCGGTGATATCACCTGCGCGGCTTACGGTACGTGGAATCTTAACGAGAGTAGCACCAGACTCGATTACCTGACCGTCGTCAACAACAACGTGACCACCTACAGGGAAGTTATAGCGTCCGAGTACCTCACCGTTCTCGTCGATGATCTCACAGGTTGGGATCTTTGAACGGTCCTTAGCCTCGATGATTACCTTATCGGTCATACCTGTTGTATCGTCGGTCTCGGCATTGTATGTGAGGCCTTCAACAACATCGTGGAACTTAACCTTACCCTTGAACTCTGTAACGATGACAGCGTTGAATGGGTCCCAACGACAGATCTCGTCGCCCTTCTTAACAACATCACCATTCTTATAGTAGAGTGAAGAACCGTAAGGAACGGCCATGTTAGAGAGTACGACACCAGTTGTAGGATCGATGAAACGAACCTCGGCAAGACGGCTTACTACCATCTCACAGTCACGGTCGTCCTCCTTGAATGGAACGGTACGGAGCTCATCGAACTCAATACGAGCCTCTGCCACCTTACAGGTAACTGTTGCGTTTGCAGCAGCACCACCTGCGATACCACCGGCGTGGAACGTACGGAGAGTAAGCTGTGTACCTGGCTCACCGATAGCCTGTGCTGCGATGACACCGACAGCCTCACCCTTCTGTACCATGCGCTGTGTAGCGAGGTTACGGCCGTAACACTTCTTACATACACCCTGCTTAGACTCACAAGTGAGCACAGAACGGATCTCAACCATCTCGATACCAGCATCCTCGATAGCCTTGGCACGAGCCTCGTTGATTTCCTCACCAGCAGGACAGATAACCTCGTTGGTATGTGGGTTGATAACGTCGTGAACAGATACACGACCGAGAATACGCTCATAGAGGCTTGAGATAACCTCATCACCATTCTTGAGAGCTGTGCAGAGAAGTCCGCGGAGTGTACCACAGTCGTCCTCGTTGATGATAACGTCGTGTGAAACGTCAACAAGACGACGAGTAAGGTAACCAGCGTCGGCTGTCTTCATCGCGGTATCAGCAAGACCCTTACGGGCACCGTGAGATGCAATGAAGTACTCAAGCACAGACATACCCTCCTTGAAGTTAGAAAGGATAGGGTTCTCAATGGTTGGACGGTCGTCGGCACCTGCTTTTGTAGGCTTAGCCATCAGACCACGGATACCTGAGAGCTGCTTAATCTGGTCCTTAGAACCACGGGCACCAGAGTCAAGCATCATGAATACGGCGTTGAAGCCCTGGTCAGCCTCGGTCATCTCCTTAAGAAGGATGTTACCGATATCATTGTTTACGTGTGTCCAAGTATCGATAACCTGGTTGTAACGCTCGGTATCGGTGATGAAGCCGAGGTTGTAGTTATCGGTGATCTCACGGATCTTATCGTTACCAGCCTTGATGAGCTGCTCCTTCTCTGGTGGGATGATGATATCGTCAAGGTTGAATGACAGACCTGCGAGGTATGCCATACGATAACCAAGGTTCTTGATACCGTCAAGGAACTCACAAGCACGAGCGAAACCAACAGCCTTGATAACGTCAGCGATGATATCGCGGAGTGACTTCTTAGAGATAATGGTGTTTACGAAGCCCATCTCACGTGGAACGAGTTCGTTGACGATAACACGACCAACAGAAGTCTCGACAGTGTGACGGATGTACTTGCCATTCTCGATATCCTCAACAACAACCTTTACAGGAGCGTGGAGGTCACAACGCTTCTCATTGTAAGCAATGATAGCCTCTTCAGGACCATAGAATGAGAGTCCCTCACCCTTTGCGCCCGGACGCATCTTTGTGATGTAGTAGAGACCGAGCACCATATCCTGTGAAGGTACGGTGATAGGAGCACCGTTAGCTGGGTTCAGGATGTTATGGCTCTGGAGCATGAGGATCTGAGCCTCGAGTACTGCCTCGTGAGACAATGGGAGGTGAACAGCCATCTGGTCACCGTCGAAGTCGGCGTTGAACGCAGTACATGCAAGTGGGTGGAGCTGGATAGCCTTACCCTCGATGAGCTTTGGCTGGAATGCCTGAATACCAAGACGGTGAAGTGTAGGAGCACGATTCAGGAGAACTGGGTGTCCCTTCATCACATTCTCAAGGATATCATAGATGATAGGCTCACGACGGTCAACGATACGCTTAGCTGACTTCACAGTCTTCACGATACCGCGCTCGATGAGCTTGCGGATGATGAATGGCTTGTAAAGCTCGGCAGCCATAAGCTTTGGAAGACCGCACTCGCCCATGTTGAGCTCTGGACCTACAACGATTACTGAACGTGCAGAGTAGTCAACACGCTTACCGAGGAGGTTCTGACGGAAACGTCCAGCCTTACCCTTCAGGGAGTCAGAGAGTGACTTGAGCGGACGGTTGCTCTCGCTCTTAACAGCGCTTGACTTACGAGAGTTATCGAAAAGAGAGTCAACAGCCTCCTGAAGCATACGCTTCTCGTTACGGAGGATAACCTCTGGAGCGTGAATCTCAACGAGACGCTTCAGACGGTTGTTACGGATGATGACACGACGATAGAGGTCGTTGAGGTCGGATGTAGCGAAACGGCCGCCATCCAGAGGAACGAGCGGACGGAGCTCTGGAGGAGTTACAGGAAGGATCTTGAGAATCATCCACTCAGGACGGTTCACATCCTTACTTGCACGGAATGCCTCTACAACCTGAAGACGCTTCAAAGCCTCGTTCTTACGCTGCTGTGAAGAATCGTTGTTTGCACTCTCACGAAGCTCTGCTGCAAGTGCGTCGAGGTCAAGGTTCTGGAGGAGGTAGTAGATTGCCTCCGCACCCATCTTACAAACGTACTTGTTTGGATCGTCGTCATCAAGATAGTCGTTGTTTGGATCGAGGTAGCTGTCAACGATGTTGATGTACTCTTCCTCAGAGATGAGGTCGCCTACATGTGTACCGTTAAGGTCACCGCTACCGTCTGGTGCCTGTACAGGATGAGTACCGTTCTTGCCAGCCATAGGACCTGGCTTGATAACGATGTACTTCTCATAATATATTACAGACTCCAGTTTCTTTGTTGGCATACCGAGCAGATATCCAATCTTGTTTGGAAGGCTGCGGAAATACCAGATATGTGCAACAGGAACCACAAGTTCGATGTGGCCTGAACGCTCACGACGTACTTTCTTCTCTGTTACCTCAACACCGCATCGGTCACAGACAATACCCTTATAGCGGATGCGTTTGTACTTACCGCAGGCACACTCGAAATCCTTTGTAGGACCGAAGATGCGCTCGCAGAAAAGACCGTCACGCTCTGGCTTATAGGTACGGTAGTTGATGGTCTCAGGCTTGGTAACCTCACCATATGAGTTCTCAAGGATTTCCTCTGGAGAAGCCAGACCGATAGTGATCTTGGTGAAGTTATTCTTTATTTTTGTATCTTTTTTGAAAGCCATATGTATTTACAATTTGACTATTTACTATTTACAATTTACTTATTCTTACAATCCTTTTCAATTGTAAATTAATCAAGCTTAATGCTAAGACCGAGGCCGCGAAGCTCGTGGAGAAGCACGTTAAGTGACTCTGGGATACCAGGAGTTGGCATTGGATCACCCTTAACGATAGCCTCATAGCTCTTAGAACGGCCTACAACGTCGTCAGACTTGATAGTAAGGATTTCCTGAAGCACATGAGAAGCACCGAATGCCTCGATTGCCCAGACCTCCATCTCTCCGAAACGCTGACCACCGAACTGTGCCTTACCACCAAGTGGCTGCTGAGTGATGAGAGAGTAAGGACCGATAGAACGAGCGTGCATCTTGTCCTCTACCATGTGACCGAGCTTCAAGAAGTATGTGATACCGATTGTAGCAGGCTGGTCGAACATCTCACCTGTCTCACCATCATAAAGGTGGGTAGAGCAGTAGCGTGGGAGACCTGCCTTGTCAGTCCACTCGTTCAAGTCGTCAAGCTTAGCACCATCGAAGATAGGAGTAGCGAACTTAACACCGAGCTTCTTACCTGCAGCACCGAGAACAGCCTCGAATATCTGACCAAGGTTCATACGTGAAGGCACACCCAGAGGGTTAAGTACCAAGTCAACTGGACGACCATCCTCGAGGAATGGCATATCCTCCTGACGAACAACCTTAGATACGATACCCTTGTTACCGTGACGGCCGGCAAGCTTATCACCTACACCAATCTTACGCTTCTTAGCGATATAAACCTTAGCCATCTGCTGAACGCCTGATGGGAGGTCGTCACCGATAGAGATAGCGAACTTACGGCGCTTGAGTTCAGCATCAAGGAGCTTATACTTGCGGATGTAGTTCATAATCAGACGCTGGATCAGCTTGTCTGTATGGTCATCGCCTGTCCAGTTGTTAGACTGGATGCCGTCGAACTCGAGGTTAGCGATAGCAGAAGCTGTAAACTTGCTGCCCTTTGTGATGATCTCAGCACCTGTGTAGTCCTTAACACCCTGAGAGGTCTTATCCTCTGTGAGAGTCATGAGTTTGTCAACAAGGATTTCCTTGAGATCCTTACCCTTTGCCTCGTACTCCTCGTCAATCTTAGCAAGGATGATCTTATCCTGCTTCTTTGACTCACGAGTCTTAATTGCACGAGAGAAGAGCTTCTTATCGATTACCACACCTGAGAGTGATGGGTTAGCCTTCAATGAAGAATCCTTAACGTCACCAGCCTTGTCACCGAAGATAGCACGGAGAAGCTTTTCCTCTGGAGATGGGTCGCTCTCACCCTTAGGAGAGATCTTACCAATCATGATATCGCCTGGCTCGATTCGAGCACCGATACGAACGATACCGTTGTCGTCGAGATCCTTTGTAGCATCCTCTGATACGTTAGGAATATCAGCTGTGAATTCCTCCATACCACGCTTTGTCTCACGAACCTCGAGAGAGTACTCATCAACGTGAACAGATGTAAGGATATCCTCACGAACTACACGCTCGTTAAGTACGATAGCATCCTCATAGTTGTAACCCTTCCAAGGCATGTAAGCAACGAGGAGATTACGACCAAGTGCAAGCTCACCGTTCTCAGTAGCATAACCCTCTGTGAGGATATCGCCAGCCTTTACGCGCTGTCCCTTCTCACAGATTGGACGAAGGTCGATGGTCATGTTCTGGTTTGTACGGCGGAACTTAGGAATACGGTATTCCTTGATAGCAGGCTCGAAGCTAACGAACTCGTCATCCTCTGTGCGGTCGTAGAGAATACGGATTGTAGTAGCATCAACATACTCGATAACACCTTCGCCCTCGGCAGTAATCATAGTACGTGAGTCTTCACATACCTGCTGCTCAAGACCAGTACCAACGATAGGAGCATCGTTGTGGAGCAATGGAACTGCCTGACGCATCATGTTACATCCCATCAGCGCACGGTGACCGTCATCATGCTCAAGGAATGGGATAAGACCTGCACTTACAGATGCTATCTGCTGTGGAGATACGTCCATGAGGTTCACCTCTGATGGTGGTACAACAGGGAAGTCTGAATTCTCACGACACTTAACGACCTCGCGGATGAAGTTACCATCGTCCTTAAGTGGAGCATTACCCTGACCGATGATCTGGTCTTCCTCCTCCTCAGCTGTGAGATATACTACATGATCGTTGTCAAGGTCAACAACTGAGTTGTTTACCTTACGGTAAGGAGTCTCGATGAAGCCGAGGTTATTGATCTGGGCATACATACAGAGAGAAGAGATAAGACCGATGTTAGGTCCCTCAGGAGACTCGATAGGACAAAGACGACCGTAGTGAGTATAGTGTACGTCACGAACCTCGAAACCTGCACGCTCACGAGAAAGACCACCAGGACCAAGGGCAGAGAGACGACGCTTGTGTGTCACCTCGGCCAGAGGGTTGGTCTGGTCCATGAACTGAGACAATGGGTTTGTTCCGAAGAACGAGTTGATAACGCTTGAGATAGTCTTTGCGTTGATAAGGTCGGTTGGAGTGAAGACCTCATTGTCACGCACGTTCATGCGCTCGCGGATTGTGCGGCTCATACGTGCAAGACCGATGCTGAACTGATTAGCTAACTGTTCGCCGACTGTGCGAACACGACGGTTTGACAGGTGGTCGATATCATCAACGGTAGCATTTGAGTTGATGAGGTTGATGAGGTACTTGATAATCTCAATGATATCCTCATGAGTAAGAGTACGAACATCCATGCTGGTGTCAAGGTTCAGCTTCTTGTTGATTCTGTAACGACCAACCTCACCAAGGTCATAACGCTTGTCAGAGAAGAAGAGGTTCTGAATCACCTCACGAGCGCTCTGGTCATCAGCAGGATCAGCATTACGCAACTGACGATAGATATATGTAACAGCTTCCTTCTCTGAGTTTGATGGGTCCTTAAGCAGGGTATTGAAGATAATACCATACTTAGAAGCTGACTCAGCAGTCTTGTGAACAAGGATTGTTCTCTGCTCAGAATCAAGAATCTGGTCGATATTCTCCTTTGTAATCTCTGTCTCGCGCTCAAGGATAACCTCGTTACGCTCGATAGATACAACTTCACCTGTATCCTCATCTACGAAGTCCTCATTCCAAGACTTCAATACACGAGCTGCAAGTGTACGGCCAAGACAAGCCTGAAGATTCTTCTTGTTCACCTTGATTTCCTCAGCGAGGTCAAAGAGCTCAAGAATCTGCTTATCACTCTCATAGCCAATAGCACGGAGAAGTGTTGTTACAGGCAGCTTCTTCTTACGGTCGATGTAAGCGAACATGACATTGTTGATGTCAGTTGCAAACTCAATCCAAGAACCCTTGAATGGAATGATACGAGCAGAATAAAGCACAGTACCATTAGCATGAGTACCCTGACCGAAGAACACACCTGGAGAACGGTGAAGCTGTGAAACCACAACACGCTCTGCTCCATTGATTACGAATGTACCGTTTGAGGTCATGTAAGGGATTGTTCCGAGGAACACATCAGAAGTGATGGTCTCGAAATCCTCATGCTCTGGGTCAGTACAGAACAGCTTCATCTTTGCCTTCATAGGCACGCTGTATGTCAGACCTCTCTCAAGGCACTCCTCGATAGTATAGCGAGGCGGATCAATGTAGTAGTCCAGGAACTCCAGGACAAAGTTATTACGAGTGTCTGTAATTGGGAAGTTCTCTGCAAAGACCTTGTACAGACCATCATTCTTACGGTCCTCAGGTGGGGTATCCAACTGAAGGAAGTCGCGGAATGACTTAAGCTGCACATCAAGGAAATCCGGATATGGCATCGGATTCTTGACGCGAGCGAAGCTTACTCTTTTTTCGACTTTTGCTGCCATTAATTAATGAATCTAAAAATATATATATTTGTTATTATTTATTTCCGCTTAATAGTCTCTCACAGGATATCCTCTCACTTTCACACTATTAAGACAACAAAAAGGTTAAGACCCACCTACTTAGTAGATCTTAACCAGTTTGTTTTTTATGTTGGTAACCAGAAATCCCGGATATCCCAGAAGTTCCAGTCAGCAAGAGCCATATTACTTGAGCTCTACCTTAGCACCAGCCTCTTCGATAGCCTTCTTAAGGTTCTCAGCCTCTGCCTTTGAGATACCCTCCTTGATCTTAGAAGGAGCACCGTCAACGAGATCCTTAGCTTCCTTAAGACCGAGACCACAAGCCTCCTTAACAGCCTTTACAACAGCGAGCTTAGCGCCACCTACCTCAGCGAGAACAACATCGAAAGAGTCCTTCTCCTCTGCACCAGCAGCTTCACCAGCAGCAGCTGGACCTGCAGCAACAGCAACAGCTGCAGCAGCTGGCTCAATACCATACTCGTCCTTGAGGACCTGTGCGAGTTCATTTACTTCCTTAACTGTGAGGTTTACGAGTTCCTCAGCAATAGCTTTAATATCTGCCATTTTATTTAAAATTTTTTATTGTTTATACTTTTGTTTTTGTTATGTTTCCGGAGAATCCGGTAAGCCGGTATATCCGGTAGTTCCGGTAGAACCGGGAATGATTTATGCCTCCTTCTTTGAGAGAGTCTCGAGGAGACCGTGAATCTTGCCACCAGCAGAACCCTGGAGTGCAGATACAACGTTCTTTGCAGGAGACTGAAGAAGAGCAACGATATCGGCGATAACCTCGTTCTTGCTCTTGATTGCAGCAAGCTGTGAGAGATTCTCAGCACCAACGAATACCATTTCCTCAGCATAAGCAGCCTTAAGAGTTGGATTTACATCCTTGAACTCCTTGAGAAGCTTAGCAGGCACGTTAGCTGTCTGACAGAACATCAGAGCTGTAGTACCCTTGAGAGTATCGTAAAGAGCAGAGAAATCAACATCAGATGCATCAAAAGCCTTGCGCAGAAGCTTGTTCTTTGCAACAACGAGCTTAATCTCGCTCTTGAAACACTTACGGCGAAGTGCACTTGTGTCAGCAGCATTCAAACCTGTCAAGTCAACGAGGTAGAAATGTGGATACTGCTTCAACAGCTCACCAAGCTCGGTGATGATAGTATCTTTTACTTCTTTTTTCATTTTACAAAACTTTTAGAGTTACTCGGCTGATTTAGGATCAATCTTGATACCCTTACTCATAGTGCTTGAAATAAAGATACTCTTGATGTATGTGCCCTTTGCAGCAGCTGGCTTGAGCTTGTTAACGGTAGAGATAAACTCCTTAGCGTTACCGAAGATCTGATCTGCTGTCATTGATACCTTACCAATAGATGTGTGGATGATACCAGTCTTGTCAACCTTGAAGTCAATCTTACCCTGCTTAACCTCCTTAACAGCCTGAGCAATGTTCATTGTTACAGTACCGCTCTTTGGGTTTGGCATAAGGCCACGAGGACCAAGGATACGACCGATAGGACCGATCTTACCCATGCAAGAAGGCATAGTGATAATGACATCAACGTCAGTCCAACCACCCTTGATCTTTTCGATATACTCATCAAGACCAACATAGTCAGCACCAGCTTCCTTAGCAGCTGCCTCCTGATCAGGAGTACAGAGTGCGAGCACACGAGTAACCTTACCAGTTCCGTTTGGAAGTGACACAACGCCACGAACCATCTGGTTAGCCTTACGAGGATCTACACCAAGACGAATGTCAACATCAATAGATGCATCAAACTTTGTTGTAGTGATTTCCTTGACGAGTGCTGCAGCCTCAGCAAGAGTATATGCCTTGTTAGCATCAACCTTACCAGCAACTGCCTTTTGATTTTTTGTCAATTTACTCATTTTCTTTGAAGTTTTTTCGGTACAAACGACTTACGTCTCCCGGAAATGAATTACTTAAGCAGGAAAATCTCCCTTTACAGTGATACCCATACTACGTGCGGTACCAGCGATGAGACGCATAGCAGACTCTACTGTGAAACAATTGAGGTCTGGCATTTTGTCCTCTGCGATAGCCTTGATCTGATCCCAAGTTACCTCTGCAACCTTCTTACGGTTAGGAGTAGAAGAACCTGACTTGATCTTGGCAATCTCCTTCAGCTGAACAGCTGCAGGTGGAGTCTTGATCTCAAAGCTGTATGATTTGTCAGCGTAGTAAGTGATAACAACAGGAAGAACCTTACCTGCCTTATCCTGGGTACGGGCATTGAACTCCTTGCAGAATCCCATGATGTTAATACCCTTAGAACCCAGAGCAGGGCCTACTGGAGGTGAAGGATTCGCAGCGCCGCCTTTAATCTGTAACTTGATAAATCCAGCAACTTCTTTAGCCATTTTTTGTTAATATTAAAATTGTGTGAATGTATATAAAGTCAGCCTGATACAATCATGTTTCCTGTAACTTGAAAACAATCCGATATTAAGCCTCCTTTTCTACTTGCATAAAACCGAGCTCCAGAGGTGTCTTACGTCCGAAGATCTTAACCATCACCTTCAGTTTACGCTTCTCTGCATTCACCTCCTCGATGACACCAGAGAAACCGCTGAATGGACCATCAGTAACCTTCACGATTTCATCAACCATGTATGGAATATCAACTTCCTCTACAAGTACAGTATCTTCTGCTGTACCGAGCATCTTGTTGATGTCAGATTGACGAACAGGTGTAGGATCATCCAAACCACCAAGAAAACCGAGGCAATTAGGCATGAAGCGCAAAGTATGAGCCATATCTCCTATGAGATTGGCCTCAACAAAAACGTATCCTGGAAGAGCAACCTTCTCTTTCACAACACGCTTACCATTACGCAAAGCAGCATGCTTCTCAACAGGAAGGAGAACCTGGCTTACATTTGAACGGAGAAAATCATTATGACTCATCTCCTTCTCGATGTATTCCTTTAGCTTTTGTTCCTTTCCGCTGACAGCACGCATCACGTACCATTTCATTCCTTTTTCAGCCATGATTTTCCTTAAGAATTAGTTAGGATAAATTGTACTCATGACAAATCTGAAGACTGAGTCCATACCGAACACAACAACTGCAATGAAAAGGGAAGCAGATAATACAACCATTGCAGAATGAGTCAATTCAGATCTTGTTGGCCAAGATGTTTTATGCGCAAGCTCATCGTAACAAGCTTTGCAATAATTTACTATCTTATTCATATTATCTTTCTTTTAGCACGAGAGGCAGGAATCGAACCCACATTGACGGTTTTGGAGACCGCTCTCCTACCATTGGAGGACTCTCGTAAGTGATTCCCAGCCCGAAGACCGGGAATCTATATCTGATTTTTAAATCTTCAGAATGATTTGATCCAAGGATTAATCCTCGTATACCTCTGTGATCTGGCCAGAACCTACTGTACGACCACCCTCACGGATAGCGAAGCGGAGACCAGCGTTAAGAGCAACAGCGTAGATAAGCTCTACTGTAATCTCAACGTTATCACCAGGCATTACCATCTCAACACCTGCTGGGAGTGTGATCTCACCAGTACAGTCCATTGTGCGAAGATAGAACTGTGGACGATACTTGTTACCGAATGGAGTGTGACGACCACCCTCTTCCTTCTTCAGCACATAGATAGAAGCCTTGAACTTCTTGAATGGCTTAATCTGTCCTGGGTGACAGAGAACCATACCACGCTTGATCTCAGCCTTATCGATACCACGGAGGAGAAGACCTACGTTATCACCAGCCTGACCCTCATCAAGGATCTTACGGAACATCTCAACGCCTGTTACAACAGACTTCTTGTCCTCACCAAGACCGAGGAGCTCAACCTCATCACCTACGTGGATCTTACCAGTCTCGATACGACCAGTAGCAACAGTACCACGACCTGTGATTGAGAATACGTCCTCAACTGGCATAAGGAATGGCTTATCGAGGTCACGTGGAGGATCCTGAATCCATGTATCACAAGCATCCATAAGCTCCATGATCTTGTCCTCCCACTCAGGTACACCGTTAAGAGCACCAAGTGCAGAACCACGGATGATAGGAGTATTGTCACCGTCGAAATCATACTGAGAGAGAAGCTCACGCATTTCCATCTCAACGAGCTCAAGCATTTCCTCATCGTTAACCATATCACACTTGTTGAGGAATACAACAAGACGTGGAACGTTTACCTGACGAGCGAGAAGTACGTGCTCACGAGTCTGTGGCATAGGACCATCAGTAGCAGCAACTACGATGATAGCACCATCCATCTGAGCAGCACCAGTTACCATGTTCTTTACATAGTCAGCGTGTCCTGGGCAGTCAACGTGAGCATAGTGACGCTTTGCAGTCTGATACTCAACGTGAGCTGTGTTGATAGTGATACCACGCTCCTTCTCCTCAGGTGCGTTATCGATCTGATCGAATGACTTAACCTCAGAGAGACCCTTCTTAGCAAGAACGGTTGTGATAGCTGCAGTCAAAGTTGTCTTACCGTGGTCAACGTGACCGATGGTACCAATGTTTACGTGGACTTTGTCACGTACAAAATTTTCTTTTGCCATTGCTTTAAATTTTATTATTATTATTCGATATTGTCTAGTTTAGACTCCTCGCTTTTTTCTTTCATGCAAAATCCTCTTGGCTTATGAAACCACGAGGTCAAGAATGATGAGCTGTAACTGAGAGTTGAACTCAACCACTGAGCTATTACAGCAAGTGGAGCGGAAAACGGGGCTCAAACCCGCGACCCCCAGCTTGGAAGGCTAGTGCTCTATCAACTGAGCTATTTCCGCATTGTCTTGGAAGAAAAAACGCGAGAATAAGCAATCCTATACTCGCGTTAACCAACTTGAGTGGGTGGTGATGGATTCGAACCACCGAAGGTAAAAACCAGCAGATTTACAGTCTGCCCCATTTGGCCACTCTGGTAACCACCCTCAAAATATATGCGTCCCCTTGCTTCTAAAACAATCTCCTATCTCTTATAGGAGAGCCTCTTGTCGGATTCGAACCAACGACCCCGAGATTACAAATCACGTGCTCTGGCCAACTGAGCTAAAGAGGCAGGTTTGCACCTTTTTGAGACTCAAAAAAGGACTCATTTTTTGATTTCGGATGCAAAGGTACGCATATTTTTTTAAATCACCAAACTTTTCGCGAAGTTTTTTAATGATTTCTCGCTTTTTCCTTGATTTTTGCCAATTTTACCTTCAGGGCATCCACACAGAGGTCAACACCCTCCTCAAAAGTATCACATGTCTTCTCTACGAAAACAGGAACCCCAGGTATGCCCACATTCATGCTCACATTTTTATTCAGAGCGGTAGCAGGCTTGACAACTTTAAGTTGCACCTCAACTTTCTTTATATCATCGTAAGACTTTGAGAGTTTCTCTACTTTCTTGTTGACAAACTCCTGTAATTTCTCCTGTGCGTCAAAATTGACTGCCTGAATCTTAATTTCCATGGTTAACTTGTTTTTAAAAGTTAGACTTCAGCCCGGGGGTGGGCTTTTTTGTAAATTCTCTTAAGATCCTCGAATGTCACATGTGTGTAAACTTCAGTCGTTGCTATGCTCTCATGACCGAGCAGCTTCTGGACGCTGCCCAACTGAGCCTCATGGTTAAGCATTGAAGTGGCAAATGAATGTCGGAGTACGTGCGGAGAGCGCTTCTTCATAGAAGTAACCAGAGAGAGTTTGTCACGAACGGTGGAATACACCCACCCGACTGTAACTCTTTCACCCTTGTCACTCACAAGGAGAGCCTCGCTGCTACGCTGGGCAATACACCCATTCCGCATACCAATATAATAATTCAGGGCTTCCGCCAGTTCATCAGTCATTGGTATCAGACGCTGCTTGCGTCTTTTGCCTGTTACCTTAATCTCGCCATTCACGAAATTAACATCGACATCGTCAATACCAACAGCTTCTGCCCTTCTTATTCCGGTAGAATATAGCAATAATAACAAAGTACGCGCACGCACATCATTAAAATTATCCATATCCCATTGCAAGCCATCAAACAACCTTTCTGCTTCCGATTCCTTGAGGAATACCGGCAGGGGCTTCTGCTTCTTAGGCCCTGTAACCAGATGAGCTGGATCCCTATCTATCAGTTTTGCCTTGAGGGCATAACGGTACATAGATTTCACCGCACTTAGTTGTTTGCAGACATAGGTCGCTTTTCGACCTTGTTCCATCAAACCGCTTATCCAGTCACGAACCACATCCGCATCGGCTGTTTCGAGGGACTGACCATCGAGCGAGCTAACATACTCCGAGAAGTTACTGATAGCATCGCGGTATGTCTTAACGGTCAAGGGTGATGCCACCCGCTCCGTTTCCATATACCTGAGGAAATCATCGATAATCATGTGGCGAATTTACTGATTAAAATTCAGACCACAAAATAATTTAACAAATTTTAAATTATTCTTCGTTCTGACGCAGCTGCTGTACATAGATTGCGTGCTCCATCTTGAGGCGCGAGCGAAGCTCCTTAACGACACCAGTCTTCTCAAACTTTCTCTTAAACTTCTTCAGCGCGCGCTCGATGTTCTCGCCTTCTTTTACGGGTACAATGATCATTTTGTTTTGTTTTAAATTTAATAATGTTGTAATATAAAATTCTATTGCCTAAGGTTATGGAAATGCCCAAAAAGGCAAACACACCAAAAGCGGGTGCAAAATTACTCATTTTCTGCGAGATGGACAAATAATTTTACGAAAAAAGCGTTTATTTCAGCGAGTTTTGTCGATTTCTGTGTAAAATATGCTTTATTTTCATATAATTTATGTATATTTGCCTCCAAATTACAACACCTAAGACAAAACCACAAAAAAAAATATCAAACAAAATAAAAAAACTAATCATGCAAATAAAAAAAATTATTCTATCAGCTATGCTCGGTGTTGCGACAACCGGAAGTTTTGCCCAGGGACTCGCTAACGATGCTCGAGACGCACAGGCTCAGAAACAGGGCTATTATTCTCAACCTTATGCCTTTGTCCAGGCACAGGGTGGTTTGAACTCTACTCTCACATCAGGGAACATAATGAAACCAACATTCAGTATAGCTGGAGGTTACATGTTCACCCATGCTGTCGGTCTCCGTCTTCATATTAACGGTATGAATTCTAAAAACGACTTTGATAGCATCGACAACATATACCAGTTCAAATACATCAATTCTAACCTCGACCTGATGGTTAATCTCACCAATCTCGGCAAGAAGCCAAACGGTCCGTTCAATGTCTATCTCGTAGCAGGTGCCGGTCTGATATATTGCTGGAACAACGAAGAGTTTGCACGTATTGCCAGAACAGGCGTAATCAAGGAAGACATCAGCAACGCATGGATTAACAAGTCACACAAGGATCTGATAAGCCACAACATCCGTGCAGGTCTGCTCTTCGACTACGATATCATGAAGAATGTATCCGTAGGTGCTGAGTTTGATTTCAACAACGTTAGCGACCGTTTCGACTCTCGCTATAGTGGCAGTAGCGATTGGATGGCAACTGGTCAGATTTCCGTTACATATAAGTTCGGGCACAAGGCTTATGGTAGCGACCGCACCTACCCTACCCAAAAGAAATAACCAACCCAATTGGCATAAAGACTCCGATCCTCACAAGAGAGGAGGTTCCTAATATAAAGAGCGGCGCAAGGCTATATCCACAAAGGCAGGCGCACGCTCTTTCTTTTATGATTCGCACAAAGACTCTCACCATAACAGAAAACTATTTACAGAAAAGAATATGATAGACCAGATTATTAATTTCAACAAGAGTTTCGTAGAATCCAAAGGCTACGAGAAATATCTTACGGACAAATATCCAGACAAAAAGCTGGCTGTACTATCATGTATGGACACAAGGCTTACCGAACTGCTTCCTGCAGCCCTTGGCCTGAAGAATGGTGATGCAAAAATCATCAAGAATGCTGGAGGACTGGTGATTTCTGCTTTCGACTCTGCTATGCGAAGCCTTATTGTCGCCATCTACGAGCTTGGGGTGAAGGAAATCATGGTGGTTGCCCACTCTCATTGCGGAGCCTGCCACATGAGCTATGACCATTTCCATCACGAAATGATTGCCCGAGGCGTGACTGATGAGACTCTCGACACTATCCGCAAGTGCGGAATAGACCTGAACCATTGGCTTGAAGGATTCAAGGACACACCAGAATCCGTCAAAAAGACGGTGGAAACAATCAAAACCCACCCTCTCGTACCAAAGGACATTATTGTCCGCGGTTTTATTATCGATTCTGAAACCGGAGCCTTGGAAGAAATAAAATAGAAATCATGATACGCAAAGCAGAGAAGAAAGACATTCCGGGGCTCATAAACCTATTGTATCAGGTAGATGCCGTTCATAATGGCATTCGTCCCGACCTGTTCAAAGGCAATACCGCCAAATACAACGAGCAGGAACTTGAAGAGATCCTAAAAGATGACAGCAAGCCCATATTCGTCTATGATGACGGAAAGATATTGGGGCACGCTTTCTGCCAGATTAGCGAGGTCAAAAATCATAGGCTCCTACAAGATGCCAAGACCTTGTATATTGACGATATCTGCGTAGATGAGCAATCACGCGGCCGCCACATCGGAAAGGCTCTCTATGAATATGTGCGTGACTATGCCAAATCCATAGGTTGCCACAACATCACGCTCAACGTATGGGAAGGCAACGATTCCGCCTACAACTTCTACAAGAGCATGGGAATGCATATTCAGAAAACTGGTATGGAAACAATCCTTTAATCCTGTTTCTTCCCTCGCACCAACTCCTAATAGGCATATCTGGGGATTTTTCTATGCTATTTTAACATGAGTTCGACGAAATTCTTTATTACAAGCAGCAAGCTGCTTTTGCCTTGAATTTCGCCGAACTCACGTTATTTGATACATTTACTGAAAACCTCATCAAAATCCCTTGAGTCAGCCCTTCCTATAATATTCTGCTCTGGAGAAATAAAAATAAAGGTAGGAAAACAATCTACTGCATATTTTGCCATTATCTCAACTGCATTTTTATAATCATTCCATTCATGCCATGAGACTTTACCAAATGGCTGAGTATGCCAGATATTCTTTGAATCATACGATACCGTAACCAATTCAAGTTTATTCGCATATTTCTTAGTGACTTCTTCAAGATGAGGTCTCATCGCATAACATGCCCCACACCCCAAGCCACTAAATTCAAGAATCGTATATTTACCCTTGAACTCATTTAGGTGATGTTGTTTACCGTCAAGGTCGTACAACACAAAATCTGCCATTGGATCACCAATCTTCACCGCATTTGTTGGATATATTTCAGTCTTGATCTTAAGTGCTTCAAACGTCTCCTTATATTCATGAGGTATGCTTTCATATAGTTTACGTATCTTTTCCATATAAACCACATTATCCGCCTTTTTCGCATAATTCATAAGACTGAGTAGTTCTTTCAACCATACGATGTTACGCTCTCTGTC
Organism: uncultured Bacteroidales bacterium; assembly: GCA_902798615.1. GTDB lineage: Bacteria > Bacteroidota > Bacteroidia > Bacteroidales > Bacteroidaceae > Prevotella. The sequence goes on along the minus strand of CADBXL010000047.1, from coordinate 22,673 downwards.
CTTAATATAATCAAGCATGTTCTCTACATAAGCAGAAGTCAAAGATTCCATCTTTGCAGATAAAGCGGCTCTCTTTCCTTTCAGCTCATTTATCTCACTTTCAGAACGGGTAGCATGCAACAAAGCCCCAATCTCGCTATACTGAGACCGTAAATCTATCCATTCTGGAATAGTTGACTTTTCATGTTCAAGATAGTTATTCGATTCTTTTTGAAGATAAAAATCATTCTCTACCTTCCATTTCATTCCATTCAGGCCATTTCCTGTAACTATAGTCTTTGTACCAGGTTCAGCATAAATAGGATATGTACAGCTATGCCCATCTATCGAAAGAAAAAATTCTTGGATTGGAGTTTTAGGAGATTCCACAATACGGAATTTACCATTCGCAAGGGTATCAGTCGATGCCCCCATTCTCGAAGAGCCTTCGCTAACCCATATCATAACAACACTTCCCTCAGGAACTCCAGCCAATGTCCCTTCAAACACACAGGGTTCCAATGTTTTCTCTTTCTGATTAAGTGCTTCCTGTGCCTGAGCACCCAATGCACTTAGCGCAAGCAAAAGCGTGAATATTGTTTTATACATTCGTCTTGTTTTGATTATTGTTTGACTATTGGTTTTAATTACGACACAAAAATACAAACAAAATCCGAAATATACAATTTTTTCATCAATTTTCCTACACCAAAGCAATTAATGTCTATTAAACTTCTATACCAAGGAAAAATGTCATAACAAACACGTAAGAAATTCCGTTGTACCTCCCCTCTTCCTCCGTAGATACTCCATCGTTACTCCATAGCAAGTCCATCGTTTCGATGGAGGATCGATGGACTAACGATGGAGTACTGATGGACCATCAGCTGAGTTACAAGGAAGAAACACAAGCTGTAACTACATCTTATTCCCCGATTAGGTGATGTGACTAATCACGTTTCTTACATCAAGAATGCTTTGCTCAATTATAATTTTTTTTAAATAACAGCCGTTTTTTGTGACGTTATGTTAATGATTGGGGATTACATCGCTTTTTTGAGTAGTTTTCGGGTTTTTATTATTAACTTTGCAGAAAATATTCGGATAAAACTAATTTTTAATTCTAATTATTATAACAAAAATCAAAAGATGAAAAAGTTTTTTTCTTATTTCATGATTTCATTGTGCCTTCTCGGCACATCAGTAGTAACATCATGTAGTAGTGATGATGATGACAAGGAAGACAAGCTCCCTGAACTCCCTTACCTATCAGACGCTGCAATCTACCAAGTAGATGAGGAGAATAACAATGAGGATATTGTTTACATTGAGCTTACAAGTGCAGGTAATTATTTTATCAACTATGTCGATGGGGCACCTGAAGGTTCCTCTGTTGCAATGAAGAGATTCGAGTGCAGTACTTTCACAAAGAATTCTGATGGTACATATCAGCTCAACGGCAAGAACGTAGCCCTCAAGATTGAGTCTGCAGGTAGCAACAAATTCAACATCACACTTGGCGACAAGACATATACCGCAACAAAGGCAGGTACAGGTTCAAAGGCTTCTTTTGCAAATGCAGACAAAATCTGTCGTTCATGGAAAGTTAAGAAGGCATACGCAGAAATTAAAGAGTTAACTATGCCAGAACCATTAAAGGTGAGTGCAGATAACTACAAACAGCTTACAGACAGACTCAACGAACAGAAACGTGTTTTACCATATTTTGAAGAATTAGACTATATCAGCTTCAGCAACACCTACAAAGACAGCAGTCACCTTTGGTATGTAGGAAAGACTGACAGCTCTATTGCTCGCGGTGTATGGCAGTGGGATAACGGTAAGATTAAGTTGGGCGATTCTTCAAAAAGCATTGATGTAACATTCGAAGGTTCTACAATGAAGCTCAGCCACACAACAGTTGACGGTTCTACAACTATTAAATGGGAATATGAGCTCACACCAGCTCCTGTAAGAATATAATAAAAACTCGAATATAAACGAAAAAGGGATGCTTCAAGGCATCCCTTTTTTCGTATATCATCATCAACGGTTGAATATTATCTTTCTACCATTTTTTATATTTATCCCCTTCTGAGGACATAGAATTTTCTGACCTTGTAGATTATATACAGAAGATTGGTTATTTGATGATGGATAATACGTATTCGCTATTGAAGTGGTTTCTACGAGAGAAGTATAGTAATATGTGCTCTTAACCTCATTCTCATCCTTATCACGTCTTAGCACATACGATACTTTATAATCCTCTTCAAGTCCCGCTATGAGAGAGCCGGAAACTGACTTGTCATAATGGATTTCTTCCTCGCTTATTAACGTTCCCTTTTCCTGTTTCTTTACAATCTTACCATAATCAGTAAAATCGGTAATGGTATAATCCGTGAAATTAATAGTTTCATCATTCACTTCATAATGTGCTAAAATAGCCTTATCACCAAATGAATATGACAGTTCATTACCATTTGCCATAGTATCTATCCAAGAGCCATCAGAAGACGACTTTTCATAAACAGAATAGCCACCCTCCACTTTTCCATTTACAATCTTGTTAGGAATATAATAATATTTGGCTACAGGCTCAGTAGCATCAGAAGAATATTGAAGAATATAATATGCACTATCTATCGGCAACTGGTCATAATAAAACACTTCACGACCTGTGATTTTTTCAGTATCAAAGAGAGATTCCTCTATATCCTTCACCCTACCCTTTTCATCACGAGTATATTTATAGCTATAATTCTGTAGTTCTTCCTGATACTGTAGTCTTTCCTGGTACTTTATCTTTTCGCCATTAACATTATATTCGGCAAAGTCCTTCATATAGAAGATTATGCCAGAATAATCGTATGTATATTCATTCTTCAAGACACCAGTTTCGTAGTATTCCATTACGGTACTTTCCAGAATAACCCACAGGCCATCCCGATTCTCATACTTTGTCAAGACATAAAGTCTGCCGTCCTTATACTCTTTGGTGTATTTATATTCAGGACCTTCTATTGTCTCCCCCGTTATATTACCCTCTGCATCATAATACATTTCATGCAAATTGTAGGATTTACCATCACTTTTTGGATCGTACATCTTTTTACAAAGGGAGACAAGGTCGTTATTCTTATCATAGGTAAGGATCTCGCTGGTATTAACCACCAACTTCTTTAGAGACTCCTCATAAACAGAATCTGATAGCTCCACACTCTTATCCTTTACTGCACGTACCTTCTTGCGTACAGGTATCAATTGCGATTCCCTATCTTCGTAGGCACAATAGGCAGACAGAGCGCCATCTTCCTCATATTCAGAAATCTCTCTGCGCACAAGTTTCTTGCTTTGGAATGTGTTCTTAGTCACGATTCGGAACTTTTCATCATACGTGAATCTGGTAATATCCCCATTATCACTTACGATGCTATCAAGCTTTTCCAAGAACCGTCCCTCATTAGTCTGTGCAAATGTTGTTACGGTCAGCAGAAAGAGCGGAAATATGGATAATATCTTTTTCATGTCTCAATTCAGGTCTATTTGATTATATTAATATCTCTGCAAAGATAGTGTTTCTTTCTGATAACGCCAAATATTCGCACAGAAAAACATGATTTTCATGGTATTTCTGTAATAATGCTTTTAAATATCTCAACAATTACAATAATTCTCATCCATAGTAAGTCCCTTATAAAGCCTATGTAAATCCCAATTTCGCCCTTCCGTTAAAACAGATTTGAAACGAAGGATCAACGGACCATAATACGTGAGATTACAGAATTGCAACGTAGAGATCACAAATCAAGGTTAAAAAATAGATTTTTTTCTAATATAAATATTTCTCAAAATCTACATCTTGAAACAGAATTGGAGTATCGAGGATTTCCTCTGTCCTCTTATAATCATATCCTTCTTCTGCCTCAAAAGATGAATATCGAATAATCTTATAAAAATAGAAATTCTCTTTCAGATATTTGAATAGAAATACCGTACGACTATTATGTCCCCAGCAATAGAAGATTTTAAATCCTTCTTTTGTATCGGATATTGCTTCTAAATATATGTGTCCGCCAACATTGACAATATTCTGAAAAACAACAGTCTTGTTTTTATATAAATTGATAGCCGCCTCATGTTCATTTTCTATTTGCTCGCAAAACCTCAAACTATATTCTGCCATAGAACCTCTCAAGGGGATTTCAAGCCCACGCTGAGTTTTTATAGTAAATTTTTCCGTGGAAGTCTCAGTTACAAAGTCATCCACTTTCCATTTGCCATTCTCTAATAGCATTACCAACTGATACTTAGATTTGCTTTCCCCATTCGAAACTTTAATATCAACAATTGATGTTGTATCTGATAGTTGTGTGATTTCCCCAATCTTAAAAGACGGATAATAAGCATATTCATCATCTATCCAATGATTGTAATATGCGTTTGGATTGGATTCATAACCTTCTTTTCTAAAAGAAAACAATTCTGATGACAAATACAACGAATCTAAGACATATGCTTTTGTCTTCATGAAATTATGCTCGTAAATCTTAGATACAAAAGCATAAAGAGTATCTGCTGCATTTACAGTATCCTTCTGCTGAACGCTATCCGCAACAGCAGAATCACTCTCTTTTGATTTACAACCACAAATAGCAGTAATTAATATGATGCACAAAAATAAATACCTCATGTCTATAATCACGAATGCTTTAAAACGTTAATATTAGGCTATGGCTTTTCTACAAGAAATATTATTCTGCGGAGACTAACTGCTACAATATACCATAATAATTATCATAATCATAATTATGATATGTCCAACAAAAGCGCCTAAGCATCCTTGCTTTATTTCTTCGTATTTTACTTTCTTCCTTAGAACGTATTTATAAAACAGATATGTAATAGTACTCCCAAAAGAGTTTACAAACTGCCCATACGTGAATCCTGATCCCATTTTACTTCTTATTAAATCAATATCGTTTTCATCGCTTGTTACTTAACAATCATTGTTTGCATAGCCTAACAACCTATCCAATTTGTCCCATTGTCATGGAATAATCTGCCCTATTCTTGATGTTCCTGACAAAAACTCGTTGAACAAAAGAAAAAGCAACCACTTATTGCTAAGCAGTTGCTTTCTTCGAGCGTTGTCCCATAAGGACTCGAACCTTATCAAACAGAACCAAAACCTGTTGTGCTACCATTACACCATGGGACAGAGCTACGTGCTATTTACTATGTACAATGTACAATTTGGTAATTGCGGATGCAAAGGTAATGTTTTTTTGCGACATTACCAAATTTTCCGCTACTTTCTTTATTACTTTACCGTAATCAGGTAGTAATTTTTCTTGCCACGCTGAGCAAGGAGATACTTACCGTCGATGAGGTCAGACTCTGTTACAACCTGATTGAGGTCGCTAACCTTCTCCTTGTTAAGTGACACTCCACCACCCTGAATCATCTTACGACACTCGCCCTTTGAAGGGAAGATAACCTGGTCTTTTTGCTCCTCAGAAACAGGTGCAACAGCTGTGAGAACCTCAATAATGCCCTGACCAAGCTGATCCTTTGCTATTGTGAATGAAGGAACACCGTCGAATACATCGAGGAATGTCTGCTCGTCGAGTTTCTCAAGTCCCTCTTTTGTGCTCTTGCCGAAGAGAATGCCAGAAGCCTCAACTGCCATATCATAATCTTCCTGTGAGTGAACCATTACTGTTACTTCCTGAGCAAGACGCTTCTGGAGTACACGACGACCTGGATCCTGCTTGTGCTCCTCAATGAGAGAATCAATAACATCCTTCTCAAGTGATGTGAATATCTTGATATACTTCTCTGCATCATCATCGCTCACATTCAACCAGAACTGATAGAACTTATAAGGAGATGTGCGCTTGCGGTCAAGCCAGATATTACCAGACTCAGTCTTACCGAACTTCTTACCGTCAGCCTTTGTGATAAGCGGACAAGTAAGAGCGTAAGCCTCCTGATCATTACCGAGGGTACGACGGATAAGCTCTGTACCAGTTGTCATGTTACCCCACTGGTCATTACCACCGAGCTGCATCTTACAGTTCTTTGTCTGGTAGAGGTGGAGGAAGTCATAACCCTGAAGAAGCTGGTATGTGAACTCTGTGAAAGAAAGTCCGTCACGAGCCTCACCGTTGAGACGCTTCTGAACAGAATCCTTAGCCATCATATAGTTTACTGTGATGTGCTTACCAACAGTACGGGCGAAATCAAGGAAAGTAAAGTCCTTCATCCAGTCGTAGTTGTTAACCATCTCGGCAGCATTAGGACCTTCAGCCTCGAAATCAAGGAACTTAGACACCTGCTTCTTGATACACTCTTGATTGTGATAGAGAGTCTCTGCATCAAGGAGGTTACGCTCCTGTGACTTTCCTGAAGGGTCACCAATCATACCTGTTGCACCACCAACGAGAATGATAGGCTTGTGTCCGCAACGCTGAAGGTGACGGAGCATCATAATGCCACAGAGGTGGCCTATATGGAGAGAATCAGCGGTAGGGTCTGTACCAAGATATGCAGTTACCATCTCCTTCTGGAGAAGTTCTTCTGCACCCGGCATAACCTGTGCGAGCATACCGCGCCATTTGAGTTCTTCAATGAAATTTTTCATATTAAATATAAATAATAGCCCCTCACCTGCCCTGTGGGCATCCTCTCCCCAAGGGGCGAGGGGGATGTTAGTATTTTCTTTATCTAAAGCCTATAACGAGAAGAATGTAACTTTTCCCTCGCCCCTTGGGGAGAGGGTGTCACAACGTGACAGGTGAGGGGCATTAGGGAACAGGATCATATCCCGAACCTCCCCAAGGATGGCATCTGAGCAAGCGTTTTGTTCCGAGCCACAATCCTTTGATAGGACCATGCTTCACAATAGCCTGACGCATATACTCAGAGCACGTGGGAGTGAACCTGCACGAAGACGGAGTATAAGGGCTTATGAGATGCTGATACACCCATATAGGTGCAAGGAGCAGGGACGTGATTATCTTTCTCATCTTGCAAGTTTTTCTCCTAATCTTCGCAGGAGATTTGCAACCTTTTCCTCTACCTCTGCGGAATCATGATGCTGATGGTCAAGCCAGATGAATGCCATTGCGAGGTATTTTCCCTCAGGAATCTCATACAAGTCACGATGACGCCTAAATGCCTCCCTTACCTGTCGCTTTACCCTATTACGGTCAACGGCATGCTTAAAGCATCTCTTGGGAACAGAGATAAGCATCTGAGCATCAGCCTCCTCTGAATAACTTCCGTTGTTTTCCAAAGCCTCGTCATTATGGTCAAGTACCATAAAGACAAGACGGAGAGGGAAGCAGGACATTGATTTGCTTCCACCTCCGACGAAGAGACGGTCAATGAGTTTACGGCTCACCAACTTCTCCTTCTTTGGAAACGAAAAGTTATTCCTCATTATCTATAAGATACCTGCGAAGAGCACCTGTCATAGATGGGTACTTCTCCGTAGGAGCCTCAAGGTCGAGCGTGAGACCGAGATCCCTTACAGCCTTGGCAGTTGCAGGACCGAAAGCTGCAATCTTAACCTCACCTGGCTTCATATTTGGGAAGTTCTCGTGTAGTGACTTCAAACCAGCAGGAGAGAAGAACACGAGCATATCATAGTCGAAGTTTGCTATTTCCTCTTCCGTAAAGTTATTGCTAACAGTACGGTACATATAGCATTCCTTATGGTCGAGTTCCTTTGAGTCAAGAAGCTTGGTAACAGTATCGTTAGCAACATCGCTCAATGGTACGAGATACTTCTCGTTCTTATGCTTTACCATTGCAGGAAGCAAATCGTCAATCTTACCTGTTGTACCGAAGAACACCTTACGCTTGCGATACTGCACATACTTTTGAATATAGAGAGCTATTGTCTCTGTCACGCAGAAATACTTGAGATCCTCAGGAATGGTGACACGTGTTTCCTTCGCAAGCTTGAAGAAGTTGTCTATAGCGTGGCGGGAAGTGAATACAATAGCAGTATAGTCTGCAATATTGACCCTCTGGTCACGGAACTCGCGTGTTGATATCCCTTCCACCTTGATGAACGGACGAAAGACCAGTTCCACATCAAAGTCCTCGGCAATATCATAGTACGGAGACTTGTCGCTTGCCGGCTTTGGTTGTGATATCAGAATCTTCTTTACCATTTCTTTTTTTATTGAAAATTTGTTTAATATGTTACCTTCAGTAATTTATCTATGAGCATTAAAACTCCCCCCAATATAGCAAGAGGTACGATTTCGAGGGTGCAAAAGTACAAAAAAAACTGCAAAAAATACGCTTTCCTTTGAAAAAAGATGCGATAAACCTTATAAAATGATAATAATTTGATAAAAATAATTACCAAAACGGTAGAAATTAACAGTATTTTGGTCGGCAAAGCAAAGAATGTATAGACCAAAACTACTGGCAATAACAGCACCCCTTCGAAAGATGTAAGGAACAATCTCGTTCTTACCGACTCTCCTATCTGATGAGCAGAAAAGAAAGTCCAGTTTGCCCATACATAGAACAGTTCCTTCAGAAGAAAAATCCCGAATACAGAGAGCAAGAAAAGTCCCAGTAATTGATACGTTCCTATGGTGTATGTCTCCGTCGTAGTATCTACCAGACAATAGAAACATGAGAGCGACAACAACACCCCTGTCTGGAAACACAAGAAGAACTGGTAGTTCACCTCTCCCGCAGTCTCCTTATACTCGATAGAGTCAAAGGAACTTCCCGGATATACAAAGCTCTTCAACTGGTATATAATGAAACGCATAGAGCGCGATACCACCAATATCGTTAGGATGAAGAAAGCGAGCAGAACGCTCGTCATCAAACTGTCATTAGATACCAGATAAGGGATAGGATCACCAGCAATACCCATTCTACCTCCATTTATCTCAGGATGCATAAGCGAGTCGCTCGTGAAATACGTCTCCTTATAATATTGCGGAATAGAGACCTCATACACACTCTTACCCAATGGCTCTCCAGGAAGACGGAGGGTATCAGGACGAGAGGAATAATGTATCTCCCCGGGATGGAATGCTGCCTGAATAGCCGAATCCTGCTGGGCAGGAGTAGCATCCTTTGGCAAGGTACGGAGAATCTGATACGGATGACGAAACTTACCAACCGTACTGTCCTTCAGCAGCATCTCACCATTTTCCTCTACAGAAGAAACAGCATGCTGTGTCTGTATTGAATCGCTTAAATGCAAAATGCCTTCTTGATATCCTCTACCTTGTCAAGCTTCTCCCATGTGAAGAGCTCAACCTCAATCTCCTTCGTCTCATGATAGAGGCTTGTGAATGTCTTCTTCACCACCTCGTTCTTTCTACCCATGTGACCGTATGCGGCCGTCTCAAGATACATTGGTTGACGAAGTTTCAGCTGACGTTCTATTGCCTTCGGACGAAGGTCGAACATCTCCTTTATCTTTGCAGCAATCTCGCCATCGCTCATCTTCACGTTTGAACGACCGTATGTATTCACATACACGCTAACAGGCTCTGCCACACCAATTGCGTATGCAACCTGAACAAGCATCTCGTCTGCCACACCAGCAGCTACCATGTTCTTGGCAATATAGCGAGCAGCATAAGCGGCAGAACGGTCAACCTTTGATGAATCCTTTCCTGAGAAAGCGCCACCACCATGAGCCCCCTTACCTCCGTAGGTATCAACAATAATCTTACGACCTGTAAGACCAGTATCTCCGTGAGGACCTCCGATAACGAACTTACCTGTTGGGTTCACATGATATGTGATATTGTCGTTGAAGAGGGCAAGAACCTTCTCTGAGGTAATCTGTGCCTTGACACGAGGGATAAGGATATTGATTACATCCTCACGAATCTTTGCAAGCATCAGCTTGTCGGCATCATCCTGAGTTGTGATGCTTGGAACTCCCGGCTTGATGAATTCATCATGCTGGGTGGAGACAACGATTGTGTCAATACGCTGTGGAATACCCTCGTCGCTATACTCAACTGTTACCTGTGACTTTGAGTCTGGACGGAGATATGTCATAACTTCTCCCTCACGACGGATATCTGCAAGAGTCTTCACGAGCATGTGGCTAAGTTCAAGACTGATAGGCATATAGTTGTCAGTCTCGTTTACAGCATAGCCGAACATCATACCCTGGTCGCCTGCACCTTGATTATCCTCCATCTCCTGACGCTCAGCATCAGTAAGGGCTGCCTTCTTACGGTCCACACCACGGTTGATATCTCCACTCTGCTCGTGGATAGCCGTAAGTATGCCGCAAGAATTACCATCAAACATATACTCCGCCTTGGTATAGCCAATATTGTTGATTGTACGGCGAGCTATTGCCTGAAGGTCGATATACTCAGTAGATGACACCTCACCCATAATACACACCTGTCCTGTTGTGCAGAATGACTCGATAGCGCAACGTGCATTCTCGTCGTATGCAAGGAACTGGTCAAGGAGAGCATCACTAATCTGATCGGACACCTTATCTGGGTGGCCTTCTGAAACTGATTCTGAAGAGAATAGATATGACATATTATTTTGTACCTTTTTAATTTTAGGGTGCAAAATTACAACTTTTTTCCCGAATAGCAAAATGTTTCAACATTTTTTACCAGAATATACCAAATAATAGGTAAGTCCGACAAAAAAAAGGAAACGGATTTATCTAATTTTTCTGATAGCTAGCGCAATAATGTGTCTGCAATAAACATCAGATAAATCGGATAAATCCGTTTCCTTTTCTTTATAAGCTCTCAATGTCACATAAGAGCCTTGCTATTACTTATTGCTCTTCAAGAGCTTAATCCATCTTCTTTGTCTATGGGCATAAAAACACTTTGCCCAAAGATAGACAAACAATGTCTTCCAACCTGCATCTATCTCAACGATATCCGAGTAAAGACATTGTTTATCATCTACTTCTTTTAGCTCAATCCTATGATTCCATACAGGAACATGCTCATTCCCTTCATGCGTATATATCCCATTGTCTATATCAAAAGATATCACGTTGATCTTATGCGTTCCAAAAGGAATGACGCCGAAAAGTCTGAGCTTATATTCCGAACTTGTACCTGCTTTCCATACAGATATATGTTCCCCTATAGGAGTAAACGTTGCGTATGGCTTTGCTATATATTGCAAAAGTCTAAGCTTTTGTAATTTGCCAAACACTTCTTCTTTTGAAGCTGGGAAAACAGATGTCTTGACTACTTTCCTGCTATTTTTCATTTATAAAATCTAAAGAACTCATAAAAAAGACTCCTCAAATTTATACTTTTTGATGAATCCATTAATCCTTGAAGATGTTGTATATATGATGAAGAGAACGACGCGTATCCCAAATAAAAGACACATTAACATATTCATCTTCAAGCCAATATATGACAGAAATCTCTTTAGAGACAACAAGCTTACGATACTCCCTCACGTTATTGCTTATCTCTGGAATTACAGGGCACATAGTTGGAAATTCAGCAAGTTTCTCAATTGAGGTCAATATTATTTCCTCTATTGCCACTTGTTGAAGAAAGCCGAATGTCTCAAAGCTATAATCCAAGACATCCGTCAGACTATTGTATGCATGTTGTGACCATCTTATTTTCATGTCTGCGAGCCTTCAGCATATCCTTAACCTGACTATGTGTATATGTCTTGTTCTCGGCAAAGTCCTTATCGCTCTTTGTCATCATTTCCTTAAGAAACCAAGCATTTTCTGAAGTCATTTTTTCTGTCATATCTGCCACGCTTATATGGTTACAATTGCAAAATTACAACTTTTTTCCCGAATAGCAAAATGTTTCAACATTTTTTACCAGAATATACCAAATAATAGGTAAGTCCGACCCAAAAAAGGAAACGGATTTATCTGATTTTTCTGACAGCTATCGCAATAATGTGTCTGCAATTAACATCAGATAAATCGGATAAATCCGTTTCTTTTTTATCAAGTTTATTCGTTTAGTAAACGAAAGAACTGCCTCCGAGGAACTCTCGCAACAGACTTGCTGGAGGTATCTGGCTCTCTGAGAGTGGCTTGATATACTTGAGGAACTTCAGCAATCTGTATGCCTCGTTATACTCGTCAGCCGACTCTGGAACCTGTTCAAGAAGCGGTTCTGCCTGTGTCTTGATAACCGCAAGCTCAAAGAGCATAGCCGTATTGAACATAGCATCCGCATTCTCCTGATAAGGGAAAATCCACTTGTTCTCTCCAGCCCTTACACTTGGCCATCTGCGAATGGTTTCCTGAGCAGAACATCCACGATACTTATAATCGCGTATTATTCTGCGTAACAGACGGTTATCTGTTGTCGGGATATAGTTGTGATTATCGAGAAGAACTGTTGTGAGAGCCGAAGCATATACACGATAGATATACTCCTGCGGAATATTAGCCGTAAGTTCAGGATTAAGCGCATGAATACCTTCAATAACAAGCACATCGTTTGGCTTCATACGAAGTTTCTTGCCACTCTTCACGCTCTTGCCAGTAGGGAAATCATAACGAGGAAGTTCCACCTCCTCACCCTTGAAGAGAGCCTCAAGTTGTTGGTTAAAAAGTTCAAGGTTAAGGGCATGTATTGATTCAAAATCGTAGTCGCCCTTCTCGTCCTTCGGAGTCTTCTCCCTGTCAAGGAAATAGTCATCAAGGGATATGCCTATCGGGTGAATACTATTAGTCAGCAATTGTATGCTCAATCGCTTGCAAGTGGTTGTCTTTCCAGAAGAAGAAGGACCTGCGATAAGAACGAGTTTGACACCTCTACGAGAGGCAATCTCATCAGCAATACGACTTATCTTCTTCTCCTGAAGAGCCTCGGAAAGATTTATCAGTTCTGCCGAATGCCCTAACATTATCGCCTTATTGAGAGTGCCTATCGTACTGATACCGAGAATATTCTGCCATTGGTGATGTTCACGGAATATATCGAACATCTTATCCTGACGAACAAACGGGCCGTACTTAGACGGATCATCAATCGATGGAATTCTGAGAAGCAGACCGTCATAGTAAGGTTCAAGTCCGAAGAGAAACAACTGATTCGTGTTGGTCATCATCGAGCCATAATAATAATCCTTATATCCATCCAACTCGTAATAGATTGTGTAAATCTTACCAGTCGTCTTCAGAAGATCCACCTTGGTATGCTCACCTAACTTCTCAAACATCTCTATCGCCTCTTCGGTCAGGCACTCGTGACGCTCTATCGGTAGTCCTGCGTTGATTATCTCATGCATCCTCTCACGAAGAGCAGACGCATCATCAGGTGTCACCTCACGGCCAATCTTCAAGTCACAGAAAAAGCCGTTGCTCACAGGGATGTCGATTACCACACTTCCGTCAGGATAGAGGTCGTGAATAGCCTTACACAGCACAAGGAAAAGGGTACGGGTATATACTCGCGATCCTGTGGATGACGTAATATCCATATACTCTATCGTCTTGGCATTATACACACGGAAATTCAATCCCTCAGTCTTGTTGTTCACCTTGGCGCATACAGGATCTGTGACAAGATTGAGTGAATGCTCCTTAGTAAGTATCTCATATATCTCAGCAAGACTACTCCCCACATCGACCATTATGGTCTGACCGGAATTCTTACAACGGATTTTTACTTGTTTTATCATATTGTCTATATTAATGGTTAACAATTTAAGTTTTTTACTCATGATTTGAGAACCCCAAGGGGGTAACACCTAAAAGGGCAGTCCGATAGGGCTGTTATATTTAGGGATATAGGGAGAATGAGGTCTGAAGGACCGACACCTATAAACCTAACTAATCCCATACATACTTTTCATCCCACTCTATATCGTAGGCCTTAAGAAATTCACGAAACTCCTCCTCAAATCCCTTAACCCGATGATGCTCTATCTGGTTTCTGATGTAATTCCTAACCACCTCCACCTTCGACTGGCTAACGCTAAATGCCCCATACCCAGATTGTCAAGAGAACACCTTGCCATATCGTTTATGAAACCATCTGCTTGTGTTCGCCTTTATCTTTCCCACAACCTCTGATATCGAGAGTTTCTTATTGAGAACAAACAGAAGGTGGATATGGTTCTCCGTACCTCCTAATTCCTCAAGATAACAGCAAAATTCCGATAACACCCCGATAAGATAAGCACGCAATTCCACATAGTCCTCAACACGTATCATGTTTTCCCTGTTCTTTGTTGAAAAAACAAGATGGATATTGTTCTTGACTAATGATTGTGGCATAGCTTTTTTGTTTAAGGTTTTCAGGTGTCGCACTTACAGCGCTCCCTAAATCACGTCCACCTTTGGTAACAGCCCTATCGGACTGCCCTTTTAGTTGTCGCGCTTTTCAGCGCTCGCCAATCACGACCTAATCCCATCAAGGAATGCAAGTAATTACCTCCTTCACACTCCTCGATACGGAATTAATCTGCTCGCAGGTTGCAAATATACATAATTATTTTGAAAATCTATGCTTTTTGCAAGAAAATTTTGTTTTTTACCAAACGCAGAGACGCAAAGACACAAAGTTATAGTCTTGCTATAATCATTAATGTTGTAATGCTCGTATAGATGTCTCAGGGAAATAATCTCCTAATGCTTTCTTGTATGCCTCTATGCTATTAGCCGGAACATATACAGGGATAGATTTATTGACGTCCTTAAAAACATCTTCCTCAAATCTCGGAGGCGTGCTTCCTTCAAAAGTTATTGAGGTGAGAGCATAACAATTAAAAAAAACACCTTCTCCAATACTCGTCACAGAGTTAGGGATTGTGATTGATTCGAGCACTGAGCAATCATAGAAAGCATAATCTCCAATACTCGTCACAGAGTTAGGGATAGTGACAGAAGTGAGACTTTCACAACCTTTGAAAGCACCTTCTCCAATACTCGTCACAGAGTTGGGGATAGTGATTGTGGTGAGACTATCACAACCATCGAAAGCCCCATGTCCAATACTCGTCACAGTATTGGGGATAACGGCATTCTTACATCCTGCAATCAAAGTATTGGATTTCGTTTCTATTATGGCATTACAATTGTCTCTGCTGTCATATTTTGCGTTTCCTTCTTCTACTATTATTGAGGTGAGACCAGAGCAATCAGAAAAAGCATAACGTTCAATACTTGTCACAGAGTTAGGGATTGTGATTGATTCGAGCACTGAGCAATCACGGAAAGCAATACTTCCAATACTTGTCACGGAGTTCGGAATTGTGATAGAGGTGAGACCAGAGCAACCAGCGAAAACAGTATCTTCAATTCTTGTCACGGAGTTAGGGATTGTGATTGAGGGGAGACTTGAGCAACGAAAGAACGTTTCATTTCCAATACTCGTAACAGAGTCTGGAATTGTGATTGATGTGAGAGCTTTACACCATAAGAATGCTCCATCTCCAATACTCTTTACGGAGTCAGGGATTTTGATTGAGGTAAAAGCTGAGCAACGAGAGAAAGCTTGTTCACCAATACTCGTAACCGAGTCGGGGATTATGACAGAGGTGAGACTTGTGCAATTATTGAATGTATTAAGCGTTGATAATCAGCAACTTCCTCATTAAATGGTAGAAAAGTGAATTGACGAATTTGAAATGTGCAAAAACGGGAGCAGATTTAACGAATTTAACCTTCATTAAAAGGGTGCGTACGTTTAATAGGCTACAACAATTGCACTAAAAACGCCAGAACAAACATGGTATGTGTTCTGGCGTTGAATGAAATAGGATTGCTTTATTTCAGTAGTTCTTCTGGATAGGTTGGCATGGCTCCATTCTGTGTGCAGACGTAGGCGGAGACCTGAACGGCGGTACGATGGGCCTCAGGCACGGACTTGCCGTTGAGGATGCTGCCCACGAACGAGCCGGTGAAAGAGTCTCCAGCTCCTACAGTGTCGGCCACTTTGACCTTAGGCGTTTCCTGGAAGGATACGTGACCAGGAGTGAATACGTAACTGCCGTTAGTGCCACAGGTGAGAACGAGCATGTCGAGGTTGCTTGTTCTCGATGTCAAGACCGGGATAGCCAAACATACGGCCGATAAGCACCAGTTCCTCATCATTAATCTTCAAGATATTGCAACGCTGGAACGACTCGCGCAGAATCTCCTGCGTATAGAACTGCTGGCGAAGGTTGATGTCGAAGATCTTCAGGCAGTCGGCGGGTGTGGCATCAAGAAACTTCTGGATGGTCTCGCGACTGACCACGTTGCGCTGAGCTAATGAGCCGAAGCAAACGGCGCGGCAGTTGCGGGCAATCTCGGCGATGTCGTCGTCGAAGGGGATGTTGTCCCAAGCCACGTTTTCCTTGATGTCGTACGTGGGGATACCCTGCTCGTCGAGCTGCACCTGCACGGTACCTGTCGGATAGGGAACGCGGGGCAGCAGGTCGTTCAAGCCGTGCTCACGCAAGGCCTCGATGGTCTCGTCAGCCAGTTTATCCTCGCCGAGAGCACTAACGGCTATGGTGTTGTTCATGCCTAAGAACTGCCCGGCATGATAGGCGAAGTTAGCGGGTGCGCCACCCAGTTTCTTACCTTCAGGAAGTACATCCCACAGGACTTCTCCGAGTCCTACTACATAACGTTTGTTCATATTCTATGCGGTTTTTAATTAAACTTCGTTTTTTGTTCTCTCGCCATGACATAGTCCGAACAAGTTCGGCTCTGTGCATGACTTATCGAGAACATTGTTTGATATACGTAAAGAGATAGATGACACCCACAGCCATCACCAATACGGCACCGGCCTGTCCCATTGCGTCGCTTAAAAGGCCCATGAAGAGCGGGAAGATGGTGCCGCCGAAAAGGCCCATAATCATCAGGCCCGATACCTCGTTCTGCTTCTCAGGCATCGACTCGAGGGCGGTGGCGAAGCACATGGAGAAGACGTTAGAATTGCCGTAGCCTACAAGGGCGATGGCAGCATAGAGCATCCACTTCTCCGTACCCACAAACAGGCCGCACATTGACAGGGCCATCATACAGACGGAGATGATGAAGAATGTACGCATCTTCAGCACACGCAGGAAGAATGAGCCCGTCAGACAGCCTATGGTACGGAAGATGAAGTAGAGCGAGGTGGCAAAGGCGGCCTCATTGAGAGTCATGCCCAGTCGCTCCATCAGGATTTTCGGAGCGGTAGTGTTCGTGCCCACGTCGATACCCACATGGCACATAATGCCAAGGAACGACAGCAGTACGATGGGCGTGCCCAACAGCTTGAAGCACTCCACAAAGGTTGACGGTTTGCCCTCCACTGGCGGCTCCTCAATGGGTGTCACAAAGAGCAGTATCGTGGAGAGTATGCCTACGACAAAGAAGATGCCAAAGAGCACGCGCCAGTTTAGCCCGAACTCAGGGATGACCATCGTGGCACCCCACATAGCCAGATAAGGCGCCGAGAACGAGGCGATGGCCTTGATGAACTGTCCGAAGGTGAGCGTCGAGGCAAGGTTGCCGCCACCCATCACGGTCGACACCAGCGGGTTGAGCGAGGTCTGCATCAGGGCGTTGCCGATTCCGAGCAGCGAGAAGGCTACGAGCATTACGCCGAAGTTCTCGCCAAACAGCGGGATGAACAGCGACACAACGGTGACGATGAGCGAGAGCAGCACGGTCTTTTTACGACCGATCTTATTCATCAGCATACCCGTGGGCACACTGAAGATAAGGAACCAGAAGAACACGAGCGAGGGGAACACGTTGGCTACAGAGTCCGTTAGCCCCAGATCTTCCTTCACATAGTTGGAGGCGATGCCCACCAGATCCACGAAGCCCATGCAGAAGAAGCAGAGCATCACAGGAATCAGATAAATGGATTTGTTTTGATTGCCCATATTGTTTTAGTATTTGATTTCGTAAATAGTTACTTTTCCGCCCTTCACCTTAATATTATTATAGGGTTCCGAGGGGAACACTAGGTTGGTCATGGCCATCTTGCCGTCGGCATCGAAAGCCTCGATGGAGCAGCGGTCGATGAACAGGCGCAGCTGCTTGATCTGGCCGTAGGTGGGAGCTGTGGTGACGCAGGGGAAGGCCTCGCTGAAGCTCACGTCGCCGCTCTTCGTGCGGTCCATGCAGAACGTCTGCTTGGCTGTATCGTATTTCATGATGACCTGCTCGCCCTTGGCGTTCGACAGCACGATCTCTGCCTGTCCCTTCACGTCGACCAGGATTTCGCAGGCCTCCTTGGGCTTCTTCGCCTTGGCACCGCGCACGGCCAGCATCTCCTTCGAGGGCACCACGCTGACGTAGGTCTCCTCGCCGCAGGTGAACAGGCCGAGGTCGCGGGGAATGCTGTTGGCCGAGCGGAACTGCTTCGTGGGCACCTGGTTGGCATACTGCCAGTTCGACATCCACGCCAGCACGGTGTGGCGGTTGTCGGGAGCATTGTAGAACGAGACGGTGGCATAGTGGTCCTTGCCGTAGTCCAGCCACTTCGTCACCTTCGGCATCGACTCGCAGGTGAACTTATGGCCGTCGAACTGGCC
Source organism: uncultured Bacteroidales bacterium (assembly GCA_902798615.1). GTDB lineage: Bacteria > Bacteroidota > Bacteroidia > Bacteroidales > Bacteroidaceae > Prevotella. The sequence continues at coordinate 4,184 of CADBXL010000047.1, read as the reverse complement.
GACGAAATACTGCGTGGCCGAGCCGCCAAAGGGACCGCCGGGGTTGATGTTGCACAGCAGCACCCACTTTTTGGTCGTTTGGTCGTTTGGTTGTTTGGTTGTTTGGGTAAGAGGGAAGAGGTCGGGGCACTCCCATACGCCGCCGTGGTTGCCATACTCCTTACCGAAAGACGACTCGTACTTCCATGTCTTCAAATCTGGTGATGAGTAGATTCGCATCTCCTGTCCCACTGCGAGGATGAGGTTCCAGGCCTTGACGTCCTCGTTCCAGAACGGACGAGGGTCGCGGAAGTCCTTGTCTTCGGCAGTCAGCACGGGGTTTCCCTCATACTTCGTAAACGTCTTACCGCCATCATTCGAGAAGGCTATACACTGCGCCTGCACGTCACCGCCAAAGGGAGTGGGACGGCTGGCAGTGTACATAGCGACAACGTTGCCCCGATCTACCACACATGATCCGCTGAACATCGTCCCCCACACGTCGGGAGTCAGTGCCACGCCCTCATCCTTCCAATGGATGAGGTCGGTAGAGGTGGAGTGGGCCCAGTGCATATTACCCCACATAGAACCGTAGGGGTTGTACTGATAGTACAGATTCCAGGTACCGTCTTTATAAAACATCCCATTAGGGTCATTCATCCATCCGCGCTTGGGCGTATGGTGGTACAGCGGGCGAAACTTCTCATCAATCAGCGCATAGTCCGCATCATCGTTCTGTACCAGCTTCTTGAAGCACACGCTTCCCGTCGGCACATTCTGCACGCAGATTCGCAGTGCCTCCTTGCCATGATACGGCTGCAAGTCGAGTGCTACATAATAGTCCACCTGCTCACGAGCCATACGTACGTTCTGCTCCATCAGCAACATACCGTTCACGATAACCTGCACCTTCCCTTCAGGAGCTGACTCCTGGATGGGCAGCCACAGATAGCGTCCAGTGTTCTTCGGCGTCACGATGCTCTGCTCACAAGCCTGAGGTATCACCGTCTGAGCCTTGGCCATTGTCAGCGTCATGACTGCTGTCAGTGTCATTAAACATCTTTTCATCATGTTCATTTGTTTTTAGTTATTAATATTCTGCTGTAAAGATACAGGATTTCTCGCTAAAACGCTATCATTTCTGTTACATTTGCTATAAATAATCGTTCGTTGTAACAATTCTTTTATAAATGTTATCCTGAAAAGCAATCTTTTCCTTACCAACTAACTAAATACCAATAATGAATCAATATCTATTCTTTTTAACCAAAACCTTTTTCCCGTTGACGATATACAGGCCCTTGCTGGGACTATCTACGTGCTGCCCAGCGAGGTTATAAGCTTTACCATCCACTTTCTCACTATCCATTAGCGTAGCGCTGACACCCGTGGTTTCTTTCTTGACGAGCACGATGGCTGTGAAGTTGAAGGGATTGCCGCCTTCCTTGTTGCACTGAACCATGAGCCTGTCAACGTCAGCCAGCTTTGCAGTCATATCAATGCCCTCAAGGCTGAGTTCGACATACTCGTTAGTCATGGTCATCGTCGTCTGATCACCCAACTTGCCGCCATCCCCCCACTTGGTAAGCACATTGATGACATAATCCGTGCGGTTAGCCTCCGAATAGAAGCGGATAGCCTTGTAGTCGCTCCAGTTGATACCATCGAATGAGGTCTTGGCCACCTCTAACGTACTCCATTCGTCCATCCAGAAGTAGCCTGTCCATACTGTGTTCCCATCGACATTGTCCTTGCCGTCGCCATACCATACCTTGGTAGCGGTAAAGCCCTTGCCGCAAATCTCCATTCCGTGCTCCTTCAGACAAGCAAGCATTCCCGGGGTGATGAACACTTCCATTTCGTGCTGGTCGGCATAGAGAAAGTGGGCGTAGCGTGTGCCTGGCAGCATGCCGCCGTTCGAGTGCAGTTCAATAACTTCTCCCGTGGCATCTTTGAATTCAACGACGATTTTCTGTCCTACCTGAGCGTCTGCAAACTTAGCAGCCTCGATAGTCAACGTGTTTGACCAATCTACTGCGTGCGTACCTTCCCAAAGATCAGTGGCCGTAGCAATGGTGGTTGTTGCCAAAAGGCAAAGGAGTAAAAATACTTTCTTCATCATTTTTTTGTTTAAAGGATTAGACTCTTGAAATTTTCTGAGTGCAAAATTACAGCAAACTGGCCAACCAGATAATAAAATATGTTACATAGGATAAGAGAAATCGTTCAATGTAACATTATTCTGCTACATTGAACGATTATTCATAAAAACCGCAATTACTGCTGGCTGACTTTCACGTCGCTGACGGTAACAGAGCCGCCGTAGTTGTTGATGCTCCAGCAATTCTTGTTGATGCCGTAGATGCGCTGGGTATAGGCGCAAATGTCGTTGATATAGAGTGTCAGGACGCTGTTGTCGGTGTAGATGTCGATGTTGTAGGTGTTGTCAGCAGGACGCTCAAACCAATAGCCATCGGCGGCCTCGATGAAGCCCTTGCCTTCTTCACCCTCCTGCTCGAAGTTGAGCTTGCGGTGGTTATCGTCCTCGGGGTTGACAACGATGGTATAGTACTTCTTCGCATCGGTGCTACGGACGAAGGAGATGCCAAACTTGTCCCAGATGTTGGAGGTCTTGACGGTGAACGAGATATGGTTGGCCGTAGCGAGACGGTTGTAGAGCACATATGCGCCGTCGCCAGAGAGCGTACCGCCGTTATAGCCGTTCGACCCCATGACATTAGTACTAACAGCCTGATTGTATTTCGAGGCCATAGCAGGTACTGCGCCCAAGGTCAGCGTACCGTCATTGTGTTGGATAATCTTGTGGCAGACCAGCGCACCCGACCAGTTGGGTTCATTGCCGTCACCAGCGCCAACGTTGATGTTCTTCTCATGGATGTCAGCACCAGAGCGGAAGGGGCACCAGCCCCAGATGAAGCGATCGCTACCGTTCGAGGCGGTCTTGCCGGCATAGAAGGCGCGGCTGTCGAGGACACCCTCGTGACCATCGGCAGGCCATTTCGGTCCGTCGTTGAAGCAGGCTTTCAGCTCGTCGTAGGTGCAGGCCATCATATACTTCACTTTGCGGCTCCAGCTGGCCTTGAAACTCTCGCTATAGACGAGGTACCAGTAATCGCCCATCTTGAAGATGTCAGGACACTCGAGCATACGGTCCCAGATCATCTTGAAGCGGCCCACGTGCTCCCAAGACTTCAGGTCGCTGCTCTTGAACTCGGCGAAGCAGGGGTCGCCACCACCGTTGGGATAGGTGGCGATGACCATGTGGTAGAGGTTGTCGTCGGCGACGAAAATCTGTGGGTCACGGAAGTCGTTACCAGAATAGCCGTAGTCGGGGCCGTTGAGTGCCCAGAGTTCATCCTTTGTCCAGGTCTTGAAGTCGGTAGATATTGCACGCATCACCACCTCGCGGTTCTTGCAGTTGCCGTTGTGGCCCGTGTAATAGATATAATAGGTACCATCCTTCTCGTAGGCGCAGCCCGTACCAAGTGCAGCATCCTGCTGATAGTCGTTGGAGCCGTAGGGCAGCACCTCGCCGAGGGACTCATAGTTGGCACCGTCCTTGGTCGATACGCCCCAGATGGGATGGAAACGATGACTCAAGTTGTTGGTGAACTCCTGAAGGTAGAGCACCTTGAAGTCGCCAGCCTTCTGATCGTAGAAAGGCATGGGGTCGCCGACGCGGCCTACTGAGGGCATGTAGTAGGTGCCGAAGCCCTGTGCATCAGTAGAAGCGAAGAAGGTAGTGGTGCCAGCCCAGTCCTTAGCGGGATCGCCGCTGAACTCGTCGTCGCTGCATGATGTGAAACCACAGATTACGCAGATTCCACAGATTATATTAAATAACATTGTCTTCATAATCTTCAATTCGTTTAATTCGTGAAATTCGTTGTTTTATTTTGTGAGATAGTCGAATGCGTTGAGCATGATCTTGCCCATGTTATCGTGATAGTTCGATTCGAAAGGAGTAGGAGAGTTCCAGTCGTAGAGACCTGAGCCGAGGCAGATGATGCCACCCTTGCCGAATTCACCGCTGTAGGCCTTCAACTCCCATGCGTTCACGCTGTTGTCGCCAGTCAGAGCGCGACCACCAGTCTTAGCTTCCATAGCATCCTTACCACCCTGATAAGTATCCCAGAATCCATACTGTGATGTGGTGTTACAGATGGTGTAATCCTTATCGAGTG
>CADBXL010000046.1:24406-31212 GCA_902798615.1 uncultured Bacteroidales bacterium | reverse complement strand
TGGAAGGCCATAGGTCCGTGAATGCCGATGACCCTGTTACATACTGAAGCATGAAGCAATATCGTAATGTCCCCATGGCCAATCAGCCATTTCGGATGTCCGAGGAAACACGTCTGGGGAAGGTGGCTTAGCAGGTGCATGGAGCCTGAGCGGCAATAATCTCTGCTGGAGACTTTCTGATTGAAAATGGATTTTTGTTCATGATCTTAAATTTTTAAATGTTAATAAAACAATAGTTTAGCACGTAATTGTGTTATACACTTTTCCCTCACAGGGATAGATTATCCGCTGCAAAAGTACAAATTATTTTTTTTTTACCAAACGTTTTCATGAAAAATTTTTCATTTCTCATCGTCTGATTCGTGTCTGATTCGTGCATTTTGTCCTCAAAATCATGAAGTAGCACGATCTGCTCCCTGACGGCGACGGAAAATTCATCACAGTTTTCCTGAATGAAGGCCTTCAGTTCTGCAATCTCCTGACATTTCAAAAGGTACATCACCATAAAGTGCATGCCCTTCCCCTCGGCATTATGTCCAGCGCCTTCGAAGAAAGTCGCCTTGCCATCAAACAAATCCCTGTTGGAGCGCGCCCACAAATGGAATATCCTGTTGGTTGCGTTACTCCGAGGGTTGTCGGCATGAGAGAAGCAAACCAGTTCGTCGGTATGTTCCTCCAGATATTGGAGGATCACCGCCACAATCATCCGCCCCACTTCCTTGTCGGGAGCGCCCCCACGCTTACCGTCGGCAAGCCTGCTCATTACGTACATCACCCGATGGCCGCCAATCTCTGCCACCTCGATAAAGTGAAGCACATAGAGACGACTGGCGGCATTGTAAAACTCTACCGCAGAATCGCCTCGTCTCCTTAGCACCAGCTTGGACATGGTGTTAATCTTCGCTATTCCTTCTTCTGACACCGTATTCATGTCATTCCTCTCTAATTTATGCCTCGTTTCGGTTGTAATTCAGATAGATACAGTTGATACCATTCATGTACTTGTGATTGATATTCTTGCACAAGCGCGACAGGATGGCTCGTCTCAGGTTGTTCTCATCGATATCCGCTAATTCCTCATCGGTATATTTATAAATAGGATTTCTCAGAGGACACTTACTCTTGACCACCACCGTGAATTCCTTTTCCTTGTCGATGATACGCACATCGAACGTTTCATTATCCTTAGAGGGTTCATACTCGCATAAACATAAAAAGGAGGCTCCCATTTCTGGAAACCTCCAACTAGATAAATTAAAGTGGCAGCTTTCGTGCTATATACTATGGCTTGTTCTGCATCGGTTTACCATTGATTACATCGTTTAAATCGTTATATGATATATATCGGACGGATTCGTCAACGGCATTGTCAGGATATACACTTAGTATCTGCTCTGTTGTCTTGATACCAGCTTCATCATTATCCAGATAGCAGTGTATCTTTTCATAGTCTGCAAGGTATGGTAGAACTGATTTCAGATTCCCGACCGAGTTCATGACAAAGTAATCACAATCTTCATCGATACATAAACCTATATTCATCCATTTTTTTATCGTAACATAGGTAAGCAGATCGAAGAAACCTTCAAAGACACAGCAATGCGTTAGTGGATTCCTCGAATGATAGATAGCTGAAATCGCTTTCTTGCCTATACTGCGTTTACAGTATTTGTTCCTGGCTTCCATGCCTCCTTCGACATTGGCAAAGGCAATCGCATAGTATTGTTTGCTGTTGATAGTGTAGTGGACTTCCTTGCAATATTGTTTTGCGACATCATAATCCACCCTTCGTTCCAGAATATAGTCACGTAGATATGGATGTGCGAGTTCATAGATTCCAGTGACGATAGTTTCCGAATCGTCTTTTTCTTGCTTTTCCTTAAGCCTGATATAACGGTTTTGGTCTTCCTTCATCCTGGATTCGTAATCCTCTGAGTATTGTAGGTTATACTCTCGGACAAGTTGTTCGAGTTCCAATAAAACATGATGGATGTCCAAATTCGGATTCATCTTACTATGTAGATTGACGATATTGCCGCCTTCTCTTTTCCCGTAGTCATACCACAGGTTTTCGGCTGGATTTACAGCAAAGGATGGAGAACTCTCAGTCCTGTAAGGAGAAAGATAAAAATATCTGCCTCTGCTTATGTATGCAACTCTATGTCCAGTAACATCTAGGTATTGCCGAATGCTTATGGAACGTATTTCTAATATTGTCATTTTTATGTAATGGGTATTCTGTTTGTTTTTCCCCTTATTCTCTTATTAATACGCGCGCGTGCGCGTGCGCGAAAAGTTTGTTTATATATATACGCCTAAACTTAAACCTGTAAACTTAATCATCAACATCAAGAATTTCTGGGTGGAAGTTATAGCCATCTTTATCATGGGTGACGATTTTCTTGTTCATCATAGCTTTAAGCAGATCCTTAACCCCGTTTGTTCCTCTTTTGTATCCTTCTGTAGCGTAGGCTTGCATTAACAGATCTACCAAATCGGTATATTTTACAGAGAGAGTAGATGTAAACAGCTTTTTGAGAATGGTCAGGTGAATATCATTTGAGAGGGATGTCAGAGGCTTATCCTTCGGCTTCAATACTGTCACATGACAACTGTCTGACAAAACAGGAAGTGAATTGTCATCAATCTGAAACGCAAAAGACGTAAATTCCTTGTCTCTCATATGCATTGGCTTAACCTCACTGATGTTGGAATCATTCTTGTCTTTGCTTATAACAAGGACTGTTTCCGCCTTATTTTCCAGCTCGGTACCAATGTGACCTCTGGTGTTATTGTCATTCTTGTTCAGATGCAGGACACAATGGATATGGAGTTCATATTTGCTCGTCCACGCCATCAGCATTGTCATGACATCTGTAGATTCCTTAGCATTATTGATATCATACATCAGATCTCGTAAACCATCGATGATCACAAGTCCTACGCCTTCGCTCTTTCTCAATGAATAGTCAATGAGTGCAATACGAAGGGCTGGTGTGAACTCGCGAAGACCATACATCTTGATTCTTTTGTCCTCTTTCTTCAGACTGAGACCTGCAAGTCTGTATATCCTTTCCACTACATTATGACAATGATAACGGCTCTGCTCTGTGTCGAAGTAAATAATCTTACGCTTACCTTCAGGAAGGCTTGCACGATAATTGAGAATCTTGCCGTTGATGATGGCTGCTGAGACCATAGCGGATATATTGAAGGTCTTTTTGGACTTTGCCTTACCTGTTGATGCACTGAAATTTCCAAAAGTGGCTATGGTACAGTCGCCTATCCACAATATCTGTGGGGGTAAAGGAGGCTTTTCTGTAGCCTTTACTTCTCCTTGATTCAGAATCTCTTCCAGTTCCGCATCTGTAAAATTTTCCTTGCCAATCATGCTGATTTCCAAGGAACTCTTCCATGATTTCGTATCTTTCTGTTTATTGTTCTTTGCCATTGTGCAATCTGTTTGATCTTATGCCATTGAGTACTATTTCTGATTTCTTCAGAAGCACGGTCAAATCTTCATCAGTGAATGTCTGAGAATATTCAATTGACTTGTGTGATTGAGGATTATGTTTCTTCTTCCGGCTCATCTGCATATTGGATTTCTTGTTGATGATTTCTCTTTACCCACTCCAGAAGTTCTTTCTTGTCGAAATAGACGATTTTGCCTCTTGGCTTGTAGTGTGGGATCTTTAATTTGCTAGTCAGCTTGTAAAGTTGAGACTGTGACAGTTCAAGAAACTTACATGCTTCAGGAACGGTAAACACATCCTTCATCATATACTGGTCATTCTCCAAACTTTCAAGCCTGTGTATGAACTGCTTGATATTCATTTCTTCAAGTTCCTTGACTCTAATATCAAGAAGTTCCATCTTTTTGGCGAGAATCTTGATGTCGAGCTTTTCTTTACTCATAGTTACCTGTGGTTTTATATTAGACAATAGGGTAGCTACCCCCGAATTGAACCGATTCGGCGGCAAAGGTACTTCCAATAAGTCATATACCAAGTGAAACGATGCTGACCTTTACTTTTGGTCAACCTCTATCTCAACCTTTTTTGTTTCACTTGGTAGTTTTTCTTTCATTCTACATGTTCTTTAAGTTTATTGATTAATTCTTTGAATGGCTCTAATTCACCAATGGAATTGAATAAGGCACGTCTTTTACGACTGATGTTCGAGGTGATGGATGACTTTGTTATTGATTTCCGAGCTTTGGTTGATTTCAAAAGCTGGTTTTCCACAATCAAAACCTGCCATCCCCTAACAAGGAACTTGTAATGTGCAAGGGCATTAAGCATAAGAAGCAACCAAGTCATCTTCCTGACAATAAGAGGTTGCTGCAATGTACATGAAAAGAATCCTTTCAGTTCAGACTCGTCAATATCATGGTCAAACAGTTCCTCTTGATTGATATAATCAATCAAGATGCGTATCTGAGCATCGTTAAACAGTCCCATCTTCTTGCCATAATCATGAACATGCTCAACGCTGTTGAACTCTTTCAGCATGATTGCAAAGTTCTCAAAAACGAATGATTCCTTGTTGAAGTATTTTTCTATAAGGTCAAGTCGTTCTGTCAGCAACTCATAAGCAGTACTGACATTCTTGATGTGCATTCTAATCAGATGCTCATCTCGTGAAAAGTAAGGAAGCTGATAACTGATGAAATCATTGACAAAGCGTTGATAAAGCTTGTTGCCATTGACGATTTCCAACTGGTACTGCTTGTAGGCAGCATACAAAATAGCCCAAAGCTCATCGACTTCGGACTGCCCAATCTCAGTTTTTGTGTATTGTCTGAGACAACGAGAACACAAAAAGAGAGAGCACGGAAGACTGTTTTCTCCGTTTCATAATCTTTTTGTGAATAAAATAATTTGTTAAATAATGATATATGGACTCAGCATTGCTGCGTTATCCCCCTTTGAATACAATCTTAAATTTGTCTATTGGATTGAATGTTGTTGCAAATTTTATTTACGTAATATACCGTCACACAATATAAAATATGTTGAGATCTTCTAAAATTTAACCTTAGACGAATGATTCCCTTCTTCTTTTAGTTTTTCTCATGTTATTTCCCGTTCCATATCAATGAATTTTGGATAACAGAAAGATTCCTTCATGTCAAGTGAGAATATCTAGTCGCTAATCTATGATGATGAATTGATTGAAAAAGCGAAAGAATCATAAGTGAAAACATTATGTGGAATTATTCCCTCTAGACTTACAAATATGAAAATTGGGTGTAAATATAAAAAAGGATGTAATTCCGTTAACTCGGAATTGCAGGCTTATTCTTCTATTTATGCCATATTTGATTGCTTGTGACATTCTATGAGTCGCTAATTTTTGGGTGTAAAATTGGGTGTAAAAAAAGAAACCCGCTGAAAATCAGCGGGTTATGCGGAGAGAGAGGGATTCGAACCCCCGGTACCTCTCAGTACGTCGGTTTTCAAGACCGATGCAATCGACCACTCTGCCATCTCTCCAAAACTTCTTTTTGAAGTGCTTCAGTTGAGTGATTTCTGAAATGCGATGCAAAGGTAGTGACTTTTTATGAAACTGCCAAATTTTTTTCGGTATTTTTTTCGAAAACTTCAAAAAAAATGTGATTTTTGATTTGAAATATGATAAATCCTCAATTATATCACAAAAATAGCTTTTTTATGCGGAATGTTATTTGCCTGCATGTCTATTCACTACCTTTGGGAAGTTTTATTGAGCTTAAACTTGCTCCATTGATGAAGTTGTCGAGATCAACGTATGTCCAGATGCCTTGTACGTGACCTCTTTCCGAGCGTTGCCACATGATAGGGCGTATTTCGGGATGGTCAGGCTCGTGGGAGTAATGGGCTATCCAGAGGGGGTAGTCGTTGAAAGTGGGGGCGAGGTGTTTCTTATAATATCCCTGATTGCTGTAGATGATAGGCTTTGCACCTATTTCTTCCTCAATAAGTTGGGCGAGACGCAGTACGCTGTCCTTGAGGTGGACAATATTATATGGGGTGGTGCTTAGCGACTCTACATCGATTACTGGGCGCAAATCCTGCAATGGCATATCAACTATTTCAAGAAAGTCGTTGAACTGGCTTTGGACAGACAGGGCCATAGTGAAGAATATATATGTGCCCACGGGAATGTGGTACTTGCGGCTCATCTCTATGTTGTAGTGGTAAGTCTGATCGCGTCGGGAATCCTTGCCGAAAGCTCTTACGAAAATGAACTTTGGCTTATGCTTTGCCATGCTGAGCGAGTCCCAGAAGATTCTGCCTTGGTGCTCGGAAATATCAATACCGTCGAAGAAATCGGAGAATTCCGTATTTGCGAGCATATCTTCCTTTGGCCATGCGGGCACAACGTGTCGGGGCTTGTCCTTCAGATATGGGGGTGCCACCTCTCTCGTCATTTCCCAAATGACAAGAACACCTGCTATCGTGAGGATAAGGATAATGAATATTGTGTTGAGGTATACTACCTTTTTTATAGTCATAGGATGGTTTGAGTTTTATGCTTTCTGCATCACTAACGGGTTGCAAAGATAAACAAAAAATATGAAAACTCAAATCATTTTTGGGATTATTAAGGAAATTGTTGCCTTCATGGGAGATGTCCCTCCGATTACGATAGCTGGTTAAATAGAAAAAGGGCGATATTCTGTGCGAATACCGTCCTTTTCTATTCTAAGCTTTTATTCTTTCTACTTTAACGTGAGTTCGACGAATTCAAGACTGCGAGGGCTGAAAGCCCGACACCTAATAGGGCAGTCCGTAAGGGCTGTTATTCTATAGATGCGTGATTAA
>CADBXL010000046.1:0-24363 GCA_902798615.1 uncultured Bacteroidales bacterium | reverse complement strand
CCTAACGGACTGCCCTATTAGGTATCGCTCCTTCAGAGCTCTTTCAACCACATGATAGTCAACAATATACAACTGAATAAATTCGTCGAACTCACGTTACTTTACTCTAAAATCACAGATATCGTTTTCTGTTTGGCAGAACATAATCCATACCTGCTTCGAGAACATCGGCTACCTGATTTATTTCGAGGAATGAGGTGTGAGTGCCTTGTTTTCCACCGCTGAGGTATGCCACCATGTCGGTTGGCTGAAGAACACCATCGTCAAGGAGCTTGCGAAGGGCTGCGAAGTAGTATGCCTGTCCGTTAGCCTTCTCAGGCATGAAGATAGCCTCTACACCATAAGAGAGGGCGAGATGGCGCATGGTCTTCTCCTTGTAGCAGATGGCGAGTACAGGATATTTGCCACGGAAAGCGGCAAGATTACGTGCCGTGCGACCAGAGAAGCTGTCGGTGATGATAGCCTTGATAGGAAGCGCGAATGTTGCCTTTACAGCCTGCTTTGCAAGATATGATGTAACGGTTGGATTCTCCTCAAGAGGGATGCGGATATCGTTGTCAACGAGCTTGTCCTCCTCTGCCTGTGCTGCAACGGTAGTCATAGTCTGAACAGCCTCTACCGGATATTTGCCGTATGCAGTCTCACCAGAGAGCATGATAGCGTCGGTACGATAGTAGATAGCGTTTGCGATATCTGTGATCTCTGCGCGTGTTGGACGTGGATGCTTAATCATTGTGTGAAGCATCTGTGTGGCAACGATGACAGGCTTCTTGGCAAGTACGCATTTCTTGATGAGGATACGCTGAATGCCTGGGATGCGCTGCTGAGGAACCTCTATTCCGAGGTCGCCACGAGCCACCATTATACCATCGGCAACGGTTAGGATATCGTCGATGTTGTCAACGCCTTCCTGATTCTCAATCTTTGCTATGATCTGAATGTCAGAGCCGTATTCGTCGAGAATTTCGCGGATGTCGAGAACGTCCTGCTTGGTGCGGACGAATGAGTGTGCAATGAAGTCAATGTCGCGCTCAATGGCATATTTGATGTTCTCCTTGTCGCGCTCGGTAAGAGAAGGGAGGTTGATGCGAACGCCTGGCACGTTTACGCTCTTGCGTGAACCAAGAGTAGATTCGTTTTGTACCTCGCAGAGAAGGTAGTCGTCGGTCTTCTCAATAACCTTGAGCTCCATCTCACCATCGTCAATGAGGATGTCGTCGCCGTTATTAAGGTCGGTCACGAATTTCGGGTAGCTAACGGCAATCTGCTCGCGTGTGGTGAGAATGTCAGGATTTCCCACGATGCGAACCTTGTCGCCGATGTGATATTCAATCTGGTCAGCGTCCTGAATCTTTGTGGTCCTGACCTCTGGTCCCTTGGTATCGATAAGAATGGCTATACGGTTGCTAACCTCTCGCACATTGTTTATCAACTTGTCCATACCCTCGCGTGTGCCGTGAGCGGTGTTCATACGAACCACGTTCATTCCAGCCTCAAAGAGAGAGCGGATAAAATCGACTTCGCATCGTAAATCAGAAATCGATGCAACGATTTTTGTCTTTTTTAGCATCATAACCTTTATTCCTTATTTTATAGTGTGAGTTGTTTGTGTTGTTATCTGTTATCTATAAAGTTCATAATTCGAGTGCACTGGCGCGCACGAAGCAAAAAGTGTTAGTCAGTCCTTTGGGCTGGTGCACGTCTTGTTTTGCGAGTGCAAAGTTACGAAAAAAAACTGAAACAAGCGCAAAACGGCTCTTTCTTGTGAAAAAATCTTTCGGAAAAGGTCTTTTTCTTGAGATTAGATAATTCGCGGAAGGAAGGATACGCGTCTTGCAGATTACATATCCTTCCCTTTTTCTCTTGCGCCCGAAAGCTGTTTATTCATCTCCTCCCACCTATAGAGGGAAGACAATCGTAGTGATGAAGATATTTGCAAACAGAATTATGAAATTCATAATTATTCCCACCTTCATAAAATCGCTGAACTTATATCCTCCAGGCACATACACGAGAGTATGAGTAGGTGAGCCTATCGGGGTGGCAAAGCTTGAGCTTGCCGCTATCATCAAGGCTACGCAGAAGGTGAGCGGATTAACGCTAAGGGCTGTTGCTGCCGACATGGCGATAGGGTAGAACATGGCTCCTGCCGCCGTATTTGATATGAACTCCGTGATGAATGTAGCCACAAGGCACATACAGAACAGTACGACATACGGATTAGTGCCGCATACCTCAAGCAAACCGTTTGCTATTGCCTGTGCTATGCCTGTCTGTTCTATTGCCTTGCCTATGCAGACGCTACCGGCAAAGACTATGATGATGTTCCAGTCGATGGATTTCATGGCCTGTGATGATGTGCAGCAACGGGTTATTATCATTGCCGTAGCAGCCAACAGACAGCAGTTGAGCAATGGCAGAACCTTGAATGCGGATAGTGCCACCATCGCAATAAGTATAAAGGTTGAGACGAGTCCTTTCTTTGATGTGCTGTCGCTGTCTTCCATAGCTGCGGTTTCGAGCACGCCTTCAAGGTTCGGACATTGCATACCGCACTCGTTCACACATCTTAGAATATTCTTTGGCGTGCCTATGGCATAGAGGCGGTCGCCGCCCATGATAAATTCGTCTGCCGATACAGGATATACAAGTTCATGATCGAAACGCTGTATGGCAGAGATGATAATGTGGTTTGTCTTCAGATCGTATTTCCTGCTCAGTTCCTCTACTGTCATGCCGATGGCAGGATGATTTGATGGCACTACGAGCTCTACGTTGAGGTCGTCCATGCTTGATGAGTGCATAGGCGACTTCCTTTCGGGCAGAAGTTTTTGCATGGCTATCATGCTGAGCACTCCCACAGTAAGGCAGAACAATCCGCATAGGGTAGGGGTGAGAATGCTCAGTTTTATGCCTGTCTCTTCTGTGTAGAGACCTGAAATGATAAGATTCGGAGGCGTTCCGATCAATGTGCATATTCCGCCCATGCCAGAGGCGTAGCTCAACGGGATGAGAAGTCTGGAAGGTGCGATTTTCAGTTTCTGTGACCATATCTTTACCACGTTGATAAAGAGAGCCACGACGGTGGTGTTGCTCAGCAGGGAACTGAGCGTTGCAACAGGAAGCATAAGGCGAATGATTGCCCCTGTATGTGTCTTCGGAGTGCCCATCAGATTTTTCACAATCCAGTTGAGCACACCAGTATAGGTGAGTCCTGAGATTACGACAAAGAGAACCGCGACAACGATTACCGATTCCGAAGAGAAACCGCTAAAGGTGGTCTTTGCATCGAGAACTCCTCCGCATAGCAAGGCTACCATAACGGCAAGGAAAGCCACTTCTGTGCGGATCTTAGTGAATGAGAGTGAAACGAACATGGCGAGCACAACAAATATGGTGTACCATGCTTGAAAACTTAATTCCATAGTGTGATTATATTAAAGTTAATAATAGAATTACAGGTTTATGTCAGCCTCCTCAAAGGCTGGCGCATGTTTATTGATTAATGTGTGCAAAGTTACATTTTTTTTCTTTTTACTCCAAGAAAAAACGTTTTTTTTTTCATTTTACCCAAAAGAGCCTCGCATCTTATTCCCTTGTTCCTCCTATGATCCTCCTAACCAAACTCGATGAAACTCTTATCCTGAATGGTATTATAATGGTATTATCATCGAGTTTGGTTAGGTGACACAAGGGAGGAGCATAGGAGGAAAAGATAGAAAACTTAGCTTCTACGCTTTGTAAAACATCGTAATGGCAGAGCTAATGGAAATAAAAAAGGGAGGAGAGAAGAGAAAAATCCCACACTATTTACAAGGTGACCTGTTCACAGAATCATTCTTATAATCCAAATGCATTTCTCAAAAAAAATAATCGTTCCGCGATTCTTTTCCTCGGGATAATCGATGAGCCCTTGTTTTAGGGCATCCCCATCATCTACATGTACCAGAATTGCATAACTTGGTACGGTGAACGAAACGTTCAGCGTCGTCCCAGAAAACGTGCCAATAACGGGTAACGGGTAACAATAAGGATTTTAGTGTTGTCGTATCTCATTTCAGACATAGTACCTCGTCTGAATTTATCTAATAAAAAAATTACCGGACAGCAATAATGTCAATTAAAAAGAGTAAAGGCAAACACCTTTACTCTTCCTTCATTATTTATATATTATTCTTTATTCCTTACCATCCATTCACTTAATAACCACCTTTTTACCGTTGATGATGTTAATGCCTTTGGATTGGGTATTGGTGCGCTGACCTTTGAGATTATACACAACAACCTTATTGTTGTCAGACTTAAATGAATCTATGCCAGTAGAACCACCTTCCTGATTGTTATTGCCAGAGTTACCACCCTGATTATTGTTTCCTGGCTTGTTATTCTCTGGATTATTTATAACCTCATCATCAAGAGGGATGATAGCTGCAAACTTATTCCAAGGCTCTGTAGAAGCATATTGATTATAGAGTGATCGTGGAACATAAAGCACAACCTTGCGGAAGTTCTCTTCATTATACCAACCATAATAATAATAATTTGGCATATTTCCAGCCAAGGTCAGGTTTTCCAAAGAATTACCATCAAATAAATCATAATCGAAGTTCAAATTAGGATTTACGTCAATGTAAATATCTGTAAGAGAAGAGCACCAGTTGAATACCCAGGCATCAATTGTCTCAACAGAACTTGGGATAAAGATATTTGTCAAGCCAGAACCTTCAAATGCCATGTTATAAATCGCTTTAATAGTGTTAGGAATTGTGAAACTCTTCAAGCTACTACAATGTCTGAATAATTCTGATGAAATCACAGTTATCCCAGCAGGAAGGTTGACAGACTCCAGTTTAGAACAATGGGAAAATACACTAGAACCAAGTGTAGTGAGTTTTTTAGGCAACTCTACCGAAACAAGGCTAGAACAACTTGAGAATGCATAATCCTTTATTGACGTAACCGTGCTTGGTATAGTAACGGATTCAAGGGCACTCATACTAGAAAATGCGCCTTCGCCAATCTCTGTGACACCATTAGGAATAATCAGCGTCTTTACCTTAGAACATAAATAGAATGCCCTTTCACTTATCTTTTTCAGAGAATTAGACAATGTGATGGTTGTGACATTCTCACAACCACTAAAAGCATAGTCTCCTATGGATGTAACTGAATTTGGCAATGTAATAGACTGGAGAGCGCTACATTGACCAAAAGCCCCTTCGCCAATGGTCTTCAGAGTATTGGAGAATGTTATATTCTTCAGTCTGTAACAATCAGAGAATGCACGGTTTTCTATAGATTCTACAGAACCAGAAAAAGTCACAGTAGTAAGATTATAGCAATATGCAAATACATAATCTTCAATGGCAGACATATTACCTGCTATTTCTGCTGTTTTTAGATTATCGCAATTAGCAAATGCATGACTGCCTATCTTTGTTACAGTTGCTGGTATGCTAATAGAGCCCAAACGGTTACATCCATAGAAAGCACGGATTCCTATAGACTTCAATGAAGAAGGGAAGTTGATTGTACTTAGGGCATAACATTCTTCGAATGTATTTCCGGCAATACTGTCGAGAGATGTTGACAGAGTGACCGACTGGAGGTTTTGACAGGCTCTGAATGCAGAGTGCCCGATGCTCTTAACAGTATTAGGGAACTTGATGGATTTGAGTTGCTCACACATCTTGAAAGCATCATTGCCCACGGTTGTGAGTCCTCCGTCGGCAATAGTTACCGTTGACAGATTCGTGCACTCAAGGAAAGCCTCGTTGCCTATGCTTTTCACAGCTCCGGGCACACTAACAGACGTGAGTTTGGAACAGTACTTGAATGCCATGTTACCAATCTTCTTCACGCTCTTAGGGATGGTGACACTTGTTAGGGCAGGAAGGTTGTAGAAGGCATAGTCGCCAATTGCCGTAATACCATCCTCAATTACGACTTTCTGGATTTCCTTTCTTTTCATGAACCAAGGAGCAGTACTGATGTCTGCATCGTAAGGATTGTAACTTGGAATGTCTTCCTTACCAGAGACGGTAAGGGTTGAACCTGTGATTTCCCATGAAATCTTGGCATTGACAGCATTCAGGCAGAACAGCCCTAATGCAAGGATTAATAGTTTTTTCATCAATAAAGATTTTTAAAAAATATAAGATAATACAATGTGAATTCGATGAATTTGAACGATTCTATTATGATTTGGCAGCAAGCTGCTTTTTACAGACAATAATTTTCTCAAGGCTCAACAAGCTATGCAAGTCATTTTCTGCGGCTATATCTTTCTTATAGCCTTACGGCATTTCCGTTTGTCTTTTTCCGATAGTTGAGGATGCATAACAGTACCTCCACGCTCTATTGTGGCAACAATCTTGAAACCGGAATAATGGCATATTTCACGCAGGGCACGAATAGCACCATGTGACTGATTGAACCAGATATTCCAAGGCCAAGGAGTTGTGCAAGTGCTGAGAAGGATACATTTCTTGCCTTTCATGAGAGGCTTTGGGAAACGTGGGGTATCGCGCATCATGCCATAGACGAGACGGTCGAAGAGCAGCTTCATCTGTCCCGGGATGTTACCCCAATAGCATGGCGCGCCTATGATGATGGCATCAGCATCCTGCATCATCTTCAAAACCCGTTGGGAATCGTCTTCGCCAAGCACGCATTTCTCCTTCGTGCGACAAGCCATACATCCGATGCAAGGCTTGATATTCAGGTCGTTGGTGCGGATTGTCTCCACCTCGTCGCCTCTCTTTTCCGCTTCCTCGCGCATGATGTCGAGCATCTGCGAAACAAGTCCTTTCTTTCGAGGGCTTCCAGATAAAATCAGTATATTCATAGTTGTTTAGTAATTTTCAAGTAACGCCTTGCACCCTTCGAGAATATCCCGATAGGTGGTTTCGAAATCGCCTGTGTACCAAGGGTCGGCAACATCATGAGGATTGTCGGTGAGGTCGAGAAGTCGGATGACCTTATGCTGTGTGTCCTCGCCAATGGTATAGCGGAGGTTGCGGATGTTATGCTGATCCATGCAGATGATAAGGTCGTAGTAGGCATACTCGCTTCGGGTTATCTGATGCGCCTCATGTCCCTTGCAGTTTATGCCGTGCTCAGCGAGTTTCCTGCGTGCCGGTGGATAGACAGGCTCTCCGATTTCCTCAGTACTGGTAGCCGCAGATGATATCTCAAATTCGTCAGCACGACCAGCCTCTTCCACCATGTTGCGGAACATATACTCTGCCATCGGACTTCTGCAAATATTTCCGTGGCATACGAACATAATCTTTTTTCTCATACAATTTGGCTTGCGCCAATGGTTCTTAGAAAGCAAATTTGGCTTGCGCCAATGATGTTTGGAAAGTAAATGGGAAATAAATTAATTCAGTAAATTAGAATCAATAAATTATATTTTTTAATTTCCCTGAGAAATAATTTACTGGTTTAATTTACCCCTAATTTACTTTCCAAAATTCCAAAGAAAAGCCCCACGTAAGTGGAGCTTTCCTTAGTATTTCAGCAAAAATCACTTTCAATTTCTACTCATAATCCTGCCAAGACTTGATCTGCAGGTCGTTCTCGCTCATAGAGCAGAATGCCTCGATGAAAGCAGAAGCAAGACGTGCGTTGGTAATCAATGGGATGTTGTGGTCGATAGCACCACGACGAATCTTATAGCCATTGGTAAGCTCGCGCTTGGTGTGGTTCTTAGGGATGTTTACGATAAGGTCGAACTTGTGATCGTGTATCATATCCATCACGTTAGGAACATGGCTTCCTGACTCGTCAGGCCATCCCACAGCTATTGCCTTCGCACCATTCTCGTTGAGGTACTTGGCTGTGCCTTCTGAAGCATAAACCGTGTAGCCTGCCTTTACGAGAGCCAATGCAGGGTCGAGCAGAGAAGCCTTTTCCTTCGCACCACCGCTTGAGAGCATGATGCCCTTGTCCTTTGACGGAATTTTGTAGCCGGTAGCGATGAGTGAGTTGAGAAGAGCCTCCTCGAAGGTATCGCCCATACATCCAACCTCACCCGTAGAGCTCATGTCAACGCCGAGGATTGGGTCGGCATTCTGCAAACGAGCGAATGAGAACTGAGAAGCCTTAACGCCCATGCGGTCGATGTCGAACACGAGTTTGTCTGGCTTAGCGTATGGAGCATCGAGCATGATCTTTGTGGCTGTCTCGATGAAGTTGCGCTTCAATACCTTGCTGACGAATGGGAATGAGCGAGAAGCACGGAGGTTACACTCGATAACCTTGATGTCGCTGCCCTTGGCAAGATACTGGATGTTGAAAGGACCAGAGATGTTAAGTTCCTTGGCAATGGCGCGAGAAATCTTCTTGATCTGACGAGCCTGAGCGAATGTGATATTCTGTGCAGGGAATACCATTGTAGCGTCACCTGAGTGGACACCAGCATATTCCACGTGCTCTGAGATACCATATTCCACTACCTCACCGTTCTGTGCAACGGCATCAAACTCAATCTCGTTTGTCTCTGTCATGAACTGAGAGATAACGACTGGGTATTCCTTGCTGACCTCAGAAGCCATCTGGAGGAAGCGCACAAGCTCCTCGTTGTTGTAGCATACGTTCATGGCTGCGCCAGAGAGTACGTAAGATGGGCGAACGAGTACTGGGAAACCAACGCGCTCAACGAATGCGTTCACGTCTTCCATAGATGTGAGGGCGCTCCATTGTGGCTGGTCGATGCCGAGCTTATCGAGCATAGCAGAGAACTTACCGCGGTTCTCAGCACGGTCGATAGACACAGGACTTGTTCCGAGGATAGGCACAGACTGGCGATGCAGCTTCATTGCGAGGTTGTTAGGAATCTGACCACCAACGGACACAATCACGCCACGTGGGTTCTCAAGGTCGATGACATCAAGCACACGCTCGAATGAGAGTTCATCGAAATAGAGACGGTCACACATATCATAATCGGTAGAAACTGTCTCTGGGTTATAGTTGATCATGATACTCTTGTAGCCGAGTTTACGAGCGGTGTTGATGGCATTTACCGAACACCAGTCGAACTCAACAGAAGAACCGATGCGGTAAGCACCAGAACCGAGTACGATAACCGATTTCTCATTATTATAATAGTTGATGTCGTGTCCCTCAACTGCGTATGTCATATAGAGGTAGTTGGTGAGGTCTGGATGCTCACTTGCAACTGTTGGGATACGCTTAACGGCAGGGAGGATGCCGAGCTTCTTACGCTGAGCGCGAACAGCAAGGTTCTCCTTCTCCATGTTGCCTTCCTTGACCTTGAGCACGAAACGTGCAATCTGGAAGTCGGAGAAACCGAGTACCTTTGCCTGACGGATCACATCGGCAGGAAGTTCCTCAAGTGAGTTGTAGCCTTCGAGCTTATGCTTGTAGTCAACGATATTCTTCATGCGCTCAATGAACCAAGGGTCAATCTTGGTGAGGTCGAAGAGTCGCTCTATTGTGTAGCCTTGTTCAAGAGCCTGAGCTATGGCGAAGATACGGAGGTCGGTTGGGTTGGCAAGTTCCTCGTCGAGATTGTCGAACTTGATATGGTCGTTGCCCACGAAACCGTGCATTCCCTGACCAATCATACGGAGACCCTTCTGGAGCATTTCCTCAAAAGAGCGGCCGATAGACATAATCTCGCCCACAGACTTCATGGAAGAACCGATCTTACGGCTTACGCCAGTGAACTTGGTCAAATCCCAACGTGGAATCTTACAGATGAGATAGTCGAGTGAAGGCGCTACGTATGCAGAGTTTGTTGTACCCATCTCGCCAATCTGGTCGAGGGTATAGCCGAGAGCAATCTTTGCTGCAACGAAGGCGAGAGGATAGCCGGTAGCCTTTGAAGCGAGGGCAGAAGAACGGCTCAGACGAGCGTTGATCTCGATGATACGGTAGTCGTTTGTCTCTGCGTTGAAAGCATACTGAATGTTACACTCACCCACGATGTTCAGGTGACGGACGCACTTAACTGCGAGTTCCTGAAGCATCTTTACCTGATCATCACGAAGAGAGCAGGTAGGAGCCACAACGATTGACTCACCCGTATGAATGCCGAGTGGGTCGAAATTCTCCATAGAAGCAACAGTAAAGCAATGGTCGTTGGCATCACGGATCACCTCGAACTCAATCTCCTTCCAACCTTTCAGAGACTCCTCAACGAGTACCTGTGGAGCGAAGGTGAAGGCTGATTCTGCAATCTCGATGAAGGTCTTCTCGTCAGGACAAACGCCAGAGCCAAGACCGCCGAGAGCGTATGCTGAACGTATCATGATAGGGTAGCCGATTTTACGGGCAGCATCAACAGCCTCTTCCATTGTCTCGCAAGCCTGTGATACCGGCACCTTGAGGTCAACCTTGTTTAGCTCTTTTACGAAGAGATCACGGTCCTCGGTGTTCATGATAGCCTCTACGCTTGTGCCGAGCACCTCAACGCCATATTCCTTGAGCACGCCGCTCTGATAGAGAGCAGTACCTACGTTGAGACCTGTCTGACCACCCCAAGCCAACATAATGCCGTCAGGACGCTCCTTCTTTATTATCTCCGTGATAAAGTGTGGTGTGATAGGCAGGAAATACACCTTGTCAGCGATTCCCTCACTTGTCTGGATTGTAGCAACGTTAGGGTTTACGAGTACTGACTTGATGCCTTCCTCACGCAAAGCCTTGAGCGCCTGACTACCAGAGTAGTCGAACTCACCAGCCTGTCCGATCTTTAGTGCGCCGGAACCTAATACCAGCACCTTCTTCAACTGTTTCTTCATGAGTTATTTCTTTATGTTGTTTAGTTTAATGTTCAAAGGTTGTTTTTGTGTGGAGTATGAAATTAGGGAAGTGTTTCCCTTTTATAAATTCACGTACACGGGCGCGCACGATGAAATAAGGATTGTCACTCGCAGAGTGGAACCTGTCTTCTTGATTTCAGCGTGCAAAGATAAAAGAAATATGTGAGAATAAAGAAGAATTTACGTTAAACTATCATAACATATCAGCAACAGAAAACTTGCTTTTTCTGTATGACCTCTAACCGGGGTCGGCAATATATGAAAGTTCTGCGAATATCAATACTGTGAAATTCACTATTCATTCTTGGCCTTTTATTTCTGTGAAGGTTCAGAAAACAGAGATCTGAGGTTTTTCATAGAAAATGTAGGATTTTCAGTGTTTCCAGAATTTGTAGGGTAAAAGTTCGTTTTACAGGTAATTGTTGCATATTTGTAAAACAAGCAGTCGGATATTGTAAAAATTGTTATGAATGCTTATTTTATGTGCAAAATTGCAAAGCCAAGTTTACAAAAATGCCATAAAAAGAAGAAAAAGTTGGATTCTGTAAAAAAAAAATCAATATTTTCTTGTAATATCGAACTAATTTACTAACTTTGTGTCAATAAATAACCTTATTAACACCATAATTGTTATGACATTAAAAAAATATTTCTACGCCTTAATTTCGGTATTACTCATTAGTGCTCCGATAAGTGCTCAGCAAAAAGCTGATCAGATGACGAAGCGTGCCAAATACTACGTTTTCCAGCAGAAAGACAAAATAGGAAAGATGGACAAAGTCTTGAATCTGAAGTTGTCAAAAATGCATGCAACCGACAGAACAATCAAGATCGTTTATACCAAGGGAAACACGAATTTCGTGTCTCTTTACCCTGAGATGACTGAGGGAAAATTCAAGACCGAGGCTCAGGAGAATCGATATGTTGCCCGTAACTATTGTATCTGGAAAGTAGCTACTGATGCGCTTGCTTCACCTTCTTTTGCGAGTGTGATAAGAAACGATGTATATACATGGCTTGTTGATGTAGTTGGCCCAGAGGGCGGCGAACCTTTGTATTCATTCGATTTCAAGACTCAGGCAGTTCGTAATGCTATTATCTTGTGTGGCGGTAAGATGCCGGCAAATTTCAAGGATTATCTCAGTAAGACGCTTGTAGAGCGTGCGTTGCAGTCATTGTTGAAGGATGTGTATCTTCCTCACGACAGCGCAGGTTTCTGCAATGTACTGTTGAAGAATCAGAAACTTCATGTTGATTTGCTTACCACCCATAGAGGCTATCCTATCATGAAGGAGAATAATGGTGAGGGCGCTCGTATTGCATGGCTCGGTTCTTTCATGAAACTGAGTAAGTCTAAGAGATACTTCAATGACCTTTTGGATATCATCAGGGTGCGTCAGGTGTCAGTTGAAATCAAGGTCCGTGATATCAATAACAGAGCTGATAGTGCGATGTTCATGATTTTCCCAAAGGAGATTATCGAGTACGCTCAGAAGCCTGTTGTTTCTGAAACTCAGATTGAAGGTTATATCATCGGAAAACTTGGTGGACAGAAGCAGGAACGCGAGCATCGTGGCTGGTTCATCTCTCAGTATGGTTCTTCCAAGAACGTACTTACTGCTGCTGTGGCTCCAAGTAATTCAAACAAGGTATATGAAGTTGTAGAGGAAATGCCTTCATTCCCAGGAGGTAAGCCTGCAATTATTTCCTATATCGCAAAGAATGTGATATATCCAGGTCCGTGTGTGGATAATAAGATTCAAGGACGTGTGGTTTGCCGATTCACTGTAACGAGGGACGGACACGTTAAGGACGTTATCGTTACAAAGTCTGTTGACCCGCTTCTCGATAAGGAAGCTGTTCGAGTTATATCACTTATGCCGAAATGGATTCCTGGAAAGCATAAAGGCGCACGTGTAGATGCGAAGTACACTCTTCCTGTAACTTTCCGTCTGACAGCAAGCGCCGATGAAAACTAATTTCCCATAGAAGTCAAGATGACTGGGTGAAACTTTGCGGGGCATCAATGACATAAAAGTCATGGATGTCCCGATTTCTTTTGTTGTTGAGTTTATCTGACAGGGAGGACATTCTGATTAGTTTTGAGAATTAAAAAACTATAAAAACGGAAATAGTTTTTTTGTTGTATGAAAATAATTTTGTATATTTGTACTCGCATTCATAAACGACAACAAAAAATCGAAAATGATAAACAGAGAATTAATAAATCCTGCCAGCATCGTTGTGATTGGCGGATCCAATAATACACGGAAGCCTGGAGGGGCTTTGGTGCATAATCTGATACATGGAAAATACCAAGGGGAATTGTATGTGGTGAATCCACATGAGGATGTGGTACAAGGTGTCAAGTCGTATCGTGATGTGAAGGATATCCCGAATACCGAACTTGCAATCATAGTAGTAGTTTCAAAGTATTGTCCTGCTTATGTTGAGTACCTTGCATCTGAAAAGGGTGTCAAGGCGTTTATCGTTGTTTCTTCTGGATTTAGCGAACTCTCTCTTGATGGCGCAGTTCTCGAGGCTAAGATGCACGCTACTTGCAATAAATACGGATGCTCTTTCATTGGTCCTAACTGCATAGGTATGGCAACATCCCACTATTTGGGAGTTTTCACTTCGCCTGTTCCTGTTATCTGTCCCGAGGGTGTTGACCTTGTATCAAACTCAGGTGGCATCGCACTTTATACCATTGAAATGGCGAAAGCTACGGGTCTCAGATTCAATTCAGTATGGAGTATCGGAAATGCTAAATATACAGGTGTGGAAGATGTGCTTCAATATATGGATGAGACCTTCGATCCTGCGAAGGATGTGCGTGGAAAGATTCTGTACATTGAGAGCATCAGGAACCCGGAAAAACTGCTCCGTCATGCTAAGTCGCTTATTGCGAAGGGATGTCGTATCGCAGCCATAAAGTCGGGTAGTACCCAGAGCGGTGCACGTGCCACAAACCATCATACCGGTTCTGCTGCCTTTGATGATAACCGTGCTGATGAACTGTTCCGTGAGGCTGGAATTGTAAGATGCTATTCTCGTCAGGAACTCGTGGCTATGGGGTGTCTATTCTCTCTGCCAGCGATTGAAGGCAATCGCTTTGCCATCATCACTCAGGCTGGTGGTCTCGGTGTGCTTACCGCTGATGCGCTCTGCAAAGGTGGAATGCTCGTGCCTGAATTGAAAGGTGAGGCTGCCGATGAACTCCTTGCAAAGCTCCATAAGGGCGCATCCGTATCAAATCCGATTGATGTGCTCGCCACGGGAACAGTAGCACATCTTGAGGCTGCCATAGATTATTGCGACAAACGTTTCGATGATATTGATGCGATAATATTGTCATACGGTTCTGCCGGACTTGAGCCTCTCGGTGATTTCTTCGATGCTATTCACCGTAAGATAAGCGAGTGTCGTAAGCCTATCATAACCATCTGTCCGAGCATCTTTACCGAGGCAGAGGGACTTAAAAATTTCCTTTCCAAAGGTCATGTCAATTTGCTCGATGAGGAATTGGCTGTTCGATGCGTAGTGCGAGTGGCGGGTGCCGTTAGCGGATTGTCTGGCCATGAATGTTTCGGATAGCGGCGACGCAGTTCCTTACGCACTTCGAAATACGTTTCTTGCCAAAAGTTTCGCAGGTCTTTCGTCAGTTGCACAGGCTTGAAACCCGGTGAAAGCAATTCCATTAGCAAGGGTTGCTTACCATCGTTGACGGTAGGTGTATCAGTCAATCCGAAACACTCCTGAAGCCTTACGCTCACAACAGGAGCCTCGGCACCCTGACGGTAATCGATACGGATGAGAGAACCTGTCGGTACGGTGATATGAGTTGGTGCGAGACGGTCAAGTGAAAGTTGTTGCTCGTAGGTGAGCATACCAAGTATAATAGCGCTTAGGTCGAGTGACCTGAGCGTTTTTTTGTCTATTGTACCCGATACCTGTTCAAGATAGAATGGTAGCCATTCATCTACCGTTGCGAGAAGGTGCTCCGTACTTGTATCGGGTAGCGAAAGCTTTGGATGCCAATTTCTTACCGTCTCTATCCGGCGTTGTAAGGCAGCTACGGAATCGGAGAAATCAAGGAGCGAAACTCCACTCTTAGCCACCGCCTTGCATACCGCTTCTATTATCTGTCCACGGTCAGGCGACTGAATATCCTGCGAGTCAATTACAAGGTTGCCGATGCGTTTCTGACGCTGAGCAATGATACGATCCGTACGGCTATCCCATTGCACGGTTGTATGATCGTAGGAAAGCAGGAGAAGTGCTTCCTTGCTTATTGGCGAGGCAAGGAATATGCGCCCCGATGCTGCGTTGAGCGATGCAACGGCAATCCACTTGCTTGCTGAGAGAGTATCATTAATATCCACCTGTGCATTATCGCCACTCGACAATCGGAAGTGCCCGGGAGTGCTCAGAGCCATACCTACGCGCTCTGGGTAGGCGAGGGCGAGGAGAGTGCCGATCTCATCCTGTGAAGGGATGGTGTTATCCTCCTTGCAATGCGCCATACGGCAGTATTCGGATGAAATACGTGCTATGCGTGACCAATGCCCGAGATTGCCATTAGCCCTTGCCTGTCGAAGATGCGTGATGCGAGTGAAGATATCACTATCGTCCGTGAGGTGAGATAGCGGGTCTTTCTCTTCAAGCAGGGCGGCAATGTCACAGGCAAGTGATTTTAGGTTGTCATCAGCCACAAGGATTCGTGAAATGCGAGGGTGGCACGGAATGCGCGACATACGTTTTCCGAGTTCCGTTATACAGCCGTTTCTGATAGCTCCTAACGATTCGAGCAATGCCTGTGCCTGAAACACGTTGCCTCGTGGCGGGAGGGTGAGCCAAGGCAGGGCCTCGATGTCATTAGCACCCCATGCCGTGATATCGAGAACGAGCGATGAGAGGTCAGCGTCAAGAATCTCAGGACGGCGGCATTCCTGCATACCATGCTCTGCAGATTGCGCCCACATACGATAGCAAACGCCTTCCGACAATCGTCCGGCACGTCCCATTCGCTGTGTTGCCATATCGCGAGAGATACGCACGGTTTCGAGATGCGACATTCCGTTTCGCTTATCAAAAACCATCGTGCGACAAAGGCCGGAGTCAATGACTACTCTCACGCCCTCGATGGTGAGCGATGTCTCGGCAATGGAAGTGGCGAGCACCGTCTTTCGCTTTCCGTCGGGCGATGGTGCTATGGCTGCTCGCTGTTCAGAAGGAGTGAGGCGAGAGTAAAGGGGCATGATGGTGGAGTCGTTGGGTAGTGCCTCTGCCACGCGCCTTATCTCGGCTTCGCCTGGGAGGAATACGAGTATGTCGCCATCCTGCTCACGCTGCGCACGGATGATGAGTCGGGCAACCTCATCGGTGGTGGGAATATCATGTTCGGGTGCTATGTAGATAGGTGTTACGGGGAACATCCGCCCTTCGCTCTCTATCAGTTTTGCACCAAGGACGGTGCATATGCTGCTTGCGTCGATGGTTGCCGACATGATGATTATCTTCAGGTCGGGGCGTATCATATTCTGCGCCTCACGCACAAGGGCGAAGGCGGTGTCGGAGGCAAGGCTGCGCTCGTGAAACTCATCGAAGATAACGAAATCCACACCGTCAAGCGTCGGGTCGCTCACGAGCATTCGGGTTAGTATTCCCTCGGTTATCACCTCCAATCGGGTGCGAGGCGAAACCTTTGTCTCAAAGCGCATACGATACCCCACCGTCTCGCCAACGCTCTCGTCAAGGAGCGATGCCATGCGCTCTGCTATCTGTCGGGCGGCAAGGCGGCGCGGCTCAAGAACGATGCCCTTGCCCCTCATGCCTTCAAGGATTGTGAGAGGCAGAACGGTTGACTTACCTGCTCCCGGAGGCGCGGTAATGACAACGGACGAGTGATTGCCAAGAGCGGCATTTACCTCCTCGGCAATGGAATATGCTGGTAGATGAGAAATCTTTTCTGAATGTAGCATTTGCTTTATTTTGATTGCAAAATTACTATTTTTTTGAGTGAAAACTCCTTTTTCTTGGCAGATTTATCGTATATGTTAAGGAAATTTACTAATTTTGCAACTCAAATTTATAACAAAAAGACAAAATAGATATGAATATTCTTCTTTGCGGCGGTGCCGGCTACATCGGCTCACATACCGCCATCGAACTTGACAAGGCTGGTCATTCAGTCGTTGTGGTTGACAATCTCGTGAACTCAAACCCTGAGTCGCTTCGCCGTGTTGCCAAGATCATCGGCAAGGAGATTCCTTTCTATGAGGCTGACGTGCGCGATGCTGAGGCTCTCGACAAGATTTTCAAGGAGAACAAGATTGATGCTGTTATTCACTTTGCTGGACTTAAGGCTGTGGGTGAGTCGGTTGAGAAGCCATTGGAGTACTACCACAACAACATGACGGGCACTTTCATCCTCATGGACGTGATGCGTAAGAATGGCGTGAAGAACATCATCTTCTCTTCTTCCGCTACCGTGTATGGCGACCCAGCTATCATTCCTATCACTGAGGAGTGTCCAAAGGGACAATGCACAAACCCTTACGGACAGACAAAGTCAATGCTTGAGCAGGTTATGATTGACGTGCAGAAGGCTGATCCTGAGTGGAACGTGGTGCTGCTTCGTTATTTCAACCCAATAGGTGCACATCAGTCAGGCACTATCGGTGAGAACCCTAACGGCATACCAAACAACCTCATGCCTTATATCACACAGACAGCCGTTGGCAAGCGCAAGGAGCTTGGTGTGTTCGGTAATGATTATGATACACCAGACGGAACAGGCGTGCGCGACTATATCCACGTTTGCGACCTTGCTTCCGGTCATGTGGCAGCCTTGAAGGCAATCAACCGTAAGTGCGGTTTGGCTATCTACAATCTCGGCACAGGTCACGGATATTCCGTTCTCGATGTTGTCAAGGCATTCATCAAGGTGAACGGCGTTGATGTTCCTTACGTTATCAAGCCACGCCGTGCAGGTGACATCGCTACCTGCTACTGCGACCCTGCAAAGGCGAAGGCTGAGCTTGGCTGGGAGGCTAAGTACGGCATCGAGGATATGTGCCGCGATTCATGGAACTGGCAGAAGAACAATCCTGACGGATATTAATTCTTGTTACTTATGGCACGAGGAAAGAGAACTTGTAGGATATTAAAAGAGATTCGTCGGCAGATAGCTGAGGCGAATGACATTGAGTATGTCGTAGAGGAATGTCAATACAAGGGCGACTGCAAGGGAACTTGTCCTAAGTGCGAGGCTGAGGTGCGCTATCTTGAAGAACAACTTCATCAGCGTCAAATACTTGGCAAGGCTGTAATGGTAGCAGGATTGTCATTGGGAGTTGTCTCAAATGCTATGGCTCAGGATGTTTCTATTGTAGAGACACCATCTGACACAATCGTTTCCGTTCCGACAAAGGAGGTGACGGGAAAGTTTATAATCCGAGGCAAAGTCGTTGAGGAACCTTCTAATGATGCGGTCATAGGGGCTTCGGTGATTTTAAATCCTTTGTCCTCGAAGAATCATTGTATAACGGATATGAAAGGAGAATTTGCGATTGGCGTGGATTCGCTTCCTGTTGACATTACTGTTAAATATGTTGCCTTGAAGGATTTGACCTTTCATGTTACGGAAGAAAACTACAATCAGTATTTTCTGGCTACATTAGTTCAAGATGTGGTTCTATTGGGTGAGGTTGCAGTTAATTCTGATGACGAGAAGGGTATAAAGAAAACGATAAAAGCTATGGAAAAAGAACATAGGAAGAGGATGAAGAAAGTCAGGAAGGAAAAAAGTTATGTGACTATTCTCCCATCTACGGAATAATAATTATTGATGTCTGGTAAACAACATAAAACATATCCGAAGTGCTTGAAACACAGCATTTCGGATATTCAGTTTCTTCTGTAAACCCTCTATTTCATAATCTATGTTTGAGATGAGGTACACTAACACTAAATCCTTATTGTTACCCGTTATCTGTTATCGACACGTTTTCTGGGATTTGTCTTTTCCCTTTTCTTATAAACAATTATAGGTGAGGGGGGCAAACGTTGGGTGACGATTTTGTAGAATTCACGTTAGTGGGAGTGCGTTTTTGTGCTATATATGCTTGCTTACGATACAGGTGAGGCGGTCGAGGTTCTCCTTCGTGTTGGCTGCGAGTACACCTGAAGGTGTGATGCAGGTGAGAGGGATGCAGCGGCATAGTCCCAAGGAGATAGAAGGTATTCGAAATAGAGTTCGCAGCGCCCCATAGCGAGATAGCAAAGCTCTGGGGCGGCTGCTCCGAAACGGCGTATGTCGTTGCATTGCATGAAGGTGTCGCAGATGATGTCGGAGCATACCTTTGCGTATTCCTTGTGATAAACGGCGAGTGCGGTACACATGATGCTGTTCTGGAAGGGACGGTCGGAAACGTGTATCGGCTTGCCGTTGAGGAATGCTCCCTTGCCGCGCTCTGCATGGAAGAGTTCGTTGGTGCGAGGCAGATAGACAACGCTCATCTCTATGTGGCCGTTGTGCCTGAGTCCTACGCAGATAGCACATTGTCCTATGCCGCGTGAATAGTTTGCCGTGCCGTCGATAGGGTCGATGATCCATGTGTATTCGTGGGATGCGTCGTTGATGTCCTCTTCCTCGCAGATGAAGCCAGAGCCGGGTAGGAGAGAGGCGAGTCTTTTGCAGAGAAATTCCTGCACGGCAATGTCGGAAGAGGTTACGATGTTTGAGAAACCGTCCTTCTGGGAAATTTCAAAGTTATCAAGAAGCATCAGCTTTGACGCTTCCTTAACTATATTAATAAGTTCTTTAATGCTCATAACAGAATGTAAACTGAGCAAGTCGTAAACTTGCAAAAGTGAATTAAATAAGCAGAGACACGAGGTATTTCAACTTCATGTCTCTGCGTATATAGAGTCTTAATGCTTTCTCACTCTTGTGCGAGAAGTAGAGGAAATTCGATGTTCCCGATGATGTATCTGCGCCACATTCTGCGTGGTTCGATGATGAAGCGGTATAGCCATTCTAGTGAATGTTCCTGCCACCAGAGTGGAGCACGTTTTGCCGTTCCTGCGAAGAAATCAAACACAGCACCGATAGTGCCGACGTGACAATGGATGTTGAGATGCTTCCAATGCTTGTATGTCCATTTCTCTTGCTTTGGTGCTGTCATTCCAATCCAGAGCAGGTCGGGATTTGCTTCATTGATAGCCTTGATGATGGCAGCGTTATCCTCATCAGAGAACTCAGGCTTGTATGGTGGAGAATAAGTCACAACCTCAAGGTTAGGATACTCGATAGCAGCGCGCAAGCGGATGAGAGTAAGCACCTTCTCTGAAGAACCCATGAACATGACTTTGAGTCTTGGTTCATTGTTCTCCACGTTCTTTGCACTTTTCTCGTTTAGGCGCTTCATCTCGAAAGTGAAGAGATCCCAACCGGCGATGCGCTCTACAGGCTGGTACTTTGCATTCTTCATTTGGCATGCCTTTACTATGCCTGCTCCGTCAGGAATGAGATAATCACCCTCACGAAGGGCTTCTGCAAAGAAACTATCCTTCTGTGCATTATTGTAGCTGAAGGCATTGATTGTGTTGATAAGTTTCTTGCCCTCAGGTATCTGCGCTAATTCTTCGCGCGATAGAACGAGTTTGATTTCCTTTAGTTTGAGCATGTGACTTTACTTATTTATAACTGTTAATAATGTTGTTGCATATCCCCCTGATACATCTCAGGTAGTGGCGTTACACCAGACATGCATCCAACTCAGCCTTAATAAGTTTTTTGTCGAGATGTTGTCCGATGAATACGAGCTTCTGCATACGGTCTCCGTAGATGTCGTCCCAGTCGCGAAGTACGTCAGGATTCTGTTCTATGAACTGCTGTAACTCGTCCGCCGGCATTGTGGCATACCACTGGCCTGCGTTTCGCAGATTAACCTGCTTTCCGGCCTGCTCAAAAACGTAGCAAATATGTTGTTCGTCAGCGAAATAGCACATACCCTTTGCTCGGATGATGCACTTTGGCCAACGTCGAGCCACGAATTCGTCGAAGCGCGTGATGTCCATAGGACGTCGTGCTACATAGACGTAAGTTCCGATGCCATATTCCTCAGCCTCACCTGTTTCTTCGTTGTGATGATGGTGATGATGGCCGCAGGTGCACTCTCCACCATGATGGTGTTCGCAGTGCTCATCGTGCTCATGCTCGTGATGATGCTCGTGATGATGGTGATGATGTTCACAATGTTTATGATCGTGATCGTCGTGATCGTGATCATCGTCGTCTTCTTCTATTTCCTTTTCCTCTGTTTCATCATATTCTTCCTCCTTCATTTCATCAAGATGTTTCTCTACCTCTGTCACCCATGTTGCAGCTGTAACGGTCTTATCGAAGTCAAACATATTGGTGTTGAGAATTTTTGACAGCTCCACGTCTCCGTAGTTGCATTCAATAATCTCCGCCTTAGGTTGTAGTGCTTTGATAATCTCGCGCAGGCGCCCGAGTTCCTCTGGCGTAACCTCTGCTGCTTTGTTGAGCAGTACGATGTTACAGAACTCAATCTGCTGGATTACAAGGTTTTCAATGTCTTCTTCATCAATGTTCTTACGGAGTAAGTCAAGACCTCCGCCGAACTCATCCCGCATTCTGAGTGCGTCAACAACACTCACTATACAATCGAGGCGTGCTAAGCCGTTCTTCCAAAATTTCTCCTCCATCTGAGGGATGGAGCAAATCGTCTGGGCGATTGGCTGAGGCTCACAGATACCGCTTGCCTCGATTACGAGGTAGTCGAATTTCTGCATAGCAGTAATGTCTGAAATCTGCTGAACGAGGTCCATCTTCAGAGTGCAGCAAATGCAACCATTCTGGAGTGCCACGAGAGAATCATCTTGTTGTCCTACTACGCCCCCCTTCTGAATTAAATCCGCATCAATATTTACTTCACCGATGTCATTTACGATTACAGCAAATTTGATACCACGCTCATTTGAGAGAATTCTATTAAGAAGAGTTGTTTTACCACTACCTAAATATCCAGTTAACAACAGAACTGGAAGTTCGCTATTCATAATCATTTTATTTCCTTTGCAAAAATACAATTTTTTCCTGATGTTACAAAATTTTTTCGCCAAAAACGCAAAAAAAAATGCCGTTTTATTGAATTTGGTAGAAAATTTCCGAAAAATGTACAATTTCTTGACCAAAATCAGTTAGCTTTCTTGACTAAAATCAATTTACCACATTCTTTGGCGTTCCGTTGGCGAATGCCTTAATGTTGTCAATAAGGATGGAGACAAGTCGCTGTCGAGCCGCCCCTGTTGCCCATGCAATATGAGGTGTAATAAAGCATCGTGGAGCCTTGATGAGCGGAGAGCCGTTGCGTGGAGGTTCTTGTGCCAAAACATCTGCGCAGAAGGCTTCTATTCGTCCTTCCGTAAGAGCTTCGGCTACTGCTTCCTCATCAACAAGCGGACCTCGTCCGGTGTTGATGATGATGGTGTTTCGCTTCATCTTGGCGATGTTCACCTTATTAATAATATGCTTGGTGTCGGCTGTCAAAGGGCAATGCAGAGAGATAACATCGCTGTTGCGCATAAGGTCGTCAATGTCCTTTGCCTTTGTGATGCCTTCTGGGAGAACTTCCTGCGCTTTTGATGTAAGGGCAAGGACTTTCATACCGAGAGCAAGTACGATTTTTGCCGTTGCGAGACCTGTATTTCCGAGCCCGATGATGCCGAATGTCTCACCTGCAAGTTCGCGCTGGGGAGTAAGCCAATAGCAGAAATCCTTGCTCGACTGCCATTCGCCCTTGCTTACGCTATCCGCATGAAGGGCTACGCGATTGGTTACATTGAGCAGATGCGCCACAGCCATCTGAGCTACCGACATTGTGCTGTATGCAGGAATGTTGGTAACGATGATGCCACGCTCGCTTGCATATTCCAAGTCCACTACGTTATAGCCAGTAGCAGCTACACCGACATATTTCAGCTTTGGCAACTGCTGCATCACCTCCTTGGAAATAATGACCTTGTTGGTCACTATAACCTCGGCATCGGCAGCACGAGAGACTGTTTCCGAGGGTGGGGTACGGTCATAGATAACCACCTCACCAATTTCTTCCAAAGGTTTCCATGACAGGTCGCCCGGATTGGCTGTATAGCCATCGAGAATAACAATTTTCATAAGCTAAACCTTTTCTGATTCCAAAAGTCTTCGTTTCTTTTCTATCATCTCGCCCTCGCGTTGTCCGCTGAATCCGCATAGCGAACCGTCAGCAGCAATAACACGATGGCAAGGCACGTCTGGAGCAAATGGATTGCGCCTCAAAGCCTGACCAATAGCCTGTGCACTTCGGCATCCTATTCGCCGTCCCAACTCTCCGTAAGAAATGGTCTCTCCTCGCGGAACATTCAGTAGCTCCAGATATACCTTGCGCTGGAACTCCGTAATATCCTGTGAGGAGAGAACCTTCTTTCTTATTTCTGAAGTACCATTTACCATTTACAATGTACAATTATCATTTTGCAATTTAACCATTCCGTGTGCCCGACAAATTGTACATGGTACATGGTAAATTGTACATGCCATTAGTCTTCCATTAGCTTGCGGTATCTCGGACGCTTGATTTCGTCTGTTCCGAGACGTGCAGCCTTGTTGATTTCGTATTCCGTGTATGTTCCCTCGAAGAAGAACACCTTTCCGTCACCCTCGAAGGCAAGGATATGGGTACAGATACGGTCAAGGAACCAACGGTCATGAGAGATAACCACCGCACATCCGGCAAACTCCTCAAGACCTTCCTCAAGAGCACGCAGAGTGTTCACATCAATATCGTTGGTTGGCTCGTCGAGAAGAAGAACATTGCCCTCCTCCTTCAAAGCCATAGCGAGATGCAGACGGTTACGCTCACCACCAGAGAGCACGCCGCATTTCTTCTCTTGATCAGCACCAGAGAAATTGAAGCGTGAGAGATAAGCGCGGACGTTGATGTCCTTACCACCCATGCGGATAGTCTCGTTGCCGCCGCTAACCACATCATATACGCTCTTGTCGGCTACAATGTCCTTATGCTGCTGATCCACGTATGCCATCTTCACGGTTTCACCACGCTCAAAGGTGCCGGAATCGGCAGTTTCAAGTCCCATGATGATGCGGAAGAGTGTCGTCTTACCTGCACCGTTAGGACCTATGATGCCCACGATGCCGTTAGGCGGAAGCATGAAGTTGAGGTTCTCGAAGAGCACCTTGTCACCGAATTTCTTACAGACATTCTTTGCCTCCAATACCTTGTTGCCGAGACGAGGACCGTTAGGGATGAAGATCTCAAGTTTCTGTTCACGTTCCTTCTGCTCCTGATTAAGCATAGCGTCGTATGAGTTAAGACGAGCCTTACCCTTTGCCTGACGAGCCTTTGGAGCCATGCGAACCCACTCAAGCTCACGTTCAAGAGTCTTGCGGCGCTTGCTTGCCACCTTCTCTTCCATCTCCATGCGCTTTGTCTTCTGCTCAAGCCATGAAGAGTAGTTGCCCTTCCAAGGAATA
>CADBXL010000045.1 GCA_902798615.1 uncultured Bacteroidales bacterium | reverse complement strand
ACGATTATCATGCAGCTATCAACGCTGCGTGACGACAAAGTGTTAAATATATAGTTAAAAATAGAAATTTACTTGGAATTTAACATAGAATGCGAAGGAGAAGCGAAGGCAAGACGTATGTAATAGGTTGGTGTAATACCCTTGTAAGGAAAAAAATCAAAAAGTTAGAGGGGGTATTACACCTTTTGTTATTATGAACAATATTTTTGTTGATTATCAGCGCGTTAGATGAGGTGTAATACCCTTGAAAGTATTACACCATTTTGGGTGATTTGGTGTAATACAGGTGTAATACTTTCGGGGGTATTACACCAAGGAAAACAGGTTGATATACAATCGTTTAGTGCGCTCAAACCTGCAAAGATGTAATACTCGGCGTTGAAAACTTTTTGAAAAATAGTATTACACCAACTATTTTTTCAACGCAAAGACGCAGAGATGCAAAGTTTTCTATGAACACAGATAGCACTGATTAAAGGGATTTTTTTTCGCAAGGCTCAACAAGCTACGCAAGTCTCGCTTACGCTCATGATTGAAATCCCTAAGATCCCGAAAATCTGTGGTTTCTAAAATTAGTTTTCCTATTTCTTCTTCGGCACTACGTATGCGCTTAACTCATATAATATGTATATGGGTAGTGATACTATCATTAGCGTGAAGGCATCTGATGTTGGTGTGATGAATGCAGCCACGATAAGGATAAATACGACGGCATGACGGCGGTAGCTGTGCATCAACTCTCGGTTGAGCAATCCTAATTTGCCAAGGAACCATGATACTACAGGCAACTCGAACACCACGCCAAGCATAAGCGATAGTATCATGAAGGTATCTATGTATGATGATAGGGATATCATATTCTCCACATCTGCCGATACTTGATAGTTGCCAAGGAAACGGAATGTGAAGGGGAAAACAACGAAATAGCTGAATACCAAGCCTGCCATGAACATCACATAGCCACTCGTCACTATCCTTACGGCATATCGCTTCTCTTGCTGATAGAGCCCCGGGGATATGAACTTATACAGCTCATAAATGATATAAGGAGCTGCCATAATGATACCTGCATAGAATGATACCATCATGTGAATCATGAACTGTGAGGTCAGCTCGGTATTGATAAGCTGAACCGAAGGATCCTTTGGACCAAGGACAACGGCAAAGAGCTCGTCCTTGAATCCAAAGGCGAGCAACGCAAATACCATAGCGACTGCCAGCGACCGCAGGATGCAGCCGCGCAGTTCTTCAAGATGGTCCCAGAAGGTCATACTTATTTACAAATTACTGGCCCCTCACCCGTCCTGCGGACACCCTCTCCCCAAGGGGCGAGGGGAAAGTATGTAATGAACCATCAACGGAATTCTTCGTAGCGTTCAAATGTAATTCCTTCCTCGCCACTTGGGGAGAGGATGCCCGCAGGGCAGGTGAGGGGCTGTTTTTATTTTTCTTAATTTTTACTTTTCTCCTCTTCCTTCTTCTCTTCCATCTTGAGATTGTCACTTACCTCGTTCATTCCTTCCTTGAATGAACGGACGCCCTTACCCATGCCGTGCATGAGTTCTGGGATTTTCTTGCCACCAAACAAAA
Source organism: uncultured Bacteroidales bacterium (assembly GCA_902798615.1). GTDB lineage: Bacteria > Bacteroidota > Bacteroidia > Bacteroidales > Bacteroidaceae > Prevotella. The sequence continues at coordinate 30,385 of CADBXL010000045.1, read as the reverse complement.
GCAGCACTACGAGTACGATGATAAGAAGTTCTGTGGTGCCGAGACCACCGATAAATAGAATGTTGTTCATAATAATAAAAAGAATAACAGCCCCTCACCCGTCCTGCGGACACCCTCTCCCCAAGGGGCGAGGGGGATGTTTGTATTTCTAATCATGTGTTTTGCCCCATAGCGCTCAATGGTAACTTTTCCCTCGCCCCTTGGGGAGAGGGTGTCACACAGTGACGGGTGAGGGGCTGTTACAAATTATTTTGTTTCAGCTTCTCCACAAACTCATTTATTCGTGCGAGTTGCTGAGGAATGTCTATGTTCTGAGGGCAATGCGGATTGCATTGACGGCAGTCTATGCAATGGTCAGCCTGACGGAGGGTAGGGATAGAACGGTTGTAACTGATGAGGTAGATGCGACGTGCCTCCTCATAGTTCTCCGCCTCCTTGCTCTCTGGCACGTTACCCTTGTTCACGCACTTGTTGTAGTGGGTGAAGATGCCCGGGATATCAATACCGTAAGGGCAAGGCATACAATATTTGCAATCGTTGCAAGGTACTGTAGGATAGCTGACGATAAGATTTGCCGTCTCGCCCTCAAGCCAGTCAACCTCCTCCTTTGTCAATGGTTTCAGCGGACTGAATGAGCGGATATTATCCTCCAGATGCTCCATATAGGTCATGCCCGAAAGCACGGTGAGGATGTCGGGCTTTGTTCCACAATAACGGAATGCCCATGAAGCCACGCTATTCTCAGGCTCACGCTGTTTCAGATGCGCCACTACATGGTCAGGCAACTTGGCAAGTCTGCCTCCGAGAAGAGGCTCCATCACAATGGCTGGGATATTGCGCTTTTCGAGTTCCTCGTAGAGATGCTTACCGTCAGAGTGATTCCAATCCACGTAGTTCACCTGAATCTGCACAAAGTCCCAATGATATTTGTCGTGAAGCGAGATCATATAGTCGTAGAACTCCATATCACCATGATATGAGAAGCCCAACTGACGGATTACACCCTTCTTACGTTGCTCCAAGAGGTAGTCGAGTACGCCGTTATCTATGTATCGGCGGTTAAGACCGTCAATTTTTCCGCCACCAAGAGAGTGGAGCAAGAGATAGTCGATATAGTCTGTCTGAAGATATTTCAGCGAGTTCTGGAACATCTTTATACCCTCGGAATGAGTCTGTTGCTCTGGTGCGAAGTTTGACAGTTTGGTTGCTATGAAATAGCTCTTGCGGTCATAGCCACTCGCCTTGAGTGCTGTACCGAGAGAAGCCTCGCTCTTACCGCGCACATAGGCAGGACTTGTATCAAAGTAGTTTACACCATGATCCAAGGCATATTTGCATAGCTTGTTCACCTGTTCCTGGTCAATCTCTTCCTCTGGTGGGTTGTTTGTATTCTTTGCCAGATTCACAGGCTTCATGGGAAGACGCATCCAGCCATATCCCAACAAGCTAACGCGGTCGTTATTGTTCGGATTGGTACGGTAAGTCATCTTATCCGTAGGCACAGGTCCAGAGTGATGCCCCATAGGATCCACATCACCCAATTCTGCATTAGCTTTATTTTTACAAGAAGCCAGAGCAACAGCAGCAGTTGCTGCACCTGAGAGCTTCAGGAAATCACGTCTATTCATAGACCTTTAAACGGCCTCTCCCCCCGCCCTCTCCCGTAGAGAGGGAGCCGGAGCGCGAAAGGCATTTCAAATTATTAATTAGTCTTTTTTTCTTTTATCAATTAGTATTTGAGGGCTCTCCGGTTCCCTCCCTACGGGGGAGGGCGGGGGGAGAGGCCGCGGGTGGGCTAAATCTCCCTATGCACCTCGTGCCCTTCAACATAGATAGCGCTGAAAGGACGTGCTGGACAAAGGTTCTCGCAAGCTCCGCAGCCTATGCAGATTTCGGTGTTGACAACTGGTATGCGGAGAATTTCACGCTCATTTACTGGCTTGCCCTCAGCATCCACCCATTTGCCATCCTCGTTCATCTTATACGATTTGTCGATAGGCACCATCTGGATAGCTCCACTTGGACATTTGCTTGCGCAGTTGCCACAGGTCTTGCCGTCTCTTAGTGGTATGCAGTTCTTCTTCACCCAAACCGCATGACCAATCTGTATGGCGGTCTTCTCCTCTACGGTTATAGGACGGATAGCACCTGCTGGGCAAACATTAGAGCATCTCGTACACTCCGGACGGCAATAGCCCTTCTCGTATTCCATAACAGGTTGCAAGAATCCTTCGAGCGAGGTGTTTGGTCTCAACACTCCGTTAGGACAGTTGCTTATGCAGAGCTGACAGCTCGTACATTTCTGCTGTAAATTCCTTGCGGAAATAGAGCCTGGAGGCGTGAGAGGAGTCCTGCGCTTCGGAATCTGCTTATCCTCGATAGCTGCAAAACCGCCATCCGTTGTTTTCTCCTGAGCATTAACAGCAGCAGCGGCAGCAAGGCCAACCACGCCGATGAAACTACGGCGAGTCATATTCTCTTCAGTCTTGGGACTTTCGACTTCTGACTTTTTACTTTTTACTTTTGAAAATGAGATAGCCCCCTTCGGACAAACATTTTCGCAGTTTCCGCAATCTACGCATCGGGTATAGTCCATTGTCACGGCTTCGCCTTTCTGCACGTTTATGCAGGAGGTCTTGCAGTTCTTCATACACAATCCGCACTTTATGCATTTGCTCTCATCCACCCTCATTTTCAGCCACGAGTACTTGCTTACATAACCAAGTACTGTACCGACTGGGCAAATAGTATTGCAATATGTGCGACCGTTTCTGAAGGTGAGAACAAACAGCACCAATGCAGAAATGCCTGCCACTATGCAGAGGGCAACAGGAATGTTATGTTGCTCCACCTGATAGAAAGCATAGCTGTCATTATTCTCCGCCCATGTAGCAAGCATATTGTTAATGCCGATATACGCAGGTTGCAAGAAAGAGGACACTATCCTTCCGTATGAGCTGTAAGGAGCAAGAAGCATTACTCCGGCATTAAATCCAGCCAGAATCATTACAATCATGACTCCAAGCACGCTGAGACGCAACCAAGTCTTTGGTTTTGAGTGCGAGTATTTATTGGCAAACTTCGTTTTCTTGTTCTTACGGAAGATAGGCAGTTTACCAATCCGGGCAAACAAATCCTGCATCACACCTAGCGGACAGATAACCGAGCAGTACAGTCTTCCTACTGCTAGGGTAAGTGCCAATACCACCACAATGGCAATCACGTTCAGAGCCAACACGCTTGGCAGGAACTGCAGTTTCACCATCCATCCCAACCAAGGCTGCACCGTTCCTGAGAAATCAAGGAACAGCGAAGTGATGCCTATGAAGAAGATAACGGCAAGTAGAATTCTGATTTTTCGCAACATAAAGTTTCTGTAATGTTTTCGGCAAAATTACTCCATTTTCATCAAAAATCCAAATAAATATGCTCTTTTTTCTATAATAATGTGTAAAAACGAAAAAAACAGACAAAAGACGAATGACTTTGAACGGGTGGCTTTTGCCGTTTTTTTACTCGTTGGAGGAATTCCCCCTTTCACTTTAGGGAGATTCCCCTTCCGAATAGGGAAAAATAGTTTGGTATCTCATTTTTTCGCAGTACTTTTGCCAACAGAAATCAGAGATAGTTCTGATGACAACGAATTTAAAACATACAATTATGAAAAGATATATTATCACCCTCGTAGCAGTAATGACATTCTTCTGCATAGGTACAGTTTCAGCACAGCGTCATCATGATCGTCATCACGACAGAATAGAGATGCGTCATCACCATCACGTTCCTGTAGTAGTTGCACCACATCATCGTCATCACCACCACCACGCTCCTGTAGTGGTAGCTCCACACCATCGTCATCACCATCACCACGCACCTGTGGTTGTTGAGCGTCCGGTAGTAGTTGAGCGTCCAGTAGTTGTAGAGCGCCCGGTAGTAGTTGAGCGTCATCATCACCATAACAATACGGGTGCTGTTATTGCAGGTGCAGTAGCTGGAGCAGTTCTCACTTCAATACTTGTGAAATAAGAAACAACAATATATAGCATAGGTTTTAGCAGCCTTTTATGGCAGGTAAACAGATTTATTCAGGTTTAAGTTATTAGGTTAAAAAGTTTCATTAGTTTAGGCAAATGTATTCTATTTTAGTTTAGGTTTAGTTATGTAAGATTAAGTTTCCACACATTTACGATTTAGTTTATTACTTGTCAATACTATTGCTATAGTGGTAAGACCCACAAAAATCAACCAGTCGGAGTAAGGCGTTGCTCCGGCTGGTTCTCGTTTCTGTGATGGTGAAAAAATGTAACATAAATCTAATGTCCGCAAATTCCTGTAAACCAATCTTAAATCTTGCGTTAAAAACATGTAAATACGGCCGTTAATGATATTTTCCTCTTGTATGGTTCTGGAAAACTTATTACCTTTACACCCAAAATCATAAAACTCGTAGCAAAGGTGTTTTGCGAACGTGGTGGGCTTTATCGAATTATGAAATATATAGCAGTCTTACTCTTCCTCGCATCCTTCGTCCTTCCCATTAGGGCGCAGCAGATGATAAGTGTCGTTGATTATGACACGCGAGATCCTATTGGTCATGCTTGCTTTATTCTGGATGGAGATACTATAGCCTATACCTCTCCTCAGGGTATTGCCGTTGTTCCAAAGCGCTCAGGAATTGTCACCGTAACGGCATACGACTACAAGTCCATGATATTCATAGCCGATAGCATACCGGCTGTTATTCGTCTCAAGAGCGAAATAAAGAAACTTGACGAGGTGTTCGTTTTCGGCAAACTCGGTTTGAAAAGGAAATTTTCCGACAAGAGCGGATATGACAGAATCGACGGAAAATATGTTGGGGGTGGAGGCGACCTTGGAGCTATCTTCCGTATTTTCGGCTACCGACCGGCAAGCGAGAAACGCCGAGAGCGTGTAAAGAAGAATCTTGAAGCCTACGACAAGGACAATTCTGCCTCTAAACATAAATGATACAATCCATCGTTTGTCATGCCTTAGTTTTTGCATGGGACTTATATCGGCTTTGAAACGGTATTATAACGGACTTGGAATGGAATCTTTAAATTGCAGATTTCTTATTTGCAAAAGTATTAAATACAGCATATAATTCGGGATAACTCTTGTAAGTATCCATAATTTCCTTGTTTTCTTTGCGATGTCGGATATTTTTGTTTACTTTTGCCCTCGTAATGAGCCAAATCCAACTCGCAAACGGTCTAAGACGTCATTTCTTACAAGATTTTTTAATTGAAATTATGACTACATTTTATAAAATTATTGCATTATTTATAATATCATCATGTATTTCATGCAGTAGTGAACATGACATGAAGGATTCTATTGTCGTGACATTTTATCCTGGAGTTCAGGAATTTTATAAAAGAGTTATTCCTCCTGTTTTCGAAGAAGCAACAGACAAACCTTCTGACACGCTATATATATCAAAGGAAATATATACGAAACTGAAGGAATATGCATCCTCAAAAGAGGCTTTCGAACATTCAAACAAAGTAGATGTAAGATTATTAATGACCATTGACACCACCAAAACATATTTTGGAATGTTTCCTTATGGTTATAATCCATCGGATAAAGTTCAGGAAATGGAATATCTTATTAAGAGCATTTCAAACTACTATAATTTCATTTCAAGAGACAATTTGGACAACTACTACTGTCAAGAAATAAGTAAATATGGCATTCCCTAGGATTATCACTACATAGACCGTTCAAAGTTTCGAGTGATAAGGCCATATTACAGATATTTGCTATTGGTGGAATAAGTATCTCTTGATACACTTACAAGTTCCCCTTCTCTCAGCCTTTAGACACTTTGTCTTTAGTGCTGAGAGAAGGGGATTTTCTTTTTCTTTAGGTCTGCTCTTCCTCCCTTGTGCCTCCTAACCAAACTCGATGATAATACCATTATAATACCATTATATTACCATTATAATACCATAATAATACCATAGTTAATGGTATTATTATGGTATCTTTATGGTGTTTTAATGGTATTTACATAGGAGGAAGAACGAACCTGAATAGTCTGTGGTTATTTATATTCTTGTCGGGTAAACAAGGATTGCTTTACCAGAAAAACGACCAATTTGTCAATAGAAAACCTACTTTTTGATAGAAAAACGCATATTGTAAGAAAAATATATTAAAATACTTACATTGTGTAAGTAGTAAAAGCGAAAATGCTTACAATCTGTTATTTTGGGATGGTTTTAAGAAAAGTAGAGAAAAATAATTTAGTCAAAAACTTTGCAAAAAGAAAGGAAATTAGTAATTTTGCAAGCAATTTGAAAGCAAACATTGGATTTAGTTGACAAATAATAAAAGAAATTGTAAGATTCAGGGTTTTGAAAAAACGGCTGTGTTCGCACACCGACACTGAAAATTATGGACTTTAAAAATCATTACAGTTTAAAAGATATTAATATGGGAAATGGATTGTATAGTGCCGAGTATGAGCACGATGCGTGTGGTGTTGGCATGGTGGTCAACATACACGGAAACAAAAGCCATGAACTGGTAGATAACGCTCTCAGGGTGCTTGAGAACATGGAGCATCGTGGTGCTGAGACTCGCGACAAGACCGGTGATGGTGCTGGTATCCTCTTGCAGATTCCACATGAGTTTATTCTTCTTCAAGGTATTCCTGTACCTGAGAAGGGACGTTACGGAACTGGTCTTGTATTCCTTCCAAAGGATGACAAGCGTCAGTCAGCTATCCTCTCTATCATGATTGAAGAGATTGAGCGTGAGGGACTTTCTCTCTCGCATCTTCGTAATGTGCCTACAAATCCGGAGGTACTTGGTGTGGGTGCGCGTGAGGTAGAGCCAGACATCAAGCAGGTTTTTGTTACAGGTGTAAGCGACGATAAGGTGGAGCACTTTGACCGTATTCTTTATAAGATACGTAAGAAGATTGAGAACCGTATCAAGGATGAGGAGTTCTATATCTGCTCACTCTCTTGCACGGACATTATCTATAAGGGTATGCTGACATCAGGTCAGTTGCGCCGTTATTTCCCAGACCTTTCTAACAACTATTTCACATCAGGTCTGGCACTTGTTCACTCTCGTTTCTCTACAAACACATTCCCTAAGTGGAAACTCGCTCAGCCATTCCGCTTCCTCTGCCATAATGGTGAGATAAACACCGTTCGTGGCAACCGCGGTTGGATGCAGGCACGTGAGTCTGTGCTCTCTTCACCGGCACTTGGCGATATAAAGGAGATCCGTCCTATCCTTCAGGAGGATATGTCAGACTCAGCTTCGCTCGACAACGTGTTCGAGTTCCTCGTAATGAGCGGCTTGTCTTTGCCACAGGCAATGGCAATCCTCGTGCCAGAGTCATTCAACGATAAGAACCCAATCTCAGAAGACCTCAAGGCATTCTATGAATATCACTCAATCCTGATGGAGCCTTGGGACGGTCCTGCTGCTTTGATGTTCTCTGATGGTCGTTTCGCAGGCGGTATGCTTGACCGTAATGGTCTTCGTCCATCACGCTATACCATTACAAAACAGGGTATGATGGTGGTAGCATCTGAGGTGGGCGTAATGGATTTCGAACCAAGCGATGTGGTTTCAAAAGGCCGTCTTCAGCCAGGTAAGATTCTGCTTATCGACACTCAGGAAGGTAAGATATACTATGATGGTGAGATAAAGGAAAAGCTCGCACATGAGCATCCATACGGACAGTGGCTCTCTACGAACCGCATACAGTTGGAGAAGTTGAAGTCAGGTCGTAAGGTGGATAACTCAGTTGAGAACTATGACCGTAAGCTCCGCGCATTCGGTTTCGGTCAGGAAGATATCGACAAGACTGTCGTTCCTATGTGTACAAATGGTCAGGAGCCAGTTGCAGCTATGGGTAACGATACTCCACTTGCTGTTATTTCTGACAAGCCACAGATTTTCTTCAACTACTTCCGTCAGCAGTTCGCTCAGGTAACAAACCCTGCTATCGACCCAATTCGTGAGGAACTTGTAATGTCACTCACAGAGTATATCGGTGCGGTAGGTACAAACATCCTGACACCAGACGAGAGCAACTGTAAGATGGTTCGTCTGCCACAGCCAGTACTTACAAACACACAGCTCGACATTCTCTGTAACATCCGCTACAAGGGCTTCAAGACCGTTAAGTTGCCTATCCTCTTCGAGATAGAGCAGGGTGAGGCAGGTCTTCAGGCAGCTCTTGAGAATCTCTGCAAGAAGGCAGAAGAGAGCGTTGACAGCGGTGTGAACTATATCATCCTTTCTGACCGTGACATAGACGAGACACACGCAGCAATCCCTTCACTCTTGGCTGTAAGTGCCGTTCACCACTACCTGATCAGCGTACAGAAGCGTGTTCAGACAGCGTTGATCGTTGAGTCAGGTGAAATCCGTGAGGTAATGCATGCTGCTTTGCTCCTTGGCTATGGCGCATCAGCCCTCTGTCCTTACATGACCTTCGCCGTGCTTGACAATCTCGTAAAGACACACAAGGTGCAGGAAGAGTATGCTACAGCAGAGAAAAACTACATCAAGGCAGTTGACAAGGGATTGAAGAAGATCATGTCAAAGATGGGTATCTCTACAATCCGCTCTTACCGTGGTGCAAAGATATTCGAGTCAATCGGTCTTTCAGAGAGTCTTCTCAAAACATACTTCGGAACAGAGATAAGCACAATCGGTGGTATTGGTCTGCGTGACATCGCCAAGGATGCTATCCGTCTGCATGACGAGGCATTTGCTCCAGACGAGATGCCTAAGTTCCTTCCAAATACTGGTCTCTTCAACTATCGTAAGGATGGTATTCCACACGCATGGAACCCAGAGACAATCGCTAACCTCCAGATTGCTACACGTCTTGGTTCTTACACCAAGTTCAAGGAGTGGGCAAAGAGTGTTGACGAGAAGGAGAAGCCAATCTTCATCCGTGATTTCTTCGGATTCAAGAAGGCAGCTAAGCCAACCCCAATCGACGAGGTTGAGCCAGTAGAATCAATCGTAAAGCACTTCGTAACAGGCGCTATGTCATTCGGTGCACTCTCTATCGAGGCACACGAGGCACTCGCCATCGCTATGAATAAGCTCGGCACCCGTAGTAATACTGGTGAGGGTGGTGAGGACAATGCCCGCTATCATACAGAGGTTGACGGTGTGAGCCTGTCAAGTAAGACAAAACAGATAGCATCAGGTCGTTTCGGTGTAACAGCCGAGTACCTTGTAAATGCAGAGGAATTGCAGATCAAGGTGGCACAGGGTGCTAAGCCTGGTGAGGGTGGTCAGTTGCCTGGCTTCAAGGTGAACAAGATCATTGCCAAGACACGTAATGCTATTCCTGGAATCACTCTTATCTCACCTCCGCCACATCATGACATTTATTCAATCGAGGACCTTGCTCAGCTCATCTTCGACCTTAAGAACATCAACCCTACGGCAGCCGTAAGCGTTAAGCTCGTTGCTGAGAGTGGTGTGGGAACTATCGCTGCCGGTGTGGCAAAGGCAAAGGCAGACCTCATCGTTATCTCAGGTGCAGAGGGCGGTACAGGTGCTTCTCCAGCTTCTTCCATGCGCTTCGCAGGTATATCTCCAGAGATAGGACTTGCAGAGACACAGCAGACACTCGTGATCAACGGTCTGCGTAATCAGGTTCGTCTCCAGACCGATGGTCAGCTCAAAACTGCGCGTGACGTGATTATCATGGCAATGCTCGGTGCTGATGAGTTCTCATTCGGTACTCTGCCATTGATTGTGCTCGGCTGCTTGATGATGCGTAAGTGTAACACCAATACCTGTCCGGTGGGTGTGGCTACTCAGGACGAGAAACTCCGTGCCAAGTTCCGCGGTCATGCAGACTATGTGGTGAACTTCTTCACCTTCCTTGCACAGGAAGTTCGTGAATACCTCTCAGAGATTGGCGTGAAGAACCTCAAGGATATCATCGGTCGCACAGACCTTATCGAAGTTAAGGCTGCTGATCCTGCAACAAAGCAGGGCACGATAGACTTCTCTCGCCTTCTTCATAAGCCAGAGACTGACAAGGCACTCTACTGGGATCGTGGTGAGTTTACTAAGGTTGAGGGCGTAAAGGATGAAGAGATTATCAAGGCTTGCGAGAAGGCAATAGAGAACAAGGAAGAGGTTAACCTCGACTATGCAATAAAGAATACAGACCGTGCCGTGGGTACTATGCTCTCAGGTGTAATCGCCAAGAAATATGGAGAGGCAGGTCTTCCTGACGGAACTATCAATATCAAGTTCAAGGGCTCTGCAGGTCAGTCATTCGGCGCATTCGCAGTAAATGGCGTGAACCTCAAGCGCATTCGCAGTAAATGGCGTGAACCTCAAGCTCGAGGGTGAGGCTAACGACTACTTCGGAAAGGGACTTTCTGGCGGTCGTATCTCTATCCTCCCACCTGCACGCTATGATGCTAACTTCGTAGCAGAGGATAACATCATCGCTGGTAACACAGGTCTCTATGGCGCAACAACTGGTGAGCTTTACGTAAACGGTAGGGTAGGTGAGCGCTTCGGTGTTCGTAACTCAGGTGCTATCGCCGTTATCGAGGGCGCAGGTGACCACTGCTGTGAGTATATGACTGGTGGTCGCGTGGTAGTACTTGGTGAGACAGGTCGTAACTTCGCTGCCGGTATGTCAGGTGGTGTGGCTTACGTCTGGGACAAGAACCACAACTTCGACTACTTCTGTAACATGGATCAGGTAGAGATCAACCTCGTTGAGGAGGCATCAGCACGTAAGGAGCTTCACGAGCTTGTTCGTCAGCACTATCTCTACACAGGTTCAGAACTTGCCCGCCGTATGCTCGACGACTGGAACCACTATATCGAGGACTTCGTTCAGATCGTTCCTATCGAGTACAAGCGCGTTCTTCAGGAAGAGAAGCTCCGCGAGCTCCAGCAGAAGATAGCTGATATGCAGATTATTAATAACTAAGACCCCTCCCCAGCCCTCCCCGTAAATGGGAGGGAGTAGTTACAATCTTCAAATAATTGAAACTATTTATGGGAAGTTCTTTTTGAATTCATAATAATAACAATAGTAGACAACCCACTATACTATCTACTCCCCTCCCTCTATGGGAGGGGTACGGGGGTGGGTCTCTTTTATGGGAAATCCTAAAGCATTCTTAACCGTGCCTCGCGTTGAGGCTGGTTACCGACCAATAAATGACCGTATTCACGACTTCGGAGAAGTTGAACAGACATTGAATACACATGACCGCAAGGAACAGGCTTCACGCTGTATGGATTGCGGTGTACCTTTCTGTCACTGGGCTTGTCCTCTTGGCAATAAGGCTCCTGAGTGGAACGACGCTCTCTATAAGGGCGATTGGGAACTGGCTTATCGTCGTCTGAACGATACCAACGACTTCCCAGAGTTTACTGGACGTATCTGTCCTGCACTCTGTGAGAAGGCTTGCGTTCTCAACCTTACCGACCACGCAGCTACTACAAACCGTGAGAACGAGTGTGCAATAACCGAGGCTGCTTGGCGCGAGAACTTTATCACTCCACAGCAGTACAAGCGTAATGGCAAGACTGTTGCCGTTATTGGTGCAGGTCCTGCCGGACTCGTTGCTGCTAACCGTCTTAACAAGATGGGCTACAAGGTTACAGTCTTCGACAAGAACGAGGCTGCAGGCGGTCTTCTCCGTTACGGTATTCCGAACTTCAAGCTCAATAAGGCAGTCATCGACCGCCGTATCAACCTTCTCGTAGAAGAGGGTATTGAGTTCAAGTATAACACTCCTATCAACTTTGAGGGCGATAAGGTTTCTGAGGCTGATATGGAGAAGATCGTGGGCAAGTTTGATGCCTATGTAATCTCTACTGGTACTCCAACAGCACGTGATCTCAAGATTCCTGGTCGTGAATTGAAAGGCGTTCATCTTGCTCTCGAACTCCTCTCACAACAGAATCGTGTCCTCGCTGGTATGGAGTTCTCAAAGGAAGAGCGCGTAACCGCAAAGGGCAAGAACGTACTCGTAATCGGTGGTGGTGATACTGGTTCTGACTGTATCGGAACATCTCACCGTCAGGGCTGTAAAAGCGTTACCCAGATTGAGATCATGCCTAAGCCTGTAGAGGGACCTGAAGATCCTCAGAACCCTTGGCCAAACTGGCCTCGAACTCTGAAAACCACCTCTTCACACGAGGAGGGCTGTGTTCGTCGTTGGAATATCAACTCTCTTGAGTTCCTTGGCGAGAATGGCAAGTTGACAGGTGTGCGTGTTCAGCCAATTGACTGGAAACCAAATCCAGAAGGTGGTCGTCCAATCATGGTAGAGGCTGGTGAGCCAGAGATCATCAAGGCAGAGATTGTATTTCTTGCTATGGGCTTCCTCAAACCACAACAGCCTGAGTTCCCGTCTAATGTATTTGTATGTGGTGATGCTGCCAACGGTGCAAGCCTCGTGGTTCGTGCTATGGCAAGCGGTCGCGACGCAGCAAAGAAGGTAGATGCGTACCTGAAGTAAGTGAAAAGTGAATAGTGAAAAGTGAAGAATTTGAGTTACATTTTTTCTGACATAAATTCTTAACTCTTCACTCTTATCTCTTCACTATAAATTGGAGATCCATTCCCAAATATCTCAAATAAACACTTTTGGGCGGACGTTCACGTTGAGTGAATGTTCGCTCTTTTTTTCTTGTGCTTTTAATCTGAATTCTACTAATTTAGAAAAAAACGGCTTATAACTTGCTGAAAACTCCCGTTATTTTTGCGGTAAGTACCTCTCTTTGCTTCATTTATAGTTAAAAATGAGATGAAAGCTGACAAAAATTGTGCCTTTATGATTATTATTCTAAATATTTTTCTTATCTTTGCACCCAGAACTATTTGTTGTCTCTGTAAGCAAAACTTGAAATTGGGGTATTGGGCCTGAGACGATTTAATGTTGGTATATTGAACTATTATAAATAAAACACCTAAATATGAAAAAAATATTTTTTATTTTCGCCATGATGCTTATGTCGGTTGTAAGCGCTTTGGCCGAGGAATCGAGTGTGGAATATTACTTGAAGGACTTGAAGGACTTGAAGAAATCGGATGATAATTATTATGTAGCTGGTTATATAGGATCTCGTATCATTGTTGAGGGGGAATGTTGGGATGATTCTGGTTTGTATTTAAGCGATGGTTACAAGATTACTATACGTTCGAAAAATGGTGAGATAATCACAAAGGTGGAATTTGTTATTGGCTATGGAGAAGGAAAAATTTTGCCTTCTACAGGAAAAGTTGTAGGAGAAGATTATGTACATGAGGGGGATGTTTGTGAAATAAAAGATGTTAATAAATCCTCTTTGACAATCTCAAGCGATGTTTATGATGATTGGTTTCAGATTGGATCTGTAGTCGTTTATTATGAAATAGGAGAAGATGCCACTCCTTTTGATTTGGATGAGTATATGCAAACTGAAACCTTCGCTACAACCACAGGAAATAAATATTTGGGGAAAAATGTTGATGTCACAAGCACGAGAAGTGATGATAATGGACTGTATATAGGTGAAGGAAACACCATTACCATAGGCTCAAAGGTTAACAAATCACTTGAGATCTTAAAAGTTGATCTGGATTTTAATAGTGATGTTAATGGATCTGATCTATTTAGTGAAGTTGCTATCAATATTGATGGTAGCGGAAAGAGTTGGTCTGTAAGCAATATTAACTCGTCAAGTTTGACGTTAGCAAACCGTAATGGTATTGCGCAGGTTAATAATATCAAAGTGTATTATGTTGAGGTGTCAGAAAAAACTGTAACATTCCCTACAGTTCATGGTGAGAAATATTACGAAAACAATATTGCAGTATCAGGTACACAGAGCATTTCTGGGTACGGTTTAGATATAGATAACGGTAATAGCGTTACCATAACATCTGATAATGGTGTGTTAATTTCTAAGGTGGATTTGCTTTGTTATTATGATGGTTCTAAAAATATAGAAAGTACTGCGGGAACTGTTGCGGGAAGTAATAAGAATTGGACTATAAGCGGCATTAATTCGTCAAACCTGACAATTTCTTATCCAGAAGAAGGTTCAGAAGAAGGTTCGGGAATAGTACAGATTAAAGAGATCACTGTTCATTACAGGGAAGTAAATGCTCCTTCTACTATGGAATTGACAGCTGCGTTTGCAGAGGGTGTATACTGGACTACATTCTATAGCGCTATTGACAACTATAAGGCTCCAGAGGGTACTCAGGTGTTCACTGTGAACCTTGATGGTAATACAATTAAAACTACTGAGATTGGAGACAGTATAGTGACTAAGGGACAGGGAGTGATGTTGAAGAGTTCCACAGGCAATATTGTCATGACTAAGGTTGACAACGGAAGTAGTGACAGCTACGTCGGCAACAGCCTTGTGGGTACTTCTCACAGTATTTCTAACCCTGGTAACGCATACGTGCTGAACTATAAGACTTCAAGGGGTGTGGCCTTCTACAAGCTCAGCAGTACAGGTACTATTGGAGCAAACAAGGCTTATCTGGTTGCTAATAGCACAGCTGCTGCTCGTGCATTCTTCGCCTTTGATACAGATGCTACAACAGGCATTGATAAGGTTAATGCCCAGAATAGCGAGAAGGAAGTAAAGGCATTCGACCTTCAGGGGCGTCGCGTGGCTAAGCCTGCTAATGGCTTATATATTGTGAATGGTAAGAAAGTAATAATGAAGTAAACATTTTTAATTATGAAGAAGGTATATGAAAGACCATTGTTGAAGGATCATAAGCTTCAGCAACACAATTATCTGCTTGCAGCCGTCAGCAAACCACTGGAAGATGCTCAGGTGGATGGAAAAATATATGACGACGATGATGAAGTTGATTTCAGTTTCTAAGCGTATCGCTTTTGTCTTCTTATGATATTGGGTTTATATGCCAAAGTGCCTTTGCAATGATGCAAAGGCACTTTTGTTATCTGGTTGCCGAAATGTAAATAACTTACGTTAAAATATGGGCGGAATGGGGTGTTTTGAGTTTTTTTCCTGTTTTTTTTGGTTAGTTCAATAATTCTTTATATCTTTGCAGCGCATTTGGTTCTTCACCGTTCATATTCATGCCGCATTTTCATTAAAAATGCACGCATTAAGTAATGCACGCGTCGGAGCTAAGACGGGAATGCAGTGAGAATCTGCAACATTACCCGATGCTGTGAGTCCTTTCTTGCAACTCCGACACACCAAGTCACTGGATGATTGTCCGGGAAGACGTGTCGGATAAGGATAAAGTCAGAAGACCTGCCATTTGCGATTTAAACGTGTGTCCGCGGGATCACGGGCATGACGGAAACACATAAAAAATTATACATGATTAGAAAAGTACTTGTTGCTAATCGTGGTGAAATAGCAATACGCGTGATGCGTTCCTGCTATGAGATGGGCATACGCTCAGTTGCTGTTTACAGTACAGCCGACCGCCTGTCACGCCACGTTTTATTCGCCAACGAGGCAGAATGTATCGGAGGAGCCCAGAGCTCTGACAGTTATTTGAACATTGACCACATCCTTGAGGCTGCCCACAAGCATCAGGTGGATGCAATCCACCCTGGCTATGGCTTCCTTTCGGAGAATTCTGAGTTTGCCCGCCGTTGCGAGGCAGAAGGATTTGTGTTCATTGGTCCAAAGCCGGAGACCATGGATTTGATGGGTGATAAGATTAGTGCCCGTCAGACTATGATCAAGGCAGGTGTACCCGTTGTGCCCGGAACAGAAGAACCACTAAAGAGTGCCGAGGAGGCTGTCGAGGTGGCGCGTAAGATCGGTTTCCCTGTTATGCTTAAGGCAAGTATGGGAGGCGGCGGTAAGGGAATGCGTCTTATCGAGCGCGAAGAGGATGTCGTGGAGATGTATAATGCAGCTCGCGGTGAGGCTAAGTCCGGATTCGGCGACGATACCGTCTATATTGAGAAGTTCGTTGAGGAACCTCATCATATCGAGTTCCAGATCCTCGGAGACAAGCATGGCAACGTGATTCACCTCTATGATCGTGAATGTTCTGTTCAGCGTCGTCATCAGAAGGTAGTGGAAGAGTCTCCATCACCATTCCTTGACTACAACCTCCGTATGGAGATGGGTGCTAAGGCTGTAGCTGCAGCAAAGGCTGTAGGCTATGAGGGTGCCGGTACTATCGAGTTCCTTGTTGACAAGAACCATAAGTTCTATTTCCTTGAGATGAACACCCGTCTTCAGGTGGAGCATCCTATCACAGAGGAGGTAGTAGGTGTTGATTTGGTAAAGGAGCAGATTCGCATAGCTGACGGTCAGCCACTTCGCTATAAGCAGGAAGACCTTCGTCAGCATGGTCACGCTATCGAGTGCCGTATCTGTGCCGAGGATACAGAGCATAACTTCATGCCATCACCAGGTGTTATCCAGCAGTTGACAGAGCCACATGGAATTGGTACTCGTATCGACTCATACGTATATGAAGGCTATGAGATTCCTGTTCACTACGACCCAATGATCGGTAAGCTCATCGTTTGGGCAACCACACGTGAGTATGCTATCGAGAGAATGCGTCGTGTGCTCTATGAGTATAAGATAACAGGTCTGACAACTAATATCCGCTATCTGCGTCGTATCATCGACGTGCCTGAGTTCAAGGAGGGTAACTATAACACCCACTTTATTGAGCGTAACGAGGAGCGTCTTCGTCCTCGTTCAGGCTTCAAGAACGACTCTGAGCCTATGGCTGTCATAGCCGCATACATAGATTATCTCATGAACCTTGAGGAAAACTCATCTGTAAGTCCAACAAACGACGGTTCTGCAATAAGCAGATGGCGCGCCTTCGGATTGCAGAAGGGAGTGCTGAGGGTGTAATAAAACGGCCTCTCCCCCCGCCCTCCCCCGTAGGGAGGGAGCCGCTGACGCCAGTTCGGCTTTTGACGGCGAGGGGATTGGCTCATAAAATAAGAAACAAATCGGGATAAGCCCCCTTTTAGCAATCCGGCTCCCTCCCTACGGGGGAGGGCGGGGGGAGAGGCCTTGGAAATTCAAGTTGGAAATAAACTTCAGGAAGTAACCCTTCTGAGCAAGGAGGGAAACAAGGTGAGCATCAGCATCGACGGAAAGGTATATGATGTTGATATCGCTATGCTTCAGAATGGCACATGCTCACTTATATATGGAGGCAACTCCTATAATGCCGAACTCATCAAGGGTGAGGGTGGCAAACACTATACAGTAAACCTCAATTACTCAGCCTATCAGATAGACATTCTTGATTCTCAGGCTAAGTATATGAGAATGCGCAAACATCAGGGCGACGCTATTCAGGCAGATACCGTTACCGCTCCTATGCCTTGCAAGATTGTTAAGGTATATGTGAAGAAGGGTGACAAGGTGAAGGCTGGCGATACGCTCTTCACTATGGAGGCTATGAAGATGCAGTCAAACTACAAGGTGGCATCTGATTGCTCTATCAAGGATGTCCTCATTGCAGAGGGCGATACAGTTCGCGCAGAACAGGTTCTTATTAAACTGGAGGTAGAAAATGCAGAATAAACTTACAGCAAGAGAGAGAATAGAAACCCTGCTCGACAAGGGTACATTCGTCGAGATGGACAAGCACGTAGTGCATCGTTGTAACGATTTCGGAATGGATCAGAAGCGCTTTGAGGGCGATGGTGTCATTTCCGGCTACGGTAAGATTGACGGTCGTATCGTCTTCGTATATGCTTTTGATTTCAGCGTTCTCGGAGGTTCACTCTCTGCTGCAAACGCTCAGAAAATAGCCAAGGTGCAGGATCTTGCACTCAAGAATGGCGCACCAATTATCGGTCTTAACGATTCTGGTGGCGCACGAATTCAGGAAGGTGTAGAATCGCTTACAGGCTTCGCACATATCTTCCGTCGTAATGTGATGGCAAGTGGTGTTATTCCTCAGATTAGCGCAATCATGGGCCCATGTGCAGGAGGTTCTTGCTATTCACCAGCACTTACCGACTTCATCCTCATGGTGAAGGGACAGAGCCAGATGTTCGTAACTGGCCCTAACGTGGTTAAGGCTGTGACAAATGAGGATGTGGATAAGGAAACCCTTGGTGGAGCCATGACTCATAACTCAGTAAGTGGTGTAAGCCATTTCATCTGTAATGATGATGAGGAGACTCTCATGACTATCCGTGAGCTTATCGGATTCATCCCTTCAAACAATATGGAGGACGCTCCTGTACGCTCTATAACAGACGAGGTTACACGTGTATGTCACGAGCTTGACAACGTGGTGCCTACTGACCCTAATATGCCTTACGACATCCACGACATCATTGAGCCTGTCTGTGACCAGCAGTATTTCTTCGAGGTGCAGTCGGAGTTCGCAAAGAATATCGTTGTAGGTTTCGGTCGTATTGCAGGTCGTACTGTTGGTTTCGTTGCAAACCAGCCAAACTATCTTGCAGGTGCTCTCGACATCGACGCTTCTGACAAGGCTGCTCGTTTCATCCGTTTCTGTGACTGCTTCAACATTCCTCTCATCGCTGTTGAGGATGTTCCGGGCTTCCTCCCAGGCGTTAAGCAGGAGCATAACGGTATCATCCGTCATGGAGCAAAGATTGTGTATGCTTTTGCGGAGGCAACAGTTCCAAAGATTACTCTCATCACGCGTAAGGCATATGGTGGTGCGTATATCGTAATGAACTCAAAGTGCATCGGTGCTGATGTGAACCTCGCATATCCAACTGCTGAGATTGCTGTTATGGGTGCAGAAGGTGCTTGCAACATTCTCTATCGCAAGGCTACTCCAGAGGAGCGTGCCCAGAAGATTGAAGAGTATAGGGAGAAGTTCGCAAATCCGCTTCCAGCGGCACAACTCGGTTATATTGACGAGATTATCCAGCCATGCGATACTCGTATCCGTCTCATTCAGGCTCTCGAGATGACTCGCAACAAGAACCAGAGTAATCCTCCGAAGAAGCACGGAAATATTCCGATGTAGTATATTGAAAAAAATATATATAAAGTATTGTGTATTGTATTAAGTAGATTATTAGTCATGAAGAAAGCGCCCGAACTGTGAAGTCCGAGCGCTTTCGCTTTTCATCCGCTTATCCTTCGCTCTTCCTCCGAACCAAACTCGATGAACCTCCGTTCTAAGAGCGAACAAAGAACGGAGGTTCATCGAGTTTGGTCCCTTGGAGATACGGAATTATATGGGAGGAATATAGAACTTATCTTGAATTTGTTTCTGGAAAAAAAACTTTAAATTTGTCAGTAAAGCGGATAATGTTAATGTTACAGAAATTGCATTGTTTGCAAAGGAATGGTTACTTTTTTCTAAGAATTGACAACATTTTGTATTTATAATGTAAAAAAATAGTGTGAAAATTTGTATATTTTGTTTTTTTGCTGTACTTTTGCAGTCGGAAAAGTTGAAATACTTTTTTACCGATGACTTTTTATTACTAATTTTATATTAGGCACTAAAAATATACATAGTGTAAAACGTTACAATTATTATGAAGAAATTAATTATTTCAGGTTTGGCGATGTTTATGTCGCTCACTTCTGTTATGGCTCAGGAGGAAACAGGTATTGGTAATCATCTTGGTTGGGGTGTCGGCTTCGGTACAGAGGGCTTTAATGCTAGTATCGCTACTGACTTGACTCAGTATGCAGAGTTGGAGTTTGGTGTAAACTATGCTCCAGGATTCTCTCGCAAGAGCGATGGTGGTGTGTTCCACTCTCCAGAGTTGGGTCAGAATCGTAAATATATCAATTATACAGATAAGAAGCCTGTTGATATTGGTGTAAAGACAAGCATTAACCGTGCAACTCTCGATTTCAAGGGTAGTGTTTATCCATTCGCTACAAATGAGAATTTCTCTTCTGATTTGTTCGTTTCTCTTGGTGTTTCTTTTGCAAGCAAGGAAATTGCAAGTATAGAGGGTTCATGCACTTCAAATGGTATCGCACCGGAAGATTTGGAAAAGCCTTTGTTTGTAAGAGCTGGTAAGTTCATGCTTCCTGTTGATAAGAAGAGTGGTGAGCTTGTAGTTGACGGTTCTTGCCGTGTGAACAGCGTTCGTCCATACGTAGGACTTGGTTATGGCCGTCTCGTTCCAAAGAACACTCTTGGCTTCCGTGTTGAGGCTGGTTGCCAGTTCTCTGGTAGCGTGAAGGTATATCATGGCGACGAGGAAGTAAAACTTCTTAGTGACTATAATATTGAGGCAAAAAGTACCGCAAAGAAATTCATGGATTTCTTCTCTATCTATCCTGTTCTCAAGGTTTCTCTCCGCGGAAAGTTCTTCTAAGAAATCAGAATTTATATAAGTATAATGAAGGCTCGTACAAATCAATGTGCGGGCCTTCTGTTTTAATTTTAGGAAAAATTTGGAGATTACATTTTTTTTGTATACCTTTGCACCCTGAAACAAGTACAAAGTATCAAGTTACTATCTCTGTTGAAATCGGTCGATTAAGGTAGAACTGGTAATTACTATTTTGTAATTTGTAAATGAAAAAAGGAGAGATGCTCGAGTGGCTTAAGAGGCACGCCTGGAAAGCGTGTATACGTCAAAAGCGTATCGGGGGTTCGAATCCCCCTCTCTCCGCAAGGGGAAAAGAAATCCCTTCCCACTCCCTCAGAGGGGGAGGTCTTGGGGGTAAATAATACTATCGGAGAAGTCCCTCCCTTCGGGGAGAAGGAAGGAACTTTTTTTAATTACTTTAGCCTAATATGTATAAACATTTTACTTTTCTGATCGCTATACTCTTTGCGTGTGTCTTTATGCCGGCAAGGGCTCAGCGTGTCCTTCTCAATTTTGATGAAGGATGGAAATTTCATCTCGGTAATGCTGCCGACCCATCAAAGGATTTCGGATGCGGCACAGAGTATTTCAACTATCTTACCAAGGCAAACTCTATTCATAATAATGGTCCTTACAGTAATAAATTTGATGATAAGGACTGGAAACCCGTGGATCTTCCTCACGATTTCGTCGTGGATCTTCCTTTTGACTCGGTTGCGAGTCATTCTCATGGTTACAAGGCCGTTGGATATAAGTTTCCTGAGAATTCCGTAGGATGGTATCGTAAGACATTTCATCTTGACAAGGAAGACCAGGGCAAGCACATAGAACTCATCTTTGACGGAATCTTCCGTGCGTGTCGTGTATGGGTGAATGGTTTCTATTGTGGAGGCGAGGAGAGCGGATATCTCTCTCAGGAATATGACATCACGGATTATCTGAAGTTTGGCGAGGATAACGTGGTGTGTGTCCGTACCGATGCCACTATGGAAGAAGGCTGGTTCTATGAGGGTGGTGGTATCTACCGTCATGTGAAGATGCTGAAGGCGAATGCCGTACATATCCCGACTAATGGCATTAGTGTACGTGTCAAGTTCTCTAACAATAACTTCAACAAGGCAGCTATCACGTTCAAGGGAAGTGTGCAGAACTGTTCTGACGTTCCTGTACAATGTAAGATGCAATATTTCGTGTATGATGCTGAAGGAAACGAGGTTCTTGCTGTTGAGGGTGCTGACCGCGAAAATGCCAGTGTCTCTGCACGTAAGTTGGCTGATAGCGGAGCTTTCAAGTATGATGTAACGTTGGAAGACCCGCATCTTTGGACTCCTACAGATCCATATCTATACACATGTGTGTCAAAGTTGCTTGTCGATGATAAGGTTGTAGATTCTGTCTGCACTAAGTTCGGTTGCCGTCAGGTGAAGTTCAATAAGAAGAACGGCTTCCTTATAAATAATGTACGCACGAGGCTGAAGGGCGTCAACATGCATCAGGATCATGCTGGTGTAGGTTCAGGTATTCCAGATGCCGTGCTCCTGTGGCGTATGAGGCAGTTGAAGAATATGGGATGCAACGCATACCGTTCTGCTCATAACCCTATGACTCCAGCCCTGCTTGATATATGCGACTCTCTCGGTATTCTTGTTATTGACGAGAACCGTCTTTCCGGAACGAGTGAGTATCAGCTCAAGTGTTTGGAAAAGATGATTGTGCGCGACCGTAACCATCCAAGTATCATCCTCTGGAGTCTTGGTAATGAGGAATGGGGATTGGAATGGGATGAGCGAGGCAAGCGGATAGCTGCTGCTATGCGTAACTATTGCCGTTTGCTCGACACTACGCGCCCTATCACATTTGCAACAAGCGGAGGTCCTACGGTTGAGGATCCTGTTGACGTTGCCGGATATAACTACATACTCCAGAACCCTATCGACAGCTTGCATCAGGCGTTCCCAGAGCGTAAGTGTTACGGCTCTGAGGAGACATCAGGCTGCGGCACTCGTGGCATCTACTATGATGATCCAGAGGGCAGATGGATGAAAGCCCTCAACCGTGCCCCTAATGGTCCTGACAGCATCTATAACTGTATTGAGCGTGGCTGGCAGTTCTATGTGGCTCGCCAATGGGCTTCCGGCTGCTTCTTCTGGACAGGCTTCGACTATCGCGGCGAGCCTAATCCTCTGAAGTTCCCTGCCACCACATCCCAGTTCGGTATTCATGACTATTGCGGATTCCCTAAGGATGAGGCCTATTACCTGAAGTCATGGTGGACTTATGACAATACCCTTCATATCTTCCCTCATTGGAACCTGAAAGGGCATGAGGGTGATACAATTAGCGTATGGGCTTACTCCAACTGCGAGCAGGTGCAACTGATTGTCAACGGTAAGGAACTTGAGAAGAAATACGTGCCTCAGAACGGTCACCTTGAGTGGGAATGTGTATATGAACCTGGTGAGGTCAAGGCTGTGGGTTATAAGTTCGGAAAGCCTGTCATGGAGGAAATTATCCAGACAACAAACGAGGCTTCGGTTGTTGATGTGACAGCCGACCGTACCGAGATAAATGCCGACGGAGCTGATGTGAGCATCGTAACCGTATGTCTCAAGGATGATAAGGGGCGTGTTGTTCCTGATGCCTGCAACCAACTGGTTCTCAATACCGAGGGCAACGTGAAGATTCTTGGTGTGGGAAACGGTGATCCCGCATGTCTCGATCCTGAACGTCCTGCCGACATCAACTCCCATGAGTTCAAGGTAAAGGCATTCAATGGCTATGCACAGGTGCTTATCCAGTCGCAGAAGACTGCCGGCAAGGCTTCGCTGACCGTATCGGGTGAAGGACTCAAAGCTGGTAAGCTTGCTCTCTTGTTGAAGTAGGGTATTTGTGTTTAACGAATTGTAAATAGAAAACAAAAATGGCGAGCACAGATATTATTTCGGAAATAACGCGCCTGACTGATAAAGATTGCTATCATCTGGTAGAACGCCACAAGAAGCATCACACATATCCCATGCATAGGCATGGTGAGATGGAGATAAACTTTGTGGAGAACTGCCTCGGCAACCGACGTGTGGTGGGCGACAGCATAGAGGTGCTGGGTAATTATGACCTCGCTCTCTTGGGTGGCGGACTTGAGCATACCTGGGAACAGTATAAGTGCGAGTCGGATGATATCCGTGAGATCACCATACACTTCTCCCGCGACCTATTCTCCGACGCCTTCCTTGCCAAGACACACATGCAGCCCCTCCGCGACCTGTTCAATAGGGCAGAGGTGGGTGTAGCCTTCGGCATGAAGACCATAATGAGGGTTTACGACCGTCTCAACGAACTTGTCAACATGGAGCCGGGCTTCTATAGCGTCATGAAGTTCTTCGAACTCATGTACGAACTCTCCATAAGTTCCGACTACAAACTGCTGTCGTCAAGTGCTTTTGCCCATGTCAGCATGGCTGCTGACAGTCGTAGGGTGCAGAAGGTGAAGGAATATATCGACTCCCACTATCGTGAGGAGATAAGGCTCCAGACCCTTGCCGCCCTCGTATCTATGACATCCACGGCGTTCAGCCGATTCTTCAAGCTGCGCACCAACAAGAGCATATCTGAATACATCATAGATATCCGTCTCGGTCATGCCGCACGACTACTTGCCGACAGCACTATGGCTGTTGTGGAGATATGCTATCATTGCGGCTTCAACAATATCTCAAACTTCAACCGTATCTTCAAGAAACGTAAGGGATGTACCCCTACGGAGTTCAGAGAAAACTACCACAAGAAACACGTCATAGTTTAGTTCATAATAGTTCATAATTCATAGTGCATAGTTCATAGTTAGCATACACCCTCCAACTATGAACTATGCACTATGAATTATGCACTAAAAATCGGTTTATATCTTAAAATATTTTTTTATAGCATCAGACAAATTCCCTTTATCACTTATTCTGCCAAGAATCGTGCCATCAGGAGATATGAATAGATAATGTGGACCTGTCTGTGAGCCGTATCTTTGCATGATATCCTCAGCACCTTTCTTGTCGTTCCATTCATGCCAAGGGTCTCTGCCGTATTTATTCGGGTCTTTACATTCTATATTCCAGAAATACGGAGCATCGCAATTCACCATAAGTATATCCACTTTGTCTGAATGGTTTTTATAGAGATTGTTGAGCACTTCGATTGGACGATGCTTCACACAAGGCTCACAAGTTCTTGAATTAAACTCCAACAAAAGGTACTTGCCATTTCCATTAAATTCCGTCAGATGATGCTCCTTGTCCTGATGGTCGTAGAGCACGAAATCATGCAACTTCTCGCCAATCCTTATCCGCTCAAACTTAGGCATCAAATCTCTTCTTGCCTCATAGACATATTCATCATCAAATCTGTTCTCTACCTTTGGAGCTATCTCCAATAGCTTTGCAGCCTTTTTCCTTTGCACCTTGTTTTTACTTAACAATATCCTTCTTGAAATTTGGAAAAGATAATGCGCAAAGACAGGACTGAATTTCTTGTCTTGCATATATTCTGTCATATGCTCCACAAAGAGGGAATCAGCTTGTTTTCTTTTCTTCCTAACTATGTAATACTCGTCATCATCCCTATCAATCCAGTCGCTTCTCCTTCGTATGTCATAGTATCCAGGAACCTTTGCGTCAAGATAGGCACGATATTCATTTGCCTCCTTCTGTAAAGGATTATCATTCTTAGCATACCAGTTTTCGTAATCCACTCCCACACCTGTAACAGTGGTTGTAGTGCCAGAAGTAGCGAAAAAATCAAGACTATGTCCAAATCCAACAGAATAAAGACTATAATCATCTTCAGCATTCTTTGGTGTACACTTAATTCTAAACTTTCCATTAATAACGGAATCTTTTGCAAGACCACCAGACCCCATAGATCCTCCTTTACGTGCACCAAGCCATATTACCGTTCCATCAGGCACTCGTTCCACATTCCCCTCTATGACTATTGGGGCGAGAGACTTTTCGTCAGAAGTTTTAGACTCCTGTGCCCATCCACTAATAGAGGCAGACACAAAGCATATCAGTAAAATGATAGATTTCATAAGTTAATAGTAAATTTAAGTTTGTATGACTACTCTTGGTTAGAATAATGATTCCTTTTGAATTTTGTGCAAATATAGCAATAAAATTGCATACTCTGCAAATCTATTCAACATTTTGATAATCACCATCCCTGGTTTTGACATTAGTTAACAGAAAACGGACAAACACAAGGAACATTCAGCAAACCTACACACTCGCATCAAGGTATAGCGTTCAGTCGCTATAAAGCCTATGCTCCTCCCTTCCTCCTCCCTACCAAACTCGATGATAATACCATTATAATACCATTATATTACCATAATAATACCATTATAATACCATAAACTATGGTATTATTAAGGTAAAATAAAGGTAATTTATTGGTTTCTTAATTGGATTATTATGGAAACTACAACTCTGTTGCATGGTTGTAATCTCTACGCTGGTAAATATTATGTTTGTATGATTTTTTCGCAATTAAATAAAACGTATAACAAAATGACAAAATAGTGCAAGGGAATGATATGGAAATGCCTTAATTTTGCAACCAGATATGAAACGATTAATTTCCTTTATGTTTTCCCTTTTGGCTGTTCTTGCTGCCAATGCCCTGGAGATTCCTGAAATCTTCGGGGATAATATGGTTTTGCAGCAGAACACCAAGGCTAAGGTCTGGGGATGGGCAGAGGCAGGCCATTATATTAAGGTGACGGCGAGTTGGACGGCTGATGCGTATGTGGCAAAGGCGCAGAAAAATGGTCGCTGGACGATTGAGGTTAATACCCCTGTGGCATCTTATGACAAATACAGTATTACATTTGCGGAATACAAGACCGATCCTGACAAGGACAAGAAGGCTGCGGCTTTAGACACGAAAGTCTCTGCTGGCGTGCTGATAGGCGAGGTGTGGTTCTGTTCCGGACAGTCGAACATGGAGATGCCGCTCGGCGGTTTCTGGAACTGCCCGATAGAGGGAGCTAACGAGACTATCGCGCAGTCGGGAAAGTATCGTAACTCCGTGCGCGTTGCCACTATTCCTAAGGTGGGAAAGCCTGAACCTCAGAACAAGGTTGAGGGCAAGTGGGAGATACCGTCGCCTAAGACAGCCTCACGCTTCTCTGCCTGTGGATATTACTTTGCCACCACTTTGGCTGATATGCTCAATGTTCCAGTAGGCATTATCAACTGCTCTTGGGGCGGTTCGTGTGTTGAGGGCTGGTTGCCAAAGGACACTTTGCTTACCTATCCTGACGGATTAACACCAGTTTCAGATAATGACTATCATCAGAGGATGGTGATGTTCAACGGAATGCTTAATCCGCTTGCAGGATATACCATAAAGGGGTTCCTCTGGAATCAGGGAGAGTCAAACGTGGGATATGAGAAGCAGTATATCGAGCGTTTCAAGACCATGACTCGCCTGTGGCGTAAGATGTGGAAGCAGCCTAATGACAAGTTGCCGATATATACGGTGGAGCTTCCACCATATTGGTATGATGATGTGAACGGTACTCAGGGGGCTGATTTCCGTGCAGCACAGCATACGATTGCCAAGGAACTGGAGAATAGCGGTTGTGTGTGTACGAGCGACCTTATATATGACTATGAGGCAAAGCAGATACATGGCGCTCAGAAGAAACAGATAGGACAACGCCTTGCATATATGGCTCTTGCGCGTGACTATGGCATGGAGGGCATAGCTGCGGAAGCTCCAGAGTTTGAGTATATGGAGGAGGTAGATGCCAATAGCGAGGAAAAGGCTGTTATTGCAGGAACTGCCGTTGAGAAGAATCCTAATGCAAAGGGAAAGGTCTTGCATCTGTATTTCAAGAATGGAGATGAGGGCTTTGACCGTCTGGATAATATAGAAGGCTTTGAGGCTCTGGATGCTGATGGCAAATGGCATAAGGCAATCGTGTGGGCTTCTTCTGCTTGGCAGAACGTAAAGCGTCAGGGCTGCTATCTTGTATTGGCTTGCCCGGAGGTTAAGGAAATCAAGGGCATTCGCTACTGTTACAGGAATTTCATTCCGGGTAAGTTGCATAACGTAAGGGGATTGCCGATAGTGCCGTTTGAGAGTAAAAAATAAGATTAATGCTTAAGTTAATTTGTAAAAAGTATGGTTTGTTCCTTCTCTTCTGTCTGCTTGCTTTTGTAGCAAGGGCAGAGGAAGGAACCTCTTTTGTCACAGTTAAGGATGGAAAATTCTATCTTCAGGGCAAGGAATACCGCTATGTAGGTACAAACCTCTGGTATGGGGCAATCCTCGGTAGCGAGGGACAGGGAGGTAACCGCAAGCGTCTTATACAAGAACTTGACGATATGCGAGCCGTAGGCATAGACAATGTGCGTGTGCTTATCGGAGGAGATGGTCGTGATGGAATCCCAAGCCATATAGCACCTAAGCTACAATCAGAGCCTGGGGTATATAATGATACTATTCTTGCGGGGCTCGATTTCCTCATGGCAGAACTTGAGAAGCGTGACATGAAGGCTGTGCTCTATTTCAATAACGCCTGGGAATGGTCGGGCGGCTATGGGGCATACCTCGACTGGGTAGGCTTCAAGGGGGATGTACAGAAATCGGATGGCACAGGCACACGCCATTTCGACCAGACTCCTGTTCCGAGTATTGATGGCTGGTGGGAGTATATGCAGTATGTATCAAACTTTATCCTCAACGACAAGGCAAAGGCACTTGCAGCAGAGCATGTTCGAAAGATGGTTACCCGAACCAACAGATACACAGGTCAGGCATATAAGGATAGTAAGGCGTTGATGGCATGGGAGATAGCCAATGAGCCTCGTTGCTTTGTGAATGACGAGTTGCATAAGTACAAGTTCATAGAATGGATAGACGAGCAGTCAACGCTCATTAAGAGTCTTGACCCTAACCATCTTGTTACGACGGGTAGTGAGGGCGAGCATGGATGTGAGGATGATATGCGATTGTTTAATGCTATTCATACTCTTCCGAATATTGACTATGCTTGTATTCATATCTGGCCTAATAACTGGGGATGGATAGGCAAGTTCAATCAGAACTATGATGCTGACAAGACTATAAAGGAGGGTGCACCTGATCCTATCGTTGATAACGTGAAGGTGGCGTGTGATTCCACCCTTGCATATATCAATCGTGCATATAGGCTTATGGAAAAGGCTGGCCGCCCGATTGTGCTTGAGGAGTTCGGCTATCCTCGTGATCGTTTCCTGTTTACTCCGGGAAGTGCGACAAAGGGGCGTGATGCATACTATAAATATGTGTTCGGCATAATAGCTGAGTCTGGTAAGATTGCCGGCTGCAACTTCTGGGGATGGGGTGGCAAGGCAAATGTTAGGCATACTATCTGGCAGCGTTGGGATGACTATGTGTGTGATCCGGCTCAGGAAGAGCAAGGGCTTAACTCTGTCTTCTCTGTGGATAAATCAACTATGGAGATAATAAAGGAAATGACAAGGAGAATTGGCAGATGAAGAAAGTATTTGCGATATTTATAGTATTGTTGGTGGCGGTTTATGTTAGTGCCCAGATACGTGGAACAAACATAACCGTTAAGGTTACGCCCGACCATAAGGATTGGACATATAAGGTTGGGGAGAATATTGGCTTCACAGTAAGTGTCATGAAATCGGGCACTCTTCTTGATGATGTAAAAGTATCATACGAGATGGGACCAGATATGTATCCTGACACTAAGAAAGAGATAACCCTAAAGACTGGAACTGCAAAGATTACAGGTAAGATGCAGGTTCCGGGCTTCTATAAATTAAAGGCTACGGCACACGTTGCGGGCAAGGATTATCAGGCTCATTGCATAGCAGCAGTTTCTCCAGAGAAGATACAACCACAGGCACAATGCCCAAAGGATTTTGATGAATTTTGGGCAAATGCGATAAAGGAAGCACGTAATACGGCATTAGAGCCTCACATGGAGTTTCTTCCAGAACGCTCTACAACAGAGGTTAGCACATATCACGTTTCATTCCATAACGACCGTTGGGGTAGGAGAGTATATGGTATTCTCAATGTTCCGACAAAGGCTGGCAAATATCCTGCCATACTGAAAGTTCCAGGGGCTGGTGTTCGTCCATACGGAGGGGATGAAGGACTTTGTAAGAAAGGTGTTATCGTACTTGAGATAGGTATTCACGGAATACCTGTTACCAAGGAGCAGGCATATTACGACAACCTATTCTCGGCTGCTTTAGCTGACTATTGGTTGAATGGCTGTAACAATCGTGACCGTTCCTATTACAAGCATGTGGTGACTGGTTGTATTCGTTCCATAGATTTCCTTGAGGCATTCGGCAATGGTGATGCTGTGCAATGGGATGGCAAGAATCTCGGAGTCTGCGGATCTTCTCAGGGAGGTTTCCTTACCCTTGCCACAACGGCTCTCGATAAGCGTGTAAGTTGCTATGCTCCTGTTCATGCAGCTATGTGCGACCATGAGGCGGCCCTAAAGAAAGTTGCTTGTGGATGGCCGCATCTTTTCTATCAGGTGGCAAAGCCTGATATGGCAGAAGTAGAGTGCATGAGATACTACGACGGCGTGAACTTTGCAAAGAGAATCACCGTTCCGGGGTGGTATTCATTCGGATATAACGATGATGTAGTAGCGCCAACCTCTATGTATGCCACATACAATGTGGCTGGTGGTGAGAAAGTTATCTCACCATATCAGCAGACAGGTCACTTTTGGTATGAAGAACAGTATGAGGAGTGGTTTGGCTTCCTCCTTGGAAAATTGAGGAAATAAAGGAGTACAAGGAGTGCAAGGAGTAAAAGGAGTACAAGACGTATGTTTATACTCTGATAAAAGCGATAAATAACGTCAGTTCGACGAAAACAAATAGGGTTCTGCTTTGCTTTCAAACATTAATTATGACGTTAATTAAGACGTTAATTTGGACAATAATTGATGAGAGTTTAAGCCGTAAGGCTAATTAATGTCACAATTAATGTTTCATTAATGTCCTATATTAATGTTATGCGACAGCAAAAGCTAATTCGTC
>CADBXL010000044.1 GCA_902798615.1 uncultured Bacteroidales bacterium | reverse complement strand
TAATTAGTGAAAAAAAAATAATTAATAGTTAATACGCCTTTCGCCTTCCAGCTCCCTCCCTACGGGGGAGGGCGGGGGGAGAGGCCTCTAAATTTTTAAAAAGTTATGGATTACAAAGACTTCGACCGTATGGTCAATGAGGCTGAGGGTAACTATACTCGCTCTTATCAGCCTTCTACAACCTTACCTGTGCTGATGCGTAAGGTTTACACTTGGATGGCTCTTGCACTTGTTATCACAGGCGTTACAGCCTATGGAGTTGCTACTACACCATCTCTTATTGAGGCTATTGTGATGAACAAAATTCTGTTCTGGGGACTCATAATTGCTGAATTCGGAATCGTTTTCGGTATCTCAGGAATGCTTCACAAGCTAAGCCTGACCACAGCAACACTCATGTTCATAGCTTATAGTGTGATAAATGGTCTGCTTCTGTCCTTTATCTTCTTGGTTTATACCATGAGTTCTATCAGTATGGTATTCTTCATTACTGCTGCAACATTTGGCGTGATGGCATTAGTTGGATATACCACGAAGACCGATTTGTCAAAATTAGGAAGTATCCTTTTCATGGCTCTTATCGGACTTATTATTGCTACTGTAGTTAATATGTTCGTTAATTCTTCAGGTTTCCAACTGATTCTTAGCTATATAGGTGTACTCATTTTCGTGGGTCTCACAGCTTATGATACTCAGAAGATCAAGCTTATGCTCAATGAACAGAGTTCAGCTGACGAGAGTGCTCAGAAACTTGCCCTTCTTGGCGCTCTGAGTCTTTATCTTGACTTCGTGAACATCTTCATATATCTGTTGAGAATCTTTGGCGATAGAAAGTAATTTGATTGCTATAATACAGCAAAAAGCAGAGGCGTAAATATGTGAAACGTATTATGCTTCTGCTTTTTCTATTATCAGAATCTATTTTGCCATGTAAACCATTATAAGTTCCTCGTCCTTATCTTCAATCGTGTTGAAGCCAAGTTTCCTATACATTCTGGCAGCATAGTTTTGTTTCTGAACGGATAGGGAAATGCCTTTGTATCCTTGTTTGCTAACCTTTTCCAACATTGATTGCATTAAGGCTGTGCCGATACCTTTGTTGCGATATTCTGGCAAAAGTGATATTGCAAGGGAAGGTATATCGTCTGATACGTGCCCGTAATCATTCATTATGCGCACCCATACGGCTCCAACAATCTTGTTGTCACATTCCGCTACTAAACAAATATCTCCATCTTGTTCTCCGAAACCTTCGATATACACCTGAAGTTCAGGCTGCTTTATAATCTCGAAGGGTGGGGGAGTGATGCCTTCTGGAATATATATGGCATGATATAGGAAAGTCTCAAGGACATTCCTTTCGTCTATTGATAATTCTTGGATTGTATAGTTCATTTGTTAGTAATGTTGACTTTGGATAATTATAATTTCGTCTTGTATGCCTTATGGGACCTTTGAGGCGCCAATATAGCGAACGGACTTACAACGGATTTGGAACGGAGGTATAACGGACTTACTATGGAAGATGTTTTAGGTGGATTTTTGTTTTATGTGCAAATTTAAGAAATTATTTTTATATGCACAAATATTTGGATGGAAAAATGCAAATAAAAACATGAGTTCGATGATTGCAATCACATACAAGCTATGCTAGTCATCGAACTCAAGTTGTTTGTATTTTTACTCTGACGGATTAATAGTCTTCGTCGTCTCCTACTTCCTCAGCCTCAATGCCGAGCTCATCTGGGTCGGTATCGTATGTGGTACGATAACTCTCCTCTGTGAGCTTGTCATCATCGAATGCATCATCGTCCTCGTCTGACTTGTAGTAGTCGTCCTTGATATCTACATCCTCATCGCTGTCGGCATCATCATCCTCGAAGTGAACGCCATCCTCATCATAGCGCATCTTGACCTTGACCATCTCTGGCTTCTCCTTGGCGAAGATAGCCTCTGTCCAGAGTCCTTTTGGAATTTCAAGCACGTCAAAGCCATCCTCAAGTTTCTTCTCGTAAAGGCCTCCTGGCTTATGAAGACGATCCTTGGGAAGGGTAGTGGTTGAAATATCGAAACCGCTTTCGATGATATCCTTGATACTCTGAGACAAAGAATCCCAACCGCCACCGAAGTTACGCTCGATAACCTCAAGGAGCTTAGCTGCTGAAATGTGACGGATGTTCTCGTATGTAAGATCTGTTACGCGAAGAATAGGGCGTTTCTTGATGGCATACTTCACCTTGTTGCTCTCGTCAACACGAAGAAGTCCTACGCACATACCGCGCATCTCGTATTTCCTTATGATTTCCGGGCGATCGACCTTAACCTCTTCAATCTCAAATGCAGAGCGGAGAATTGTGATGTATCTGTTGATATTCTCTGTCATATCAGCATCTTTTTCCCCTGCACTCCAGATTCTGAAGACATCATTCTCTTGAAGCTCCCATACATTACTCTTATTGAGTGTCTTGAGTGTGATTAATTTCTTGTCAGTTGCCATATGATTTAATTGTTATTTTGTTATTGTCATTACTTTTCGACTGCAAAAATACAACATATCGGGGTAACAAACAAATTTTTTAGCGATTATTTTTTGTCGGATTGATATATATTTCTTAATTTTGCATCCGAATAAGTAATATTTATAATGAGTGAACCTTTGGCAGAGCGAATGCGACCTCGCACGCTCGATGAATATATAGGACAGAAACATCTTGTCGGCGAAGGCGCAGTTCTTCGTCGGATGATAGATTCCGGACACATCTCGTCTTTCATACTCTGGGGACCTCCTGGGGTGGGGAAG
This sequence comes from uncultured Bacteroidales bacterium, assembly GCA_902798615.1. Taxonomy (GTDB): domain Bacteria; phylum Bacteroidota; class Bacteroidia; order Bacteroidales; family Bacteroidaceae; genus Prevotella. The sequence goes on along the minus strand of CADBXL010000044.1, from coordinate 17,315 downwards.
ACTACCTTGGCACAGATTATTGCCAACAAGCTTGATACACCTTTCTATACACTATCGGCAGTTACTTCTGGTGTAAAGGACGTGCGTGATGTCATAGAGAAAGCAAAGAACAACAGATTCTTTGGCAATACGAGTCCTATACTTTTCATAGATGAGATTCATCGATTCTCAAAATCTCAGCAGGATTCGCTTCTTGGGGCTGTTGAGCGAGGAGTTGTTACGCTTATAGGTGCTACGACGGAGAATCCTTCGTTTGAGGTTATCCGTCCTTTGCTTTCGCGTTGTCAGCTTTATGTGCTGAAATCCCTTGAGAAGGCTGACCTTGAGGAACTTGTCAATCGCGCTATAACACAGGATGTGGAGCTTCGAGAGCGTGATATCAAGTTGGAAGAGAGTGGAGCTTTGTTCAGATATTCTGGAGGCGATGCTCGTAAGTTGTTGAACATCTTGCAGTTGGTAGTTGATTCTGAGAGTACTAAGGAGGTGGTGATAACCGATAAACTCGTGGAGTCTCGTTTACAACAGAATCCTTTGGCATACGACAAAGAGGGCGAGATGCACTATGACATCATATCTGCTTTCATTAAGAGTATTCGAGGCTCTGATCCTGATGCGGCTCTCTATTGGATGGCAAGAATGATAGAGGGTGGGGAAGACCCGCAGTTTATTGCCCGTCGCCTTGTTATATCAGCAGCCGAGGATATCGGACTTGCAAATCCAAATGCCTTATTGCTTGCAAATGCAGCCTTCGATGCAGTTATGAAGATAGGATGGCCAGAAGGTAGGATTCCGCTTGCTGAGGCTTGTGTGTATCTGGCAACAAGTCCGAAGTCGAACTCTGCATACAACGGAATAAACGATGCTATCCAACTTGTGCATAAGACTGGCAATCAGCCTGTTCCGCTGCATCTTCGTAATGCTCCTACACAGTTGATGGCAGAACTTGGATATCATGATGGTTATAAGTATCCTCACGACTATCCGAATAATTTTACTCCTCAGCAGTATATGCCTGATACTCTGAAGAATGAGCGGCTTTGGCATGCTCAGCATTCTCCTTCCGAAGAAAAGCAGTATCAGAATATGCTGAGGCTTTGGGGAGATAGGTTTCGGTAATTAAAATATTAGAAAGATGTTAGGCGTAGATCATCTATTGGTTATCATAGAGTTTCTTGGTACGTTTGCCTTTGCTATTTCCGGCATAAGACAAGCGGCAGGCAAGAACTTTGACTGGTTTGGTGGCTTCATCTGTGGCATTGCGGTTGCTATAGGTGGAGGTACTATACGAGATGTGCTGCTTGGTGTGCGTCCGTTTTGGATGACTGCGCCTATTTATATAATATGTACTTTCATAGCTCAGTTGTTCGTGGTGGTCTTTTCGAGATACATCAAGAAACTGGATAATGCTTGGTTCGTATTTGACACGCTTGGCCTTGCTCTTTTCACTATTGCAGGAATGCAGAAGACGCTTGACATGGGACATTCGTTCTGGGTGGCTATCATAATGGGTACAATAACAGGAAGTGCGGGAGGAGTTATTCGTGATGTGCTTCTAAACTCTGTTCCTGTGATATTCCAAAAGGAGATATATGCTATGGCAAGTATCGTTGGAGGCTTCTTGTATTGGCTGATGATATATCTTGGCGTGAATGTAACTGTTTCTGCAACAGTATCTTTCTTTGTTATTGTTGCAATTCGTTTCTTTGCCGTAAAGTATCATTTGTCGTTGCCAAAACTAAAGCAGCTATGATAGTAATTCGATAAAACTAATCTTAAAACTTATATAAAATGTATAGTGATCAAAAGAAGTGCCTTTATTGCACAAACAATTTTGATGAGTTGATGATTGAGATAGCACATCTTCGTGTGTCTCGTGTTTTTCTTTTCAAGGAACAGACCTATCGTGGTCGTTGTCTTGTGAGTTATGACAAGCACGTTAGTGATTTGAACGAACTCACAGATGAAGAGCGTAATGACTTTATGGCTGATGTTGTACAGACAACACGCGCTATGCAGAAGGCGTTTAATCCAGAGAAAATAAACTATGGCGCCTATAGCGACAAATTGTCACACCTTCATTTCCATCTTGCTCCGAAATATGTTGACGGACCGGATTATGGTGGGGTGTTCCAGATGAATCCTGGTAAAGTGTATCTTACTGATGCTGAATATCAGGAACTTATTAATAAGATAAAGGAAAATTTGTAAAGGCTATTTTTATAGAAAATAAAAAGGGCACATCATCACGATGAGCCCTTTTTCTCTTTTTTTTTGTTTTCTAAAAGGTAATGTATTAGTCTGGTCGGTTTCTCACGAATAATAACCAGAACTGTTGACTTTATCTGTAAGTGGGTGCAAAATTAATTATATTTTTTCGAATTTGCAAGAAAAGTTGGGAAAAATTTCATTTTTTCGGAAAAATGTACTAACTTTGCACACTAATTATATATATAATATCATCATTTAAAGAAAAAACAAATGAATATTCTTGTAACAGGTGCAAACGGACAGCTTGGAAACGAGATGCGTATCGTTAGCCGTAACAGTTCTGATAAATACATCTTTACGGATGTGATGGATATTGAGGGTGTTCAGACTACTCATCTTGATATTACTGATATTGAGGCTATCCGAACTATCGTGAAAGACAATGATGTTAAATGTATTATTAATTGTGCTGCATACACTAATGTGGATAAGGCAGAGTCGGATGAGGCTTTCTGTCGTGTGCTGAATGCCAAGGCTCCGGAGAATCTTGCTGTTGTTATGGCTGAGGTTGACGGACTTCTTGTTCACGTCAGTACAGATTATGTATTTGGTGCAGATCCGTATAATGTACCTTGCAAGGAAGATCAGAAGGGAACACCTACAGGAGTTTATGGTAAGACAAAACTTGAGGGCGAACAGGCAATAATTGCGAGTGGTTGTAAATACATCATTCTGCGTACTGCATGGCTCTATTCTGAGTTTGGAAAGAACTTCGTCAAGACTATGCTTAATCTGACTGCTACAAAGCCACAATTGAAAGTGGTGTTTGATCAGGTAGGAACTCCAACCTACGCACTCGATCTTGCTAATGTTATATATGATATTGTAAATGGTAGAAAGTATGAAGGAAATACAGGCATCTACCATTATTCAAATGAAGGTGTATGTTCTTGGTTTGATTTCACAAAGATGATAGCCATGCTTAGCAGTCATAATGATTGTGATATACAGCCTTGTCATTCTGATGAGTTCCCAAGTCCTGTTATTCGTCCTTCTTATTCTGTATTCGACAAGACAAAAGTTAAGAATACCTTCGGGGTGAAAGTGCCATATTGGCTTGACTCTCTCAAAACCTGTCTGAAAAATATGAACGAACTTAATCAATAAGCTATGAAAGGAATTGTTCTTGCTGGTGGAAGTGGTACGAGATTGTATCCTATCACAAAGGGTATCTCTAAGCAGTTGATGCCTATTTATGACAAACCGATGATTTATTATCCGATAAGCGTGCTTATGCTTGCTGGTATTCGCGATATCCTTATCATCTCTACTCCTTTTGATCTTCCGGGTTTCAAGAGACTTCTTGGTGACGGTAGTGACTATGGAGTACATTTTGAATATGCAGAACAACCATCTCCTGATGGTCTTGCTCAGGCATTCACTATTGGAGCAGATTTTATAGGAAATGATAGCGCATGTCTTGTTCTTGGCGACAATATCTTCCAGGGAACAGGTTTTTCTAAGATGCTTAGGGAAGCTGTACGTACAGCTGAAGAGGATAAGAAAGCAACAGTATTTGGCTATTGGGTAAATGATCCTGAGAGATATGGAGTTGCAGAGTTTGATAAGCAAGGCAATTGCCTATCTATAGAAGAGAAACCTAAGGAGCCAAAGTCTAACTATGCCGTTGTAGGATTGTATTTCTATCCTAATAAGGTTGTAGAGGTTGCACGCAATATCAAGCCTTCTGCTCGTGGTGAGTATGAGATAACTACTGTAAACCAGAAATTCCTTGAAGACGGAGAACTGAAGGTTCAGACTCTCGGTCGTGGTTTTGCTTGGCTTGATACAGGTACTCATGATTCTCTTTCTGAGGCAAGTACATATATAGAGGTACTTGAGAAGCGTCAGGGATTGAAGGTCGCTTGTCTTGAGGGCATAGCATACCGTAAGGGTTGGATAAATGAGGAAAAGATGCGTGAACTTGCTAAGCCTATGCTCAAGAACCAATATGGACAGTATCTCCTCAAGGTTATTGATGAGGTGAAGAGATTCGGTTCTGGATTGGAGTAAATTATAAGGAATAAGGATTAAAGTATAAAGAAGTACAGTTAAAAAGTGGAAGTAATTAAAACTGATATAGAAGGAGTGCTCGTTATTGAGCCTCGTGTTTTCAAGGATGCACGTGGATATTTCTTTGAGAGTTTCTCTCAGAGGGAATTTGACGAGAAGGTTGGTGCAATTCTTGGTCATAAGATAAACTTCGTACAGGACAACGAGTCTATGTCTTCTTATGGAGTAATGCGTGGTTTACATTTCCAGCGTCCACCTTTTACTCAGAGCAAGCTTGTTCGTTGCGTAAAGGGTGCCGTGCTAGATGTTGCCGTTGATATCCGTAAAGGTTCACCAACCTATGGCAAGCATGTGTCATGTCTCCTTACGGAAGATAATCACAAGCAGTTCTTTGTGCCAAGAGGTTTTGCACATGGCTTTGCCGTACTTTCTGAGACTGCTGTATTCCAGTATAAATGTGATGAATTCTATCATCCAGAGGCAGACGGAGGTATCTCTATTGTTGATGATTCGCTCGGTATTGACTGGCAGATTCCTACAGATAAGGCCATTCTTTCAGAGAAAGATACCAAGCATGAATGTCTCAAGGATTTCGATTCTCCATTCGATATTAACGTAAGCCTTTATTAAAAACAACATAAACTATTATGAAGAATATTGTTATCACAGGCGGAGCCGGTTTCATAGGAAGCCACGTAGTTCGCCTTTTCGTAAATAAGTACCCAGAGTATAATATCATCAATCTTGATAAGCTTACATACGCAGGTAATCTCGCTAATCTCAAGGATATCGAGAATAAGCCTAACTATAAGTTTGTGCGTATGGATATCTGCGACTTCGACGCATTCTATAAACTGATGCAGGATGAGAAGATTGATGGTATCATCCACCTTGCTGCTGAGAGTCATGTTGACCGTTCTATCAAGGATCCTTTCACATTCGCACGTACTAACGTAATGGGTACGCTAACCCTCCTTCAGGCTGCAAAGCTCTATTGGGAGTCTTTGCCTGAGAAATATGAGGGCAAGCGTTTCTATCATATCTCTACTGATGAGGTATATGGTGCCTTGAAGATGACTCATCCAGAGGGCATTGAGCCTCCATTCACTACTAAGGCTTCAAGCTCACAGCATCATGAGGCTTACGGAGAGGATTTCTTCTATGAGACAACCAAGTACAACCCTCACTCTCCATATTCAGCTTCAAAGGCTTCTTCTGACCATTTTGTACGTGCTTTCCACGATACATACGGAATGCCTACAATTGTGACAAACTGCTCAAACAACTATGGTCCTTACCAGTTCCCAGAGAAGTTAATCCCTCTCTTTATCAATAATATACGTAACCGCAAACCATTGCCTGTATATGGTAAGGGTGAGAATGTTCGCGACTGGCTTTTCGTTGAGGATCATGCTCGTGCTATCGACCTTATTTTCCATAAGGGAACCGTTGCCGAGACATATAATATTGGTGGTTTCAACGAATGGAAGAATATCGATATTATCAAGGTTGTTATCAATACCGTTGACCGTCTGCTCGGTCGCAAGGAAGGTGAGGATATGAATCTCATCACATACGTCACAGACCGCCTCGGTCATGATGCCCGCTATGCTATCGATTCTACAAAACTTCAGAAGGAACTTGGTTGGGAACCAAGCCTCCAGTTTGAAGAAGGTATAGAAAAGACGGTGAAGTGGTATCTCGAAAACCAGGAGTGGATGGATAACATCACAAGCGGTGATTACGAGAAGTATTATGATGATATGTATAAAAACCGTTAATGGAGAATAACGAGTCTTGGAAACATGAAGGGAAAAGCTGGTATCTGCTGAGGTATGGCCAGATTTCCTTTCAGAAAATGCATAGCCAACTTGAGAATTCCGGTCTTGAGTTTTTCTTGCCGTCATATACTGCGGTAGAGAATCGCAAGCAGGGCGTACAAGTTCGTGTGGAAAGGGCGTTGATGTTCAATATGATGTTCATCCACTCTTCCCTCGACGAATGTGTGCAGTTCGTGGTGAATAATCCCGGGGTGAATTTCATGGTGAAGCCGTCCGAGGAACATCCGTCAGTTTCCCTAAATCAGCTTGCGCCCGAGATGAAGAAGAAGGAGTTCTGCTACGATAAGGCCACATTCCGTTATGTGATTACCATTCCGGAAAGGCAGATGGATATGTTCATCAAGACCGTGACAAATCGTAACACAAGGACTGTTCCTTTCATGAAGCCTTCGGAAATCGACTTGGAAAAGGGTGACAAGGTGAAGATTATAGGCGGTCCTTATGATGGAGTTGAGGGCATACTTGAAAGCCAGAAGGGTAAGGATGGCGGTACTGTCTATGTCCATATTCTGAATTTCATAGCCACACGCACCACAGAGATACGTCCTGAGTTCATACAGATACTGGAGTTTGCAAAAACAGGCAAGCACATGTATAAGAAGTTCGACTCCTTTATGACGCGCGGCCATCGATGTGTTCTGTCTCATGCCAATGGGGAAAAGATATCCGTACGCGATAATTCATATCTCAACGTGTTCATACGCAGGTTCGCAGAACTAAAAACCCCTACGGTAAACATGACAGCTAAGCTGCATCTCTTCCTGTTTATTGCATATACATGCCTTGACAGAAAGACAGATGCCGACGTGCATGAGAAGTTCCTACAGGACTACCTTGAACAGATAACCTCAGAGTCTATGCGTCTTAAATGTCTGCTATATCTGTATGGTTGTACTGGTTCAAAGGTGTATAAAAAGCAGATGCAATCCATGATTAAAGGTTGGAGAAAGAACACCAAACTTGACAGCAAGAAACAGGAGATAAAGGATGCATTCCTTGAATTTGAATGGATATGGGATGATTCTGATGCGGCAGAGACAGCTCAAAAACAATAAAGAAATCGCAGTAAAGCAAAGTTTACACATGTGGCTTTGATTTACTGCGATTTTTTCATGAAATGAATTCTAAAAGGAACAAAGGCTATTGATAATTCGCTATGCCTTCGTTCTTCTTCCGAACCAAACTCGATGAACCTTCGCTTTTTCCCTATAATAATGGGAGTTTCATCGAGTTTGGTTGGGAGGTACAACGGACCTACATAGGAGGTACTTGGGAAGACGAAATATATTATTAGTAAAAACTTATCAGGCTTAGGCTTTTGAAATCCTCCTGAATTCTGCAACCGTTATTGCTGTAGCAATTGCTACGTTGAGACTTTCTGCCGTTTCACGTTCTGGAGGATAGGAAGGTATGAGCAAGCGATGGTTCACCAATTCCCTTATAGCAGGTGAGATTCCGTTTCCCTCGTTACCCATAACAATTATGCCGTTTGAGGACAATTGGCTGGAATAGATATTGTCGCCATCCAGAAGTGTACCATAAATTGGAATTTTCCTATCTAATCCTTTGAGAAACTCGACAAGGTCGGTATATATTATTTTCACTCTTGAAATACTTCCCATGGTTGCTTGAACGACCTTGGGCGCATACGCATCGGCTGTTGTCTGGCTGCAAATGATAGTATCTATGCCGAACCAATCGGCAATCCTTATTATCGTACCGAGATTCCCAGGGTCTTGTACTCCGTCAAGAGCTATGCAAAGATTCTTGCGAAACCAGTCAGCATCAGGAATGGTGTCGTTGTCAGGCATCTCGAATACGCCAAGAACCTGTTGTGGGTGTTGTAGGAAACTTGTTTTGCGTAGTTCGTCTTCTGTAACGTTGATGAGTGTTGAATCTTTGGGACAGAGTGCTTGATGTTGGCTCATCCATTCCTCGCAACCTACAATCATCTTTGCACGAAAGCCTGCGTGAAGCAGTTCCTCTATAATCTTGAATCCCTCCGCAACAAAGACATTATCTTTCTTGCGGTTTTTCTTCAGTTCAAGACTGCTGATATATTTTTGCTGGTTCTTGGATATCATTTTTAATTACTGATTAATGGTCATTTCTTCCTGATGGGAATAAGGGTTGCACGACATGTTTAATGTAGCAAGTGCAAAGTTACTGTAAAAATTGCTAAATCATCTCGTTTGTGTGATTTTTTTTTGTTTCTTCCAAAAAAAAATAGTAATTTTGCATATCCTTATATCGTACATTACATGGCTCGACGCCTTCATAATATTATATCACATATCTTCCAGACACTTATAGTGTTCGTCCTGCTTGTTTTGGTAGGATGTGATGGCACGCGCTATGTTGCAGATGGTGACTATCTACTTACCTCTACGCATGTTACCTGTGGAAATCCTCGCATCAACCTTGCAACGATGGATACTTATATCCGTCAACGTCCAAATTCCAAGTGGCTTTCAACTTTGAAGGTGCCCCTTGGATTCTATTCTATGTCGGGGGCAGATACTACGAAATGGATAAACAGAACCCTTCGTAACTGGGGACAGGCTCCTGTGGTATATGATAGCGTTCTTACGGCCCGTACGGTAGAGGATATTACGGCCGCTGTTCGTAATGAAGGATATCTTAATGCTAAGGTTGTCCCACAGTTGTCAGTCTCAGGAAAACGAATAAAGGTGAACTATGACATCGCTACTGGTAGCCCTTATGTTGTAAGAAAGATATATTATAACATCGACGATCCTGCTATTGATGGCTTGCTGGCTGGCGATGACCAGTTGCTGGATATGCATTCCGGTCAGATATTTAGCGTCAACCAGTTGGGTAAGAACCGTAATCGTATAACAGACTATCTCAATAATCATGGATACTATCTGTTCAACAAGGAATTTATCAGTTTTGATGTTGACAGCTCCCAGATGAATCGTACTGTAGATGTCACGATGAATATTGACCTCTATCGTCGTAATAGTTATCAGGAGCTTTCACCTCATCCTCTTTATCGTGTCAGAAACGTTTATTTCGAGGGTGCTAATACACCTGAATTCAAACTTCGTAAGTCGGTTCTTGAACAGAACTCATTCATAACTCCGGGAGCGCCTTATAGCGCAGCTGATTTGCAGAAGACATACACCCGATTCTCCCGTCTTCAGGCCATAAGATACACGAATATCCATTTTGACGAGAATCCTGATAGTATGTATCTGGATTGCCATATTCTGGTTTCTCCCCAGAAGACGAATTCTATACAGTTTCAGCCGGAAGGTACAAATACCGCTGGCGACCTTGGAGCCGCAGTTTCGCTTATCTATCAGAATCGTAATGTATTCCACGGTAGTGAACTCCTTAATATTACGGCACGTGGCGCATTCGAGGCTATTAGGGGACTTGAAGGATATCAAAGCCATAATTATGAGGAACTGGGACTTGAGACATCTCTTGCATTCCCACGTTTCCTTTTCCCTTGGATGAAGAAATCGTTCCATAGGCGCAGTTCTGCCACAAGCGAGATTCTTTTCAGTTTCAACCGTCAGAATCGTCCGGAGTTCCAACGCCGTATATTTACTGCTGCTTGGAGATACAAATGGAGCAATCCTCAAAAGCATATCCAGTACAAGGTTGACGCCATAGATGTCAACTTCATCTCGATGCCTTGGATATCAGAAACATTCAAACATGATTATCTTGATTCTGTATCCAACCGTAATGCCATTCTTCGATATAATTATGAGAATCTCATGATTATGAAGACAGGTGTGAGTTTAACTTATAGTAACAGGGGCAAGGCTATTCGTCTTAATCTTGAAACCGCAGGTAATGTTCTCCAGCTTCTTGCACGCCCTTTGCAATTCAAGAAGAATGAATATGGGCAGAATAAGTTTCTTGGTATTGCATACGCTCAATATGTCAAAGGAGATATTGATTATAGCCGTCTCTTTGTCTTGGATGACCGTAGCAACCTTGCCGTTCACGCACGTCTTGGCATAGCTTATCCTTACGGTAATTCCTCCATCCTTCCTTTTGAGAAGCGTTATTTCGCAGGTGGAAGTAATAGCGTGAGAGGTTGGAGCGTACGTAGTCTTGGTCCTGGAGGCTATACTGGCAAGGACGGACGTATTGACTTCATCAACCAGACTGGAGATATAAAACTTGAATGTAGTGCCGAGATGCGTTCTCCGCTTTTCTGGAGATTCCAGAGTGCCATCTTTGTTGATGCAGGAAATATATGGACAATACGTAAATATGCAGACCAGCCTAATGGACAATTCATGTTCGATACTTTCTTGCAACAGATTGCCGTAGCGTATGGCGTTGGTCTCCGACTAAACTTTGACTATTTCGTAGTACGATTAGATATGGGTATGAAGGCAGTAAATCCTGCTTATACCACATCACGCGAGCATTATCCGCTTATACATCCTAAATTCTCACGTGATCACGCATTCCACTTTGCCGTGGGATTCCCATTCTAGAAAATGAAAAAAAATAAAATTAAAAATTTAAAAGTAATAAGTAATAAATAAAAAGTATGACTGCCATGTATAGCGAAAGGCTGTCGTGGAAAATTCTAATCGTACATTTTACTTCTTATTTTTTATTGTTTACTTTATTATAAACAAATGACAGAAAAGACAACCGAAGTGGTAGTTTCCGAGACAAACAACGGACAGCAAACCGCAAAACAGTCTCGTAGAAAACCAGCAGCACGTAAGGCTGCAACCACAAAGAAGAAGGCTGCCAAGAAGGAAGACGCAGTTGAGCCTGTAAAAGAAATAGAAACAAAAACAGAAGCTCCTGCAAAGAAACCACAACGTCGTGGTCGTAAACCAAAACAAACAGCCGTAGAGGCAGCCAAGACAATTACAGAGAATAATGACGCACCTGTTCAGACTATTAACTCAGAGCCAATATCTGAGCAACAGCCGGAAGTAAAACCTGAGGTTCAGGATGCAGTCGTAGAAGTTGAAAACCAGACTTTTGAAGAGCCAAGGAATGAGGAAATAAAGGCTGAAGAGGGTAGGGGTGAAGAGGAAAAGGTTGAGGAAAAGGCTGATGAAAACGCCAATACTCAGCAGCAAGCTTCCAACACCCAGAAGCCAAAGCCGATACCTGCATTCAATCCTGTTCGTATTGACACTATTGTCGATATGGTTAATGCTCCAAAGGGACAGCTCCTTCTCAACGACCAGCAGATTCAGCAGCTTTCATATGATGAGGCTCTAAAGCGTTTCCGTTGGATAGAAGGTACTCTTGCGTGGGTTCTTAATTATGATGTCGTTATCTCCGACACAAACATCTGGCTCGAACTCCTTGTTGGTCATACCTCAAGCCATAGTGATCCAAAGGTTAATGCCCGACTTATGTTTGAGCGTCAGCTTGAGTTCATCTCCAAGCTCGTGCGCTATCGTGGCGGTCGCTTCATGATGATGAGCGAGACCTACGAGGAGATTGACCGTTTTGCTACCCAGCAGGCTCCAACCAACTATAAGGATGCTGATTTCTCTGACGAGACGTTATGTCGTAACGTGTCTGCGCGTCTTGCCAAGCGACTCATCCTCTCTCAGCAACGTGAGAACCGACTGAAGATTGAGGGTATTTGTGCAGAGAGCCATCATGCGGCTTTCGCAGATCCGGCTATCATCCGCAAGACTGTTGAACTGTTCTCTACGGGCAAGCGCGTATTGCTTCTCACGAATGACGCATCTGTTGCAATTCGCAGTATGGGTATGTGTGATGACCTCCAACGTATCAACGACATCGACGACGAGACGTGGGAGCGTGTATATGCGCCATTACGCCCTATGGTAGTCACTATGGAAGACCTGAAGGTGCTCGATTTCTACACACGTCAGTATCACTTCCTTCAGATGGCTGCCGGCAAACAATGGATGGAGGATGTTCCTCAACGTATGGAGAAACGCAATATCCAGCCACTCAATCTCTGGCTTGACGGCTTCCGTCCTGGTGATAAGCAATCTGAGATGCACAAGCAGCAAAAGCAGAATCAGCCAAAGCAGGAACAACAGAAGAAGCAAAAGTTGAATCAGCAGAAACAGGAGCAACAGAAGCAGCAGGAACAGGCTGAGCAGCCAAAGCCTCAAAAGCAACAGCAGGCAAGGCAGCAGGCAAAGCAGGTAAAGAATGAGCCAAAGCAAGCTCCTCAGACTGAGCCTAAGCAGGAAACTGCAAATTCTGAGCTCGTAATCGTTACCGACATTCCTGAATCTCAGGAAATGCCACAGGTTCCTCAGAACGCTGATTTTCAGGAAACAACAGAATCTGTAGAGCAGCAGCCTACGCAGCAACGTAATCGTCCGCAAAGAAGACGTCCTCAACGTAAGCGTCCACAACAGACGCAACAGGCATCACAGGAATAAGCATATAAAATAAGGGTGATAGTCATAAAAAACTATCGCCCTTGTTGTTTTTATTGTTGAATTAATTTCTAAGCCTTGTGTTTTTCCTCTATGCGGTTGGGAGGATTAACCTCTCATACCGTTAAGAGTCTTAACAACCATGTAAATGCTGAACAATGCTGCTACATAAACTGCGCTTGTCATTACCATAAATGTTGTCATAATGTGTTTCCTTTCTTTAATTTTAAAATGTTATCCTTTATAAAATACTAATACTCGTCTTCAGTAAAATTACATCTCTTCGATGTTCATTTCTGATTTCGAGTGCAACGTGCAAAGCACCTCGCACTCGGAAATCCATGTTAGTCAGTCTTCATGACTGGAGCATGTTTCTGATTTCGAGTGCAACGTGCAAAGCACCTCGCACTCGGAAATCCATGTTAGTCAGTCTTCATGACTGGAGCATGTTTCTGATTTCCGAGTGCAAAGGTACAACAAATTGTGTGGGCACACAAATATTTTTTCAACTTTATGGTAAAAAGTGGCAAATAATAAATTTATGTCAAGAAAACCGCATTTTTTGCCTTTTCTTGCTCTAAATCAGCCAAAATACCCCTAAAATAGGCGAAAATAGCTTACAAATTGACACAAATCAACATTTTAGTTCATAATTCATAGTGCATAGTTCATAATTAATATTTAGCGTGCGCCCACTATAAACTATGAACCAACTGTGAACTATGAACTGAGTTAAATTCTCTCCAATACAGTTTTTAGGATATTTTCCATCGAATTTTTATATGTCGTGTTCATTTCCTTGTCATAACGGTTGGCTATAACCATACAACAGGTTGTTGCCTTGTGTCCAAGCATAGCCGACATACCTGCTACGGCAGAAGACTCCATCTCGAAATTGCATATCTTCAAGGTCTCGCCTGTCTTCGGACATGTGTATGAGAATGTCTCTACCTTTTGATTCTGCTCCGGGTCTTGTATCTTCAGGCGTATCTGCCTTCCTTGAGGACCATAGAAACCGCCACAAGAAGCCGTAATACCACGATGCATATCCGTACCGCCAATTCTTCTGCTAAGTTCGTCATCAGCTATGGCTACGTATGGGGCTCCCTTCTTTTCCGACCAGTTCATGTGCTTGCGGAATGCCTCTTCCAACTTCAGGTCACAAACCTTGTCACGATCAGCGTAATAGTTCAGCAGACCGTCGAAGCCTATGCTCTTTACAGATATAATGGGTGTGCCGATAGGGGTGTCAGGTTGCAGACCTCCACATGTTCCTATACGCACGATATCGAGAGTGCGATGCTGCGGATTATCCTCGCGTGTTGCGTAGTTGATGTTTGCAAGTGAATCGAGTTCGGTAAGCACGATATCGATATTATCGCAACCGATACCAGTTGACTGTACTGTTATTCGCTTACCTTTGTAAGTTCCTGTAATGGTATGAAACTCGCGGTTGGAAACCTCGACTTCAATTGAATCAAAGAGTTTTCCAATCGTAGTAACCCTCTCAGGGTCACCTACAAGTATTACTTTATCAGCCAGATTCTCTGGCTTCAGATGAAGATGGAAACAACTGCCGTCTTCGTTGATGATAAGTTCTGAAGGTGGGTACATAATAGAATAGGAGCCCCTCACCCGCCCTGCGGGCACCCTCTCCCCAAGGGGCGAGGGGGAAGTTAGTATTTCAAATCACGTTCTTTTAAGCGGACGAAGGTAACTATTCCCTCGCCCCTTGGGGAGAGGGTGCCCATAGGGCGGGTGAGGGGCCGTTTGTTTAGTTATTTTTTTGTTAATGTTTCAATCTCCGTATTCCTTATCTCTTTCTCGGTAAGGTTGAGTTTCTGACGCGCGTTGAATACCTCTACCTCCATCTGGGCGATGCGGTCGGCAAGAGTCTTGTTGCCGTTGTGGTACTTGGCACGCATATCTTCCAGTTGCTTTTCCCTTGTCTCTACGTTATTCTTCATAGTGAGATAGGTAGGGAACAGATTCTGGTTCGCGCTACTACGGAAATCTGAGATGTTATGATATACCAGCTTCTCGTTGATGATAAACTCAAAGCTGTGGTTTTTCTTCGTACTCTTAACCTGACTTGCTGCTGACAGACGTGATAAGGCTGACTTCAATACCTCTTCATCCTTCTGCGAATCCTTTATGTCTTTTAGACGTGCCAGGCGGTCAAGCTCTATCTCCGGCATGTTCTCCACGTCGTATGTCTCACGTGTCTCTGTTGGCTGGAAGATATATATACATGTCTTACCCTCCGGCTGACGGCGGTTGGAAACAAGATAGCCAAGATCGTTGAACTCGTCTATTATATAATAGGTCTCGTCGCCAAATGAGTTGAATGGAAGTCCGAGGCTCTGAGGCTTGTAGAACGAGTGGCTGTCGCTATCATATACCGTATAATATATGTCGTATAGTCCCATTGAGTCCTCTCCGCCCTTTGCTGCGAAGTAGAGAGTCACGCCATCCGACATCATATAAGGGCAGATGATATCCTCTACGCCCTCAAGCTCAACTTTCTTTGCGGTGTCCCATCTCTTGCCGAGTCGTTCCTCAACCATAAGCACGTGACAGGAATCCTTTAGTACGGATGAGTACCTCTTGTCCTCAAACTCATTTGTGTAGAAATACTCGTTCCCTTTTCCGTCCTTACTCTTCTTGATGCTTATTTTTCCACATGAAGAGGATAGTGGGATATGCTTCAGAACGTCATCCGCATCTGTTACAAGAGAGTCGATGAACATAACCTTTGCGGTAGATTGAAGTAGCTTCGCAAAGTTCAGATCCTCTGCCGTAGGGATTACGGGTGCAGGTTTTGCGCCCTTGGCTGCCTTGACAGCAGCCTTTGCGACTGGAGTCTTTGGGCGTTGTGCCTGAGATGTTAATACCCCAAGAAAAATAGAGAAAATAGCTATGTAGAGTCTTGAATATTTCATTGTTTTTTTATCTTGCGTTTAGCGTTTAGTGTTTAGTGTTCTCTAAGTCCTAATCTCTAAACTTATTTTCCGAGTGCAAAAATACAAAAAAGAAATGATATTATCAAGCTTTTGAGCGTTTTTTTCTAACTGCCAGTATCATTCCGGCTATCAGAATTACTGCTCCGGCTATTGCCATGAATGTGATGCGCTCTCCTAAAATCACATGTCCTGCCACCATTGCTACAAGGCTCTGGAGGTATATGAAGTTAGTGGATTTCACAGCTCCAAGCTTTCGCATTACCCAGTTCCAAAGCAGATAGCCGCCTGTAGAGGCAATAATTCCGAGGAATATCAGATTGCTCCATATCGTCATGTTGCCCGATGTAAGGAGGTCGATGTTGAGAGGATTCACAAAGGCGAAGTAGGGTAGGATAGTCACCAAACCATAGAAGAATACCTTTCTCGTGATGAAATCGGCTGAGTATCTGCCCATTATCCTTCGCATGAAGAGAGAGTAGAAACCCCATGTGAAGGATGCTCCGAGTGCGAGGGCATCGCCAAGAGGATTGAGGTGAAGGATAAACTGACCGTTGAGCACCACCAATACAACACCCACGAATGCCAGTATTGAGCCAAAAATCTGCCTCATGCTGAGGCGCTCGCTCTTGTAGAATATAGCCAGAAGCATGGCTGTTACCAAAGGTGTGGTGCTTACTAGGATGCTTACGTTGGAGGCGGTAGAGTGGAGTAGTGCCATATTCTCCACAAGGAAATAAACCGAACCGCCCATCAGACCAAGTCCCACGAGAGTCAGCTCATCGGCTACCGAATTGGCAAACAGCCTCTTATGTGATATACAGAGCATACAGCAGTATGCCATCACAAAGCGCACGAAGAATATGTCAGCAGGCAACAATCCGCTGTTTAGCAGAACCTTACTGCTGACGAATGTAGTGCCCCAAATGAGGACGACAAATAATGCTACGAAGTATGGCATTCTTTTAGATATTCATCAAAAACTTTAGCTGCACTCTCAACCTTCCTGACACATGGACGTTTCTTGTAGTATTCGGCATTACGCTCGTCAGGTATGTTGGTGTCTGTCACTACTTTACAACCGTTCATCTTAAGTAATTCTGCACAAATCAGACTACCGTTCTTTTCCTTGAACTTAGCCATCAGTTCCTGCACAAGCTTATAGCATTCTGCCTTACCTTCGCGGTCGTTACCTTCTGTCTGACCTTTCTCCAAGCCTGCAAGGGTAACGAGGGCGGAAGCTGCGCCACACATCATGCGCATCCTACCCACACCACCACCGAAACCGGCGCTGATGCGTTTTGCCATAGTGTCATCCAAACCATACATATCTGCAAATGCAGCCACTACCGACTGTGAACAGCCGTAGCCTTGCATGAAACATTCTACGGCTTCTTGTACTCTATCCTTTTCCATATGGGATACAAAATTATATATTTTTTTCGAGATTACATGTCTTTCTGTCTGAAAATGTGGATGAATATCTTTGGAAAATGATAAAAGACAAGGCTAACATACTTTTTTTCATGAATATAGCAAGCAGTAAGCTGCTTTTAACTGACAATAATAAGTTGCTTTCGCCATTTAGAAAAACCAATTAAAACAAAAGAAAACATAATAAAACATTTTGTTTTTATCTGTTTTTATTGGTTTTGTCCTGTTTTTTTAGATGGCGAAAGCAAATAAAAACGTGCAGATTTAATTTTTTTCAAACGCAAAGACGCTGAGCCGCAAAGTATTTTAAAAGAAGATCAAAATACTTTCTCATATTCCGAGCCTTTGGGCTTGATACTTTGTTTCTGTATGGTCTTATGAGAATGGCGAAGCACATTCTCAACGCCCAT
>CADBXL010000043.1 GCA_902798615.1 uncultured Bacteroidales bacterium | reverse complement strand
ATCGACAAATATAACAGCCCTAACGGACTGCCCTATTAGGTATCGCTCCTTCAGAGCTCTTTCAACCACATGATAGTCAACAATATACAACTGAATAAAGTCGTCGAACTGACGTTAAAATAAAATGGGCGCAAGAGCGAACCTACAACGGCTTTATTGCGGTGTTACTTCTCACGGCTTAGAAGCCAAACTCAGCAGTAACGCCCAACTTTAGCAATTCAGAAATAAATAAACTCTTGTAAACATCACCATGTAAACGGACGAAGTGCTTGCCTAATGCCATCTGAGCACCAGCACCGAGATAAACGCCTGTATGCATACTGAAAGACCACTCACGAGTTTTAAATCCACTATCATAACCACGATAGTACCTCAACTCTTTTCCACCAAATGATGCAACACCAAACATTCCGGCACGAGCAAGTGGCTGAATCTTACCTTTTCCAAATCGCTTGACGAAACCAAGATTCAATACGAGTCTTGTTTGCTCTATCGATCTATTGTCGACTATCTTGGACTCTGTTTTGGGAGAAAATGCAATATCAGCTTCTACACTTAAGTCTTTCATCCATCTTTCAAGGTCTATTTCTGCACCGACACCTATCTCAAAAGCATTGTTGGGAAAAGATACGGCGGGGATGCCGCTAAAGTATTTCATTTTATCTGTTGAATAATGAGCAAACCCAACAAACGCTTTGAAATGAACTTTCGACTTATCAGATTTTTCATCATATTCATATACCACGCATTTACTTCCGTCGGTACATACATCATTATGATAGTCACGCACAACATTTACGAGTTTTTTCCTCGAAATATTTGCTTCATCCATGTCATTTACAGCCTTCTGCGAATCTTTCAGCAAGAACTTTACCTTACCATACTCTTTCTGTTTCTCTCGTATCTCGTTCTTTGCAGTCTGAAAGGCATTAAGAGACGAATAATCTAATGTTCTGTCGGTGAGTTCAGCCATTTCCCCGTCCTCACGTTCAAAAAAGAAATGGTCTTCTGAGTTGTGAGTTATGCAATACAGGTTCATCTTGCCTTGAACCATGAATTCTGCAAAGTACAGTTGTGGCTCACCAGTAACATTCAGACGGCGCGTCACGAAAAACTTGCCTCCTTCATCAAATCTGAAACCCTCAATGTCACCCGGCTTGTAGATCTTAGTCTCACTTTCCCCATTAGCCTGAAAAGTACATTGTTTTGAAAGTTTCTCGTTGGTACGGAGGTCGATATTGCCTCTTAAAGTGTCACCCGTGTTTGTAATGACGATTCCTGACTTGGGATTGACCTGCGCCATCGTTACTGTCGCAGAAACTGCCCATAAAACAAAAATGATAAACTTCTTCATAGTCTTCATGTATATACCCACAATAATAAATTATATTTTTGTATTTCTATTGGTCTGATACACCATCAGCCATTGTGCGTCGTCCCGTCCAAATGCCGATGAATATCATAATGCCATGCAAAGGTACAAAAAAAATATAATATATGTTATTATTCCTCTGATTTTTTAATGGCAGTATGCAAAAAACAAATTGCATTTCAAAACTTCGGTTCATTTCCCTATTTGTTGTAAAAACAAAAATTTCCGATAGTGCAAAAGAAACCCCAGTAAATTACCTCCAAGTCCATTGCAGGAACAATACATCCTCACTTCCTGATTGAATGTGGATAGAACAAGAAACTCACGAAGTGAAAAATGGGAAGTAAAAAAGAAAACCTCTGTGTCTCTGCCTCTCTGCGTTTGAAATGAAAATGAAGGTTCTTATATATACGCAAAGAAGGAAGCCGAATGACTTCCTTCTTTGGTGTGATCCGCTTGGGGTTCGAACCCAAGACCCCCACATTAAAAGTGTGATGCTCTACCGACTGAGCTAGCGGATCTCCGTTTTCAGCACTCATTTTCAGAATGCGGGTGCAAAGGTACAAAATAAAATTGAAAATTAAAAATTGATAATTGATATTTGAATATCTATTAACAAAAATTAACTTACTCTATACCTCCTGTTCTGTTTTCTGTTTGTTAGCAAGCTCATCAGCTTCTACTTCTGCCTGGTTCTGTGGTTCGGCGGCTGTGAGCATTTCTTCCTTGGTGACATAGCGTTGCCAGTATGCCATGATGAGGGTGGTGAGCGGAAGGGCTACAATGAGTCCGATGAATCCGAGGAGTGCGCCCCATACGGAGAGCGAGAGAAGGAGTATGGCTGGGTTGAGTCCCATCTGCTTGCCCATTATCTTCGGCGTCACGACCATATCAATGATGACCTGCACAACGGCGAAGACGAGAAGGGCGAGGCCGAAGACTACCCAGAAACTCTGTCCGGTGTCGAGGGCTTTGAGTCCTGCGAGGAAGGCTGTTGGGATGAGTGCGAAGGTGTGGAGATATGGCACGAGGTCGAGGATGCCGATGAGGATGCCGAGACCGATAGCCATTGGGAAGCCGATGATGGTGAAGCCGATGCAGAAGAGTATGCCCATGGTGAGGGCTACGAGGCATTGTCCGCGCACGTATGCGTTGAGGGCATTAGCTGCATCCTGTGCCAGTTCCTGCCAGAAATGGTGGGTGGACTTTGGGAAGATGCGTATCCAGTTCTTGGACAGATACTCGTAGTCGAGCAGGATGAAGAACATATAGAGGAGTACGATACATGATGCTGCTATGCTCACTACTACGCTCCATGTTTGTCCGATGAAGCTGAATACCTTAGGCATGGTGTCCTTGAGTGTCTGGGAGAAATCATCGCTTTTCAGGTATTTCTCGATTTCGGCAGAGTGATTGTTTATCCATGCTGTTACTGCCTCCGGTATGTTATCTACATGTGCTGCCCGATGCAGATAGGTGGTGGCAAGTCGGGTGAAGGTGGAGAACTGCTCTATCATCGGTGGGATGATGAGGTAGATAACTCCTGAGAGCACAGCTATGACCGCCAACATTGCAAGGATGATGCTTATGGCTCTTACCTTGACATGTAGCCGTTTCTCGATGAAGATTACGACTGGATACATGAGGTATGCCAGTACCCATGCGATGAAGAATGGCAGGAGTACTGCGCTCAAATAGTTGAGCACGAAGAGTGACAGGATGACGATTCCGCCAATGACTATCCAACGGATGAATCTGTCGAAGGTGATTTTCTTTTCTAACACGGGTTTAAAATTAACAATTAATAATTAACAATTAATATGCCTTTCGCGAATAAATGTAACTAACCCCTTGCCCCTTTACGGGGAAAGGGTGCCCGAAGGGCAGGAAAGGGGCTGTTATTCAAACAGCTTTGACACATACCCCTTGACACGCGCCTGTTCCTTGCGGTAGCATTCGCGACAGAGGGGCTCGTATTCCATTTTCTCGCCTAAAAGGACCTGACCGTCAACATCAACCTTGCGATGGCTGACGTATGCGTTACGTCCGCATCGGATGCAGATGGCATGTACCTTGAGGACATCGTCGGCTATGGAGAGAAGTTGCGGCATTGCACCGAAAGGCTTGCATTGATAGTCCATGTCGAGACCTGCAACGATGACGCGAACGCCACGTGAGGCAAGGGTATCGCATACGCTGACTATGCCTTCGTCGAAGAACTGAGCCTCGTCGATACCTACCACATCCACATCTCCTGCCTTCTCAAGAATCTCGGCAGATGTCCTGACAGGTGTGGACGGAATGGCGTTGTGGTCGTGGCTCACCACGTCGTCTTCGGAATATCGTGTGTCCATTGCCGGCTTGAAAATGATGAGGCGCTGTCGGGCGAATCGCGCACGCTTCATTCTACGGATTAGTTCCTCGGTCTTGCCAGAGAACATAGATCCACACACCACTTCAATTCTTCCGGGCTGGTGTGACTCCCCTGTTAGGTCCTGTGTCATATTGGCTACAAAAGTAATTAATACTTTTAAAAAAAGCAAAGAATTGGGATTATTTTTTGCAGATTGAGGAAAAAACACTATCTTTGTGTTTGAAAATATACACGAATATATATTGGTGCTTGTTTATGGGTATATTATACTTGGTGCCCACGCCTGTGGGAAATATGGAAGATATGACGTTTCGTGCTATCCGTCTCCTGAAGGAAGCGGATGTGATTCTCTGTGAGGATACCCGCACTTCGGGCATTCTGCTGAAGCATTTCGAGATTGAGGGCAAGAAACTCATGGCGCACCATAAGTTCAACGAGCATGGTGCATCGGCTGGTGTCGTGGAAAGGCTGAAGGCAGGTCAGACTATATGTCTCATAACGGATGCTGGTACTCCGGGTATCAGCGACCCGGGTTTCTTCCTCGTAAGAGAGGCTGCTGCTGCCGGAATCACGGTGCAGACTTTGCCTGGTGCTACGGCTTTTACCCCTGCTCTGGTTTCAAGCGGATTGCCTTGCGACAGGTTCTGCTTCGAGGGTTTCCTTCCTCAGAAGAAAGGGCGTCAGACACGTTTGGAGGAACTGAAGGAAGAGGTGCGCACAATGATTTTCTATGAGTCACCACGACGATTGGTGAAGACCTTGGAGCAGTTCTGCGAGGTGTTCGGCGAGGACCGTCAGGTGAGTGTGTGTCGCGAAATCTCGAAGATGTATGAGGAAAGTGTGCGTGGCACTCTTGCTGAGGTGGCACAGCATTTCCGCGAGACTGAACCGAAGGGCGAGATCGTGGTGGTTCTTCAGGGCATTGATGCTGACATCCTCAAGGAGAGGAAGAAGGCAGAGAAGAAGGCGGCGAGATTTCGTGAAGGTAAAGAGTAAAGTAGAAAGAGTAAAGAGTAAAGTAGAAAGAGTAAAGGGTAAAGTAGGAAGTGTAAAGATTTGCGAAAGATATTCTCCATATTGGCATTTGTGATGCTTCTGGCTTCGTGTCAGGAGAAGAAGAACGTGCCTGTTATTGAGAATAGAGACTCGGTTCGCGACTCGCTTCAGCAGGTTATCGATTTCAAGGACAGGGAGATAAACGATATCCTCGGCACTATGAATGAGATTCAGGAAGGCTTTAGGCTTATTAATGCTGCCGAGGGTAGGATGTCTATCATAAAGAGCGGTGAGGCGACCAATAAGACCGAACAGATGCGCGAGAATATACGTAGCATCACCGAGATGATGGAGCATAACCGCGAACTTATCGCAAAACTGCGTCAGCAAGTGCGTGAGAGTAGTGTGCGTAGTGATCAGTTCAAGACGGTGATTGATAATCTTGTTCAGCAACTGGAGGATAATGATGCTAACTTACAGAAACTTCAGACGGAGCTTCAGGAGAAGGACATCCATATTGCAGAGCTTGACCAGACGGTTGCGAGTCTTAGTTCAAGTATCGCATCCTTGAAGGAAGAGTCGTCAAACAAGTCGGAAACTATCATTGCACAGGATAAGCAGATAAATACGGCTTGGTATGTATTCGGCACAAAGAAGGAATTGCAGAGTCAGAATATATATGAGAAAGGTAGGGTGCTGCAATCGAACTTCAACAAGAACTATTTTACAAAGATTGATATCAGAATTGTAAAAGAGATAAAACTCTATTCAAAGTCCGTAAAAATAATGACTGCGCATCCTACAAGCAGCTATCAGCTGATACAGGATGCTAACAAACAGTATGTGCTGAGAATAAACAATCCACAGAACTTCTGGAGTACGAGCAAGTATCTGGTGGTGTTGGTGAAGTAAAATTAAATTATAAAATGAATAATGAAAAATTATAAAATACAGATTACAACTTCAGAGTAAAGAATGTAACTTGTATTTTTCATTATTCATTGTTCATTTTTCATTTAAACCCCAAGGATTATGACTGACGAGGAATATATGCGTAAGGCTCTTGCTGAGGCAGAGCAGGCAGCAAAGGAAGATGAGATTCCTATTGGTGCCGTTCTTGTGTGTCGTGGAAGGATTATAGCCAGGACGCATAATCTTACAGAGACTCTGTGTGATGTTACTGCTCATGCAGAGATGCAGGCAATAACGGCAGGTGCTAATGCTCTTGGTGGCAAGTATCTGACGGATTGCACGCTTTATGTCACAGTAGAGCCATGCCCTATGTGTGCCGGAGCTATCGGTTGGGCACAGATTCCAAGGATTGTATATGGTGCACCCGATGAGAAGCGAGGCTATCGCAAGATTGCTCCTAATGCCTTGCATCCAAAGGCAGAGGTGGTTAGCGGAGTACTCGAAGACGAGTGCCGAGCACTTATGCAAGAGTTCTTTAAGAAGAAGAGATAGATATTTTCGTCTCTTCTTCTAAAGTGGGAATCCCCCACCCTATCCCCACAACCATACATCTTTATTTTCAAGAGAGAGGGAAAAATGAAAAACACTTCACATTTTCATATCTGCAAGCACAAAGCCAACGAATAATCAAGACTTTTTTAGGAATCCCCGAAAGGTGAATCAAGGCATAATACCATTCCATTTACGATTTTTCTACTATGAAAACAACTCACGTTAAATAAGACGCACTTAACCATTCTGAGATTCAAAAAGCAGAATTGACAGTATATTTTTGTCCTAAAACAATTAATTTATGTTAAATATTTAGTACTATGTATTGCAAAGTACCAAACAATGCATATCTTTGCACTCAGAAAATCAAAGACCATGCGCCAGCCTTTGGGCTGACACGCACTTTTTCTTTCGTGCGAAGATGCTTTGCACTCAGAAAATCAAAGACCATGCGCCAGCCTTTGGGCTGACACGCACTTTTTCTTTCGTGCGAAGATGCTTTGCACTCAGAAAATCAAAGGTCGTATGCCAGCCTTTGGACTAGCACGCACTTTTTCTTTCGTGCGAAGATGCTTTGCACTTGCAATCAGAAAACCCAAAACTATAACTCTATGGTAAATGTTGATAACACGAAATCGCAGATGAGGAAAGGTATGCTTGAATACTGCATTCTCCTTCTGCTGAGGCATAGACCCTTGTATGCCAATGATATTATCTCGCAACTCAAGGAGGCGGAGATGATTGTGGTGGAGGGTACTCTATACCCCTTGCTGAACCGTCTGAAGAAGGACGGACTTCTGAAATATGAATGGCAAGAGAGTACTCAAGGACCGCCACGCAAGTATTACGCCTTGACTGAGGATGGCGAGGACGCCCTTCAGCAACTTGATGCAAGTTGGAATGAACTGGCGAAAACAGTCAATATACTACACGAAAATAACCCATACTAAAACATACTAAAATGAAAAAGAATATTTCAATCAATATATGTGGCACTATCTATGCCATTGACGAGGATGCATACCAGTTGCTCGAGAACTATCTCCAGAGCATGAAGAACTATTTCCGTAATGAGGAAGGCGGAGATGAGATTGCCGATGACATTGAGCATCGTGTTGCCGAACTTCTCTGGGAATATAAGGAAAAAGGAATGACCGCCGTTAATATCGAGACTATCAAGGAAATCATAGGCAAGGTGGGAAATCCTGCTGATATTGATGATGGAAACCAGCAGACATCGCAAAATGCTACGGAAGGTCAGGCCAATGAGAATTTCTTTAGCTCGTTTGGCGACGAGACTTCGCTATTTGGTAAGATGAAGAAGAATGTCCAGTCTCGTCGTTTCTATCGTAATGCCGAAAACAAGATGCTTGGTGGTATCTGTTCAGGAATGGCAGATTACTTTGGCGTAGGAGATGTGGTTTTCTGGCGTCTTGGTGTCTTGATTCTTGCCATTATTTGCGGAATCAACATTAGCCTGAGCTTCATTCCAGATTTCATCTGCTTCCTAATCTCATTCCCAATACCTGTCATCTATCTCTTTATTTGGATAACTGTTCCAGAAGCGAGAACACCAGAGGACAGGCTAAGAATGCAAGGTAGGGATATTAATCCTGAGAATATCAGAGAGCAGGTAGTGTCTGATTCTGAAGGTTACAGAAAGGTTGGAGAAACAGCCAAGAGTGGTGCAGCTGGTTGTCTGAAAGCATTACTCATTTGCTTTCTGCTGTTGCTGATATTGCCTTTCTTCATTGCATTCTTTGCAATTCTCTTTGCGCTGTTCGTGGTGGGTGAAGTCGTTTTCGGTGGAGCTACTGTAGCGGCAAGTCTTTTCCCTAAGTTCGTGTGGATGTTTGACCCAATAAAGACTTGTGAGCCAATGCTTTGGGTTGGACTTATTGCTGCACTCATAGTGGTTTGCCTGTCAATCTTTGGTCTTGTCAGATTGTTTAGGAGCAACAGAAAATCTCTGCCTGCGTGGGCTATTATAACAATGGTAGTTACTTGGCTATTAGCTCTCTGCATTGCCATAGGTTCATTTGTTATTGCTTCAATGAAAGTTTCTGAGTGGCATGACGGAATTCGCGAAAAGAAGGCTACGAGGAATGGAATATGTCTTTTTGATTCAAGACAATGGAGTGTGCTTGATGAGCTTGGCTGGGAACTGAAAAAACTTGATAATGTAAACAACTATCTGTCAGACAATCGTTCTGGCTATGGTGGCTTACCAGACGAAGCATTAAAACTCGGTCGTAGAGATTCTGGAAAAGCAATGTCGTTCACCCTTTCACGCACAGAACCTTTTGACAAAGATGTAGAATATACTCTTGTTCTTGAGTCACTTACCGAGGTTGAAGGTAAAGGTGGCAGTATAAAGGTAATGGATGGCTCAAAGGTGGTCGCATCAAATGACCTAAACGACAAGGGACAGCAACTATGGACGATGGATTGGACTGAAGGTAAGGATTTACCAATCTTTCCAAATCAGGCAGATAGTGCAGGTTGGGATTCTTTTGCCAAAGGATATGAACATTGGACTTATCGTGCATCAAAACCTTTCCGTCACAAGGGTGGTGATCTCACAATCACTATCGCAGCCGATAATGCCTACTTGAATAAATTCAACATCCGACAGGTAAGGCTTCGTAAGATTAGCGAAACAAGAACGACAACAAAAACTACTACAAAAACCGAATCAGAGACAAGCGTCTCAGTAAACGGGAAAAAAATATTATCGGTAAAGCATTAAGAAAAGGCGAAAACTCTATCATTTCTTTTGCTTTGGAAAGCCTTTTCCTCCTATGATACTCCGAACCAAACTCGATGAAAGTCCGCTTTATGTCCGCTATAATAGCGGAGGTTCATCGAGTTTGGTTCGGATTTACATAGAAGGAATAACGGAAGATCAAGGTATAATCATCAAACTTATGATTGGAAAAATTCTGCTTTTTTGAGAAAAATGCAATGGAATGATGTTTTTTGAGAAAGATTTATTATCTTTGCAGAAAGAAATTGGCAAAAGGCAGAGAGCATTCGGCAAGACATCGATGGGAGACGATATTAGACATTTGTTCTGACATTAATATTCTTCTTGTCTCTTTGTCTTAGAATCTTGAAGACTGATTTCTATCATGGTAATTAATTTATGAACTGCATTAAACCGAAAATATTATTCTTTTTTGCCATCTTTGCTATGGGTATGTATCAGGCGAAGGCGCAAGAACAAAAACCTTTCAAGCAGGCTCTTGCCGAGTTGGAAGCTCAGGACTCACACATATCATATATAAATGCATCGCACAGGGCTGATGCTAAGAACGGCTTTGCCCTTGAGACAAATCTCTCAAAAGCAGCAACCAATGAGCAGTTGGACAGTCTCGCTCTTCATGGTAAACTACCAGCCATGCGTATGCTTGCCTACTACACACTATTGTGGTTCAGGAAGGGAGCATATTGTGCTGATCTTATGCCTAAAATGCTGGCCGATGACGGCGAGGTGACGATGGCAGCAAGTGGCGACGGGAAGACAACTACGGTGAACAGGTTTGTTGCAGCTCAGTCATCTATCAAGAAAGGACTCTTCACGCCCTGGCATATCGACAAGATTGACTCTATGTTTCTTGCATATCCTGATATTCGCACAAAGGGATATTATGCAGAGGCATTGAAAAGATGCAAGGGTGTGCCGAAATACTATGACCTGTTCAACAAACTATATGACGAGGGAGACAGTACGATGCTTCCGTATGTCGCAGTATATAAAAACGGAAAGGATATAAACAAGATCATAACGGCAATAAAGGAGTATTCCGTGGGACAGGCAGAAAAGCCAGAGGACGAGGATGAGACGGATCTTGACGAATACGGCCGAACCAATGAGGGGTTGTGTGCCGTGATAGAGTGGCCCGACAAAGCATTCGTTCCTGCTCTTGAAGATATGGGCAAGTATATGTTCTCGCGTAATGGATATTTCTATATCAGAGGGCAGTTCTATTTCATGGCTCTCATGTCGTATGATAATGACTGGTCATACAAGTGGATAGAGCGTTGTCTGAAAAAGAAGAAACTCATAGGTTATTATAGCCGTATCTTTACCGAGGCATTCAAGTTCAGCGGAAGGAAACCTCGATACATGCCCTTGATTGAGAAATATGGAGACATGGAGGTGCTTAATCATACTGTAACGTATGACGATTAATTTTTCCTGCCATTCAGTCTCTGTTTTTTACGGAGGAAATAAGACAAACAGAGAAAAACTAGGAAAAAGTGAAGAAAAAATTGGAATTTACATACATTTTACACAATAACAAAGCTATTGGCGCGTTAAAATAAATGAGGCAATGTATATTATATAACAAGGAGTGTTAATCAAGAAAAAACGTGTCATTTGGGTATGAGACTCGGGTATATCATATTATTGATATTCAATATTCTCTGCTTGTCTGTAGGCGCTCAGTCAATAATCACTAACGACGACATAGCAGACAAGGAAATGCAGATAATCAAATGTCTGCAGCAGACCGACGCGGACTATAGTGCCGAGTATGATGCCCGGCAGTTTGGTCTTCCTACACCCGATTCTATCAATCTCAGAAACCAATACGGCCATGAAGTCATAGCATACGAGATTTGCCCTGCCATTCCTGTAGGAATAGTGATTTGCATCTCAGGTCAGGATGCTCCGTCAGCTTCTGCATACTATGGTCATGCCACTGAATTCTACAAACTTGGGTATGCCACATTCACGATGGATGTGAGCAACCATTCAAAGACAGCAGAAGACAAACGCTATGAGGAAGTGAAGGATGTTCAGGCTGTTATTGACTATATAAAGTCGAAGACGGACTACATCAATCTGCCTGTCATCGTGATGGGCGTGGCAATGGGCGGAACGGTTGCCATCAGGTCAATGATTGAAAGCTATGACATAAATGCGGTGATATCATTGTCTGCGTACTCTTCATTTGAGGATTACTTCAATTTTAACCGCAATAATGCAGATCCACGATACGAGCTTCCAAATGCCAGCATGAAAGACTTGGCTGACATGAGTACGGCTGACAGCATAGCAAATTCAAGACTATGTAGCGTAAAGGGTGTTGACCAGCGCCCGATGCTTCTCATGCAAAGCAAGAAAGACAAGATAGTTCCATACACCTATTTCACCCGTCTTTCAAAGGAGCTGAAGAAATACACCAATAATCTGGAATCGTTCGTTGTGGAGGGTGACGAACATTACATCTGTCACGACTTCATAAACCCTTCTTCAGACAAGGCCTACTTTGAAGTTCTTACAGGATTCCTAAAAAGAGTGACTCCAAGTGTGCCTGTTTCGGCATACAGAAAACTGGAAGATACACAAGCAATATAGAAACATACAAAAACAAGAACGGTATCACATCCTTGTGATACCGTTCTTGTTTGTTGTTAACTGAGGTTTTAGTCCATCCAGAACTCTGATCCGATACAAGATATAACAACACATCCATAGGATAAACCGGTGACAGTCATATTGTCCTTCATCTTGTTTTTACTGTCGATGGTATACTGAGAAGTAGTTACCACCCCATTGTTCTTCTGTAGGTTTTGCATAGTTCTTAAGTATTATAAGTGTAAAATTAATATTGGAAATCCACTGCAAAATTAGTCAAAATTTCGGAATTATACAAATTTTTATCCATATTTTTAAGATTTTTTTACATCCTTATATTTTGCCGATGTGAGTACGGATATATCGATACTGTTTTCTTAATATTTCATAAAAAATCACTTTGAATCCCCAAATTAAGATATTACGTCTATAAAATATGATTAAGGTTTTTGAATTTACGACGTAAATATGTAATTTTGCCCACGATTCCCAACATCACCTCTATAGATTCGGGAAGCGTATCTATGAAAGGATTACGAAAGAATACATAAAAAAATTACAGTAACTACATATTTATTACAAATGAACGTAAAGAATTATTTATTGGTAGCATTGCTTGTTTCATCGCTCCCTTCATTTGCACAGAAGAAATGGACTATGCAGGAATGTATAGACTATGCCATGGCGAACAACATATCGCTAAGGAAATCCAGTCTTCAGCGCATCTCCACAAACGAGGATCTGCTTGCATCTAAGGCACAGCTACTGCCATCGCTGAATTTCTCTACAAGCCAAAATGTGAACTATCGTCCTTGGCCTACGGCTGGTATGTCAACCGTGGTTGACGGACGAGCAATGGCGAGTGTGGACAAAGTCTATTACAACGGCTCGTACAGCCTTAATGGCAACTGGACGGTATGGAACGGCAACAGGAATCGCAATCAGGTAAAGCTCAACGAGATTGCACTTGCCCAGAATGCCGTTGATTCAACAACTACAGCACGTAATATCGAGGAACAGATTGCTCAGCTTTACGTGCAGATAGCATATACCGAGGAGAATATAAAGGTACAGAAGGCCACTCTGAAGTTCTCGAAGACAAACGAGAATCGCGGAAAGGACATGGTTGAGATTGGCAAGATGAGTAAAGCCGACCTCATGCAACTTACCGCACAACGTGCTCAGGACGAATACAACGTAGTATCAGCAGAGAGTCAGGCACGTAATTACAAGCGTCAGTTGAAACAGCTCCTGCAGATTACATCTACTGAGCCATTCGAGATAAGCGGCTTGGATGCATCAGATGCAATGGCTCTGGCACAGATTC
This sequence comes from uncultured Bacteroidales bacterium, assembly GCA_902798615.1. Taxonomy (GTDB): domain Bacteria; phylum Bacteroidota; class Bacteroidia; order Bacteroidales; family Bacteroidaceae; genus Prevotella. The sequence continues at coordinate 9,050 of CADBXL010000043.1, read as the reverse complement.
CATCATTACAGCGAGTATATGAGAAGGCTCTTGCCAATCGTCCGGAGTTCAAGAGTCTGAAACTGCAGATTGAATCATCCGAGATTAACAAGAAGATTGCCAATGCACAGTCGCTCCCTACTATCGGCGTAAACGCAAGTGCAAGTACAAGTACATCCTCCATGAGCGATTTGGGATGGGGAGACCAGTCAAAGCAGAACTTCGCCTTAGGCGGTGGTGTCAGCCTCAGCGTTCCTATTGTGGATCAGCGTCAGAAGAAGACAGCAGTCAACAAGGCTGAGATAAGCCGTCAGCAGGCTTTGCTCGACCTTCAGGACAAGCAGACCTCTTTATATAGCACTCTTGAAAACTACTGGATTCAGGCCGAGAACAACCAACAGCAATACAAGGCTGCGAAAGTCAGCACAGAGAGCGCACAGACAAGCTATGAGCTTCTCAGCGAGCAGTTCAGTCTCGGACTTAAGAATATCGTGGAACTCCAGGACGGAAAGTCACGTCTTCTTTCTGCACAACAGAATGAGTTGCAGAGCAAGTACATGACAATTCTTAACCTCAAGATGCTGGAATTCTATCAGAGGTAATTTTTCAGATTAAAGAGTAAGGCGTAAAGGGTAATGTAGATAGTCTTGAAACCTTACATAAAAATATCATAACAAAATAAGGAATAGTGCTATCTACATTACACCTTACACTATATACTTTACACTTTTTTAGACTATGAACAAGAAAGTTATCATCGGTGGTGTAGCTGCTGTGGCTGTGGTTGCATTGGCTGGATTCTTCTTCTCTGGAAAGAAAGAGAGAAAGGTAAGTTTTGAAACAGCTACAATCGTAAACACCACTATATCAAGCAGCGTAACTGCTACAGGCACAATAGAACCGGTAACAAGTGTCACCGTAGGTACTCAGGTAAGTGGTATCGTCAGCCGTCTGTATGTTGACTATAATAGCGTCGTTAAGAAAGGACAGGTAATTGCAGAACTTGACAAGACCAACCTTATATCCGAGCTTTCTACCCAGAAGGCAAACCTTTCTTCTGCAGAGAGCAAGCTCGCTTATCAGAAGACGAACTTTGAGCGCTATCAGAAGCTCTATGACAAGGGACTTGTATCTGCCGACGACTTCGAGAATGCAAAGCTCTCATATCTTCAGGCTCAGGAAAGCGTGACAACCGCAAAGGAAAGCGTACGAAAGGCACAGACAAACCTCAGCTATGCCACTATCACATCACCTATTGACGGCGTTGTGCTCAGTAAGGCTGTAGAAGAGGGACAGACCGTGGCTGCAAGCTTCAACACCCCTGAGCTTTTCACTATTGCTCAGGACCTCACCAATATGCAGGTTGTTGCAGACGTTGATGAAGCTGACATCGCAGATGTAAAGCATGGCGCTCGCGTAACATTCACCGTTGACGCATACCCAGACGATGTATTCGAGGGAAAGGTAACACAGGTTCGTCAGTCGGCTACTACAACTAATAACGTTGTGACTTACGAGGTAGTTATCTCAGCTCCAAACTCTGATCTCAAGCTCAAGCCAGGACTTACAGCCAATGTGACAATCGTCACTCAGGAAAAACAGAACGTACTCGCAGCTCCTGTTGCGGCCCTTCGTTTCGCTCCTCTTGAGACAATGCTTGAACCAGAAGGTAAGATTGTCGACTGCGACTCAAAGACAAAAGTCTGGGTGAAGGATGGTAAGAACCTGAAGGCTATCCCTGTAAAGACAGGTGTCAGCAATGGTGCTCTTACCGAGATCACAGAAGGTATCAGCGCAGGTAAAGAGGTTCTCACAGGCTTCTCTTCTGGTATGCCTATGATGATGCCAGACGGATCGGGCAATAGCAATCCGTTCATGCCAGGCCCTCCAGGAAGGAAGAAGAGTGGGAATAAGTAAAAATAGCCCCTCACCCGTCACTACGTGACACCCTCTCCCCCAAGGGGCGAGGGGAAAGTTACAACTTTTCAATCAACAATCAATAACAAGGCCTTTCGCGAACAAAGGTAACTTTTGCCTCTCCCCAAGGGGAGAGGATGCCCGAAGGGCAGGTGAGGGGCCGATAACTTTTTCTTATGGAAAATAATTCATCAACTCCTGAGCGTCGTGTGGTCATTGAACTGGATAACGTGAGGCGTGACTTCATCGTTGGTTCAGAAACCGTACATGCGCTCCGTGGAATATCATTCAAGATATACGAAGGTGAGTTTGTCACCATCATGGGTACCTCTGGATCAGGTAAGTCAACCCTGCTCAATCAGTTGGGCTGCCTTGACACTCCCACATCCGGCGAATACTATCTCGATGGCGTGAGCGTCCGTACAATGAAGCGTCGCCAGCGTGCCGTACTGAGAAACCGTAAGATTGGATTCGTGTTCCAGAACTACAACCTCCTTGCCAAGACAACGGCTGTGGAGAATGTGGAACTGCCTCTTATGTATAACAGGAATTTTTCATCCTCTGAGCGTCGCAAGGCTGCGATAGAGGCACTTGAAAGAGTAGGACTTGGTGATCGTCTCATGCACAAGTCAAATCAGATGTCAGGCGGACAGATGCAGCGTGTGGCTATTGCACGTGCATTGGTAAACAATCCTGCGGTTATTCTTGCCGACGAGGCAACGGGTAATCTTGATACCCGCACCTCCTTTGAGATGCTCGTGCTGTTCCAGAAGCTTCATGCTGAGGGACGTACCATCATCTTTGTGACTCACAACCCGGAGATTGCACAATACTCCAGCCGAAATATCATGTTGCGTGACGGCAAGATCCGTGAGGATGTAATCAACACTAACATTCTCTCTGCACAAGAGGCTCTGGATAAATTGCCAAAACCGCAAGACGATTAGGCAGACCCACCCCCAGCCCCTCCCATAAAGGGAGGGGAGTGGTTACAATCATTCCGACAGTATTAATCATAAAAAAATCCTCAACAATCCCCCTTGAAGTAGAAAAACTATCTACTCTCTCCCCTTTATGGGGAGGGTAAGGGAAGGGGTCTTTTAATATTTATGAGCATAATAAACTTATTCAAAGTTGCACTTCGAGCCATAGCCAACAACGCATTCCGCTCGTTCCTGTCAATGCTCGGCATCATCATCGGTGTCGCAGCTGTGATAGTGATGATGGCTATCGGTCAGGGCTCTAAGGAGAGTATTCGTAAGAATATCTCACAGATGGGTACCAACGTGATTATGATACGTCCGGGTGCTGATATGATGGGAGGCGTCAGACAAGACCCTTCATCTATGCAGACCCTGAAGGTTGCTGACTACGAGGCTATTCTGAACGAGAAGAAATATGTCACTTTCGTTTCCCCAGAGGTAACGGCAAGCGGACAGGCCATCTATGGTGCAAACAATACCAATGCAACAATCTACGGAGAGTCGCTCGACTATCTCGATATCAAGCAATGGGATGTAGAAAAAGGCGTTCCCTTCACAGAAGATGATGTGCATAAGAGTGCCAAGGTATGCCTTATCGGTAAGACCATAGCCGACGAGCTTTTCCCTAACGGAGCTGATCCTGTAGGTAAGACCATCCGTTTCAAGAGCATTCCATTCCGCATCTGCGGTGTGCTGAAGTCAAAGGGATACAACAGTTGGGGTATGGACCAGGATAACGTAATCGTTGCCCCTTATACCACGGTTATGAAGCGTATCGCTGCCCAGACGTATTTCTCTACAATCAACTGCTCTGCCATTACCGAGGAAGTAACAGATCAGGCAATTGAAGAACTGACAGAGATACTTCGTACTACACATAAGATCAAGGAAGATTCTGGTGAATCCGAGGATTTCACCATACGCTCACAACAGGAGATGATGGAAACAATGTCATCTACAATGGATACCGTCACTATCATCCTCGTAGTAGCTGCGGCATTCTCGCTCCTCGTAGCCGGTATCGGCATTATGAATATCATGCTTGTATCTGTAACCGAGCGAACAAAGGAAATCGGTCTTAGAATGTCAGTAGGTGCCAGAGGTATTGACATCAGCAATCAGTTTCTCATTGAGTCCATAATAATATCGGTGACGGGAGGACTTATCGGCATAATCCTCGGAGAAACCATCGCCGGACTTGCCTCGTTCCTGTTCCATCTCCCGACAAGCGTTCCGGGTTGGAGTATCACCGTCAGCTTCATCGTATGTACTCTCATCGGTATCGGCTTCGGATACTTCCCTGCAAGAAAAGCTGCACGTATGGATCCTATTGAGGCAATAAGGTATGAGTAACAGCCCCTCACCCGTCACTTTGTGACACCCTCTCCCCAAGGGGGCGAGGGGGAAGTTACGTTTTTCAATCAATAATTAATAACAAGGCCTTTCGCAAACAAAGGTAACTTCTTCCTCGCCCCTTGGGGAGAGGATGCCCGCAGGGCAGGTGAGGGGCCGATTTCTTATCTATGAAAATCTCCACAATAATCCATCCTATTGCCATACTGGTATGGCTTCTCATTCCGGTCATGTTCATCGGGCCTTATGAGGAAATAAGTATCCAACGATACCTATTCAATTGTTGCATGCCATTCATGATGCTCCTTGTTTTCTACCTGAATTATCTGTGGATACTTCCGAGGCATATTGAGGGGAAGAGCAAGTTAAAGGTATTACCCGTCAATGCAATCTTGATTGTAGTGGTTTGTGTTCTCGTTGCACTCGTTCGGGCATACGAGTTTACGGTTTCTCCCCCACCCCGATTCCCGATACACAAGGATGCACCTGAGTATGCTACTGATTTCAGTTGGCTGTTCCTGTTTCTTGTCTTTATCCGCGATGCCCTAAACCTTATCTTCGTCGTCCTCATAGCATATAGCCTGAGAATGTCAAAACATGCGCATCGTCTTGAGCATGAGCGACAGGAAGCCGAAGTTGCAAGACGTGATGCTGAGCTAAACGGACTACGCTTGCAGATTTCACCTCATTTCCTGCTCAACACCCTCAACAACATCTACGCTCTAACGGCAATAAGTTCAGAAAGGGCACAGCAGGCTATCATACAGCTATCACAACTGCTTCGACACATGCTCTACGAGAATCAGCATGGAATGGTAGATTTCTCCTCCGAGTGTAAGTTCATAAGCTCGTATGTGGATCTGATGAAACTCCGCATGGCGCCAAACGTGAAAGTGGATTTGGAGATATCGATTCCCGAGAATGACAAATCACAGGTCGCTCCCCTACTCTTCATCTCGCTCGTCGAGAACGCTTTCAAGCATGGAGTGAGTAGCACAGAACCAAGTTCTATTTCCATCAAGCTTGCAGCCACAGAGACCGAGATAAGGTGCGACATCACGAACACCAACTTCCCGAAGACAAGCAACGACCGCAGCGGACACGGGATTGGTCTTCAGCAGGTGGAGCAACGTCTCAACTCTATCTATCCGGGAAAGTACTCTTGGACTCATGGCATTAATGAATCTGATGGGTTATATCATTCGGAGATAGTGCTAAAGAAATAAGATCCCTCATCCGTAGCCCCTCACCCGCCCTGCGGGCACCCTCTCCCCAAGGGGCGAGGGAAAAGTTACGCTTTTCAATCAAAATCAATTATCAACGAAGCCTTTCGCAAATAAATGCAACTTCCTTCCTCGCCCCTTGGGGAGAGGATGCCCGAAGGGCAGGTGAGGGGCCGAAATCTTTTATCTTATGACAATCAAATGTGCAATAATCGACGATGAGCCTCTGGCAGCAGAGATGCTGGCTGGATATGCCAGTAAGACTCCGTTCCTCAACCTTGTTGGGGTTTACAATAGTGCCATAGAGGCAATACGTAATCTGCGTAGCGACCCCGTTGACCTTCTTTTCCTCGACATTCAGATGCCGGAGCTTAGCGGTCTTGAGTTTGCCACCATACTTCCTCCGGAGACTCTTATCATTTTCACTACGGCATTCGACCGCTATGCCATTGACAGCTATAAGGTCAATACCGTTGACTATCTCCTCAAGCCTATCGCTTACGACAGTTTCCTAAAGGCTGCGGATAAGGCATTACGCCGTTTCATAGAGAGCAAGAAGCAGACCACATACGCTGCCGACCGTTTCATCTATGTGAAGAGCGACTATAAACTTGTCAGAGTCAATCTTGACGATATATTGTATATCGAAGGCGTAAAGGACTATGTGCGTATTGTTCTGGCTGACAGTTCACAACCTATTATGTGCCTTATGAATATGCGAACCCTTGAGGACTATCTCCCTACTCCTGAGTTCCTGCGTGTGCATCGCTCGTATATCGTACACATGTCGAAGGTACAGACAATCGACCGACTTCGTTTCGTCTTCGGAGATACCTACATCCCTATTTCAGAGTCATACAAGGATGTAGTTACTGACTATGTCAGTATGCACACGCTAAACTGATTATAAACGACTTGGGACTTGCATGACAAGTGATTTGCGAGCGCCGAAGGTGCGATATCTAAAAGGGCGGTTCGTAAGAGCCGTTGTTATGTAGATGCGTGTTTATAAGAGCGCTGTAAGTGCGACACCTGTAAACCTCCATTGAATTATATTTATTCTACAAATCAATAATTTAAACAAAATGAAGAAAGTTTATTTAGCAGCATTGCTCTCTCTCACTTTGACAACAGCAAATGCACAAGAGCCAAACATCCCAATGTTCGGCAATCAGCCAATAATCGATGTTAAATATAACGAGTACAAAGCAGCTCCACAAGGATTCGACCAGGAGCGTGCAGGAATAGCTCACGGAACTGTGAAGCTCATCGAGTACAAGTCAGAATCAGTAGGCACAACCCGTAAGGCTAATGTCTATCTGCCTCCTAAGTACGATGCAAAGAAGAAGTATAGCGTGCTCTATCTGCTTCACGGCATTGGTGGTGACGAGAACGAGTGGTACAAGGACGGTGGTGTGCCAAACATCATCATGGACAACCTCTATGCTGACGGAAAGGTTGCTGATATGATTGTCATAATGCCTAACGGACGTGCCCAAAAGGATGACTCTCGTGCAGGAGGTATGGGCTCATTCAGGGCATTCGGAGACTTTGACAAGGACCTCATCGGAAGCCTCATTCCTTATATCGAGAAGAACTTCAGCGTATATACCGATAAGAATCATCGTGCCATTGCAGGTCTGTCAATGGGTGGCGGACAGTCACTTAACTTCGGTCTCGGCCACATGGACGTATTTGCTTACGTAGGAGGGTTCTCTTCTGCCCCAAATACCCAGCGTGCAGCTCAGCTCATTCCCGATGTAGAGAAGGTGAAGAAAGAGAACAAGCTCCTTTGGATGGTATGCGGAGGTGCTGACGGCCTTATCAACAACAGCGCACAGCTCAAGAAATTCTGCGATGACAATGGCATTCCTTGCACATTCATCAAATATCCTGACGGAAAGCACGACTTCGTTGTCTGGAAGTATGGTCTCTATAACTTCGCACAACTGATTTTCAAATAGAAAAAAAGAATTTTAACATAACTCTGCAACTCGTCACCCGTAGCGCTATATAGCACTATGTATCAGCATTTTGCAACGGTGATTCATTTCACTTCACTCGTCACCCACTCATCACCCACAAATGATATATCATACTGATATCTAACGAGTTACAAAGCTAATTCACTCATCACCCTAAAGACATCATAAATGGGTGACGAGTGAATTTTGTTTATAACAGACACACTCTCAACAACATACAAAGATTCTGGTGATGAGTGGGTGACGAGTGCTTTAAAATGAATCACCGCTGTAAGCAACTAACAATCTGCAAGTTACAGCGCTACGGGTGACGAGTTGCAGAGTTCCGTAAAAATTCTTTTTTTCAAGTGAAAGACTCCTTCGCACATCCTTCGCACATCCTTCGTTATGCCTTCGCTCTAGGTCCGTTGTAAGTCCGTTTCAGGTCCGTTGTAAGTCCGTTCTCGAACTATAGGATCATGGGACTTACATAGGAGTTACAAGGGAGTCACATAGGAGTGGGATATTCTTTTTTGAAAAACATAAAAATCCGCGAACTTTACTTGCTAATCTGAAAAGAAATTTGTATTTTTGCAACCATAAATAGATTTATAACAATTACGACTATGGATAAGAAATATGAGATGCCAGAAGATGAGCCTGTAATGGCAAATGAACAAACTACACCTTATGTAGCAAGAGATACAGAAGTCTTGCCAAAAGAAGTGCCGTTCGATGCTCCATGCAAATATTCAATAGCCGAAGTAAAAAATATACTAAATCAAAACCGCATTGATTACAAGAATGGCAATTACCATAGCATGGCCGAGGTTGACAATATCATGGAAAAATGGTGCTAGACATGGAAGTTGTTTGGTCTAATAATGCGCTTCTAAGTGCACAGGCAGCAGCAGACTATGCACGAGAAGAATTTGGAGATTTTCAAGTTCGAAAGCTTCGTGAGAAAATCAGACTTGCAATTAGAAGAATATCATCTATGCCTTCATCCTGCCCCTTAGAACAAAATCTTCAAAACATAGATTCATCAATACAATACAGATATATTACACTATTTCCACATCTCGAAATGATCTTCCATGAGGAAATGGATAGTATATGCGTAATTGACCTTATCTGGAACACAAGGAGAAATCCTAATTCCATGCATCATTTATTTTGTTAATAGAAGGGGGAAAAAGCACAAAAAGAATGTTTTTTTCAAAATTTGTGCAACAAATATTTGTTTTGCTCAAAGAAAATATCTGTTTTTGCTCTTTCTCTCCCTCTTAGTTATAAGTCCGTTCTAATACCGTTCTGAATCCGTTCCTTAGGATAGGCGAAAAATGGGAGTTACAAGGGACTTGCTTGGGAGGAAGAAGGGAGTTGCTTTGAAACAAGATTAATGTCAGGATTATGGACGTGCGATTTTTTTTTTAGAATTAAATCCCAATGAATATTTATTATGAAATAATTGTCCAAAAAGTTGCAAGATACAACAACTTTTTATACCTTTGCACCCACGAAACGTAAGATAACGTCAGTTCGACAAATTCAAGACTGCGAGGGCTGAAAGCCCGACACCTAATAGGGCAGTCCGTGAGGGCTGTTATTCGGTAGATACGTGATTAAAG
>CADBXL010000042.1 GCA_902798615.1 uncultured Bacteroidales bacterium | reverse complement strand
CGGCAAATAACACATCCGTTGAATGGTCTTCTTCTGACGAGAATGTAGCTTCAGTTTCTTCTGAAGGAGTTATAACGGCAAATGGTGAAGGGACTTGCATAATCACTTGTACGGCTGCTGATGGATATGGAACAAAGTCCACATGTGAAGTAACCGTAAAACAGCAAGTTACGGAAATCGCCCTTAGTGAAACGAACGCTTCTCTATGGGTTGGCGAAACAAAGACTATCAAAGCAACAGCCTCACCTACAACAGCAAACAATACATCCGTTGAATGGTATTCTTCAGACGATAATGTAGCTTCTGTTTCTTCCGAGGGAGTGATAACTGCAAATGGTGAAGGTACTTGCATAATCACTTGTACGGCTGCTGATGGATATGGAACTACTTCTGTTTGTGAGGTGACTGTAATGCAACAAACAACAAGCGTTGAACAATTACAAGTTGCTAATGATAAATCACCTGTTTACTATAACCTGAATGGTCAGCGCACCAACAAGTCAAATGCAAAGAAAGGTGTTTATATCATCAACGGAAAGAAGTATGCAAAGTATCAAAGATAAGATTCTCATTAGATTTTAAGGGTATCATGCGATGTGATACCCTTCTTTTGTTTATTTTTTCCTCAAAATGAATTTTGTTAAAACTTTTGAAGACAGGTAATTTTCCTCAAAAAAAATGTATCTTTGCAGAAGTAAACAAAAATAAATAGAAATGACTTATAAAGAAATTATCACATCTGTTATCAAAGCAGAAAAAGAGTGCGAGTCTATTGATAATATTCAAAAGAGACTGAATTCGATTTTTGATGCATTCTTGAATAGCCTTATAAAAAGTTCTTTTAGTTCGATTAGTGAAGAGCTAAAGGATATTTGCGACACCATTGTTAATGTTGTTAAGTTGTCGGAAGATGGAAGAGCTAATGTAGCACAAGAAGAACTGTTTAAACTTTATTTCTCTGACGAGAACATTAATAGACTGAGAATTGTTGATGTTAAAAAGGGCATCTCGTTGTATAAAATGAGAGAGGCTGAAACCTACACTCAATACACCAAAGAGACTACCAATGAGATGTATCATGTTCCGTTTGAACTTCGGTATAAAATCTGTGGCGCAAGATATAGTGTGGTAGGATTACCTGTTTTCTATCTATCTGAGTCTGTCTATGGTTGCTGGGAGGAAATAAAGAGGAAAGATCTTGATTATTCAAATGCTGCATTGTTTAAACCTACGAAAACACTTAAATTCGTAGATATGACTTTACCTAAGGAAAACTACTCTATAACAGAGAAAAGAGTAAAAGAGTTACCCCTTATATTGGCATCGCGATTAAAAGTGAGGCATGTGGAGTCTATCAATCCCCCTGAATACATTATACCTCAACTTATTATGAACTGTATCATACAGACGCGAGGACATGTCTATGAAGGTTCCAATACTTTGGTTGGCGTAAAATATGAGTCTATTCATAATAACAAGCGTGATTTACTATTCTCTAACAGACAAAGAAAGAATGTTTTCATCAATTATGCCATTCCACCATTTGAGTCTAAAGATAGAGGAATTTGCCCTGTTATAGAAGATCTGTTTAAGTTCAATGCAAATACTTCATTGGCAGAAATGAGATATAGAAACCCGAATTTAGTATCTTCAAAAGATAATCCTTCTATTTATGACCAATCTGTTTTCGGACTTTTGGAAGAAAGACTGAAAATGCTCTCTAATGAAATGCTTCAATATACAAATTGGAGAAGAGCGTTGAGTATTGGTGGAAAAGACACATCACGTTGAAAAAAAAATTTTTTCACACTACTCGTCAACTCGTCACCCTCAACATTGCAAGTCATTGTGGTTCTTTTAGTTACAGCGGTGATTCATTTCAGAACACTCGTCACCCACTCATCACCCTAAAGCCTTGTATCTTATTGAGAATGTGGATAATACACGCGCGATTCACTCGTCACCCACTCGTCACCTTTTTAGGGTGACGAGTGAATTGTCTATGTAACTTATTCTATATCAGAATGATATACCACCTATGGGTGATGAGTGGGTGACGAGTGAAACGAAATGAATCACCGCCGCAACTCTTTGACATATAAAACTTTACAACGCTATGGGTGACGAGTTGACGAGTTATGTAAAAATTCTTTTTTTTGAACTTAATTCAGCCTTTACTGCAAGTCCCAAGTGATTCCCTTGCAAATCCCTTGTAAGTCCCATTTTCCTCCCATTCTAAAGAACGGACTTACAACGGATTTACAACGGACTTGGAACGGACCTTGAGCGAAGGCAGAACAGCCCCCTTCCCGCCTTGCAGGCACCCTTTCCCGTAAAGGGGCAGGGAAGGCTAGCGCAGAAAAGCCTAATTAGAATATTCACACGGCGGCAGCTTCTTCCCCGGGGGCTCATTACCCTCTGCGAGGGTTGGAACATAAAGGAAAAAACATAAAAAAAGTCTATCACAACCTCAATGCTGACGGTTATATGCTTTTTCCTGTTTTTACCTTAATGTCTTGCCATAGGCCTGATATGTAGATTTATTTTTACGGGAAGCATAATAAAAGTTCAACCCCAATCGGTCATTTGTCCGATTGGGGTTGAAAATTACTTTAATTGCTTACCGTCAGAGAAGGCCTTGCCAACAGTCTTGCCCAACTGAATGTAGGTGTGGTGAACAGGATTGTAGGTTATGAGCCCCATCTTCTCCACATCAGGATTGCCGTCAGCAGCAAGATATTTCTCATCACAAAGGATGTTCACAATCTCAGCCACAAGGAAGTAGCCAGTTTCCGACTCGTCTATCTTCTGCTTCACACGACACTCTAATGTCATAGGAAGATTCTTGAACACAGGAGCATTCACATTAGGAGCTTTCTCTATTGTCCAGCCAGTCTTTTCCATCTTGTCGGCTACATTCCTACCACTCACGATGCCAACATAGTCAGAGGCAACCATCGTATCAACAGTAGCAAAGGAAACGGTGAGGTCAGAGTTGTCCTTTAGATTATCTGTAGTAGCATGAGAGCCCAGAGAGATAATGATTTCATGCATATCCCATTGTCCGCCCCACGCAGCATTCATGGCATTTGGCTTACCATCCTTGTCATAAGTACCGATAATCAGTACTGGTTGTGGAAGAATCCACGGCTTTGATCCAAGATTTTTCATAATTGTAATAGGGTTAAGTAGTTTATGATATTCGTGAAGCCCAAAGCTGAGAAACGACGAAAGTATGACGACGGCACAAACTCGGTTCAAGATTGCAAGTTATAGAACTCCGATGATTTCCTGTACAGACTTGCAGCCGTGAGAGTCAAGCCACTGGTCAATACCGTCCTTCACCTTCTTGGTAACAGCAGGATCAAGGAAGTTGGCTGTACCAATCTCTATGGCAGTAGCACCTGCCATAAGAAACTCAATGGCATCTGTTGCGGTAGAGATACCTCCAAGACCAATTACAGGAACGTGAACGGACTTTGCCACCTGATAAACCATGCGGAGAGCTACTGGCTTTACGGCAGGACCGCTCAAACCACCAGTACCGATAGAGAGGTTGAAGCAACGCTTCTCAATGTCGATACTTGTTCCCATAAGAGTGTTTATGAGAGAAATGGCATCTGCACCTTCTGCTTCAACCGCGCGAGCTATCTCCGTGATATCCGTTACGTTAGGTGACAACTTCACGATGAGAGTCTTGTTGTAAGCCTTACGAACTTCACGCACAACACTTGCAGCACCTTTCGCCGTAACACCGAATGCCATTCCACCAGTCTTTACGTTAGGGCATGAGATATTAAGTTCGATGGCAGGAATCTTATCCAAAGCATCTATGCGGGCAGCACATTCTGCATAGTTCTCAGGCGAGTTACCGCTGACATTGACAATCATATTAGTGTCGATATCCTTGATCTGAGGATAGATATTGTTGCAGAAATAGCTTACGCCCTTGTTCTGAAGTCCGACACAGTTGAGCATTCCTTGTGCAGTTTCAGCCATACGTGGATATGGGTTGCCCTCACGAGCCTGAAGAGTTGTGCCCTTGACAATAATACCGCCGATTTCATCGAGAGGAACGAAATCCTGAAACTCTATGCCATAACCGAATGTTCCCGATGCAGTCATCACCGGATTCTTCATCCTGAGATTACCTATATTTACTTTTAAATCTGCCATTTCAGTTTCTTTATGTTTATAACTGGACCTTCCTTACATACACACACATGGCCGTCGATGGTGTCTTCTACACAGCAGAGACAAGCACCTACGCCGCATGCCATCTTGTTCTCAAGACTTACCTCACACTCTATGCCAGCATTTGAAGCATAACGAGCCACAGCCATCATCATAGGCTTAGGACCGCAAGTGCTAATCATGTCGAATGTCTCGTTTGAAAGCACAGAATGATTGGTGACAAAGCCTTTCTCGCCCTCAGAGCCATCCTCTGTAGTGATGAACACACGTCCGATTTTCCTGTATTCATCGAGCATAAGCAAATCCTTCTTGCTACGCGCACCGAGCAGGAAAACAGGTTCACCGCCCATTTCCTTAATCTTACGACCAAGATACAAAAGCGGAGCCACACCTACGCCGCCACCAACAAGAAGATGTTTCTTCTCTGGGGATGCAGGCATTGTGAAACCGTTACCCAAAGGCAGGACGATATTCACCTTAGCACCGACAGCAAGAGTGCCAAGCTGACGTGTACCATCGCCTATACAAGCAATAAGCAAGTGCAGGGTATTGTCCTCACGGTCAATATCATTGATAGAAATAGGACGACGCAGGAATGTTGTCTTTGATCCGTCAACCTGAATTTCAACGAATTGGCCGGGAATCATCTCCGGGAGTGGATTCTCATCAGTAAGTTTCAGAAGAACATACTTATCATTTATGTGTTCTACCGATTTCACCGTAAGGTCTAAACAGTATTTCTTCATTTTAATGTAGTACTATATTTATTTGACTGCAAAGTTAAGCAAATATCCTTAAAGTAACGAAAAAATAATATATAAATAAGTGAAATTTCTCTTTTTTTCTCGGTTCTATCGAGGTTTTCAGCACATTTTTTATTATCTTTGCAATCAAATGGAAGTTTTCTATAAGCCAAAAGAAATCAGTCGCAATCATATACAGGCGAGGACGAAAGGAGAGGCAAAAGGTCGCTTTGCACCCTCTCCATCAGGTCGCATGCACTTAGGTAATGTGTATGCCGCCTTGCTTTCATGGCTATCGGTCAAGAAAAAGGGCGGTTTGTGGGTACTCAGAATTGAAGATCTCGACCCTCAAAGATGCAAGTTCGAATATGCCCTTCAACTGGAAGATGACCTGCGATGGCTTGGACTTGACTGGGATGAAGGCGGTACGGAGAATAGAGGCTGCTGTGGCCCTTATCTTCAAAGTCAGCGTTCTGAAATATACGAGGAATATCTGGACAGGCTGAATAAAACTGGTCTCACCTACCCTTGCACTTGCACCCGCGCCGACATAATGGCTACACAAGCACCACACGAATCCGACGGAAGGATTGTTTACAAAGGTACTTGCAGACCTGCCAATATACCTTCCAAAGAAGCAGAAAGAATCACATCAAGTACTCCTGCAGCAATAAGGCTCTATGTCCCTGATATGCAAATAGATTTCACAGATAGTCATTACGGAGTACAGAGCGTGAATCTTGCCACCCATTGCGGAGATTTCGTGCTACGCAGAAAAGACGGCGCATGGGCTTATCAACTTGCCGTTGTAGTAGATGATGCGCTCATGGGCATTACAGAAGTGGTCAGAGGCAGGGATTTGCTTCTCTCGGCATCACAGCAACTGTATCTCTACGATATTCTTTCGCTACAGGCTCCTGAGTTCATCCATTTCCCATTGTTATGTAATAAGGCAGGACAAAGGCTCAGCAAACGCGATAAAAGCTTGGATATGGGCGTTTTACGTTCACAATATACGTCAGAACAGATAATCGGTGAAATCGCATATTATGCAGGACAGACAGACCGTCCAGAACCGATGACTTCGGCAGAATTGCTCAAAATATTTGATTGGGAGAAAGTACCTGTAAAAGACATAATTGTCGATTATTAATTATAAATTATCAATTAACACAATTCATGGTTTCCGTAGATGGATTAGCAGTAGAGTTCGGTGGAGATACTCTCTTTAGTAATATCAGTTTTTCGATTAACGATGGTGACCGAATTGCCCTTATGGGTAAGAACGGTGCGGGCAAATCTACCCTTTTGAAGATTCTTGCAGGCGTGAGAAAACCTACTCGTGGAAGTGTGTCAGCTCCGAAGGATACGGTAATAGCTTACCTTCCCCAGCATCTCATGACAGAAGACGGCAGAACCGTATTTGAGGAAACATCCCTCGCCTTCTCGCATCTCAGGGAGATGGAGGCTGAAATTGAGGCTATCAACAACCAACTTGCCACACGTACCGACTATGAGAGTGAGGAATATCTCGGTCTCATCGATAAAGTGGCAGCAATGAGCGAGAAGTTCTATGCCATTGATATGACTCATTTTGAGGAGGATGTAGAGAAGACATTGCTCGGTCTTGGCTTTGAGCGCTCGGATTTCGACCGTCAGACATCGGAGTTCTCTGGTGGTTGGCGTATGCGTATCGAGCTTGCAAAGCTTCTTCTGAAGAATCCTGACGTACTGCTTCTCGACGAGCCAACTAACCATCTTGACATTGAATCCATCGGTTGGCTTGAGGATTTCCTCATTCAGAACGGCAAGGCAGTAGTGGTTATTTCGCACGACCGTAAGTTTGTTGACAATATCACCACACGCACCATAGAGGTGACAATGGGTAGGATATACGACTATAAAGTGCCTTATACACAGTATCTTGAACTTCGTGCCGAGCGTCGTGCCCAGCAGCAAAAGCAATACGAAGAACAGCAGAAAATGATTGCCGAAACCAAGGATTTCATCGAGCGTTTCAAGGGTACATACTCGAAGACTTATCAGGTGCAGAGTAAGGTTAAGATGCTTGAAAAACTTGAACTTGTGGAAGTTGACGAAGAGGACACTTCTCGTCTGCGTCTGAAATTCCCGCCAGCTCCACGCTCTGGTGCATATCCTGTCATTATGGATGGGGTTGGAAAGACATTCCCTTCACGCATAGACCCTTCTGTCACAAAGACAATATTCGAAAACTGCTCACTTACGATTGAGCGAGGCGATAAGGTGGCTTTCGTGGGAAAAAACGGCGAAGGTAAGTCAACTCTCGTGAAGTGCATAATGGGACAGCTAGAGCATTCGGGCACCATTCAGATAGGTCATAATGTGCAGATAGGATATTTCGCTCAGAATCAGGCATCATTGCTTGACGAGGAACTTACAGTATTCGAGACTATCGATGAAATTGCGAAAGGTGAGATTCGCAAGAAGATAACCGACCTGTTGGGAGCGTTCATGTTCGGTGGTGATGCTTCTACTAAGAAAGTAAAGGTGCTTAGTGGTGGCGAAAAGACACGTCTCGCTATCCTCAAACTGCTTCTCGAACCAGTAAACCTTCTTATCCTTGACGAGCCTACCAACCACCTTGATATCAAGACAAAGGATGTGTTGAAACAGGCATTACAGGATTTTGACGGTACACTTATCTGCGTATCACACGACCGTGATTTCCTTGACGGACTTTGCACCAAGGTATATGAATTTGGTAATAAGAGAGTTCGCGAACACCTCTGCGGAGTATATGAATTCCTTGAAACAAAGAAGTTGGAGAGTCTTCAGGAACTTGAAAGAAAAGCATAAATAGATATATGCAGATACAGAAACCGCATCCCATCATAATGCCGGGATGCGGTTTCTTATTTTTATATTCTTTACTCTTTATACTTTATACTTTATACTTTATTCTTTATTCTTTACTCTTTATTCTTTACTCCTCCACTACAGTTTGATTTTCTTACAACAAACGTAGCATTCTTTCTTTTCCTGCTTAAGAGCTTCTTCAAGAGTTGTAGCCACTACATGACCGGTATGTGAGCAAGAGTTCTGACAAGCTTTCATGGCTGCTCCCTGATGTTCGTGTCTGCATTTCATGAGCTTGGAGCAGTACATAGATGTATGATAGTTTTTATCCTTACAGCCGTTACTAATATAAACAATAGAATCCTTGGCTGCTGTCTGCGCAAATATCGTAGTGCTTGTCAAGCACAAAATAGCGCATAAAATATATTTCTTCATTTCACGAATTTTTATCCGAATACGTTTTATTTCTTAGTTTTGTACATCCCCCTCCCCTCTCTCAAAATCCCCCATGAAGGGGGACTTTAGTAAGAGGTTTATTCATTATACATTGCAGCCTTCTGCTCCTTGATAGCCTCATCATAGATGTAGTCATCATAGGTCATAAGCTTGTCAATGGTACCCTTAGGGGTAAGTTCTATGATACGGTCAGCAACGGTGTTGATGAACTCATGGTCGTGTGAGCTGAAGAGAATGTTGCCCTTGAAACCAACAAGGTTGTTGTTGAATGCCTGGATAGACTCAAGGTCGAGATGGTTGGTTGGAGTGTCGAGAATGAGACAGTTAGCGTTCTGAAGCTGCATACGCGCAATCATACAACGCATCTTCTCACCACCAGAGAGCACGTTTACCTTCTTCTCAACCTCTTCCTGCTTGAAGAGCATACGTCCAAGGAAGCCCTTCATTGCAACCTCGTTACCAGGACCATACTGTGAGAGCCATTCCACGAGATTCTTGTCTGTTTGGAAGAACTCGGTGTTATCGAGTGGCAGATAAGCGGTTGTTATGGTAACACCCCACTTGTATGTACCGCCGTCAGCCTCACGGTTGCCGTTAATAATCTCGAAGAGGGCAGTCATAGCCTTTGGATTGTGCGAAAGGAATACGGTCTTCTGCCCTTTCTCTATATTGAATGAAACGTTGTCGAAGAGAACTGTTCCGTCAGCATCAACAGCCTTAAGGTTCTCTACCTCGAGAATCTGATTACCCGGCTCACGTTCCATTGTGAAGATAATGCCAGGGTACTTACGAGTTGATGGAGTAATCTCCTCAACGTTAAGTTTCTCAAGCATTTTCTTACGGGATGTTGTCTGCTTTGACTTAGCCACATTGGCAGAGAAACGGCGGATGAACTCCTCAAGTTCCTTACGCTTCTCCTCAGCCTTAGCCTTCTGGTTCTGAGCCTGCTTGAGAGCGAGCTGTGAAGACTGGTACCAGAAAGAGTAGTTACCGGCAAAGATTGTAACCTTACCGAAGTCGATATCCACGGTTTGTGTAGATACGGCATCGAGGAAGTGACGGTCGTGACTCACAACGAGAACAGTCTGCTCAACGTTAGAGAGATATTCCTCAAGCCATTGTACAGTGTCGAGGTCAAGGTCGTTGGTTGGCTCGTCGAGAAGAAGGTTATCTGGATTTCCGAAGAGAGCCTTAGCCATCATCACACGCACCTTCTCGTTGTTTGAGAGCTCTGACATCATCTTATAATGGGAATCCTCCTTGATTCCAAGACCAGAAAGAAGCTGTGCAGCATCGCTCTCAGCATTCCAACCGTCCATTTCTGCGAAAGCCTCTTCAAGTTCTGCAGCGCGGTTGCCATCTTCCTCAGTCATCTCTGCCTTTGAATAGAGAGCATCACGCTCCTGCATATTTTGCCAGAGTGGCTGGTGGCCCATAAGTACTGTGTTTATTACTGTATAGTTGTCGTACTTGAAGTGGTCCTGTTCAAGTACTGAGAGACGCTCACCTGCACCGAGTTCAATTGTACCCTTATTAGGCTCGAGCTCACCGCTGATAGCGCGAAGGAGAGTTGATTTTCCGGCACCGTTTGCGCCGATGACACCATAAATGTTTCCTGCTGTAAACTTAAGATTTACGTCCTTATAGAGGACGCGCTTGCCAAACTGAATGGCGAGATTGGTAACTGTTATCATTTTTATTCTTTATGCGAAGTACTCTAAAGTACATTTTCCTGAATTCGGGTGCAAAGTTACTAATTTTTTTTCAATTCCGCAACTCTACAGAGCCTAATTCCAATCTGAGAGGGGTGTTTATCCATATATTTTTGCAAAACCATAGGTTCAATCACCACTTTTTTATGAATAGACGATGCATTCATGAGGTGAAGACCATCCTTTTGCCAAACGGCGATACCAATGTGCGAAGTATCAAGTCCCTTCTTCTTGGTGAGGATGGCAATGATGTCGCCGTCCTTGATTGTCTGACGGAGGATATTAGAGTTATTGATATTCTTCTTTGGAATATAACGGAAAAAATTTCCCGTGATGATACTCTCCATTTCCTTTATTCCACCCAACCATTCAGGATGTGCAGAAAGCATGGCATAGTCCTTTACATGCTTTGTCATATAGTCAACCTTCACACGCTGAACAGCAGTAAAAGGCATATACTGACTCTCCACTTTGGTTACGTATCCCATACGCACATTATCCTCAATCCAAAATGTGAAATAATGAAGACGACGTGTGTATTCCACCTTACCATTGCGATAGCGGATCTGCTGGAGCTGATTTTCAAAGTCAGAGAACTTTGTCTCACCACGCTTTGCACAGAGTGTGAGTGCGAGTACATTCTCCACAAATGTCGTACAATCAAGCTCTGAAGTATTGATTGTGAGCGTTTCCTCTACGGTATTACGGTCAAGAGTATGGGCAACATAGGGAACACCAAGGAATTGCTTTCCGAAATGAAGCATCAGATTAGAATCCTTAGGCAATTTTGTTGCCTCTACAAGCAATCGCTCTATACGCTCCATATCCTTCTTTGACTGATAGGCAGATGCTCCAACGGAGAACATCATGCACAACAGCAGAATAACAATTGTTCTTGTCTTCATAATTAGCGTTTATTTTGATTAGTATTTACTTTTTCCTCCAGAAATTATAGCCAACATAGATATTAAGCTGTCCGAATATATTATCCGCACGAAGCTTATCCTGATGATAGTGGTATGTGTGGTAGATGGCACTTGCCCCGGCAAACCACTTGGCATTATTCCATACGATACCAAGGCGTAGCGTTCCGTCAACGGTAAAGTTATTGATTTTGAAATCCTTAACCATATCCTTGAGCGAATGACTGTAGGTATCTCCCCGTGACCACATATAAGATAGCGAACCTAACATCTGTGCTCCAAAGAGCCAGTTCTTGGCAAACACCCAGTTGTATCCGTAACCAACGGAGAGAGGTATGCTCCGATAGCTCATTTTATTGAAGACCAAGGCAGAGTCATTGATTACATATCGCTCATCTCCTTTGCTTATTTTCATCACCTGCTTCTTGAATGCCTCCCAATCCATCGAAACGCTGCATCGGTTGTAGCCTGTACCGAATATCCAAGAACCGGCATTCTGAAGTTGTCGGTTGGTTTGGTTGAAAGCTGCCTGATGCGAGTATTTACGTTTGTTCAGCACATAATACGCATTAACTGACCTGATGTTGATATCGAGACCGTCAATCTCCATGCCTTCAAGCATGTCGGTGGCATCATGTTCACCATTCTGCATAGAACGTAGCGTATATCCGTCACCGAGTTTCCTATAAACTATGTCAACTGCTATTGCAGGTGTATAGAGCGTGGTATTGATATCAATATGCTTGGAACTCAATCTAATAGTATTCACATTAAAGACATACCCGAAGAATAGCCATCTCCAGCCGAAGAAAGGTCCCAGTTTCAGTTTTCTGGAAGGGGCAAACGAAACCACATGTTCATCCTCACCTTCTATTGTGAAATAGTCATCGGTAAGGGTTGTCTGTGCCATAACGGTGAAGTTATAGCGCTGTGGCTCGATATACATTGTGTCCGGCTCTGCTGTAAAGAATCCGAAAACGGATTTGCAGGCTCTGCCAAACCAACAGCCCTTCTTCTCTATTGGCTGTACATGTGATACCAACGTATCTGTCCCTGTCACATTAGGAACAGAGGTGTCATATACCGAAACGCTATCTGTCTGTGCACAAACACCAAGTGTCATACACATTAATATATATATAGCAAGAAAGCGTCTCTTCATTATATATAAAACACAACCTCTTTTTAGAATTTCCCAAGAATCCTATCCATCACCCAGTTTGTTGGCGTTGCAGATACACTTGTGCACTTACAATGAGCTGTACCCTGCAAAGTTTCCACCACATTCTGGATGAGTGGCAGCTGCACACATTTCGGATTGGGAACTGTTATCTTCTGATTACCACTTGAGGTGATAAGTTCTATCGGCTGATAGTCGAATATGGAGAATGACACCATTCCCTTATCGCCGATCACCTCTATTCTGTCTTCTCTTGCAGATTCGTGTCCTACGAAACACCACGAACCGCTACCCGGAAGTCCACTCTCAAAACGGAAGCAGGCACTTACCGTGTCTTCCGCCGTATAGAGTTTTCCCCTATTGGCAGAATATCCTTCCGCATGGGTAATTACCCCGAACATATACTGGAGCATATCCAACTGATGAGGAGCGAGATCGTAGAAATAGCCACCACCGGCAATATCCGGCTGTAGTCGCCACGGACGCTTTTCCTTTGAGTCGTAGTCAAGTTCGCGTGGCGGGACGGAGAAACGTATCTGCACATTGATGACTTCTCCTATCCTACCCGACTCCACCATATTCTTCACTTCAAGGAAGTAAGGAAGGTATCGGCGGTAGTATGCCACGAAACAAGGGACACCCGTTATCTGGCTCACATGATTAACACGGGCACAGTCATCATAGGAAGCCGCGAGCGGTTTCTCCACATAGACAGGCTTTCCCGCATGCATAGCCATAATGGCATAGGTAGCGTGGGATGATGGAGGTGTTGCAATATAGACAGCATTCACATCAGGATCATCAACCAAAGCCTGGGCATCTGTGTACCACTTAGCTATGTTGTGACGCTCTGCATACGAACGCGCCTTCTGAGCATTACGGCTCATCACAGCTACTACACGTGAGCCCGGCACTTCACCAAATGCCGGGCCACTTTTTATCTCTGTCACCTCACCGCAACCGATGAAGCCCCAGTTAATCTGCTTCATTACTTTTTCTTCTCGTCCTTAGAAGATGCCTTTGAAAGGTCTGTCTTCTTGTAAGCCTTGTTAAGACCTGCTACCACCTGAGTGGTGATATCAAGAGCCTTGTCGCCATATAGGATGTTGTCACCCTGCTTTGTGAGAATGAGAGAATACTTCTTGTCCTTGTTATATACAGCGAGGAAGTGCTGGATAGAGTCGCGGAGAGCCTTGTTGAACTTCTCTGTCTCGCCCTGGAACTCAGCACCGAGACGCTGCTGAAGACCTTCGAGATCTGCCTGCTGCTTCTGAAGACCTGACTGAATCTGACGAGCCTGCTGCTCTGTATAGGCATTCTGCTGAAGCTTCTGCTGGAAATTAGCTGCTGCATTCTGAAGAGCTGCACCCTTCTGCTGAAGTGTTGACTGAATGTTCTGGCTCTTCTTCTCGAGAATGAGAGTATAGTCCTTGCAGAACTGATACTGGCTCATTATAGAGTCAACCTCTACGTAACCAATCTTGAGTTCTACAGGAGCTGTCTGTGAAGAGGCAGCTGGCTCTGGCTGCTGATTTGACTTATCGCATGATGTGAATGATACGGCGAGAGCTGCTACAGCCATAGCCGATGTGAAAATCTTCTTATTCATTTCTTTTTTTCTATCTGATTTTTTTCTGATTGCATTAATTTTATGTGGAAAAATGAGGTGAATTGGAAATATTTCAGTACTTTTGCATATTGAAAAATTCCTTTTACGCCTATTTCGGGTGCAAAGATAAGAAAAATATTCGTAAATCCATACATAAATAATATTAATAATGAATAAAAATAAATTAAATCCTGCATGTGTGTTTGAGCAATTTGCTAAAATCAACACTATTCCCCGTCCTTCCAAGCATGAGGAGAAGATGATTGCTTTCCTGAAAGATTTTGGTGAGAGTCGTGGTCTTGAGACTATCGTTGACGAGACAGGCAACGTACTTATCCGCAAGAATGCCACTCCCGGCTACGAAAATAGAGAGACTGTCATCCTCCAGAGCCACATGGATATGGTGTGCGAGAAATTACCTGAATGTACTATCGATTTCAACAACGATCCTATAGAGACTTACGTTGACGGAGAATGGCTCCGTGCAAAAGGCACAACCCTTGGTGCTGACGATGGTATCGGCATCGCTATGGAACTTGCCTTACTCGATTCTAATGATATTGAGCACGGCCCTATCGAATGTGTTTTCACTCGTGACGAGGAGACTGGATTGACAGGTGCCGAGGGTATGAAGGCCGGCTTCATGACTGGCTCTATGCTCATCAATCTCGATTCTGAGGACGAAGGACAGATATTCGTTTCATGTGCCGGAGGCAAGCGTACTCAGGCTATTTTCCGTCCTAAATACGAGAAAGATGTGAATGGTATGTTTTTCTTAAAGATTGGCGTAAACTCACTCACAGGCGGTCATTCTGGCGACGACATCAACAAGAAACGCGCAAATGCCGTTAAGTTACTTGTCCGCTTCATCTATCAGGAAATGGAAAAGGGAACGGTTCGCCTCGGCACTCTCAAGGCCGGAGGTCTTCACAACGCCATCCCTCGTGACGGCGAGATGACAATTGCTGTTCCTTTTGCCCAGAAAGAACAGGTTCGTGCCGATTTCAACATCTTCGTTTCTGACGTTGAGGAGGAGTTCCACGTTACGGAGAAAAACATTAACATGTATATGGAATCAACTGATGCAGAACCTCTTATAACCGAGGATGACAGTCGAAAGATTATCCTTGCACTTCAAGGTGTGGATAATGGTATTATGTCTATGTGTCAGGATCAGGCTATCGAGTGGTTGGTTGAGACCTCAAGCAATCTGGCAAGCGTAAAGACACAGGAAGATGGTTCTGTACTCGTGACCACTTCACAGCGTTCAAACGTGATGTCGGCTTTGGATAACATGTGCGCTACCGTTCGTGCGATATTCCAGTTGGCTGGTGCCGAGGTCGATACTGGCGAGGGTTATCCTGCTTGGAAGATGAACCCTAACAGTCGCCTGACAAAGATTGTCGTTGATACTTACAAAGAACTTTTCGGCAAAGAGCCAAAGGTGCTCGGTATTCATGCCGGACTTGAGTGCGGTCTCTTTGCAGAACGCTACCCTAACCTCGACATGGTGAGCATGGGTCCTACGCTTCGCGGAGTTCATTCTCCTGACGAGCGTTTGCTCATCCCAACCGTTGATATGGTTTGGCGACATCTGCTTGAGATTCTCAAGAAAGCATAATGTGAATTCGCTATGCTTCCACTCTTTCTCCGCTATTCCTCCTAACCAAACTCGATGAACCTCTTATTCTATAGCAGACATAGAGCGGACTTTCATCGAGTTTGGTACGATAGAACAACGTAGGTATAAAGGTAGATTGACGGCAAAATATTTGATGATTGTTGATTATTTCGAAGAAAAAACAACATTTTTCAATTCTAAACTCTCTTTTCTCAATAATTATTCATAACTTTGTAGCCGAATATTTGAAAAGTGCAATGCCTTTTGGCTGATTTTGCACAAAGTAAGATTAGACTCAAAGGATGAAACTGGTCATATTAACCCAACCCAAATTCTTTGTTGAGGAGGACAAGATTCTAACTGCCCTTTTCGATGAAGGTTTAGATATACTTCACTTACAAAAACCGAATTCCGAACCGGTTTACTGCGAGCGACTGCTTTCCCTATTGCCTAATGACTGCCACTCAAAGATACGTGTGCACGAACATTACTATCTTAAGCAGGAATTTGACCTTAAGGGAATTCACATCGACAATCCTGACACACCAACGCCAGAAGCTTTCAAGCGACATATTACCCGCAGCACACATCGCATCGGCGACCTGAAGGAGATGAAGAAGAGTTGCGACTATGTTTGCCTCCACTCCCTCTTCGACAGCCTACATGGCAATGGCAAGGCTTCTCTCAGCATTCAGGAGATGGAATTTGCACGCGACAAGGGGCTTATCGACAAGCACGTTTATGCATTGGGCGGAATGAGCATCGAGAATATCCAGATAGCAAAGGAGCTTGGTTTCGGCGGTGTTTGTATCTGCGGAGACCTTTGGAATCGCTTCAGCATTCAGCACGAACTGAATTTCAAGGAACTGATAGAGCATTTCCGTAAGCTTCGCAAAGCGGTGGGATAGTTCATAGTGCATAGCAAAAAGAGCAAAAATACAAAGATTAATATAAATCATAAATCTCAATGACAGACAAAGATTCCTTTATGGTATTTTCAGGCACAGCTACTCGCTACCTAGCTGAGAAGATTTGTGCCAGTCTTGGTTGCAAACTCGGCAATCTGCAGATAACAAAGTTCTCTGACGGTGAGTTTGCTGTTTCTTACGAGGAGAGCATCCGTGGTCGTGACGTGTTCCTCGTACAGAGCACATTCCCTAGCTCAGACAATCTCATGGAGCTTCTGCTTATGATTGATGCAGCAAAGCGTGCTTCTGCCCGTCAGATCATCGCTGTCATGCCTTATTTCGGCTGGGCACGTCAGGATCGCAAGGACAAACCACGTGTAAGCATCGGTGCAAAGCTTGTGGCTGACCTTCTGAGCGTAGCCGGTATCGACCGACTTATCACCATGGATCTTCACGCTGACCAGATTCAGGGTTTCTTCGATGTTCCTGTTGACCATCTCTATGGCTCTGGTGTCATTCTCCCTTATATCGAGAACCTGAAGCTCGAGAATCTTGTAATCGCAAGTCCTGACGTTGGCGGTGCAAAGCGTGCAAAGTCTTTTGCCAAGTACCTTGACTGCCCTCTCGTGCTCTGCAACAAGACACGTGCCCGTGCAAATGTTATCGAGAGTATGCAGATTATCGGTGATGTAAAGGGCAAGGATGTTGTCATCGTTGACGATATGGTAGATACAGCCGGTACTATAACCAAGGCTGCCAACATCATGATGGAAGCTGGTGCCCGTACCGTTCGTGCATGTGCAAGCCACTGTGTAATGTCAGGTCCTGCAAGTGAGCGCGTACAGGAATCTGCCCTTGAGGAGATTGTATTTACTGATTCTATCCCTTACGCTAACCGTTGCGCAAAGGTTAAGCAGCTCAGCGTTGCCGATATGTTTGCCGAGACAATCCGTCGCGTCATCAACAACGAGAGTATCAGCAATCAGTATCTCATTTAATAAGTGAATAGTGAATAACGAATAGTGAATAATACAGGCTAACGCCATCGTGAAATTTAGCCTCTAAATTTAGTATTATTCACTTTTCACTATTCACTATTCATTTTTTTTCGAAATGCTAAAGGAAAAAGAGAAATTTATTGAGATTAAGGGCGCTCGCGTCAATAACCTCAAGAGTATAAGCCTAAACATCCCCCGTAACTGCCTTGTTGCCATCTCAGGCGTAAGCGGTTCTGGAAAGTCTTCACTGGCCTTCGACACATTGTATGCCGAAGGTCAGCGTCGCTATGTAGAGAGCCTTTCCTCATACGCCCGTCAGTTTCTCGGCCGTATGAGCAAGCCCGAGTGCGATTTCATCAAAGGTCTGCCACCAGCCATCGCCATCGAGCAGAAGGTGGTAAGCCGAAATCCACGCTCTACCGTAGGCACTTCAACGGAGATCTACGAATATCTCCGACTTCTCTTTGCCCGAGCAGGTCATATTTTCTCACCTATCAGCAATGAGGAGGTGAAGAAACACACACCCGAGGATGTCGTTGCAAAGATGCTGGAGTTCACTCCCGGCACTCGTTTCATGGTGCTTGCTCCTTTGCAACTGCCTAAGGGCAGAACGCTCAAGCGTCAGCTCGAAATGGAGCAGCAGCAGGGATATTCCCGACTATTCGTCAATAATGAGGTCACAACGATTGACGACTACCTTGAGACCATTGATGTAGATGCTGTAAAGGCTGATGGCATCTATATCGTTATCGATCGTATGTCATGTGATAACTCGCAGGACACCATATCACGACTCACGGATTCTGCTGAGACCGCCTTCTATGAGGGTGGCGGCTCTTGCAGCCTTTATTTCCTTCCTGCCGGACTCATCTACGAGTTCTCCACACGTCTTGAGGCTGACGGCATGACTTTTGAGGAGAAATCCGACCAGCTCTTCGCCTTCAACTCCCCTGTAGGCGTATGCCCTTCATGTCAGGGCTTCGGAAGCATCATAGGCATTGACGAGCATCTTGTCATTCCCGATTCTTCACTAAGCGTCTATGACGGTTGCGTGAAATGCTGGCATGGAGATAAGATGGGTGAATGGCGAACGGAGTTCATCCGTCATGCAGAGAGAGATAACTTCCCTATCTTCACCCCATACTTCGAACTATCGCAGAAGCATAAGGACTGGCTTTGGCATGGATTGCCTTCTGATCGTGGCGAATGGCGTCCTTGCATCGATACTTTCTTCCAGATGGTAAAGGACAACCAGTACAAGATTCAGTATCGTGTTATGCTGTCAAGATTCCGCGGAAAGACTGTCTGTCCTGAGTGCCACGGCTCCCGACTTCGCAAGGAAGCTAACTATGTAAGGGTTGGCGGAAAGACCATCACCGACCTTGTTTCAATGCCGATATCAAGATTAAAGGAATGGTTTGACCATCTTGAACTAAATGCCCACGACACAGAGGTTTCAAAGCGATTGCTTACAGAAATCAATTCTCGTCTCGGATTCCTTCTCGATGTCGGTTTGGGCTATCTCACTCTCAACCGTCCAAGCAACTCTCTATCTGGTGGTGAAAGTCAGCGAATCAACCTTACCACCTCTCTCGGCTCTTCGCTTGTAGGCTCTCTCTACATCCTTGACGAGCCTTCTATCGGTATGCATTCAAGAGACACCGAGCGCCTTATCTCCGTGCTGAAAAAACTTCGCGACATTGGCAATACCGTAGTTGTCGTTGAGCATGACGAGGACATCCTTCGTGCTGCCGACTATCTCATCGACATAGGTCCTGATGCAGGTACTCATGGCGGTAATGTAGTATTCCAAGGGCGAGTAGGACAAGACGATGGTTCTTGCTATACCCTTGACTATCTTACAGGAAAAAGGAAGATTGATGTACCTACATCACGCCGTTCATGGAATCGTAAGATTAGCATCATAGGTGCCCGAATGAACAACCTCAAGGGCATTGACGTGGATTTTCCCCTCAATTGCATGACCGTTGTCACAGGTGTCAGCGGTTCGGGTAAGTCGTCATTGGTGAAGGGAATCCTCTACCCTACTCTCAAGCGTCATCTTGACGAGGTTTGCGATGCGCCTGGCGAGTTCAAGGCTCTTGAAGGCGACTGGAAGGATATTCATCATGTGGAGATGGTTGACCAGAACCCTATCGGGAAATCCACACGAAGCAATCCTGCAACCTATATCAAGGCCTACGACTACATCCGCCAACTCTTTGCCGACCAGCCTCTTGCCAAGCAGATGGGCATCACGGCTCAGCATTTCTCTTTCAATACCGACGGCGGACGATGTGAGGAGTGTAAGGGTGCAGGTGTCGTTACTGTCGAGATGCAATTCATGGCAGACCTTGTGCTTACCTGCGAATCTTGCCACGGAGAACGTTTCAAGCGTGAGGTACTCGATGTGAGATACGAGGGCAAGAACATCAACGATATCCTTGCCATGACCGTTGACGAGGCTATTGAGTTCTTTGAAGAAAAATATGCTTGGAAGGACTCAAATCGCAATAACCTCAAGGCAATCATCGCCCGTCTGAAGCCTTTGCAGGAAGTGGGACTTGGATATGTTCAGCTCGGTCAGGCTTCATCAACCCTTTCTGGTGGTGAAAATCAGCGTGTAAAGCTCGCCTACTACATCTCACAGGAGAAACAAGAGGAAACTCTTTTCATCTTCGATGAGCCGACTACAGGACTTCATTTCCACGACATCAAGCGTCTCCTGCACGCTTTCGATGCCCTCATAGAACGTGGGCATTCAGTTCTTATCGTTGAGCACAACATGGATGTAATCAAATGTGCCGACCATATCATCGACATTGGTCCCGAGGGAGGCGAGGAAGGCGGCCGTATCGTCTGCACAGGCACACCAGAGGAAATTATCAAGTGCGAGGCATCACACACCGCACGTTTCCTGAAAGAGAAACTTTAGCTCACTTCGTCATCCAATCATTTGCCCATTCAGGAATGGGATTTGAAACGGACTTACAACGGATTTGAAACGGACTTACAACGGATTTACAACGGAGGTGAAACGGAGGTATAGTGATCGCCAACCTTTGTCTTTTGCCTTTAGTCTTTTGACCTTTGACTGATTCACACTGCAAAGTTACAACTTTTTCAGGAAAAGCCAACACTAAACATGGGAAAAAACGTGATTGCTTTCCCAAAAAAGCATTCCGTTCCCATAACATATTGACATTCAGCAATATATTTTCGGAACACCTATTCTCAAGCATTCCTTCAAATTTCCGTCATTAGTCATTAGTCATTTTCGTCATTAAGCGAGTTAATGACGGGCGAAAATCGGCTATATAGTAAATATATTTTATATATTTACTATATAGAGGCAAAAATCCCCCCACTCACTTTCCTTAATGACGAAAATGACTAATGACTAATGACGGGACTTAATGACAAGCACAAATACGTTTCCGAAATTA
Organism: uncultured Bacteroidales bacterium; assembly: GCA_902798615.1. Lineage (GTDB taxonomy): Bacteria > Bacteroidota > Bacteroidia > Bacteroidales > Bacteroidaceae > Prevotella. The sequence continues at coordinate 1,953 of CADBXL010000042.1, read as the reverse complement.
TTCTCCTGTATATCAGTATGTTATAACGATTATTTTGATTTTCTTGTAAAGATACGTATCTTTTTCCATATTTCTTTGCAGAAACAAGAAAATTTGTTGTACCTTTGCAATCAGAATCAGTAACGCAACGATTAAATACATCCTCAAAACAGTATTATTTATGAAACCTAACGAATTTGAAAACGAATCAGGACTTTGCCCTTATTGCGGTAGCGAGGACATACAGGTGCTTTGCGACGGTACTTACAGATGCCTTGAATGCGGAATGATGTGGAGGTAGTAAAGGAGGCAAAGGATTATGACAATAAGAAGACTCACACCCTCCGACAAAGAATCGTTCTTCAGTCTCTCAAAAACCGTGGTTGACGCTCTGGAGAACAAGGATTTCCTTATCCCGATGACAGAGGAAGAAGCCAGCGTAACATTCCATGCCGATAGCGAGGACATCGTTTTAGGCGCTTTCGATGGCAACAGACTGGTGGCAACGCTTGGTCTGTTTCATGACATCCACGACTATTCAGAAGTAATGCCAGAGCATTTCCTTTCGCTCAAGGGAGCAGAGATTGGCGAGGCGATGGTCAGTCCTGAACTGCGCAGAAGCGGCCTGATGAACGGGCTATGGGCATCACTTAAGGCGATTATCTCCCGAAGCGACCTTGATTTCCTTCTTGCCACAGCCCATCCCGACAATATCAGCAATCATCTTATGCAGAAAGACGGTTTCACTCTGCACAAGGTGTTCGAAAGACGCGGATACACCCGAAATATGTATTTCCTGAAGCTGAACGGCTAAAGTTTCCCCATTCCCCCACCATATCACGAACCATTCCTTTTCAGAACACAGATAGCACAATATAAATGAAAAACGAAAAGAGACTTGCTTTAGCTTGATGAGCTCACTTAGTTTACATCTGTATATTTGTCATAAAAGAATATTTTGTGACAATGTGCATCAATTTCAATTATTTCAATAAAAAATATGCGTTCGTCCATCCTTTGCTATGCCTTCGTTCTGCCTTCGCTTCAAGTCCGTTCCATAGAATGGGAGGGAAATGGGACTTATAAGGGAATCACATAGGAATCACTTGGGACTTGCAGTAAAGACAAAGTAGAATTAATCTCAAAAAAAAGAATTTTCACAAAACTCGTCAACTCGTCACCCATAGCGTTGTAAAGGTTTATGTATTAGGGATTTATGGAGGTGATTCATTTTGTTTCACTCGTCACCCACTCATCACCTTTAAGTGGCATATCATACTGATATATAATAAGTTGCATAGCCAATTCACTCGTCACCCTAAAAAGGTGACGAGTAGGTGACGAGTGAATTTACATTGTAAATCTCACATTCTTAACAAGTTACAACACTTTAAGGTGATGAGTGGGTGACGAGTGTTTTGAAATGAATCACCGCTATAACCGAAAGAGTCACAATAACTTGCAGCGTTGAGGGTGACGAGTTGACGAGTTTTGTGAAAATTCTTTTTTTCAAAGCGTTGTTAACCACCTGTGGGTGTTTGGCGTTTAATTCTAAAAAATGCAAGGCTCATTTCGCGATGTTTGGATTACAAGTGTATTTTTTCGTGAAAGTTTTTGTAGAGGGGGGTACACTTTCACCTCTTTTTGTATATAACACGTTGATAATCAAACGAAAATAACGAGTGCACCTCCCCATGAAAAGCATAATTTGTTTTGAGGGGAGGTGCACTCTGTCTAACGCATTGATAATCAGAAGGAAAATACGTTAAAACACGAAAAAGTGCACCCCCCTCTTCAAACTCTTTGAATTTTTTTTGTCTTTCGAAAAGGAATTACAAAAGGAGCGCCCTTGATATGAGAGCGCCCCTTAAGTTCTTTAGATATTGTTTCTCAATATCAATTACTTTACAACCACTTTCTTTCCGTTCCTGATATAAAGACCAGATTTAAGCATAGAGTTTGTTATCTTTCTGC
>CADBXL010000041.1 GCA_902798615.1 uncultured Bacteroidales bacterium | reverse complement strand
TTCTACGGACAACACCCTTCAGCAGATGATAAGGCTGCATAATCAGGATCCTCAGCATTGGAGCTATATCGACCTTTCCCGAAACTATGGCAAGGAGATAGCCATGATGGCAGGATTCGACCATGTGGATAGCGATGCCATGATTATTATGGACTCTGACATGCAGCATCCTATCAACGTGATTCCAGAGATGCTGAAATGGTGGGAGGAAGGATATGATGATGTGTATGCCCAGCGCGAAGGCTCTAAGGAGACATGGTTCAAGCGTAAGTCGTCGCACGTTTACTATAAACTGTTGCAAAGACTAACGAATGTGCCCATCCAGAAAGATACAGGCGATTTCCGACTTCTTGACCGCTCCTGCATAGAGGCACTCAAGAGTATGCGTGAGGTGGAGCGAAACACCAAGGGCATGTACTCATGGATAGGTTTTAGGAAGAAGGGCATAACATACAAGCAGCTTGAGCGCCAGGAAGGCGAGACGAAATGGAAGTTCTCTGCACTTCTCAACCTCGCACTCAACGGAATAATGGCCTATACCACGGCTCCTCTGAGAATCGTTAGCTTCCTGGGAATATTCGTGTCTTTGATTGCTTTCCTCTATCTCATCTACATCATCGTGGTGACAAATCTCTTCGGAGAGCCAGTAGCGGGCTACCCTACGATAATGGTGACAATCCTCTTCCTTGGAGGCATACAGCTTATCGGTCTGGGCATAATAGGCGAATATCTCGGAAGGGTGTTCAACGAGGTCAAGCAGCGACCGGGGTATTTCATTAATAGCTATAATGGGAAAAGGAAGCAAGTAGAAAAAGAAAAAGTAATAAGTAAAAATTAAAAAGTATGATTACCATGGATAGCGAAAAGACTGTCGATGAAGATACAAACCATACTTTTTACTTCTTACTTTTTAATTTTTAATTTTTTCGAAGATGATATTACTGAGTTTTGACACAGAGGAATTTGACATGCCGAAGGAGAACGGACTTGACTATGATCCGATAGCACAAGGCATGGAGGTTTCAAGATATGGTATGAACAAGATTCTCGACTGCCTCAAGGAATGTGGAGTGAAAGGAACATTTTTCTGCACCACAAACTTTGCATCAAATGCACCTGAGGTAATAAAGAGAATAATGGAAGAAGGTCACGAGATTGCCGCTCATGGCTGTGACCATTTCAATCCAGTTCCTGAAGATACGGACAGATGCAAGAAACATCTTGAAAAGATGACAGGTAGGAGCGTTCGCGGATGGCGACAGCCAAGGATGTTCCCCGTGAACAACAAGGCACTACATAGCGAGGGCTATACCTATAACGCCTCTCTTAACCCTGCCTTTATCCCTGGCAGATATATGCATCTAAGAACACCAAGGACATGGTTCATGCAAGATGGCGTGATGCAGATTCCGGCATCCGTTAGTCCATGGCTAAGAATACCGATGTTCTGGTTGTCTTTGCACAACTTCCCATTGTGGCTCTACAAGGCTCTATGCCGTAGGATAGTAAAGCATGACGGCTATTTCAACACCTACTTCCACCCTTGGGAGTTCTATCCACTTGGAGAGCATCCGGAACTGAAGATAATGTACATAGTTAAGCGTCACGCTGGCAAGGATATGTACAACAGACTAAAGGAAGTGATACTCGACCTCAAGTCAAGAGGCTATGAGTTCGGGACATATTCTGAGTTTGCGGCCTCAAAAGTAAAAAGTATAAATTAAAAAGTAAAAAGTATGATTTGCATTGAATGCTTACGGGCGTGATTTGCCACTTTTTACTTCTTACTTTTTAATTTTTAATTTAATAAAATTATATGATTTTTCTTGACAGAAACGAATTTAACTTCAAGCCTTCACAGAAGGTTATTGACACAATAAAGAACTTCGACCCAGAGACATTGTGCTTCTACACTCGTATCTACGACGAGGGTAAGAAGAGCATCGTGTCTGTTCGTCTTTCAGAGATATACAACGTGCCAGAAGAGCAGGTACTCCTTGGCTATGGTGGTGAGGACATCCTGAAGAATGCCGTTCACTACTATCTGATGAAGGGCGACAACAAGACCATCCTCATTCCTGAGTTCTCTTGGTGGTACTACAACCGCATAGCAGGTGAATGTGGCGGTAACTTTGAGATGTACCCTCTGCATCAGTTGGATGATACCTTCGCATACGATGTGGACGAGGTTATAGAATATACCAACCGTATTCATCCTCGTATGCTCCTCCTCGCCTCTCCTAATAACCCTACGGGAAACTGCCTCACACCAGAGGAGATAGGCAAGATTATGGAGAACATACCAGCGGACACAATGGTGCTTATTGACGAGGCTTACGCTTCGTTCATCACCACAGATACCGATTATATCGCACCTCTGGTAAACAAATACTCTAACCTCATCATCTCACGCACCCTGAGTAAGTTCTACGGACTTCCTGGTCTGCGTATGGGCTTCGGCTTCATGGGTAAGGGACATGAGAATTTCCTCAGCTATGCCAACAAATACCTTGGCTATAACCGCTTCACGGAGGCTGTGGCAATAGCAGCCCTTGAGAGTGACGACCACTATCGTAAGGTGGCTGATGATATGGAGTGGGATCGCCAGTTGTTCAAGAAAGAACTTGGTAATCTCCCCGGCTTCAAGGTTTACAAGAGCGTTGCCAACTTCATCCTTATAAAGTACCCAACAGAAATCAAGGAACGTCTGCAAAAGGCTTTTGCTGAGAAGCAGTACAAGATCAAATTCATGGGCGACAAGGGACTTGAAGATTGCCTCCGCATCACTCTCGGAACAAGGGAGCAGATACAGGTGGTAGTAGATATAATCAAGCGCTGTGCGCTTGAAAAGTAAAAAGTAAGAAGTAAAAATTAAAAATTAAAAAGTATGATTACCTATGTTCCCGCACAAAGAGAACATACTGCTAATCAAGGTAGAGAAATTCACGGACAGAATTATCAAACTTGCAGCTTATCTGAAGTCAAAGCATGTAGATAACTACATCATCAACCAGATAAGTAGAACCGGTACGAGCATAGGTGCAAATCTTAATGAGGGTGTCTATGCACAAAGCAGAGCCGATTTTGTAAGCAAATACAGCATAGCTCTAAAAGAAGCGAACGAAACGTCATATTGGTTGAGGAAATTATACACTGGAGAATTTCTTTCCCAAAAAGAATTCGACTCGATAAACAATGACTGCAATGAGATAATTTATATCCTAATTGCAATCGTGAAGAAAACGAAAAAAAACGGGTTCTAAATGTAATCATACTTTTAAATTTTTACATTTTAATTTTTAATTTAGAATAAGTGAAAGCAATAATCCTTGCGGCTGGTATGGCATCACGCCTTCGTCCGCTGACAAACAACACTCCAAAGTGCTTGCTTAAGATTGGTGAGCGTAGTCTTTTGCAGCGTTCTATGGATGCGCTGATAAAGAACGGCATAACCGAGTTCGTCATCGTAACAGGTTATCTGCACAAGATGATTGAGAACTTCGTTTCCGGGCAATACGGCAATAGCATAAAGGTGACATTCATCCATAACGAGGTGTATGACTCAACCAATAACATCTACTCACTTTGGCTTGCACGTCCAGAGGCAGAGAATGAGGATATACTGCTCTTAGATAGCGACCTACTCTATGATCCAGAGATCGTAACACGAGTATTGGCTAATGAGGCTAAGAATGTCCTTACTCTCATCAGGCACGAGCTTGGAGAAGAAGAGATGAAGGTGGTGGTAGATAAGGAAGGCTCTATCCTCGAAATCAGCAAGACTTGTCGTGTTGAAGATGCAGCAGGTGAGAGCCTTGGCATAGAGAAGATGGGTAAGGAATACACCAAAGCCCTCTATGCAGAACTTGAACCGATGATGAACGAGGAACATCTTGAAAACAAGTTCTATGAGCTTGCCTTCGAGCGTCTTCTTCCAAAAGGACATACATACAAGGTTCTCGATGTGACCGAGCTCTTCTCTTGTGAGCTTGACACGGTAGAGGACTTTGAAAATGCGAAAGGCCTAACCAAGCCTTCCCAAAGGGAAGGATGTTAGATAGTATTGCACCTTATATAAGTTTCTGCAAATAGAATTCACTAAATAATAATAATACGACCAAGCCTTCTTTTAAGCGAAAGATTGTATAAAACATCCTTCCCTTTGGGAAGGCTTGGTTAGGCTTTTAATCATGGCATCCTACGACATACGACCACTTCAACTTCGTATTCTCAACATTCTCCTTGCCCTTGACCGAGTTTGCAAGGAACATAATCTGAGATATTATCTTTGGGCAGGAACAATGCTCGGAGCAATTCGTCATAAGGGATTCATTCCTTGGGATGACGATCTCGACATAGCCATGCCCAGAAAGGATTATGACTTGCTTATGAAGAATGCAAAAGACTGGATGCCAGAACCATTTGAGGTAGTGAGCTATGAAACTGATGCAGAGAACTATCCATTGCCTTTTGCCAAGATACAAGATGGTAGCACAACCCTCATAGAACGAATGCACCTAAGCTATCTCGGAGGCATATATCTCGATGTCTTCCCACTCGATGGAATGCCATCTTCCAGTTTGAAGCGACGTCTGCATTTCATACGCTATCAATGGCTGAAGAAAGCCTTATACTTTGTACACAGAGACCCATACCGTCATGGGCATGGTCCTTCTTCATGGCTTCCGCTTTTGTGCAGGAAACTATATACCATGCAAGGATTACAAGAGAAACTGAGAAATATGCAACGAGCATACGACTATGACAAATGCGAGCTGATAGTAGATCATGACGATGGTCTGAAAGGTGTGATGCCAAAGCATTTGTTAGGCAAGCCTACAGCGGTATCCTTTGAGGGCAAGACCGTGATGGGGGTAGAGCATCCCCACGAATATCTCACACAGAAATATGGCAACTACATGGTCATTCCTGACGGAGATCATCAACGCCAACATAACTTCCATTTGTTAGACTTAGAAAAGAGCTATAAGAATGTATAACGGTTTCTCCATTCTCATTCCCACATGGAACAACCTTGACTATCTGAAACTATGTGTACGTAGTATCAGACAGCATTCCGCATACAACCATCAGATCATCATTCATGTGAATGACGGCTCTGACGGCACTCTCGAATGGGTTAAGGCTGAAGGTTTGGAATATACGCACTCTGATGAAAATATTGGTGTATGTCTGGCGATGAACAGTATGCGCCGACACGTTAAGACAGACTACATATACTTCATCAACGATGATATGTATGTACTTCCGAACTGGGATGTCGTATTGATGAATGAGATAAAGAGTCTTCCCGATAATCTGTTCTACCTCTCTGGCACAATGATACAGCCACATGATAAATACGACGTAGGACTATGCATTGACTATGGAGATTCAATAGCTAATTTTCAGGAAGAGAAGTTGCTCAAAGAGTATATGAACGAACCATATAATGACTGGCAAGGAGCCACACGCCCTCCGTCGCTCGTACATCGCGACATCTGGGATCTGGTTGGAGGCTATAGCATTGAGTTCTCTCCCGGAATGTATAGCGACCCGGACTTCACAGCAAAACTGCTCATGGTAGGCATAAACTATCTAAAGGGACTAGGTAATAGCCGCGTATATCATTTCGAGACAAAGACAACAGGAAGAATCCACAAGAATGACGGTTCTACACAATTCCTTCTGAAATGGGGTATAAGCAACTCTACAATGCGAAAATTCATCACCCGTCAAGGTGAAGACTGGAACCTGCATACAACACCGCTCAACAAGGATGTAATACATAGCAAGAGACGATTCGCACGTATCAAATCCGTTTGGTATATTATCAAGAAAGGATTTGGCTTGGTAGGAAACCTTGTAGAAAATGAAAGGTTTAAGGCAAAATAATGGAAATATGGAAAATAGCATATCTGTAGTAATCAACACATACAATGCGAGCAAATATCTTGCACGTGTTCTTGAGACAGCAAAATCGTTTAACGAGATTGTTGTCTGCGACATGGAATCTACCGACAATACCGTGGATATAGCAAAAGAGTATGGTGCAAAGGTAGTGACATTTCCAAAAGAAAACCATAAGAGTGCAGAACCTGCCCGTACTTTTGCCATACAGTCAGCAAGCAGCGACTGGGTTCTTGTTGTTGATGCCGATGAACTGATTCCCCAAGCCCTACACGACTACCTCTATGATTTCATCAAGGATCCGGGAGACGTTCGCGGACTTTACATTCCACGAAAGAACTACACAATGGGCACATTCCTGCCCTCATCATACCCTGACTACCAACTGCGTTTCTTCATAAAGGAAGGTACCGTGTGGCCACCTTACGTACACACCTTCCCTACCGTTAACGGCAAGCTCGACCACATTTCCGAGAAGAGGAAGGATGTGGCTCTCGACCATCTTGACGACTCTACACACGCCACGCTCATCCGTCTGAACAACTACACCGACAACGAGGTAGAGAAACGTGCCGGCAAGAAGGTTACTCTCCTGAAGATCATCGCATCCCCCATGATGCGCTTCATAAAGCAGTATATCCTCAAGGGCGGTTTCCTATACGGCATAGCTGTAAATGTACTATTCAATTAAATAACAAATTCGACGAAAAGCGCCGAAGGTGCGACATCTAACAGGGCAGTCCGCAAGGGCTGTTACCATGATGATGTTTTTAGTGAGCGCCGTAGGTGCGACACCTAACATATACAATAGGTATCGGTCCTTCAGACCTCAAGCCCTAAAAAACATCTATATAACGGCTCTTACGAACCGCCCTTTTAGGTGTCGCACCTTCGGCGCTTTTCTTCGACCTCACGTTATAATATCCCCCTCTTCAATGAATAATCAAACAAAAAAACGTTCTCTTGGTTTTCTCGGAAGCATTCTCTTCTGCCTATGGTGGCTCATAGCCCGTCTTCCTGCATGGTGGCACTACCTATGGGCTGATATACTCTATCTCATCGTGCGATACGTTGTACACTATCGCCGTGACATCGTAAGGAAGAACCTTGCAGAGAGTTTTCCAGAACTATCAGATGCGGAGCGGCAAAAGATAGAGAATGGTTTCTACCATCATATGTGCAATCTCATCGTAGAGTCAATAATGTACTTCGGCATGTCCCAAAAGACAATAATGAAGCGCATGAGATTCAAGGGGACTGAACTACTCAACAAATCTGTAGAGCAGGGAAAGAGCGTGGCTGTATTCCTCGGACATCATTGCAACTGGGAATGGATAAGCTCATTACCCCTATGGACAAGTGACCGTGGCAAATGCCTTCAGCTCTACCATCCGCTTGAGAATGTCACTATCGACAAGCTCATTGGATATTCACGCGAGCGAATGGGCAGTATCAACGTTCCTATGGCACAATCCATACGCCATATAATGAAGCATACAAAGGAGGGGAAGTCCGTCATTGTCGGTTTCATTGCCGATCAGGTTCCTATATGGGAAAGCATGAACTACTGGTTGCCTTTCTTCCATCACGACACCCCTGTAATGACGGGAGGCGAGCGTATAGCACGCAAGCTAAATATGGATTGCTACTACGCACACATCACCAAGGACAGACGCGGACACTACACAGCAGAATTTCAGCTCATCACCGATGATTCCCGCTCTGTTCCAGAGCATTGGATCACGGAACAATACTACGAACGTCTTGAAGCCAACATCCGTGAGCAACCGTCCCTATGGCTATGGACTCACAACCGTTGGAAGCGCACAAGAGCAGGTTTCATCCGTCATCTCAAGGCAGAAAACCGTCTTACGGAACTTTCCAATCTCCGATTCTTTGACCATGAACATCCTGACGGACAGCCGGCAAGCGAGGTAAAGGAGTAATTACGAATTACCAATTATCAATTACGAATTACCTATTTACGTAAATTCGATAAAAAGGGAAACGGATTTATCTGATTTATCTGAAAATTAGCAGAATACGTATCGCGCCAGCTATCAGATAAATCAGATAAATCAGATAAATCTGTTTTCCTTATTATTTAGGGGCGTTCTCATATTGAGGGAGCTCCTTTTGCTGTTTTTTGACAGGCATAACACTCCCTTCGATTTTTTCGTGAGAGAATTTAAATAGGGGGGTGCACTTTTGCCTGTTTTCCCCCTTTTGCCTACTGATTACCAGTGATTTACGTTGCGTGCACCCCCCTCCTAAAAACGTTCTTTTCATAGGTGCACTTCGGGGGGAGGTGCACGCTTTGTTATCTCTTGACAGTCAGAGCGTTATACCTATAAATGGGCAAAAGTGTACCCCCCCTACAAAAACTCTCGCGAAAAAAATGCACTTGTAATCCGGGCATAGCAAAATCAGCCTTTGCCATGCCTCCACTATAGCTCCACTCTATCGCCCTTTCAGAGATGGGAGGTGAATGGGATTTACAACGGATTTACAACGGACCTGGAACGGACCTGAAACGGACCTATAACTGATGCAGGAAGTGAGGTCTTGCTTTTGCAAAAAAAATCTTGCTTTTACTGCTCAGCGCTTGCGATGCTTTTACAAAGGCTGTGAGTAAAAAACATCTTTGCGAACTGAGCGGTGTTAGAATGTTAAAAATAATAAGGGAAACAGATTTATCTGATTTTTCTGATAGCTGGCACAATATTTTTTTCGCGATAAATTTCAGATAAACCAGATAAATCCGCTTCCTTTTTTCCATCGAACTCACGTTACGTTAATAGGTAATTCGTAATTTGTAATTCGTAATTATCTTGTGGAATACCCCGTGAGATAGAGCACGAGCATGAGCATATTCGTGGTATTAAATGGCTTACGGCTCATTTCCCTCAGTTTTCGCTCCACATCAGCATGAGTGGCGCGATATTTATCTGACATATAAACGACCATAGGTATCTGGATGCCAGCCTGATATGAAACAGGATTGCTATCGTTAGAGTGAGAGCAATAATCCGGGGCAGAGACATAAAAGTCCTGCCCATGGTCAGGGAAATAAACCGCCACGGCATTACGGTCACGCAATGTAGCGAAAAGACTATCAACAACATAGTCATTATAGAGACAGGCATTGTCGTAACTTGCATATTCCGCCCTCTGATTCTCAGGCTTAGCAGCATAGTGGGATGGCTTGAACTTCTCCCAACGGCGAGGATAACGCTTGTCATAAGCCTGATGCTGCCCCATGAGATTGATGAACACACAATGGTGTGTACCTGTGGAAACATGCTTGTCCATATACTTCTCCACCAGAGGGAAAAGCACCTCGTCAGGGAATGCGATAAGTTCCTCTGAGCCTTTCTCCTTAGCATAAAACATTGTCTGGCAGAGGTCGGCAAAGGAAGCTGACACATTATCGTGCCATCCGGAGTATGCCTGATTAGAGATCCATACGGTATTGAATCCTGCACTTTGAACCGCCTCTGGTATGGTAAGACATTCATACCACGGCTTTTCATCCTCGGCAGAATTACACGTTGTCATGAAATACTTAAAGCTCTCCGCAGTATGGGTGGCAGGAGATACGGCTTGCGAGAAACAGATGAGGTTTCCGTTGTCACGAAGCCTGGCAAGACGCGGTGAGGTGAGTTTATCATAGCCATAGAGAGAACTGTGGCTTCGCACATGACTTTCGCCAATGACAAGCATCACCACATCGGGATGCGCGTTGCGTGTAGGAGTCATCACAGGATGATGAAGATACTCCGACAGATTCTTCTTCTGAGTGCGGAAGATAGCCTCTATCCTTCCGGGGATGGTGTAGAAAGAGAAACCGAGGCAGCAACATCCAAAGACGAAGAACAAGCCCACCGCTATCATCTGCTTCTTACCAGCACTATGCATCACCCTTATAAGGAACACGAAGGCACTGAACACAACGAACACGGCAAAAAGCATCAACAGGATTGACGGAACGGTGACATAGACAGAGAAGAACTCTGACATCTCCTGCGGATTAGTGCCGTTGATAAGGGCTATCATTCCTTTGTCAATGGTGTTGCCGAACTTCGCCCAACAGAAAGCGAGGAGGCACACGTATGCCGAGATGATGAACATAAACACATACCTGATTGCCTTATCAGCCTTAAACACAGACAAAATCATCATGATGAACACCATGCCGAGCGTCATCATGAAATTAGCACCTATCACAAGGAATCCCCTATCAAACTTGTTTTCAACAAATATATAGAACAGAGAATCTATGATGGTGCAAAGCAAGGTTCCGATTACAAGAAACGGTACTTGCGAACTAATGTATTTATAGAGTCGTTGCATAGTTCAAGTTGAAAGTGAATAGTGAATAGTGAATAATACTTAATACTGGCTAACGCCCTTTCGAGAACCTCCGTACTGGTGGCTACCAGTATTAGGTATTATTCACTATTCACTATTCACTTTTCACTATTCACTTTATTTAAAGTTTGATAAATCATATACACCCATGTGACCGTGAACAGACAGACATCAAGCCAGAGAACCTTGCGGAAGAAGGCATAGACAGGCACAGGGAATAGCACATCAACAGGCATAACGCCAAAGACGAACCAGTTTGACCAGTATAGAATCCTATCAAATAGCGTATGCTCAGCCTTTGTGTAATAGAACATCATGAAACCAGAGAAGGCGATGATATAAGTGTGATTCTCAGATGCATCACTAAACAGGAGTATCCAGCCCATAAGCACGGCAAGCATCCTTGTCCTGTATGTGAAGTCGCTCCATCTTTTATATGTGGCAAAGAACACTACGGAAAGCAGGGCGAGAGATCCCATCTGCACCTCACCAGAATGTGCCACCATGAACGGACGAATAGGTGGAAGATGTATGAGTGAAATATAAATCTCCTCGGTGTTATGTTCATGAAGGATGCTCCACCACTCGTTATAGTAAGGGAGAAGTCCGTCAAAGCCCTTCACAACAGCAGGAGAAACGAGAAGGATAGCTCCAAACAAGGCTGCATAGCAGAAATTGCGGAAAGTATGCTTGTAGCAGAAAAGAAGAGCGAGTTCAAAAACGCCATAGATCTTCGTGGTCGCAGATACCATTATCAGCAATACGGCAAGCACGGGCTTGTCTTTCTCCAAAAGCGTGAAAGCATAGAGGAAAATATAGCAAACCGTGATGTTATACTGAAACGGGAAGATGCTTTGCTCAAGCAACAGAAGAAGATACAGGAATATCTTCAGCTTAGGTACGGCAATCTTATCGGGCAAGGTCATAACCGCCCAGTACATAAGCGTATAGTTTGTGAGATTCCACACGAAACCGCCTATATAATCGGGCAGAAAGGCGATAGGAGCGAACAATACCGTGAACACAGGGGTATAGAGGAAATAGCGATGTAATTCCTCCACGAACTCATGGGTATAGGGATTTATGCCCTGCCAGAAATACAACGTGGCATCTGCAAACACATGATAGTTTTCTGCCCTGCCCCTGAACAACTCAAGGGCGGTGGCTATGGTTGCTATGAGGAAGCCGAACCAAAATACCTTCCTGTTAGAGGAAAAGAATGCAATGATTGCGTTTTTAAGTTTATCCATAGTCAAATTAAAAATTAAAAAGGAAAAAGTAAAAAGTATGATTAGCTTTAGAGCTTACGGGCGTGATTAACCACTTTTTACTTTTAAATTTTTACTTTTTACTTTAGATCGGCAATATCATCAAACAGTTTCTGAAGATATGCCTGAGCCTTTCTTTTATTTGTTCCCTTCCTTGTGCCAAGGTCGAACAAAGGCTTTTGCGAAGGGTTATCTACCATTATCTGATTATATTCATCAGCCATGCCTACGGCATCTGGATGAGTGAAGAATGCAAAGTGATGGAACGTGGTATCAAACAAATCCTTTGAGAAAGTAAACTCGCTATGATCTATGCCAAGCATTCCAAGAACGGTTGCCGCAATATCCTGTTGCGAACCATACACGCCAAGAGTTGCCTTTTCCTTCAATGCACCACCTACCATAATAAGAGGGATGTGATAGCGTCGCATCTTATAATTATCCTCAGGATCAGGCCAACAGCCAAGATGATCAGGCACGATAACAATAAGGGTGTTCTTCCAGTCTTCACGCGCCTTCATCTTATCAACGAAAGAGCCAAGCTCACGATCAGTATAATAGAAAGCGTTGAGAATCTTATCATCAAACTGATGACAAGGCACATCGAAAGGCTCATGACTGCTTGATGTCTGTATCACCATCAAGTTCTTCGTGTCATTTTTCCAAGCCTCATCCATACGTTCAAGTGCCTTTGCAAAGAGATTTCCGTCATTAGCCCCCCATTTGCCTGTCAACTGCTCAGAAGGGAAATCATCCTCAGAGATAATATCCTGAAAGCCTGTTGCCATAAGGTAAGAGCGCATATTCGTAAAGTTGGCATCACCACCATATACGTATTGCGTTTGATAACCATCATTTCTCAGGGAGCGGGCAATAGAGTAAAGATTATTCGTCTTGCGAGGGTATTTCATAAGACTCATATTAGGCTGGGCAGGATAACCGCTAAGAATTGATACAAGTCCTCTATCTGTGCGGAAACTATTTGCATAGAAATGATTGAAATACACACCCTCCTTCGATAATCTGTCAAGCGTAGGCGTAACTCCCTTTACATGCCCTTCCTCCGTCATGATATATGAAGAGAAACTTTCGAGAATAACAACAACAACCCTCGTTCCACTCACATTATTGATGCGATAAGCACCTATGCTGTCAGGACGCATCGCCGTATGCTTCATTTCGTCAAACAGTCGTGAAGCCTCAGCATCATCCATGAAACGATACATAGAAGCAAAATCCTCTTCGTGGGTTACAGACTCAAGGAAACTGAACAGCGGATTAACCGTGGCATGATTCAGTCGCACGTTATCGCTGAAATATACAGTACCGACGTTATTTGTAGCCACGGTGAAGCCTCCACGAATAGGAATAATCATAGCTACTCCCATAAGGATGCAAATAAACGAGGTTGCAATTTTCTTTGGAACAGATTCATTTTCCACCTTATCTATAAACCTATAAACCCGCAGCAACGGCAAGGCGAACAAGACCGTAACACATACAAGACCGATAATGCCGCATAGAATCATCCACCACTCGGCACTTGCAGCAGCATCCTTCGGAGAGGTGAGGAAATAGAAAAGCGGAGTGGAATCGAGAGGGAATCCCCAATAGCCATAGAGCACTATGTTTAGGAGTATGGCGATTGCGAGGAGTAAGGCTACAATGCCGAAATATCCCTTCCACACATAGCCAAGAACACGTAACGCTCCCCTACCCTTTATCCATGTGTTCACAACGGCAAGCAGACATGGAAGCAAGCAAAGATAGCCAGCCACAGCCACGTCAAGACGCAAGCCATGCAGGAGCATAGGCAGAAAATAAGCCTCACCACCGCTCTCTATAAGTGCGTGATGCACAAGATAGAAGCCTATTCGCCCTATGGCGCATATCATCGTTATTACGATGAAGAAACCAAATATGGTTTTTATTCTTGTTCCGATCATTTTTCAACTAATAAGTGAATAGAGAATAACGAATAGTGAATAATACTTAATACTGGCTAACGCCATTGCGAGAACCTTCGTACTGGTGACTACCAGTATTAGGTATTATTCATTTTTCACTTTTCACTATTCACTTCACAATCAATTCGTTCTTTTCCATTCTCTGCATATAGCTCTGAATGATAGCCTTCAGTTGTCGCTCCATAGCCTTCTCCTGTGCTATGCCCTTCCCCACGAGGTTATGCTGCATAAGCACATCCTTACGGAAATCATACATAGCCTTAACGCGAGTACCGTCAAACTGAATGACATAGTCTCCCTTTACAAACTGATATATGCCGTTGAGATAGTTCACAGCCCATGTGTCCTCGTCTTTCGTTGAAAGCAGATCCTGACCAAAAGCCACGTATCTATCACCATATCCAAGATAACTCAGCAAGGTCGGCATAACGTCAATCTGCTGTGCGATGCAGTTTCTACGACCCGGTTTTATCTCACCAGAGGCATCATAGATAATTACTGGCGAACAGAAACCTCCCAGATCCGTACCATACTCCTTATGATCCACACCGTTTGTATGGTCGCTCGTTATCACGAATACAGTGTTCTTGAACCAAGGCTCCTTACTTGCCTTTCGGAAGAACTCACCAAGTGCATGATCGGTATAGCGAATACATCTGTGGATAGGATTCGGGCCGTCATTCTTATACACATTCTGATATTTCTCTGGAATAGCGAAAGGATGATGTGAAGAGGCGGTGAACACAGCCGTCATAAAAGGCTGCTTCATCTCCGACATCTTAGCGGCATAGAACTGAAGGAATGGCTCATCCCATATTGCCCATGTGCCATCAAACTCTTTCTCTCCCCCAAAACGCTTGTCTTCGTCAAACTCCGTTCTGCCAAGGTAACGACCGAATCCTGTCTTTCTTGCAAAAGCCTCAAAGCCCATACTTCCGTTCTCAGCTCCGTGGAAGAAAGCTGTCTCATACCCCACTTTTGAGAGTTCACACGCTATGCCGCCAACATCATTCATTGATGAAGGTGTAACGAAGAATGGCTCAACGAACATAGGTATGGAAGAGAGGATGGAAGGCATTCCGTCAATAGACTTCCTGCCATTGCAGAAAGTATATTCAAACGTAAGGCTCTTTGCCACGATCTCATCAATCTCAGGTGCATAGCCCTTATAGCGACCACCGTCAAGATGCGTATTCAGAGAACCGATATACTCTCTTCCGAAACTCTCGACAATAAGCACCACCACGTTCTTTTTCCTCATCGGCACGCTATCAGCCTTTGCCTCATGAACAGGCGAATATATCTCGTTAAGTTCCTTATCGCTAAAATAACGTGGATCCTTGAACGTATGCTTACCCATAGTGCGGATAAGCGAGAAAGGAGTGTTAAGCACAATGGCTGCCTCCTGTGGATGCGCCACATACTGATTGGCATTACTAACGGTTATCGGGCGTACAGCCGTGGTAAATCCTCCTCTCATTCCTGCTATGCAGAGAGGAATGAACACAATAAGGGTAAGAATATCCCAGATATAACCTCGCCCTTTTCCCCCACAATATTTGAAAATCAGCTTAGAGCCATACCACAAAACCATGATAAGCACCACTCCAAGAACTACGAGATACCAATGTCTCAGAACTTCTATTCCAAGAATACCACCAATGTTATCTTCATTCTGAAACTCCTGAATAACTGACATCGTAGTTCTTCTTCCCGTAAAACGGAAATAGGCTGCATCAGCAAGGTTTACGCTCAAGGCAAGTCCATTGACTATGGTAAACACCCATCGCACAATCTTCTCCTTGTACTTCTGGCTATAAGGAATAAGGACAAGCAAAACCACCAAAGCGTTGGTGTACATTATAGCCGAGGTGTCAAAAATCCAACACCCAGCCAACAACTCCCACAAGTCATTATCCTTCAGAGTCTCGCTGAAATAATCAGTATAGTTCTCAAGAAAATACACCACTCTTGTCAGCATATACATGAGATAGGCTAAGAGGAAGAGAAAAAGACAGACCCACCCCCTTGCCCCTCCCATAAAGGGAGGGGAGTATATAGTATTATCGTTTATGGACGTAAAACTGTTATTGTTTCCCATTTAATATTCAAGCAAGTGTCTCAATCAGAAGATTGTATATACTCCCCTCCCTTTATGGGAGGGGCAAGGGGGTGGGTCTTTTTCTACATCTGCATATCATGCAGTTTCTTATAGTATCCACCCTTCTGCAGAAGTTCCTCATGCGTTCCGCTCTCCACTATCCTGCCGTCATGCAGCACATAGATCTCGCTTGCATGCTTAATAGTAGAAAGACGATGAGCGATGGCTACTGTAGTTCGGGTAGTCATCAGTTTCTCAAGTGCATCCTGAACAAGACGCTCCGACTCTGTGTCGAGTGCCGAGGTAGCCTCATCAAGAATAAGGATTGGAGGGTTCTTCAGAATGGCACGGGCAATACTGACACGCTGACGCTGACCGCCAGAGAGCCTTCCACCACGATCACCAATCATAGTCTCATAGCCGTTCTCCGACTCTGTAATAAACTGATGAGCATTCGCAATCCTTGCTGCCTGCTCTATCTGCTCGTCAGTTGCAGACTCCACGCCAAATGTGATATTATTCCTAAATGAATCGTTGAAAAGAATAGCCTCCTGATTTACGTTTCCTATAAGCTGACGAAGGTCGTGTATGCCGAGATCCTTCACATTTATGCCATCAATCAGCACCTCACCCTTTTGCACATCATAATAGCGCGGAATGAGATCCACAAGAGTAGATTTTCCCGACCCCGACTGACCTACAATTGCTATGGTCTTTCCCTTTGGAATAACGAGATTGATATCCTTCAGCACCCAGTGAGGCTCTCCCGTCTTGAAGTCGTTATATGCAAACGACACATTACGGAACTCAATCTGATGTTCGAAGGATGTGATAGGTGTTGGATGCTGGCTTTCCGGAATAGTATCTTCCGCCTTCAGTATCTTGTCAATACGCTCCATTGAAGCAAGTCCCTTCGGAATGTTATATCCTGCACGTGAGAAATCCTTCAACGGCTGAAGGATTGAGTAAAGGATAACCATGTAATAGATGAACGTAGGACCGCTGAGAGCATAGTCGTTGAGCACCAGAATACCGCCAAACCATAATACGATGACAATCATCAACGTACCGAGGAACTCGCTCATAGGATGAGCCAACTGTTGTCGGGTATTTACTCTCAGGATGGTGTTCCTGTAATTGGAGTTCACATTGTCGAAACGCTCGTTCATCTTCTCTTCAGCACAGAATGCCTTGATGATTCTGAGCCCGCCAAGCGTTTCCTCCACCTGACTCATAGTGTCGCTCCACAATGTCTGGGCAGTAATGGAATTGGCCTTCAGTTTCTTGCCCACGGCACCTATCGCCCATCCCATTATCGGAACAAAGACAATGGTGAACAGGGTTAGCTGCCAACTAATCAGCAGCAACGTAGAGAAATATGCAATAATGAGAATAGGATTCTTGAAGAGCATATCCAGACTTGACATTATAGAATACTCTATCTCCTGAACATCACCTGACATTCTCGCAATTATATCGCCCTTGCGTTCTTCTGTAAAAAAGCCCAATGGCAAGGAAGTAATCTTACGGTAAAGCTGATTACGGATATCACGCACCACACCGGTACGTATTGGTATGATAGTAGCAGACGACAGGAAATAAGCACCTGTCTTGAGGAAAGTGGCAAAGGCAAGGAACAAACCAATGATAAGCAAGGTTGTGGTTGCGCCCACATCCGCTATCATATTCGTGACATAGAAATCGGCATTATTACTCAACACCTCCTTGGCATTACTCCAATCCCACGCCATCATCTCAGTAGCCTTACCCGCATCCTCAGTCTTAAAGAGGATCTGGAGGATAGGAACAAGAGTGGCAAAAGAGAATATATTCAATATTGCCGACAGAATGTTAAACACTATCGACAACACAAGGTATTTCTTATACGGAGGCACGAAACGCCTCAAAACCTGAAGGAATTCTTTCATTTTTATTTTTTTAGTCAAAGGACTAAGGACAAAAGTTTAAGGTCAAAGGTCAAAGGGCTACCCCCCACCCTCTAAACGCTAAACTCTAATCACTAAACTCTAATCACTTTTCTAATTCGCGTACAAAGTTACACATTATTTATAAGAAAACGAAAAAAATCTCCAAAGTTTTCATAATATCCCCTCAAAAAAATCTCCCACACCATCAGATGATTAATCTGAACGTGTGGGAGAACTACTTTTCCCCTTATTTTACTTGCCTCCGTTGATCCTTCGCTATGCCTCCGTTATGCCTCTGCTTTTGGCATATATAGATGCAGAGACTAATGGGAGTTACATGGGAGTTAAAAGGGAATTACATGGGAGAAACGCTTTACTCCTATTTCGAAATATATTTCTTTCCGTTTATAATATTCACGCCCTTGAATGTTTTATACAATCGCTTGCCCGAGAGATTGTATATAGAAGATAGGCGTTGGTCGTTGGATGTTTGCAGATCATCTATCCCAGTTGCCACTCCATTGATATAGGCGAAATTACTCCAGATAGGCGATTTGCGATAAGCATCTGCACTTTCCTCTGGCACAATCAACTTTTTGAATGCGCTGAAAGTACCATCATAAATAGTCTGAGGCACAACAGCCTTATTCTCAACGGTAGCGAGATTTCAACAACCATCAAATGCCCTTGCCTCAATATTCCAGACTGATGCTGGAATGATTATTGATTTCAAACCGCTATAACAGAAAGCAAACTCGCCAATACTCGTAAGGGATGAAGGAAGCACGATAGATGTCAAGGCACCGCAGTTTGAAAAAGTGTAAGCCTCTATCTCATCCAATCCTTCAGGGAGAGTGACCGAAGCAAGACTTACACAACCAGAGAAAGCGTTCTTTCCTATTCTCTTCACGGAATTAGGAATTACGACCGTCTGGAGTTCTTGACATGAAGAAAAGGCAGCCGTTGCAATCTTCGTAACGCCATCAGGAATAACGGTCTTGTCTGAACCAATGACAAGCGTGTTTGTTGCCGTCTCGATAACGGCATTACAGTCGTTCCTGCTATCATAAAACTTATTGTCCTTATCTACGGTAACAGAATTTAGTCCTGTATAGGCGAATGCCATATCACCAATTTTTGCTACAGATGCCGGTATGTGCAGCGATTTCAGATTAGTACAATACGAGAAAGCATTATCGGCAATTTCTGTCACAGTATTTGGGATTGTAACCGAGGTCAGTCCTTCACAAGCATTGAAAGCTGATGACTTAATGCCAGTCACCTTATATGTCGCCCCGTCATAGGTCACGGTCTCAGGGATAACCACGTCACCTGAGTAGAGGATTTTGCTATTCTTGGCAAAATCGTACTCTGATGCTACCGACGCTTTCTTATTCTCTGAATTGAGGACATAGTAGATATTTCCAATCTTAGCCTCTACATACGATGCTGCATACGATGTCGCAGACATTACCAATGCTATAGCGAGCATCATACATCCATATATCTTGTTCATAATCACTTCAATATAATTTTCTTGCCATTAATGATGTTTATCCCCTTACGAGGAGCAGAGATACGCTTACCGTTCAACGTGAATATTTTAGAGTTGAGTGGGGAGAGTTCTGCGTTTAGTGAAGAAATTCCAGCCGTTTCGCTATTTCCTGGCACCTTCACGTCATCTATTATCGTGCAGTTCTTAAAACCTGCAATATTCTCGTATGCAGCCTTATATCCTTCTGGTACATGTATCTCAACTTTCTTATTGAATATAGCAGAGGCGATATCAGGTGGAGTTGTTGACATGAATGTTACCTTTTCAAGACTCATACAGTCCTGGAACGCATCATGGCCAATTTCCGTAACAGAAGCAGGTATAGTAATTTCACAAATGTTCAAGCAAGACTTGAATGCCCCTGCTCCAATCGTCTTCAAATTATCAGGCAAGACAATTCCCCATATCGAACCGCACTCAGAGAAAGCATAGTCATCTATTTTTAGCAACGTTGAAGGCAACTCCACACTACTGAGAACAGCATCCCAACTGAAAGCATTCTGACCTATCACAGTTACTGACTCTGGAATCTTTATAGAACTTAGATTTTCACATCCCTCAAAGGCTCTACTGCCTATACTCGTCACCGAATTAGGAATATTGATATTTGACATATCTACTGTATTAAATGCGTCTATCCCTATTCTTGTCACCGTACTTGGAATCTTAGTATTCACGCAACCAAGAATAAGCTCATTTGTTGCGGTATGGATGATTGCATTACAGTTGTTTCGGCTATCATATACGGTATTAGCAGGATCAACCGTAATTGTCTTAAGTCTGGGACAATACGCAAAAGCGTCAGCATCAATAGTCTTTACCGAAGCTGGGATATTGAGCGCCTTGAGGGAAGTACAATTATTGAAAGCTGCAAAACCTATGTATTCCACAGAGTTAGGGATGGTAATAGAAGTGAGATTCTCACACTTGAAAAAAGCTATAGCCTCAATAGCTACAACGTTGTAAGTCACGTTTCCACTTTTCACGGTTGAAGGAATAGCCACCGCACCAGAGTACGATCCCCCTTGACTACCACTTTCAGAAGCGACAAACGCCTGTTTATTTTCTGAATCAAGATTGTAATAGATTCCCCCGATCTTAGTCTGGGTCTGGGCAACCGATACCACAGATGTCATCAATGCTAATGCAAGCATAATGCACCTACTGTAAAGTCTTTGTTTCTTAGTCTTCATTTTTTCTAAAAGATTATGTTTAGTTTTTGGTTAAAAGAATTTATTTTCTACATCTTTTCCGAAAAACACATCTGTTTTCCGAAATGCAGGTACAAAAGTGATCGTTTTCTTTGATATTGCCAAATTTTAAGGTTAAAATTATTGCTGTCCGGTATTTTTTTTGATTGGATAAACCTAGGACTGGTACTTAACATGAGTTCGACGACTTGCTTTAGCCTAAGCGAACAATTACATGGAGCATTTCTGATGCTTGTACTTTACAGAAAACTAATACGAAATTAATTGGTTATTAATGGAAAATTATATGTTTTCGTCGAACTCACTTTACCAGCCACCAATAGTAAAAAATAAAGGAATTGCTGTTCGGCATCATCCAACACAAATTATATCTCAAACACAATAGGTATAGCAACCATTGTACGGCATACCTTTCCGTGATCTTTCCCGGGTTCCCACTTAGGCATCAGCTTGGCAACTCTCAGAGCTTCGGCATCAAGCAAGCGATGGGCTTTCTTCACTACCTTTATATCAGAAATAGTACCATCGGTATTGACGATAAAACTAATCATCACCTTACCTTCTATCTTACTTCTCAGGGCGGCAGAAGGGTACTTCAAGTTCTTTGTGAGCCACTTCATGAATTCTACCATTCCACCTGGATACATAGGCAGCTCCTGAACAATACGAAGAGTCTCGGGATCATTTTCATTCTGATTAATAGGCTCATCCTTCTCTTCTTCAAGAAGTTCCTCATCATCAGATTCTTCGGGTTGGAATTTCACCACATCAAGAACCTCTGGCGGAATGTCCGAGAGATTATCAACTTTATTCAGTTTCTCCGACTGTTCTACCTGCTTGGTCTTTTCTGCCGCAGAAATCATGTCACGCTGATCGTTCGGCTTTATGTTCAAATCCATGGCTATATCATCGTCGAAATCGTCAAAATCGTCCTTTCCTCCACCAATATGCACTTCAAGCACAAGGATGAAGAGTAGAGCCATCATGACGAATGCGCCGAGAAACATCCACGGACGAAGATGTTCAAGATCTGCTTTATGTGATTTCTTTACTTCCACAATAAAATAGTGGTAAAATGCGTTTTTATATTAAATTCGAGTGCAAATTTAGCAATGATATTGGAAAAAAATGCTATCTTTGCCGTAAATTTCTTTAATTAGGATGAAAAAAGCTCTAATTCTCCTCCTTTTGGTCGGTTTTTCGCTTGCAATACACGCTCAGGAGTCGCAGACAATATACAATTTTCTGCGTTTGCCTGTAAGTTCGCACGCGGCAGCCTTGGGTGGAGATAACATATCTCTCATTGAGGATGATGCAGCACTCGCCATACATAATCCGGCATTGCTTTCTTCTGTTACCGACAGGACCTTGAATCTCGGATATATGAACTATATGAGCGGTGCGAATCTCTTCTCGGCTGGATATGCTTTTGCACAAGGAGAGAAAGCAACTATTGGAGTGGCGGCGCAATTCATGAATTATGGCAGTATGAAGCACACCAATGCAGAAGGCACTATCCTTGGCGAATTCAACGCTTCCGACCTTGCCCTTAACGGCACGCTGTCATATCCTCTTGCAAAGAATCTGATGGGTGGAGTGACAGCCCGATTCATATATTCTAAGATTGGCGACTATAGCAGTACCGCAGCAGGTATTGACCTTGGTTTGAACTATTACGATGAAGAAAATGATTTCTCTGCTTCAATAGTGGCAAAGAACCTCGGAGGGCAGCTATCTGCATACGATGAGGAATACGAATCTATGCCAGCCGATTTACAGCTCGGTGTCACGAAACGCTTGATAGGCACTCCTTTCCGCCTTAGCCTTACGGCTGTTGACCTTACCCGTTGGAACTATTCACTTTTCCGACACATGGTGATTGGAGCAGACCTTCTACTAAGCGACCAGATATATCTCTCCGCTGGATATAACCTCCGAAGGGCACATGAGATGAAGGTCGGCACATACGATAGCTTTGGCGACAAATCTGATAGCTCCCACGGAGCCGGATTTTCATTCGGAGGCGGATTGATACTCGATAGTTTCTCTCTCGGAGTGTCCTACGCAAAGTATCATGTAAGCTCTTCGAGCCTGATGATAAATGCAGCGTTTACGCTTTGACTTAATTACGAATTACGAATTACAAATTATCAAGTTTGCACAATTCGCAATTCGTAACTCATAAATAGTAAACAAGTAATTTGTAATTAGTAATTCGTAATTGAAAATATGCTTAATCTTATTCAAGACTATCTCTCAAACTTGCCATACGACCGCAAGCCTTATTCACTTTATGAACCGATAAAGTATGTTCTCGACCTTGGAGGAAAGCGCATCCGCCCTATGCTTATGCTGATGTCGTACAACCTCTATAAGGATAACCCTGAGTCTATCCTTCCACAGGCAATAGGTCTGGAGACATACCACAACTACACGCTTCTGCACGATGACCTTATGGATAATGCGGATGTGCGTCGTGGTCAGCCTACCGTTCACAAGAAATGGGATGCTAATACCGCAATACTTTCAGGCGACTCTATGCTCGTACTTGCATACCAGAGGATGCAGAACTGTCCTGCAGATAAGTTGCCTGCCGTTCTCGATTGTTTCACCACTACAGCTTTGGAGATTGGCGAGGGACAGCAGTACGACATGGAATTTGAGACTCGCGATGATGTTCGTGAGGAGGAATATATTGAGATGATTCGCCTCAAGACAAGCGTTCTGCTTGCCTGTGCCATGAAGATTGGCGCTATAATGGCTGATGCTCCAAAGGAGGACATAGACCTTCTGTATCGCTTTGGCGAGCGTATGGGACTTGCCTTCCAGCTTCAGGACGATTTCCTTGATGTGTATGGCGATCCTAAGGTTTTCGGCAAGGCTATCGGTGGCGATATCACAAGCAACAAGAAGACATACATGCTTATCAATGCCTTCAACAAGGCTGAGGGCGAGACAAAGGCCGAACTCTCTCGTTGGATTGCAGCCAAGGAGTTCGACCGTCAGGAAAAGGTAGCAGCCGTGACCGCTATCTACAACAAACTCGGTATCGACCTTATGGCTAAGGCAAAAATGGAGGAATACTATCACGAGGCTATCGAGGCACTCAATAAGGTTAGCGTTGCCGAAGGAAAAAAGGTTGCTCTCAGGGAGTATGCAGCCAAGATGATGAAGAGGGAGAAGTAATGGCCCACAAAGTGGCCTCTCCCCCCGCCCTCCCCCGTAGGGAGGGAGCCGGAATGCAAATAGAGGTTGAACAATAATCACACATAAAAAATGAATAATAACATTGCCCTTAGCTCTCCGGCTCTCTCCCTATGGGGGAGGACGGGGGGAGAGGCCGTTTCATTCATCGACACCCACACCCACATCGACGGAGAGGAATTCAAGGATGACCTTGACGAGGTAATAGCACGCGCAAAAGAGGCTGGTGCCATACAGTTATTGTGCCCAGGCATCAACTATGACTCTATAGCCACAATGAAGGCTGTTTGCGAACGCTTTCCCGACTTTATCCGTCCTATGCTCGGTCTTCATCCTGAGGATGTAAAAGAGGATTACAAGGAGGTGCTTGATAAGATGCACCAAGAAATTCCCAACGGCAACTATATAGCCATCGGCGAGGTAGGTCTTGACTACTACTGGTCACGCGAATTTGAGAAAGAACAGCTTGATGCCTTTGAGCAACAGGTACAATGGAGCGTAGAGACACAACTTCCCCTTATGATTCATTGTCGCAAGGCTCAGAATGAGATGGTGAAGATTATCCGCAGATACGAGAAGGAACTGCCAGGAGGTGTTTTCCATTGCTTTACCGGTAATCAGCATGAGGCCACAGAGCTATTGCAGTTTGATAAATTCGTACTCGGAATAGGTGGTGTCTCAACATTCAAGAAAAGTCATCTTGCCGAAGACCTTGCCACCGTTGTTCCCTTGGAAAGAATCGTTCTTGAAACAGATGCCCCCTATATGGCTCCTGCCCCACACAGAGGCAAAAGAAACGAGTCTTCGTTCATCCCTTTCATCATAGAGAAACTGGCTTTGGCTTACGGCACGAGCAACGAGGCTCTGGCAGATATTACAACGGTAACGGCAAAACGAGTTTTTCACATATAATACAAATCATAATATCCCTTGGGGTATCTCCCAATAAAACAACTTAGAAAATTAATGCGAAATTAATGTTTAATTAATGGGAATTAATGTTTCCTCACGGAGTGAGAACGTGTAATACCACATTAATTTACCGATTCTAATTTACTGGTTTAATTTGCTTAGAATTTACTTTCCACATCACGAGCGCAAGCTCGAAATTCCGTTTCTTTCCTGCTTTCCGTGGTCAGATAAACTATTTGCGCCTTAGCGTCTTTGCGTTCAGTAAAATCGAGGTTCTTCCTCCTATGATCCTATAGTTCCGGGAACGGACTTACAACGGACCTGGAACGGAGGTAGAACGGACTTAAGGTAGAGGCGAGACAAATGAACTTGAAAGATAGAATTTTCAACCGTACAAGTAACACTCCCCTTTGGGGGTAGGAGGGTCACACCACAACAAAATCCCCATCCTTGACAAGCACGACAACAGTCTGACCGGCTTTGAGCTTTACATTCTTGATGACAAGTTCTTCCATATTATCCACACACACCGCCATAGTAATGGTGGTGTTTTTTCGTGCCGTAACATAGGCTATTGTCTCAGAAGCAGAAAAAGCAATAACATTATCGCCCTTGATAAAGAAATTGATTGGCTGGGCAAAAGAACGGTTCTGCTCAAGCGTGAAAGTGGCAGTAGAATGGCTATCCGCAATATAAGTCTCTACATTAAACACAGGAGCCCACATTTCCCAGTCTTCACCGTCCTTGGTGAGAGGATACTGTACATCCTCAAGGGCATCCTCTGTTGTTCTACCATCGAAATTACTGATAAAGAGATATGCTCCACAACTGTCAGGAGCAATGATACCATTCCATCCATCTGGCAACTGTTGTTTCAAAGGACAGAGACGCTGGCTCATCAAACACATGTCAATAGCTGATACATTGGCATAATACACAAGATTTCTCTTGCCGACGACCTCGCCTTTACCAACAGTACGAGTATCGTTGGAATACATAGGATACAGCTTGGTTGTTTTGATGCTATTCTCCGTGCTCTTGTCGCCAAAAGCTATCATCTTCTCATTCTGACCAATGACACCAATCTCATTGTCAATATTTACCCAGTCAGAGTTTATAAGTACCATATCCTCACCATCACTCTGTACCACCTTTATGCTCTCGTCATTATTCCCAAGGCCACGTTCGTGATAGTAAAGAGTACGTGTATCCTTTGTAAATTCATCAGTACTAATTGCCAATAATCCGCCCTTCTCTGCCGTTATCAGGCAAGAATCATTCGCAGTTACATAGTCAAGGTAGATAAAAGCATTTCGGGGGGTGCTATATAGCGAGAAACGGTTGTTCAGAGTAGAGTCATTAGTATTGAGCCCACCATTCATAACATAACCGTCTCCTTGGAAATAGAACTTACCTTTCCCCATAGGACGGGCATTTACCTTCTTGCCGGCAACATTATACCAACCGAGGATATTTCCTGTGTTATGCTTGCGATAGGGCACTACAATCTTATTCTTGTCAACCTTATCCGATGTGAAATATCCGGTATAGCTCTTCAAGCCCTCCGACCATGAGAACGTGGTGAAACGCTCCTTAGTATATGCCCGGGCAATGTTCTGGGAAGGGAAGAGTAATGCCTTTGAATGACGTGCACGAAACGCGTCCCATCTCGTCGGTATCAGATCTTTCGTAGGTTTCACGAGATGCATGAGATATGTCATCATTATCCTATGCGCCTGAACGCCCATCCTTCGAGCCTGTACATCGGGACGAAGTAACCAAGAACCATCTTCCGTCGTTGTCTGACGTGCCTTTATCTGCTGATATGCTATGTTCTCAAGAAGAAGGGCATCGGGATCTCGCAGGAAACAAGCCAGCGTGGTATATGATGTTATCTGGTCGTAAAGGAACATGCTCCAGTCGTTTCCGTTGGGCATAGCAAGTTCTGCATCAGCCAATGCAAGCCAGGCCAGGACACGGTCAAACACCACCTCACAATTGTGCATAAGAGCAGTTGTCTTCCAGAAATGTTTTCTCTTTTCTCCTGCCTGAAACAGCTCAAGTGCAAGGGCAGCCTCTCCAAGCTCCTGCATCACAACATTCTGATACGAGGTATGAAAATAATTATGATTCTGAAGCGTATAATCGTCATATAGATTTGGACCTATATGCAAATCCTTCACTTTCTCAAGATTATATCCGGGATCTATTACGCTCTCATCCTTCGAGTCATTCGTATGGCTATAGGAATTTATAGCGAAAAGACGCATCTTGTTAAACCACATAGGGGCAAGAGGATCGTCAGGGAAAAGTCCTAACGTAACGGCAAGCACATCAGCTTCCCAACCGTTCTCCTCTGCCTTAGTATCACCTCTGAATCCTGTAGGAACAGTACGCTGTAGTTCATACTGACATTCAGCCAGCAATAAACTCCTTATGTATTCTCGCTGTTTGGCAGTCAAGTCATTCCATTGAAAAAAAGCGCTATATGCAACGGACATAGCCCAAAGGCTTGACTCCCATACTTTATCTTTTACCGACACACTTCCCCAATATCGACCGTCGGCACAGGTCTTCAGTTTGTTCGCCTTATGGGTGGAATAGGCAAACGTCAAAGATGTCATTGCATACTTCTTCAGCATTTCATAGGTGACACCTGATGGCAATGGTATGTTCTTTGGCTGGGCATACTTAACAAGGAAAGCGCATATCATCGACAGGTCGGCATTAGTACGGACACCAGCCTCATTGCTGTTCATCGAACTTTCTCCCTTGAAACAGCCACATCTCTCTCCTTGACTATTCGGCGTAGTACACTCCTCATAGTCATTAATAATGTAAGTAGAAAAACGAGCAAGCATACCCAAAAGATCGTCCATCATAACCTCCTCACTAACAAAAGCCTCTGTGAGAACGTCTTCAGTAGGACTATCTATATCGGCCTCCAGCTGTGCGAAGCTGGATACAGGCATAAGGCACAGCAGAAGTAAAAGCCATCTCATTAGATTAATTACTAACTTGAAAATCTGTAATTAGTCATTTGTCTTCTCCAACACAGTTTTTACTGCATTAATAAGACGATTCATTATTATAGGCTTTGTAACAAAATCACTTGCTCCTAAAGACATAGCACGATTTACATCTTCCTCACGGTTAAGTGCAGAAAGAATTATTATTGGTAAATCCTTATTACCACATCTTCCACTACGAATCTCCTCAAGAACCTGGAAACCATCCATCACAGGCATCATGAGGTCAAGGATCATGACATCAGGCTCATAACCATTTCTGATCATATCACATGCCTGCTGACCATTGACTGCCTTACTCATATCCAAGTTAAGTGAAGTCAGCATCTTTTGTGCTAATACGATGTTAAGAGCAACATCATCTACGATAATACATTTCTTCATAATACCAACGTTTTAACATTTATACTGTCATTTGCCCCTTTTGGCATCATTGTAATGCCATTATATTAGTCACAGATTGCTTTGAATGACATATTGTAATGTCATCATAGTTATTCTGGTATATAATTATTCTGTTTCTATGCATTTTTGCAACGGTACATTTACTGTTTAAGGATATATTGTTTTCGGTAGTTAGAACTCAACGATTTAGTACGCATATAACCAAACAAATGTGATTCGGCTGGGGCTCGAACCCAGGACCCACAGCTTAGAAGGCTGTTGCTCTAATCCAACTGAGCTACCGAACCAATCCTTTACCTTGTTTGTCACAAAGTTGATGCAAAGTTAATAAAAAATTCGTTGATTTAAATACATCATGAGAATTATTAACCTTTATTAACAGTTTTATAAGGTTCTATCATGAACAAAACAAAGAGACAGGTATTATATTCAAAAATGCAACTATAAGCGTTGCACTTGTTCATATCAATAACATTGCAGCTCAAACTTGATACGGTCGAAACGCTTATTTTTCAGATCTTGTCTTGAAATATAAAAATAGATAGCTCCACAATCTCCAAACATTAGTTCATCTGCATCAACAGATTCTATGGAATTTAACTGAAGCAGCAGCACATTATCATCCGCATCTTCAACTATATTACCTTGTATCAAATCTGCCCATCCAAGCATTGAGCCTATTGTGTCATAAGGTTGCTCCAAATTAAACTTTTCCATGACAGCATCCAACACATCACATGACACATCATAATCAGGACATTTACATTGGAAATCCTCCCATGACGGATAACTATTCCGAACGACAAACGACAAAGGCTTTTCCTGCAATCTATACTCATCTGCAAGATCTACGGGGAAATCAGCCCTGTGCAATTCCTTATACTCCGTTTCATCATAGATCACACGAATACTATTCATCGTGCCTTCCCAATTCTGCTCATCCTGCTCATAGAAGAAATACAGATGACCACTTGTAGGAAGCAGACGTTCTGTATCAACTGTCGCAAGATCACGACAATCTATCTGAAACAATAATGAGAGCGGACGATTTTCGTCATCCATAGGCCATTGAAAATCAGCAGGCACATCAGGTTGACCACCAAATTTTGAGCAACCAATACCCTTCGGAGAATTTCCCACATTATCAAAACATATTCCTATCGCCTTACGTTCATATGATTTCAGCACGTCTGTAAACTCACGTACTGCCTCTTCGTCAATTTCCTTTTCTTCTTCTGTTTCATCATCACACATCAAACCATTATATGCCTTCCAGTAACGGTAATATTGAAAAGCCAGAAATGATTTTGACACCACAAGCAGTATCAGAAATGTCCAGAACCAGAAATAACGACCTACACACCCAAACACGACTAACAGAAACAGTCCGAACGAGGTACGGAAACGCATATCTTCAGGAGCAAAGAATACGCGCAAGAATCCAGACACAGATTCAACTTGATGTAATTTCAATTCAGTTTCTATCACACCCGATGTTTTACTCTTCGCTTTTCTGAACTTATTAATTCGATAGCAACTGTGCAACATAAACAGGGCAAAAGTCACATAGATGACAGCCATTTTCCATGCATCCTGCCCTTCTGTTACAAACAGCAGAGAAATAGCTGCAACCATCAGAATGCAACACAACGTAATTCCTCCAAAAGTTATTATATTCTTTTTCATCTTCTAAATATAAACTCGAAAAAACGATTCCGACTACAAAAGTACGCATTTATTCTAATTCCTCCAAATATTTCCACAGCCATCTCTCAAATCTACATAAAAACTCCAACCATTATATTTATAGCATCTAAAAAAGATGCAAAACAATGGTGTAATACCCTTGATAAATAAAAATGAAAAAAAATTTCAATCGGGGGTATTACACCTTTGACGTTTTGCACACACTAACATTTTGAATAACAAAATATTATCCTTGGTGTAATACTCTCGAAAGTATTACACCACTATTACACCAATCTCACGAATTTGGTGTAATACTTTCACGAGTATTACACCAAGCTTAACGTATTGACACTCAACCAAAAGACATACCCAAAACAGCAAAGGTGTAATACTCGCCCTCAAAAACTTTTTTCATTTTTACTATCTGAGGGTATTACACCAATCCATTACATCCGTCATACCTTCGCTCTTCCTTCGCTATAAATCCGCTCCAAACTCGGTGCAAGTCCGTTCCTTAGAATTGGAGAAAAATGGGATTTACATGGGAGTTGCAAGGGAATTACAAGGGACTTGGTAGGGAGATACAAAAATAGCGCCTTCCACGAGGGAAAGCGCTATCTATATTAAGCCTTAAAGTATCAGGGACATTATTCAGCCTTTGGCTCCTCTGCAGGTGCCTCTGCAGCCTCTGCAACTGGTGCCTCTGCTGCTGGAGTCTCAGTAGCTGCAGCCTTACGGCTACGACGAGTCTTCTTAGCAGCCTTTGGTGCCTTAGCCATGTTCTCATCGAAGTCAACAAGCTCGATGAAGCAAACCTCAGCAGCATCACCCTGACGAGTACCAAGCTTGATGATACGAGTGTAACCACCAGGACGGTTAGCTACCTTCTCAGAAATAACCTTGAAAAGCTCAGTCCTTAGAACGTGTGATCAGTGGCTCAACGTACTTCTTGAGTGCCTTGGCCTTAGCGAGGGTCGTAGTGATTCTTTTGTGCATGATCAGCGAGATTGCCATGTTTGCAAGCATAGCATTACGATGAGATGCAGTACGACCCAGATGGTTGAATTTCTTATTGTGTCTCATTTTGAGTTTTAATCTTGATTAAGTTTATACTTAGTAATATCAGTTCCAAACGACAGATTCAGACTCTCGAGCAAATCATCAAGCTCTGAAAGCGATTTCTTACCAAAGTTACGGAACTTAAGGAGGTCAGTCTTATTGTACTGAACGAGATCTCCAAGAGTATCTACATCAGCAGCCTTCAGACAGTTGAGGGCACGAACAGAGAGGTTCATGTCAACAAGACGTGTCTTGAGGAGCTGACGCATGTGGAGAATCTCCTCATCAAACTCCTGATTACCCTCGATGTCTGGGTTCTCAAGAGTGATCTTCTCGTCAGAGAAGAGCATGAAGTGATGAATCAGAATCTTTGCTGCTTCCTTAAGAGCATCCTTTGGGTGGATGGAACCATCCGTACTTACTTCGATGACGAGCTTATCATAGTCAGTCTTCTGCTCAACACGATAAGGCTCTACAGCGAACTTAACATTACGGATTGGAGTGTAGATCGAATCAATTGCGATAACGTTGACATCAGTGCAGTACTGGCGATTCTCATCAGCAGGAACGTATCCACGACCCTTGTTGATAGTCAACTCAATCTGCATTGAAGCTTTTGAATCTAAATGACAAATCACCAAATCAGGGTTTAACACTTCAAATCCAGTCAGGTACTTGTTGATATCACCTGCTGTGAACTCTGTAGAGTTCTCAACGGTGATAGAAACTTTCTCGTTCTCGAATTCATCTACTATCTGCTTGAATCGAACTTGCTTCAGATTCAAGATCATGTTGGTCACGTCTTCCTTTACGCCGGGCACAGAAGAGAATTCGTGCTCCACACCATCAATACGGATGGTGTTAATGGCATAACCCTCGAGCGATGAAAGTAGAATGCGGCGAAGGGAATTACCGATGGTAATACCGAAGCCAGGCTCAAGAGGACGGAATTCGAACTTGCCGAACTTGTCATTGGCCTCCAACATTACAACTTTATCAGGTTTTTGAAATGCTAATATCGCCATTAATTTAATGATTATTTAGAGTACAACTCAACGATTAACTGCTCCTTGATGGTCTCAGGTATATCTGCACGCTCTGGACGGTGCAGGAACTTACCAGCCTTAGCTGCATTGTCCCACTCAATCCAAGGGTACTTGCTGTGGTTGAAACCTGCGAGATTTGCCTCAATAACTTCGAGTGACTTTGACTTCTCGCGGACAGCAACGATCTGACCTGGTTTTACAGAGAAAGAAGGAATGCTAACCACCTTACCGTCAACAGTGATGTGCTTGTGACCTACGAGCTGACGAGCAGCACGACGTGTTGGAGCCAAACCGAGACGATAAACGACATTGTCGAGGCGGCTCTCAAGAAGCTGAAGGAGGTTCTCACCCTTAATACCTTCCATCTTAGAAGCCTTCTCAAACAAATTACGGAACTGGCGCTCGAGTACACCGTAAGCATACTTAGCCTTTTGCTTCTCTGCCAACATGACACCGTACTCAGACATCTTTCTGCGACGATCGTGACCATGCTGTCCAGGAGCGAAGTTTCTCTTGGACAAAACTTTTTCTGTACCGAGGTTCTCTTGGACAAAACTTTTTCTGTACCGAGGATGGTTTCACCAAAACGACGGTCAATTCTTGATTTCGGACCTGTATATCTAGCCATTTTGCTAAATGATTTTCTTTAATTAATGAAATAATTAGTCGGACATTCCGGACATTCCAGACTTTCCGTAATTTGTATTATACGCGACGACGCTTTGGAGGACGACATCCATTGTGTGGAAGTGGAGTGCAATCAACAATCTCCATAACCTCGATACCAGCAGTGTGGCAAGCACGAAT
Organism: uncultured Bacteroidales bacterium; assembly: GCA_902798615.1. GTDB lineage: Bacteria > Bacteroidota > Bacteroidia > Bacteroidales > Bacteroidaceae > Prevotella. The sequence continues at coordinate 10,741 of CADBXL010000041.1, read as the reverse complement.
TGCACTCTCACGACCGTTACCTGGTCCCTTAACGTATGCCTTAACCTTGCGAAGACCGAGATCGAAAGCAACCTTTGCGCAATCCTCTGCAGCCATCTGAGCAGCGTAAGGAGTATTCTTCTTGCTTCCGCGGAATCCCATCTTACCAGCAGATGACCAAGAAATAACCTGACCCTCTGAGTTTGCAAGGGATACTATGATGTTGTTGAATGAACTGTGAACATGAAGCTGTCCGACAGCATCAACCTTGACATTTCTTTTCTTGTTAGTTGTTGCCTGTTTCTTTGCCATGACTTTTAACTTTAAGTTTTAAACGTTAAACTTTACTTAGTGGCCTTCTTCTTGTTAGCAACAGTCTTCTTCTTACCCTTACGAGTACGGGCATTGTTCTTTGTGCTCTGACCGCGAACAGGAAGACCATTACGATGACGGATTCCACGATAGCAGCCAATATCCATCAGACGCTTGATGTTCAACTGGATCTCTGCACGGAGATCACCTTCAACCTTGAATTCAGCGCCGATAATTTCACGGATCTTGGCAGCCTGATCGTCACTCCACTCGCTAACCTTGAGGTCGCGGCTGACACCGGCTTTATCCAATATCTTTGCTGAACTACTTCGACCGATACCATAGATATAGGTCAATGCGATTTCGCCACGCTTATTCTGGGGCAAATCTACTCCAACAATTCTTATTGCCATGTTGTGATAATGTAAATAAAAATAATTAAATTGAAAAATTAGTTTTTAACCCTGACGAAGTTTGAACTTAGGGTTTTTCTTGTTGATAACGTACAGACGACCCTTACGACGAACGATCTTGCAGTCTGGAGTACGCTTCTTTAATGATGCTCTTGTCTTCATATTATATATAAGATATGATTATTTGTATCGGAATACGATACGTCCCTTCGTAAGGTCATAAGGACTCATCTCAACCTTAACCTTATCACCAGGGAGTATCTTAATGTAGTGCATCCTCATCTTGCCAGAGATGTGCGCTGTTATAGGACAGCCATTCTCCAATTCTACACGGAACATAGCATTGCTCAATGCCTCAACTATCGTTCCGTCCTGTTCTATAGCAGATTGTTTTGCCATAATAAAGTTTAAATATTTAAAACGCGTTCTATTTCTTCAAATGTAGATAAAATCTCTGCCTTGCCCTTGCGTATTGCAATGGTATGCTCGAAATGAGCTGCAGGCTTTCCATCACGGGTCTTTATCGACCATTTGTCTGGAGCCAGATAAATATTGCGAGCGCCCAATGTTACCATCGGTTCAATCGCAATACACATTCCAGCCTTTAACTTTGTACCATTGCCCCTGCGACCATAGTTTGGAACCTGAGGATCCTCATGCATTTCCTTGCCAATACCATGACCGGTAAGCTCACGCACTATCCCATAGCCGTATGATTCACAATAGTCTTGAACAGTCTGCCCAATATCACCCAAGTGATTTCCGGCGACAGAGCATTCAATTGCTTTGTACAAACTCTCCTTTGTTACTGACAAAAGCTGTTTGACTTCATCAGAAACCTCTCCAACCGGAAAGGTGTAAGCAGAGTCACCATTATATCCAGCAAGAAGTGTGCCACAATCAATAGATATGACATCTCCGTCATGTAAAACGGTATTCTTGTCAGGTATTCCGTGAACTACGACATCATTGACAGATGTGCAGATGCTTGCGGGGAAAGGCCCTCCAAAAGGATTTGGGAAATTCTTGAAAGTTGGGATCGCTCCGTGGTCTCTAATGAATTCCTCAGCGATTTTATCCAATTGGAGGGTCGTTACACCTGGTTTAATGTTTTTTGCTAACTCTGCAAGGGTTAAACCAACTAATTGGTTAGCCTTGCGCATTAGTTCAATTTCATCTTCAGTCTTAAGAAATATTGCCATTCCTTATTTAAGACAAAATTTAGTATGCACTAACTCCGTTCTGTGGACGAGTACGGCCAGAAGTAAGCAAGCCGTCATAATGGCGCATCATCAAATGAGACTGAATCTGCTGGATTGTGTCAATAACAACACCAACAAGAATCAAAAGTGATGTACCGCCAAAGAACTGAGAGAAAGCCTGTTGTACGTCAAGCAAACTTGCAAGGGCAGGCATGATTGCAATAAAGGCAATGAAGAGCGAACCAGGGAGAGTCAAACGAGACATAATCTCCTCAATATAGTTTGCTGTATCTTCCCCCGGCTTAACACCTGGAATGAATCCATTATTGCGCTTCATATCCTCAGCCATCTGTGTTGGATTCAAAGTAATTGCAGTGTAGAAATATGTAAATGCAATGATTAGAATTACATAAACCACATTGTAGAGAATGCTTCTGTTATCCAACATAGAACGTGTGAACCAACCTGCACTATCAGACTGATACTGTACTATAGCCAATGGAATGAACATCAAAGCCTGAGCAAAGATGATTGGCATCACATTAGCTGCGAACAACTTCAGAGGGATATACTGGCGTGCACCACCGACCTGCGAATTTCCAACGAGCTTCTTTGCATACTCTACAGGAACCTTACGGGTACCCTGAGTAAGAAGTATAGCAGCACATACAACAGCGTAGAGAATGAGAATCTCAACAATGAACATTACGAGTCCACCACCAGTAATTGCAGTAAAGCGGCTTGACACTTCCTGCATAAAAGCCTGAGGGAAACGCGCAATAATACCGATCATAATGATCATTGAGATACCATTACCAACACCTTTGTCCGTAATGCGTTCACCAAGCCAGAGAATGAACATACTGCCAGCAGCAAGAATAATTGTAGCAGGAATCATGAACTCTGTCCATGACAGACCTGATGCAAGAGCGCTTGCAGATGTCATCTTAAGGTTCAGCAGGTAAGATGGAGCCTGGAAAAGAAGGATTGCTACAGTCAGATAACGAGTGTACTGAGCAATCTTCTTTTGGCCGCTTGCGCCCTCGCGTTGCATCTTCTGGAAAGATGGAACAGCGATAGCGACAAGCTGCATTACGATAGACGCAGAGATGTATGGCATAATACCAAGCGCAAAAATAGAAGCGTTGGAGAATGCACCACCAGAGAACATGTCAAGAAGGGACATCAATCCACCAGCTGTCTGCTCCTGAAGCTTCTCGAGATTTGCAGGATTGATACCAGGCAAAACCACGAACGAACCAAAACGGTAAATAGCAACAAACAGGATGGTGATGAGGAGTCGCATACGCAAATCCTCAACCTTCCAACAGTTCTTTAGTGTCTCTATAAACTTTTTCATTTACTTAAAGTATAACAGTGTTACCACCTACTGCCTTGATAGCCTCTTCAGCAGTCTTAGAGAAAGCATTTGCCTTAACTGTGAGAGCAGCCTTGATCTCACCATTAGCAAGAACCTTTACAAGCTCCTTGCCGTTTGTAAGACCTGCCTCAACGAGCTGATCGATACCGATCTCTGTGTAGCCCTTGCTCTCAGCAAGCTTCTGGAGTGTTGACAGATTAACTGCGAAATACTCCTTGTGGTTAATGTTCTTGAATCCGAACTTAGGAACACGACGCTGGAGAGGCATCTGACCACCTTCGAATCCAATCTTTCTCTTATAACCAGAACGAGCCTTAGCACCCTTATGACCACGTGTAGAAGTACCACCGAGACCAGAACCTGGACCGCGACCGATACGACGACGTGAGTGAGTAGAGCCAGCTGCTGGCTTCAAATTATTTAATTTCATAGTCGTTCAGTTTTATTAAATTAAAGTTTAGTCAACTACCTTAACCAGGTGGTGAACCTTGCGAATCATACCACGGATAGAAGCATTGTCCTCAACCTCTACTACCTGAGAGATCTTGTGAAGGCCAAGTGCAAGGAGAGTACGCTTCTGGTCGATAGGCTGGCCGATACGGCTCTTAACCTGCTGAATCTTTATTGTTGCCATTGTGTAATCCTCCTATTATTAACCGTTAAATACTTTGTCCATGCTAACGCCACGGTCGTGAGCTACAGAACGAGCATCACGCATCTTGCTGAGAGCAAGAATTGTAGCCTTTACAAGGTTGTGAGGGTTTGAGCTACCCTTAGACTTTGAAAGCACGTCAGTGATACCAACGCTCTCAAGTACAGCACGCATAGCACCACCGGCTACAAGTCCAGTACCCTTTGCAGCTGGCTTCAGGAAGACCTGAGCACCACCGAATGAAACTTCCATCTCGTGAGGAATAGTACCGTTGAGAACTGGAACCTTAACAAGATTCTTCTTAGCTGACTCAACACCCTTTGCGATAGCTGCTGTAACCTCACCAGCCTTACCAAGGCCCCATCCGATTACACCATTACCGTCACCTACAACGACAATAGCAGCGAATGTGAAGGTACGACCACCCTTTGTAACCTTTGTTACACGGTTAATAGCAACCAGTCTATCCTTTAATTCAACGTCACTGTTTACTTTTACTTTATTCATTGCCATATATCGTTTAGAAGTTAAGACCTGCATTACGAGCGCCATCAGCGAGAGCCTTAACGCGTCCGTGATAGAGGTAACCGTTACGGTCGAAAACAACAGCTGTGATTCCAGCTGCCTTAGCCTTCTCAGCTACGAGAGCACCAACTTTCTCTGCCTGCTCGATCTTTGGAAGAGCCTCGAGACCGAGTGAAGATGCAGAAGCAAGTGTCTGACCGGTAACATCATTGATAATCTGAACATAAATCTGCTTGTTGCTGCGGAATACGCTCATACGAGGACGCTCTGCAGTACCATTTACGCTCTTACGAATTCTGTACTTTATCTTGATTCGTCTTTCTATTTTCTTTGTTGTCATGATCGTAATGTTTTAAAGGTTACTTAGCTGAAGCTGACTTACCAGACTTTCTGCGAATAACCTCGCCCTGGAACAGGATACCCTTGCCCTTATATGGCTCTGGCTTACGGAAAGAACGGATCTTAGCACAAATGAGACCGATAAGCTGCTTGTCGGCAGATTCGAGGATGAGGAGAGGGTTCTGATTACGCTCAGACTTTGTCTCAACCTTAACCTCAGCTGGCAGCTGAATGAAAATTGGGTGAGTATAACCGAGTGCGAACTCGATGATGTTACCCTGATTAGATACACGATAACCTACACCTACGAGCTCAAGCACCTTCTTATAGCCCTCGCTTACGCCTACTACCATGTTGTTCACGAGAGAACGATAAAGACCATGGAAAGCCTGCTTCTGCTTGATGTTTACTGGGCTTTTCTCATCAACTTCAAATACGATTTGATTATCTTCAATCTTAACGATGATAGAAGGATCAACTTTCTGAGAAAGTTCACCCTTAGGACCCTTTACGTTAACAACATTATCCTTGAGGGTAACTGTAACGCCTGCAGGGATATTAATTGGTAATTTACCTATTCTTGACATTTTTTAAATCCTCCAATTAATATACATAGCAAAGAACCTCACCACCGATCTTGAGCTCGGCAGCCTCTTTGTTTGTCATTACACCCTGGGAAGTGGACAAAATTGCAATGCCCAATCCGTTGATAACACGTGGCATATCCTTGTAACCAGTGTACTTACGGAGACCTGGTGTAGATACGCGCTTCAAACACTTGATAGCGTTTGTCTTTGTCTGTGGGTCATACTTCAAAGCAACCTTGATAGTGCCCTGAGGACCATCCTCTACGAACTTGTAGTTCAGGATGTAACCCTTCTCGAAGAGAATCTTAGTGATTTCCTTCTTCAGGTTTGACGCAGGAACCTCAACAACACGGTGATTAGCCATGATTGCGTTTCTGAGTCTTGTCAGATAATCTGCTATTGGATCTGTCATAAAAAAAATTGTTTAATTAATCGGGACACTCCCGACAATATTAAATAAATAGAAAATTGTTTGTTATTTTCTTATTCAGGTAATGAGGCTGTAAGGCTTGATCTATCAAGTGATTTCTCACATGACATGTGGGCAGTTGGTAAAAACAGCCACCCGACAAGCGCTTACACCTTAGAACCTTAATATAGATTGCTGTTGTTTACCAGCTTGCCTTCTTAACGCCAGGGATAAGACCTGCAGAAGCCATCTCACGGAACTGAATACGAGAGATACCGAACTGACGGATATAACCCTTTGGACGACCCGTAATCTTGCAACGGTTGTGCAAACGAATTGGATTAGCGTTCTTTGGAATGCTCTGGAGCTTGCGAGCAGCCTCGTATGCCTCAGCTGGATCCTCTGCTGTGTTAACAATCTTCTTCAGAGCAGCACGCTTCTCTGCATAACGAGCAACGAGCTTAGCACGCTTAACCTCGCGGGCTTTCATTGATTCTTTTGCCATATCGATTAATCGTTTTTAGCGTTTTTGAAAGGAAGACCAAATGCCTTGAGCAGTGCATAACCCTCTTCATCAGTTGTAGCTGTTGTTACGAAGGTGATGTTCATACCCTGGATGCGATCGATAGAGTCGATATTGATCTCAGGGAAGATAATCTGCTCCTGGATACCGAGTGTATAGTTACCACGGCCATCAAGCTTTGACTCAATACCCTTGAAGTCACGGATACGTGGGAGAGCAACACGAACGAGCTTCTCAAGGAACTCGTACATACGCTCACGACGAAGAGTTACCATGACACCAATAGGCATCTTCTTACGGAGCTTGAAGTTTGCGATATCCTTCTTTGAGTATGTTGCAACTGCCTTCTGACCTGTAATTGCTGTAATCTCATTGATAGCAACATCAACAATCTTCTTATCCTGGGTAGCGTCACCGAGACCCATGTTGATAACGATCTTCTTCAGGACAGGAATCTGCATTGCTGAAGAATAGTTGAACTGCTTCTGCAGCTCAGGAGCGATAGTGTCCTTATAGACTTTCTTTAACTGTGCTGTATCCATTACTTAATCTCCTCCCCTGACTTTTTAGCTATACGAACGACATTCTTACCCTCGTGCTTGATGCTTACGCGAGTAGCCTTACCGCTCTTTGGATCAATGAGGCTAACGTTTGATACGTGGATTGGAGCCTCCTGCTTTACGATACCACCCTGAGGGTTCTTTGCAGATGGCTTTGTGCTCTTAGAGACCATATTGATGCCCTCTACGATAACACGCTGATCCTCTACCAAGACCTTCTGTACATTACCCTTCTTGCCCTTGTCCTTACCAGCAAGAACGATAACTGTATCGCCTTTCTTAATATGTAGCTTACTCATTTTCTTGACTTGAATTTAAATGTTAATTAAAGAACCTCAGGTGCAAGAGAAACGACCTTCATATTTACTGCACGGAGCTCACGAGCAACAGGACCGAAGATACGGCTACCACGAAGCTCACCAGCGTTGTTGAGGAGAACGCAAGCGTTATCGTCGAAACGGATGTATGAACCGTCAGCACGACGAATCTCCTTCTTTGTGCGTACAATCAAAGCCTTAGATACTGCACCCTTCTTCATATCAGAAGAAGAAATAACGTTCTTGACAGCAACGACGATTACGTCGCCTACGCTTGCATAACGACGGCCGGTACCACCGAGTACACGGATGCAGAGAGCCTCACGTGCGCCGCTGTTATCACATACTGTAAGTCTGGATTCTGTCTGTATCATATCTTACTTAGCCTTTTCAATTATTGAAACTAATCTCCATCTCTTAGTCTTAGAGAGTGGACGGGTCTCCATGATGAGAACTGTATCGCCTACATTAGCTTCGTTCTTTTCATCATGTGCATGGTACTTCTTTGTCTTCTGGACAAACTTACCATATATAGGGTGCTTCTCCTTGAACTTAGAAGCAATAACAATGGTCTTATCCATCTTGTTGCTAGTAACAACACCCTGTCTTGTCTTTCTTAAATTACGTGTTTCCATCTAAACCAATGTTATTTGTTAAGTTCACGTGAACGAAGAACAGTCTTCATACGAGCGATGTCGCGACGAGCAGCCTTAATCTGTGATGGATTCTCGAGAGGAGAAATGTTGTGGTTGAGCTTCATTGTAGCGAGAGCTGCCTGTGCATTCTCCAACTTCTCTACCAATTCCTTGGTTTCGAGTTCATTTACTTCTTTAATCTTCATACTTCATTAAGCTTTAGCGTCGTAATCACGACGTACGACAAACTTTGTTTTAACTGGTAACTTCTGAGCACCGAGACGGAGAGCCTCCTTAGCGATGTCAAAAGAAACACCTTCTACCTCGAAGAGGATACGACCTGGAGTAACTGGTGCAACCCATCCTGCTGGGTCACCCTTACCTTTACCCATACGTACGTCTGCAGGCTTACGTGTGATTGGCTTATCAGGGAAGATACGAATCCAAACCTGACCCTCACGGTTCATGTAGCGGTTGATTGCTACACGTGCTGCCTCAATCTGACGACTGTCAATCCATTTTGGCTCAAGAGTCTTGATACCAAAAGAACCGAAAGCCAGCTGTGTACCTCTGTGAGCGTTGCCTTTATTGCCACGACCATCTTGAGGTCTTCTATATTTTACTCTTTTAGGCTGTAACATGTTAGCTTCTTACTTTTTTAACGGTTATTGTTTCTCTTACGATTACCGCGACCATTGCCACGATTGTTGTTTGAGCGACCATTGTTCTGCTTCTCCTGTGAGAAATTAGGAGTGAGATCACGGTCACCGTAAACCTCACCACGGCAGATCCATACCTTGATACCAAGGAGACCAACCTTTGTGAGAGCCTCGGCCTTACAGTAATCGATGTCTGCACGGAATGTGTGCAGAGGAGTACGACCCTCCTTCAACATCTCTGCGCGAGCGATTTCAGCACCGTTAAGACGACCTGAGATCTGAACCTTGATGCCTTCAGCACCAGCACGCATAGTGTTCTGGATAGCCATCTTGATTGCACGACGATAAGCAATCTTGCCCTCTACCTGGCGAGCGATTGAGTTTGCAACGATGTTAGCGTCGAGCTCAGGCTTCTTGACCTCGAAGATATTGATCTGAATCTCCTTCTTGTAAAGCTTCTTCAGCTCTTCCTTCAACTTGTCAACATCCTGACCACCCTTACCAATGACGATACCCGGACGGGCTGTGCAAATAGTAATAGTAACGAGTTTCAAAGTACGCTCGATGACGATACGGCTTACGCTGGCCTTAGCGAGACGCTCGTTAAGATACTTACGGATCTTGAGGTCCTCTGCGAGGTTGTCTCCGAAGTTCTTACCACCGAACCAATTTGAATCCCAACCGCGGATAATACCGAGTCGGTTTGCTATTGGATTAACTTTCTGTCCCATTCTATTCTTTATTTATCTTCATTAGTTTTGGTATCAACAAACAGAGTAACGTGGTTGCTACGCTTACGGATGCGGTAGCCACGACCCTGAGGTGCAGGTCTCATACGCTTCAAGGTTACGCCCTCATCGACGAACACCTTAGAGATATAGAGTTCACCGTCTTCTGCCTTACGCTCGTTCTTAGCCTCCCAGTTAGCGATAGCTGAGCGAAGAAGCTTCTCAACGTCAGCAGATGCTGCCTTCTTTGAGAAACGGAGTACGCCAAGAGCGCGATTAACCTCCATGCCACGAATCATGTCCACTACGTAGCGCATTTTACGTGGAGAAGAAGGAACGCCAACGAGCTTGGCAAAGTATAATGATTTCTTGGCTGCTTTTCTGTTTTCAGCCGCAATATGTTTTCTTGCTCCCATTATATTTCTATAAATTTAAATGGTTATGGACCTGTCTTAGCGCTTGTTACCAGCGTGTCCACCGAAGCGACGTGTTGGAGAGAACTCACCGAGCTTATGACCAACCATGTTTTCAGTTACATAGACAGGGATGAATTTGTTACCGTTATGGACAGCTACAGTGTGACCTACGAAGTCAGGAGAGATAACTGAAGCTCTTGCCCAAGTCTTAACTACGGTCTTCTTTCCGCTCTCATTCATTGCGAGAATCTTCTTCTCGAGAGAAACGTTGATATATGGACCTTTTTTAAGTGAACGACTCATAATTTCTTTTCGTTTTGAGTTAATTACTTCTTGTTAGCTCTTTCAATAATGTACTTGTTTGAAAGCTTCTTAGGTGCACGAGTCTTGAGACCCTTAGCATACAGACCCTTACGTGAACGTGGGTGACCACCTGACTGACGGCCCTCACCACCACCCATTGGGTGATCTACAGGGTTCATAACAACACCACGGTTGTGAGGACGCTGACCCAACCAGCGAGAGCGACCTGCCTTACCAGACTGCTCAAGAGCGTGGTCTGAGTTACCAACGGCACCAACTGTAGCCTTACAAGCACTCAGAATCTGACGAGTTTCACCAGAAGGAAGCTTAATTACACAGTAATTACCTTCACGAGAAGTCAACTGAGCGAAATTACCAGCCGAACGAACGAGGAGCGCACCCTGACCTGGGCGAAGCTCGATGTTGTGGATAACGGTACCTACTGGAATGTTAGCAAGTGGAAGACAGTTACCTACCTCAGGAACTGCTTCTGCGCCAGACATAACTGTTGTACCCACCTTAAGTCCGTTTGGAGCAATAATGTAACGTTTTTCACCATCTGCGTAGAAAAGAAGTGCAATGCGAGCTGAACGGTTTGGATCATACTCGATTGTCTTTACTACAGCAGGAACACCATCCTTCTCACGCTTGAAGTCGATAAGACGATACTTCTTCTTGTGACCACCACCAATGTAGCGAACGGTCATCTTACCGGTGTTATTACGACCGCCGGTAGAACGCTTACCGTAAACGAGAGACTTCTCTGGCACGGATGCAGTAATATCCTCGAACGTGCCAATA
>CADBXL010000040.1 GCA_902798615.1 uncultured Bacteroidales bacterium | reverse complement strand
GCAGGGTTCCACCTCTTCCCATTCCGAACAGAGAAGTTAAGCCTGCTTGCGCCGATGGTACTGCAATGCAATGCGGGAGAGTAGGTAGCCGCCTCCTTTTAAATACAGAGAGCCTCGTGAACGAAAGTTTGCGAGGCTTTTTCGTTTTGTGTTTATGCATATTTACTGGTCTCTCAAAAATATCGAAACATATACACTTTCGGTAGGGAGGTATATCGCGGAATCTTATCATTTGTGTCACATTTTGGACGTCTAACCAACTACCCCACTACCCTACAGAGCCTAATGTGCATTATCTGATATACGAGTTCCCACAAAAACTGAGTTATGCCTCCGCTTTTGCAAGGCTTGTAATTATAAATTTAAAGGCTGAGGTTTGGAAGTGTCAGGAAAGTTGTGTAATTTTGTAGTCGAAAAATAAACTTCGATTTTTAACTTCTAATTTTCAATTGTCATGGACAACGGCATACTTGATGTCTTCGGACCAGTAGAGGATACCACAACTGATATTATCAAGGTAGTGGGTGTAGGAGGCGGTGGATGTAACGCAGTCGGTAATATGTATCATGAAGGGATGAAAAGCGTCACCTTCGCGGTATGTAATACCGACAGTAAGAGTCTGTCAGTCAACCCTGTGCCCACCAAAATAATGCTTGGAAAGAGTGGTCATGGTGCTGGAGCTGACCCGAAGAAAGGCAGGGAAGAGGCAGAACAGAATATAGAGGATTTGAAGCGCCTGTTTAGTGACCATACACAGATGACATTCATCGTATGTGCAATGGGAGGAGGTACTGGTACGGGTGCCGGTCCTTTCGTGGCTGGTATTGCCAAGGAACTAGGACTCCTTACCATAGGCATCGTCACCCTCCCCTTCTATTTTGAGAAACGTCCGAAGATAATCAAGGCTCTCAGGGGAATTGACGAGATGCGTGCAAACGTGGATGCCTTGCTTATAATCAATAATGAGCAGATATCAAAGGTGTTCAGCGATTCTCATATTCCCGTAAACGAGGCATTACGCAGAGCTGATGCCGTTATGGCGAATGCCGTTCGTAGTATTTCTGAACTCATCACGCTAAACGGAAAGATTCAAACTGACCTTGCTGACGTGAAGACCACCATGAAGAATGGCGGTGGAGCTATTATGGCTATTGGTCGTTCAAGTGGTGAGCATCGTGTTCAGAAAGCCGTACTCAATGCTTTGCAGTCGCCTTTGCTCTATGGCTCCGACATCAGCAAAGCTACTCGTATTCTCTTCAATATCTACACAAGTTCGGAGCATGAACTCTTTGTTGATGAACTTGAGGAGATTGATGCCTTTATGGATGAACTCGACCCAAGCATCGATGTTATATGGGGTATGGCTACTGATGATACCCTCGATGAGGATGCGAAGATTACAATCCTTGCTACAGGCTTTGATAATACTTTGCCTATTAGAAAACGAGATGATGATGAAATCTCTATGGATGAGATTATCAACGAGATATATGGGGCAAGAAAGAAAAGAACTTCTAACCCCATCCTTTCCCCCGTGGAGGGAGGAGGAGAATATATTAATGATCCCCCAAGGGAGACGCCTGAGGATGAGGAGGTTCAGAAAATGCCTGATAATTCAGAAAGTCCTGAAATGCCAGACTCTCCTGAGAAACCCCTTGACCCTTCACGCGCCTTTTTCAATAGGGTGAAGAATAGATTCCTGCAAGGCCTCTCATCTCTAACCAAGGAAGAAGATTAATGAACACAGCCGAAGGTTTCAGCACGACGGCCGAAAGGGTAAGTCAAATTACGGAGCAGTTGCGTGTTCTCTCGGAAGAACTGCGACGGGCAGGGCGCTATGACCTTCTGCTCGAAGCTATCACCGTGCCCGCTCTTCAGCAACTGAACATAGAGGCTGCAAGGGAGAGGCTAAGTCCGCTTGAAATTACGAGTGACTATCGTTTCTTATTGCCAAGATACGAGAAGGAAGTGGAGCTTTCGCCAATCAACAAGGCTCTTTATATTTTCTTTCTCAATCATGAAGAAGGTGTTGAATTCAAGTGCCTTAGCGACTATCGTGAAGAACTCATAGCTCTCTATCGTAAGGTTGGTAATAGGGTGAGCGATGATATTATCTGCGAATCAATAGAACGCCTCGTAAATCCGCTCGACAACTCTATTAATGAGAAGTGTGCCCGTATCAAAAGCGCTTTTGCCAAGTGTATGGATAGCTATCAGCTAAACTATTATGCCATTTCCAAACATTCCGTCCGTCAGGTGGAAGGTAGTAATCGCATCTGGTACGACAGAAGAAGGACAATCACGCTACCAAGAGAACTTGTGCAAATGGCATTATGATTTAGAACATAATAGCCTCACTCTCCCTACATCTGATAGGAGTCTCAATACCATTTATCTTTTTTCGGGCAGGCTTCCATTTCGGCATTTCCCTTATAAGGCGCAAAGCCTCCTCTTCACATTCTTCCTTGATGTTGATGTTTCTTTCAATCTTAACGTTAGAGACAGAACCGTCTTTCTCTACTATGAATTCTACCCATATCGTACAGCCTCCTTCGTTTTTGTCTTTTTTGTTATTTTCAGAAGCAGGAATGCGCCTATTCTTTTCTATATATTCATAGAATTTTTCGAATTTAGCAGGATAATTTGGCCATTTTTCATCATAATAGCATAAATATTTGCTTGGGAAGACATAATCATCTGGCATCAGACATGTCTTTGATATTATTTCACCTTTATGCTTTATGTCTCTGTCTGGAAAATGTTTTTTCAGTTCTTTTTCCAGTTCAGGCGAAATCTTACCGTTAAGATAGATTTTGTCAATCTTCAATGTGTCCATCCAGTCGGGTATTCTCAGCTCATCTGCAAAAAAAACATTAAGATAAGGTAGATATTTTATTTGCCTGAGTTCTTCTGGCACACAATTCTTGATATGTAGCTCATCGCTGTTTACGAGTTGTTCTTCAAATGTTGATTTGCAGCTCTCGCATACCATCCAACCTATTCTTGGGCGCATAGTGTTGGCTTGGTAATCTACATCAACACCTACTAATCCTGCAATCATATCCATAGGTGTGCTGCTGATTGTATTACCAAGGTCATCAAGAACCTTATAGGTGAATGGAGCACTTGCAACGTTTGGAAGCATATCTTCTGTATCGTATGCAACCTTTTTGGGCGTGCGTCCGTTCTTGTCGAAAGGTATTAGTTTCAGAAACCATCCATCTACTTCCGTTGGAATATCAGGACTGCATCCTCCTCCTTTTCTAAATTCGTCAGGACGCAATTTCATCACAATATTCTGCCAGAAAGCCCTGTTGGCCTTGCCTTCTGCTGCTAATACAAACTCATTTAATATAGGTGTAAGATCATCTACCCACCATCCAAGGTCATATTTCCTCAGATTCTCGGTCTTCTCTATCACCTTCTTCCAATCTTCTGGAGTGCCTTCTATTGTGATCGACGGAATACCACAGGAAAATGTTAATACTTCAAAGTCAAAATATGCCTTTACAGAACTCATCAGAGTTATCTGTGATGCTATACGCTCTGTCTTTCCAGTAGTGGAAAAATCAGCCCTCATCATATCTGCAATATTTCCCTTCGTATTCTCGGCTATCTGCTTGTCAAAGCCATCAAGAATCTCATCCCATTTCACGTTAGGCGAATAAATATCCTCTTGGGTTTCTACGGTAAGAGTCATCTTTCCTTCGTGAGATACGATCCTGTCTCTCAGAGCCTCTGGATCCTGATTGACATACTGGCTGAATCCTTGACTTATAACCGTCCAGATGATGTCTGGTGATAGCTTCAAGGAATAGTGATTAGCGTATGTTTGCACCAGACAATAGAAGAATGCAGAATGACCAGGATAATACATATTGTCATCTCTCCAACTTGTTGCGATCACTTTACCCGTTTTTTCTTCATTTGCCCAGATGCTGGCAATTATGTCACCTTTCGTTGATCTGAATTTTTCCTTAGGGGCTGGCAATTCCCCATCCACCACAAACGTATGTGATACTTTCTGTGCCACAGAAATATTTGAAATACCCAGTGCTATTATTGCGAGATAGAGAAGTCTTCTAAATTTCATATCTTTGAATTTTGCTGCAAAGATATAAAAACATCATTACATTTCCAACGTTTCTCGCTTTTTTCTGTAAAAAAGAGTCAATAAGATCAATTCTGAATTCTCATTTGGGCAGCAAAAACAAGGTCCTTCCTCCGAAGATACTCCATCGATACTCCATCGTTACTCCATCGATAGTCCATCGTTTCGATGGAGCAGCGATGGAGCAGTGATGGAGCAGCAACGGTGGATGAACCTTACGAAAACCTTTTCAGCAAAGAAATAAAGATGCTGGGATAATAAACCTTAGCGGCTTCACGTTTTTTTATAAAGCGGGAAAAAATGGTTGAATGTTATAAATACAGCAAATGGCTATGGCTAAAAGTTTTGGCTGCTGTGTTCGGCATGTCTTATTGTGTGGAACTGGCGGTTAAGGCTTGGTCGGCTCATGTGGACATTGATATGCTCGGGCCAGAGGAGTATTCCACCAATATTGAGACTGTGGCCTATTCGCTTCTATCGGCTTGGTTTCTCAACTATATCATCGTTTGTCTGCAACGGCAGAATGATTTCGTTGGTACGGATGGCACATTCCTCGAAATACACATACATAGGAATCTATTCTTTCCCTTCTCCCGAAAATATGCCAAGATTGATATGCAGCAGGTGCAGGACTGTGAGGTAGAGAGACTGCACTTTTTTATATTCATTCCCTATAATGGCATAAAGCTGAGGCTGAAGATCGGTGACGAATGGCATACTTTCGTGCTTGTTGGTCTCAATATGAGCGATAAGGAACTTGTGCTGATGATTCTGGGCTGTGGTGTGCCAGGTGTAAATACTGTTCGTGAAATATCATTGCTTTATTATGTTGTCCCATGCGTTTTCCCGATTGTTTGTGGTATGGCAGTTGTATATTTTGATGAAACGCTAATGCCGTCGCTTGTCTGGATTCCGATATGTGTCTGGGCTATGCTGATGAGCGTTTATTTGCGTGACAGGCACAATATGAGACTTACTTCCTCGTTCCTTATGGGAATTTTGCTCGGTGCTCTGACGAATCTCGCAATCCTGTTCGTGAACTATCATTTTGCTGATTGGGACGAGCCCGCTATTAGGATGGAGCATACTATCAGAAATAGTTGGAGCAACTATTATCCGGCGAGTGGTATGGGGTATCGTAGAAAACCTGCTCAGAGAGACTATCATGTGTCTTTTACCACTATTGGCAGAAATGAGGAAAGAATAGGGTTGCGCATAAGTAAGAAGCAATTCAAGAAGGCAAAGAAAGCCGCGACTATTATCTTGCCTATTCACAGAGGTATACTTGGCTATCCTGTTTTTGATAAGGATGAACTGGAGTTCAGAAAGAGGATAAAGCCGCGTTATCGTTTTTTTAAATATTTTGAAAGAAATTGGCAGAATCGAAGACATCGTGTTCGGGTTTTGCAGTACAAATAAGTGTTAAAACTTCCATTTTCTTTGGCAATAATAAATTTATTATCTATTTTTGTAACTTAAAGTCCCCTATTCCCCAATGGGGAACTTTTAGATGGTAATAATGTAACTAAAAAACTCCCTTTTGGGGATGGGGGGATAACTAAATGAAACGAATTTCTACTATTCTTGCCGTGGCTTTGGCTACTCTCTCAGCTTCGGCGCAGCAATTCAAACTTAACGATTCTGGCTACTTTAACTGCGAGGGCATTGACGTGATGGCCTTCAGCGACTTCTATCCCGAAGGGCATCAGGGAGGTATCAGTCTGATAATGAATGGGCAACGCATCGCCACTAATGGTGACATACGACTTGAGCCTACTCCTGGACAATGGCAGGCCGTCCCTAAGCAACTGTCGCGTAAGGTGAATGACTCTAATATCGAGACGACTTTGTGCTTTCCCGATTCCTCTCGACATCTCACAGGCTTTAATCCTATGGTCTATCCCGACCTGCAACTGCATTATACCGTCAGATTAGAGGCTGACGGCGAGGGCGTTATCGTAAATGTGGATCTCGACAAACCTGTTCCTGACAGGTATCTGGGAAAGGTGGGCTTCAACCTAGAGTTCTTCCCAGGCGTACTCTTTGGAAAGCCTTGGATAATGGATGCCCAAACAGGTATCTATCCACAACAGCCTAACTCGCCAATAGTGTATTCCTCAACCGTAATCAATAGTCCGGGTAACTTCCATCCGACAGGCAGTCCGCTTGCCGACATCAGCAACCTCAGGGGCGAGGGCTATGGCTATTCGTATTCGCCTCTTACAGCCGATGAGGTGATAGCCGCTCCTTATGCTGTTGGACGAAGGTTCACATCGTGTCCTGACGACCCTATGAGTCGCGTAACGATAGAGACGCTTACCAATTCTGACCTAAAGCTATACGATGGTAGGATGAACCATAACAACGGGTGGTTCGTGCTCAGAAGTGAGATTCCGACTGGTGCCACCAAAGGCGCTGTGCGTTGGCGCATCACCCCTAATGTGATGAAGGAATGGCGGTACAGGCCTGTTATTCAGACTTCGCAGGTGGGCTATCTCTGCAATCAGAGGAAGGAGGCTATCATAGAGCTTGACAAGCGTGCTACGGCTACGGACAAGGTACGTCTCTATCAGATTACTCCGAAGGGTGAACAACTCGTTAGCGAGATTGACGCGACGGAATGGGGTACGTTCCTTCGCTATAAATACCTAAAGGTGGATTTCAGCAATGTGACCGCCGAAGGGCTCTATCTTGTGCGCTATGGCGATAGTCAGTCGGCTACGTTCCGCGTGGCAAATGATGTGTTCGACCGTGGTGTGTGGCAACCTGTTGTGGAGTATTTCCTGCCTGTGCAGATGTGCCACATGAGGGTGAACGAGAAATATCGCGTATGGCATGACCGTTGTCACCTTGACGATGCTCGTATGGCGAAGGTGGGAAATCACTTCGACGGCTACGACCAGAAGGACGGTATTCTGCCTTTTGCTTCGGGTGAGAAGGTGAAGGGTGTGAACGTGGGCGGATGGCATGATGCGGGAGACTTCGACCTGCGTGTGGAGTCGCAGGCTGGTGAATGCTATATCCTCTCGCTAGCCTACGAGGCTTTCCGTCCTGAGATAGATGCTACGGCAATCGACCAGAAGACGAAGACGTGCGAGATACATCAGGCTGACGGAAAGAACGATATCCTTCAGCAGATAGAGCACGGAGCCTTGAGCGTAGTGGGTGGCTATAAAGCTCTCGGACGGTTGTATAGAGGTATTATCTGTCCATCGCTCCGCCAGTATGCCATGCTCGGCGATGCAGCTGCCATGACCGACGGAGTGGCTGGCAATGCCGACGACCGTTGGATATTCACCGAGGATAATCCGTTCAGGGAACTGAGTACCGCTGCCCAGCTTGCAGCCACCTCACGAGTGTTGCGCGGATTCAACGATACGCTCAGCGTTAGTTGTCTCGACATTGCCCGTGCCATTTTCTCTGCAACGAAGCCTGAGGGTAGAATGGCAGGTGTCAAGGTTCAGGCGGCTGCGGAGCTGTATCTCACCACCTCGGAGAAGCAGTATCTTGACTATATAGTGGATAATGCGGGCGCTCTGGGAAGAGGAGCTGCGTGGTATCTTGCCCGAGTGGAGAAACTTGTTTCTGATAGTAAAGACAAAAAGGTGCGCTCTTGGTGCAAGGCATACCGCGAGTCGTTGAAGAAGTATAGCGAACAGCTTGCCGAGACGGTGAAGAGAACGCCTTACGGAGTGCCTTATGAGCCGTCAATCTGGGGAGCGGGATGGGATATACAGCGTTTCGGCTTCGAAAACTATTTCCTTGCCGATGCCTATCCCGATATGTTCTCCAAGGAACCAGTCTGCAACGCCCTCAACTTCGTGTTGGGATGTCATCCTGGCAGTAATCAGGCAAGCTTTGCGTCGGGCGTGGGAGCAAAGTCGGCAACCGTGGGCTATGGTCTCAACCGTGCCGACTGGAGCTATATACCGGGAGGAGTAATCTCTGGCACGGCTCTCATTCGTCCTGATTTCCCTGAGCTTCTCACCTTCCCGTTCCTCTGGCAACAGACGGAGTATGTTCTTGGTGGCGGCTCAAGCCACTATATGTTCCTTGTGCTTGCGGTTCTGAAACTGATGAAATGAGGGGGATGTAAATCCGCAGGTCCGATGATCCTCCGCTCTTCCTCCGTACCAAAGTCGGTGCAAAGTCGGTGCAAAGTCGGTGGGGAAACGGAGGAGCTTCGAGTTTGGTGTGGAGGAAAAACGGAGGTTGGACGGTTTTTCTAAGGTTTTCAGGTTTATGTTTTTTCTGCTCGGAATGCCTGTTGCTATGCAAACCTCTAACCTTTTCCTTCTAACCCCTAATATGCATCTCAGTTGCAATCGTTATCTCTTTTGAAAAAAATATTAGAAAAAAATTGCAAGTTTCATGGAATTTATTTATCTTTGCACTCATCAAATGTCTAAAGTCAAAGGGCAAAGGTCAAAAGTCAAAGGTTAGAGTCTTCGTCCTTAAAAAATACCATCGGGGTGTGGCGCAGTTGGTTAGCGTACGCGTCTGGGGGGCGTGTGGTCGGCAGTTCGAGTCTGCTCACCCCGACTATGATGAGAAGAAAAAGGAACAAGAGACTGGGCTTCGGTTTTGTGAACTGTGTTCTCGCCATTGCTCTGGTGGTTGCCACTTTCGTGGTGACTCAGACAAGTGCCTTGCAGTATCTCAAGGGAAAACTCGCTGGCGGTAGTGAGAAGAGTATGATGGCTGCTATGCCAATTCCTGGGAGAGCAAGGGTGGGAGATATGCGACCGTTGGTCACTCTCAAGAATGCTGTGAGAGGCAGAAAAAATGGCCAGTTGCTTGTGAAGACAGGGTATGTGTCGTATTTCAACTATGAGAAGAACAACCCTGACTGGGTAGCGTGGGAGCTTACTTCTGACGAGGCTTACGGCAGACTTGACCGCAATGGCTATGAATTTACTTCTGATAATGCTTTGCCTGTAGCAAATCGTGTTGCGTTCTTTGATTATAAAGGTACCAAATATGACAGAGGACACATGTGTCCGGCAGGTGACATGAAATGGAGCCCGGTTGCGATGCGCGACTGCTTCTATATGTCGAATGTATGTCCGCAGGTTCGTGAACTCAACCATGTTTCGTGGGAGCGTCTTGAGTCGGCTTGCAGAAGATGGGCAAAGAAGATGGGCAGTATATACATAATATGTGGTCCTGTGTATTGGAAAAAGGTTCCTGAGTATATCGGTGTCAGTCATCGTGTAGCCGTTCCTGATGGTTTCTTCAAGGTCGTGTTATGTTTGAAGAATGGCAAGGAGAAGGGAATAGCCTTCTACTATGACAATACTGATGTCAGCCAGCCTATGAGAAAGGCTGTGAGGAGTATCGACCAGATAGAGAAGATGACGAGGCTCGATTTCTTCAGCGAATTGCCCGATGGTATGGAGAATAGGTTAGAGTCGATGAGGAATCTTGATGATTTTGAAAAGAAGGCCTCTCCCCCCGCCCTCTCCCGTAGAGAGGGAGCCGGAAGGCGAAAATGGTAAAGTCAAAGGTCTTTAGCCATCAGCCATTAGCCTAAAAAATATTATCTATATAATTAAAACCAAGACTCTGGCAATCCGTTCTGCGCCAGCCTCTTGCCCCTTACGGGGAAAGATGCCCCATAGGGGCAGAAAGGGGTTGCAGGACAGGAAGGGGTTCTATCTACTATGAATGATCTATTAACATGGTATCAAGGGCTTGAGCCCGCTGCGCAGGTTTTCTGGGGCTGCGCAATTGTTTCGTCCACTATATTCCTGGTGCAGGCTATCCTTACGATGATAGGCATGGATCATGATATGGACTTTGATGTTGGTGACTTTGACGGTAACACTATGGATACGGGTGGGGCGGTAAGTTTGTTCTCCATCCGTTCGCTCGTGAATTTCTTCGTAGGATTCGGATGGGCGGGTGTCAGTTTCTACAACGACATAAGCAGTAAGGCTCTGCTATATTTCGTGGCTATCTGCGTGGGTTGTCTGTTCTCCTATGCTACAGTCTTCCTTATCAAGAAGATGAAGAAACTTGAGCATAACGGAGCATATAAGATTGCCGATTGTGTTGGCAAATCATGTGATGTGTATCTCCGAATACCAGCCGTTGGCGAGGGTAGGGGAAAGGTTCAGATAAGTCTGAACGGGAGCATCCACGAGTTTGACGCAGAGAGCACAGGCGAGGCTATCGCTACAGGTAAAAGAGTTAAGGTGGTGGCTGTGGAAGGAAATGTGCTGAAGGTGGCAATTTCTTAAGAAACAAATAATTAATAATATAAGGAAAAACTAAACAAAATATGGAAATGGCATTACCTGTTGTTGGAATTGTAGTACTTGTAGTACTATTTGCAGCTGTAATTAATCGCTATCGTCGTTGTCCATCAGATAAGATTCTCGTTATCTATGGTGGCAGCGCAAGTAAGAAATCGGCAAAATGTGTTCATGGTGGTGGCGCATTCGTGTGGCCTATCATCGAGGATTATGCGTATCTCTCGCTGACCCCTATCAGCATTGATGCGAACCTGACAAATGCTCTGTCTCGTCAGAATATCCGTGTGGATGTGCCTTGTCGCTTCACCGTAGGTATCTCTACTGATGAGGAATGTATGACCGCCGCAGCCGAGCGTCTGCTTGGACTTTCTGCACAGCAGATTCAGGAACTTGCTCGTGATATCCTCTTTGGTCAGCTGCGTCTCGTTATCGCTACAATGAGTATCGAGGAACTGAACTCCGACCGTGACAAGTTCCTTGAGGCTATTTCAAGCAACGTCGAGGTAGAGTTGAAAAAGATCGGTCTCCGTCTTATCAACGTAAACGTAACTGATATCAACGACGAGTCTGGATATATCGAGGCTCTTGGTCAGGAGGCTGCTGCAAAGGCTATCAACGAGGCAAAGGTTCGTGTGGCAGAGCAGGAGAAGATTGGTGAGATTGGTAAGGCTGATGCAAATAGAGAAACCCGTATTCGTACTGCCGAGGCTAATGCTCAGGCTGTTAAGGGTGAGAATGAGGCAAAGGTTGAGATCGCCAATTCTGATGCAGAGCGTCGTGAGCGTGAGGCTGAGGCTCAGCGTAAGGCTGTTGCTGCCGAGAAGGTGGCACAGGCTAAGGCACTCGAGGAAGCATACTCAGCAGAGCAGAAAGCCGAGGAGGCTCGTGCTGAAAGAGAGCGTGCTACACAGTCGGCTAACGTACTTGTCTCTCAGGAGATTGAGAAGCAGCGTAAGATTATCGAGGCAGAGGCAGAGGCTGAGAAGGTTCGTGTAAATGCACGAGGTGAAGCTGATGCTCAGTTCGCGAAGATGGAGGCTGAGGCTCGCGGTTTGTTCGAGATACTGAATAAGCAGGCACAGGGTTACGACAAGATGATTCAGGCGGCTGGCGGTGATGCTACAAAGGCTTATACCTTGCTCTTGCTTGAAAAACTCCCAGAACTTGTGAAGACTCAGGTTGAGGCTGTCAAGGGTATCAATATCGACAAGGTTACTGTTTGGGACTCTGGCACAAGTACTGACGGGAAAGGCTCTACTGCCAATTTTGTTAGCGGCTTGATGAAGTCTGTCCCTCCATTGCAGGATCTCTTCGATCAGGCAGGTATGGCTCTTCCTACATATCTCGGCAAGAAAGCTGAAGAGCAGAAGGAAGAGGAAAAGACAGAAGAGGAGACAAAGGAATAATCTTAGTTCGCGTAATAAATTTCCCCAAGACAGATTTATGCCTTGGGGAATTTCATTTACACCTTTGGGGACGAAAAATAAATCGGTGTGGTAAACATTTGTTTTTTACAAAAAATATTATTATCTTTGCATCCGCAAACAACTTCCGCTAATAAAGATGATATAGTGGGTAAAATTGTAAATCGTAAATGGTAAATTGTAAATCATTTTTTATGCGTTTTTGGCCGGACGCTCTGGTGGTTGTGCTCTTCGCAATCATCTCGTTCGCCTATTTTTTCCCTGCCGATACAGAGGGCAGGATTCTTTTCCGTCATGACTCGTCTGCGGGACGTGGATTGGGACAGGAGACATCTGAGTATTATGAGAAGACTGGTGAGAAATCACGTTGGACAGGCTCTGCGTTCTGCGGAATGCCAACCTATCAGAGTGCTCCTTCATACGAGTCTTCAACCACTTTGAACAATGTGATGAATGCATATCACTTGTGGTTGCCTGAGAATGTGTGGTATGTGTTTGCGTATCTTCTCGGCTTCTACATCCTTCTTCGTGCATTTGATTTCCGTTGGTATCTGGCATCATTAGGGGCTGTAATATGGGCATTCTCAAGCTATTTCTTCATCATCATCGCCGCAGGACATATATGGAAGGTGATGGCTCTCGCCTATCTGCCTCCTATGATTGCTGGTGTGCTATTGGCATATAAGGGGAAGTATTTGCAAGGACTCATAGTAACGGGTATCTTCTCCGCCTTTGAGGTGAATGCCAATCACGTGCAGATGACCTATTACTATTTGTTCATCATCGCATTCCTCATCATCGGTTTCCTTGTAGATGCTATTCGCCAGAAGAAGTATCTGCACTTTGTAAAGGCTACTGCCGTGTGTGCTATCGGTGCTGTATTGGGTATTGGTGCGAATATATCAAACCTATACCACACTTGGGAATACCAGAAGGAGAGTATGCGAGGAAAGAGCGAATTGGTGAAGGCAAATACTGGCAATCAGACTTCATCAGGTTTGGAGCGTGATTATATCACCCAATGGAGCTATGGATTAAGCGAGACATGGACTCTGCTCGTACCTAACACAAAGGGTGGAGCTTCGGTATCCCTTTATTCCAACGAGATTGCTCAGGAGAAGGCTAATCCGATGTACATACAGATATATCAGCAGTTAGGACAGTACTGGGGAACTCAGCCAGGAACAAGTGGTCCTGTGTATGTGGGTGCTTTCGTGCTCCTGCTCTTCATCCTTGGACTGTTCATTGTGAAGGGAAGTATAAAGTGGGCATTGCTTGTTGCTACCATACTGTCAATTCTTCTCTCATGGGGAAGGAATTTCATGCCGTTTACGGATTTCTTCATCGACTATGTGCCGATGTATGCCAAGTTCCGCACGGTGGCTTCAATACTTGTTATTGCAGAGTTCACCATTCCGTTCCTTGCCATGCTTGCTTTGAAGAAGTTCATTGAGGATCCGGAGTGTGTGAAGTGCAAGCGTTTCCCTAAGTTGAATTTCCTGTATCTCTCACTTGGTTTGACGGGGGGCATAGCATTACTCTTTGCCCTTATGCCAACGCTGTTCTTCGACGAATTTGTGAGTCCTTCTGAGATGAGAGCATTGTCACAATTCCCTGCCGAGGAGTTGAATCCGCTTCTCGCAAACCTCAAGGATATCCGTGTGGCTATCTTCCAGTCGGATTGTTGGCGTAGCGTATTCATTATCCTTATCGGCTTTGCCGCTCTCTTTGTATATAAGATGAGGAAGATGTCAGCAGGGATGATGGTTGCAATCATCACGGTGCTTTGCCTGGTGGATATGTGGCAGGTGAACAAGCGTTATCTCTATGATGATATGTTCGTGAGCAATACTATCCGTACGGCTCCACAGGAGATGACAGAGACCGACAAGCTGATTCTTGAGGACAAGGATCCTGACTATCGTGTGCTCAACTTCGCGAGCAACACCTTTAATGAGAATGAGACATCATACTTCCACAAGAGCATCGGAGGCTATCATGCAGCAAAACTCCGTCGCTATCAGGAACTTGTGGAGAAATATATCTCCCCAGAGATGCAGAAGGCGATGGGGGCAGTTGTTGAGGCTCAGGGCGATATGCAGAAGGTGAACGGTGATTCCGTATATCCTATCCTGAATATGCTCAATGCCAAATATTTCATCATGCCACTTCAGGGTGGTGCCACCACTCCTGTGATGAACCCTCACGCTATGGGGGCTGCATGGATGGTTAGCGAGGTGAAGTATGTGGATAATGCCAATGAGGAAATAGATGCAATTGGCAAGATCAATCTCCACAACGTGGCAGTTGCCGATAAGAAGTTTGAGAGCGTGCTTGGCAAGAGCGTGGCTCAGGATTCTGCATCAATGGTAAAGATTACATCCTACGCACCAAATGAGCTGAGATATGACGTAAACTCAAAGAATGGTGGAGTCGTTGTATTCTCTGAGGTGTATTACCCTGGATGGACAGCCACGGTTGACGGACAGCCTGTAGAGGTGGGGCGTGTGAACTATGTGCTCCGTGCTATTAACATTAAGGGAGGTAGTCACAAGGTGGTGCTTGAGTTCCGTCCAAAGACTATCGATACAACCGAGGCAATTGCATACGGCAGTCTCGTGGCATTGGTGATTGCAATTGCCGTATCGCTCTTCCTTACGTATCGAAAGAAGACTGCATAAATATAAAATGTAACCCAAAAGAGCCTACCTCGAATATTCATTCTGGGTAGGCTCTTTTTGCGTGTCTATAATTCTTGGAAGGGTTTACGTAGGCTTAAGCTGATGCTTCTTCCATTATCTTTTTGAAGCCCCTTGCCCAAGCTTCCCAACTTAACTTCTCCTTGAAGAGATTTAGGGCTCCTTCATGCAAAGAAGGTATACGACCCGTTCTAATGTCTTTGAGTATTTGTTCTGCAAAAGCACTAGCTGGCGAACCTAATGGTATAGTATAGCCGTTTACACCATTCACTACAGAATTGCTAGCTCCTCCGGTAAGGTATGTATAGCATGGAATGCCGGCCGCAGCAGCCTCAGAATATACAATAGCACCGCATTCTGCCTTTGTTGGCAATAATAGTATGTGGGCATTTTCGTACAGGCTAAGGTATTTGTCGTAATCAACAGCATTGTTTTTGTTGAGATAACCGACGAAGTCTATGTAGTCTTTTCCATTGCATATGTCAGGGCAATGCTTGGGACCTGCCACAATCAATTTTGCGTCAATTCCCTTACTCCTCAGTATCTCTACGGTTTCTACGGCTATGTTACCACCCTTGCGTCCCCAATCAATTCCTGAGAATAATATCTTGAGTTGTCCGCCTTTGTATGTCTGTCCTTTTCTGATATCTTTAGTGTCGATGTTTGGTCCGAATTCTAATATATGACATTTTTTGCTGTCGCAATGATAATAATTTATCAAACCGTCATTCGCCCATTTTGAAGAACGAATGTTAATGAATGCTTTCTGTGCAGCCGCAGCATCCATTTCAATTGCCATTGCCTTAGACTTCTCGGTTACGTTGTAGAAGTAATAGTTAAGCATGTCAACAATAGTGTGGCCAGAAACATTGATATATGGTTTCCCGCTCTTGGAGAACAATGCAATTTGGGCTCCAAGAGGAAAGAAAAGATAATCACATTCTTTTATTGCGGGGCAGGCGTCAATCTCTTTTGCCCACAGTTTTACAACTGGGCGAAAATGATATTTTGTCAGCCATATCCTTTTGCGGAAAATACGGTTTTGTATTCTTATGGAATAATCCAGCATTCTGTTTTTCAAACTGGCATTATAGGGTATCCATCTTACTTCAAAGCCTGCCATTTCTATTGCTTCTCTAAGTTTGTAAACTGTACCGCTCCAAGCCACCCTGTTGTGGAATGGATCGTCCATGGAGACAAAGCCAATAACTTTTCTTGCGTTCATTTTGCGTAATGGTTAATTATGGGTAAAGGAAATTGGTCGTTGATATGTTGAGCAGTTTCCTTTGTCTTATTTACATTTACCTCTTATTTTACATTTGTCATTGTTGAAAATGACATGCAAAGGTACTAATAAAAATCGAGAAAAGCATATCTTGGGACGTTTTTTTTCCTGACAGTGAGTATTTGTCACTATGGCTTATTAATAAAAAGTTGTATGCTACACAAATTTTTGCTCAAATATTTGTCCATCTCGCAGAAAATGAGTAATTTTGCACCCGTTTTCGAGAAAACACTGAAAAAATACAAATTATGCAGGATATAAGAAATATTGCGGTAATTGCGCATGTTGACCACGGAAAGACCACATTGGTTGATAAAATGATGTTGGCAGGAAAGTTGTTCCGTGAGGGGCAGAATAATTCTGACCAGGTACTTGACGCAAATGACCTTGAGAGAGAGCGTGGAATTACGATTCTTTCAAAGAACGTATCAATCAATTGGAAGGGGACAAAAATCAATATTCTTGATACACCGGGACACTCGGACTTCGGTGGTGAGGTGGAGCGCGTGCTGAATATGGCAGACGGTTGTCTGTTGCTCGTGGATGCCTTTGAGGGTCCTATGCCTCAGACTCGTTTCGTGCTTCAGAAAGCCTTGCAGATGGGTTTGAAGCCTATCGTGGTTGTTAATAAGGTAGATAAGCCAAACTGCCGTCCAGAAGAGGTTTATGAGATGGTGTTCGACCTTATGTTCTCACTCAATGCTACAGAAGACCAGCTCGACTTCCCTGTTGTCTATGGTTCAGCAAAGAACGGGTGGATGGCAGAAGACTATCATAAACCTACAGATAACATAGATTATCTTCTTGACAAGATTGTAGAGGTGATTCCTGCTCCAGAGCATTTGGAGGGTACCCCTCAGATGCTTATCACTTCGCTCGACTATTCAAACTATACAGGTCGTATTGCCGTTGGACGTGTTCATCGTGGTGAACTCAAGGAAGGCCAGAATGTAACTATCGCACATCGTGACGGTACTTTCGAGAAGACAAAGATTAAGGAACTTCATGTTTTTGACGGTATGGGCCACTCAAAGGTGGAGAGTGTGCAGAGTGGTGACATCTGTGCTATTATCGGTCTGGAGAAGTTTGAGATAGGTGATACTATATGCGACTTCGAGAATCCAGAGGCAATGACACCTATCGCTATCGATGAGCCTACAATGTCTATGCTCTTCACTATCAACGACTCGCCATTTTTCGGTAAGGAGGGTAAGTTCGTTACCTCACGTCATATTAGCGACCGTCTGCAGAAGGAACTTGAGAAAAACCTTGCCCTTCGTGTACAGCCTTTCGAGGATTCAACTGATAAGTGGGTAGTTAGCGGTCGTGGTGTGCTTCATCTTTCTGTACTCATCGAGACAATGCGTCGTGAAGGCTATGAACTTCAGGTTGGTCAGCCAACTGTTATTTATAAGGAAATCGATGGCGTGAAGTGTGAGCCTATTGAGGAACTCACAATCAATGTGCCTGAGGAATTCTCAAGCAAGATGATTGATATGGTTACCCGTCGTAAGGGTGAGATGACATCTATGGAGAGTCAGGGCGGTCGCGTGAACATTGAGTTCGACATTCCTTCACGCGGTATCATGGGACTCCGTACCAACGTACTTACAGCTTCACAGGGGGAGGCTATCATGGCACATCGTTTCAAGGAGTATCAGCCATTCAAGGGCGAGATTATCCGCCGTACTAACGGTAGTATGATTGCGCTTGAGACAGGTACAGCATTCGCTTATTCTATTGACAAGCTTCAGGATCGTGGTAAGTTCTTCATCGAACCAGGTGAGGAAGTATATGCTGGTCAGGTGGTTGGTGAGCACATCCATGAGATTGACCTCGTGATCAATGTTACGAAGGCAAAGCAGCTCACCAATGTTCGTGCTTCTGGTACTGATGATAAGGCTCGCATCATTCCTCGTACAGTTCTCTCTCTTGAGGAATGTCTTGAATATATCAAGGAGGACGAGATGGTTGAGGTTACTCCTCAGTCAATGCGTATCCGTAAGATTATTCTCGATCACAACGATAGAAAGAAGGCCAGTAAAGCCTAACCAAGCCTTCCCAAAGGGAAGGATGTTATATACTATTATCCCTCAGGCTAATTAGCTTGGGGGATTTTTTGTATTCCTTTGGAATTAGAAATTATTGGTGTCCGGCAAACGACACAAAGCATGTCCGAAGTACTTGAAACACAGAACTTCGGATATGCTGTTTCTACGGTAAGCCACTATTTCATAATCCCAGAAAACGTGTTGGTAACAAGTAACGGGTAACAATAAGAAAAATAGTATAATCAACTGCCTATATTTTATTATTCTATATATAATAAGGTATATAAACTCCTTAGAAATATTCTGTAAAATTTTTGGCCATGCACTAAAATCCTTATTGTTACCTGTTACTTGTTACTGACCGTGATTATCTTGCTTGCTGAACGAGATTCAGATCTTGGCTATAGTTGCCTAAAGTAAAGATAATGAAGCTGTTAACATGTAATCACAGGGCAGAGTATAGGCTGCTGATAGTCTCAATAGCATAACAATAAGCATTAATTCATAGCTGATTCGCCCTACTCTGTATGCTTGAAAAACGATGTAAAACGTGAAAACCATTCTCAAAACCATCCTCCAAACTTAATATTGGCTTCAATGGGATTCTGCAAGAACTTTCAACTCCTTCCAATGTAGGTCCGTTCTAGGTCCGTTGTAGGTCCGTTGTAAGTCCGTTGTAGGTCCGTTCATCCTATAGTCCTAGGAGCGGACTTAGAGCGAAGGCATAGCGAAGGCTTAGCGAAGGTGCGACAAGCGGAAATCACGCCCAGTAACAAGTAACAGGTAACAATAAGGATTTTAGTGTAAGCGTATCTCTTTTTAGACATACTGCAATAATATAAAAAAATCCCTCAGGCTTATCAGCTTGAGGGATTTTTTGTATCTAATTCCTTGTCTAAGGAAAGGGACTGTCTGTTTCTTAGCACAACTTTACATTCTTAATATCCTGCTCTTTGTCACAGTAGTGACAACGCACGATGCCGTTGAGCTTATCTACCACGGTGAAGTAGGTGTTCATTGGCTCATTGTTGGTTATGCACTTAGGATTGTTACACTTCACTATGCCGTGGAGCTCATTAGGAATCTCAACGGTTTTCTTCTCAACAACCTCATAGTCCTTGATGATGCTTAAAACCACCTTTGGGGCAACGACAGAGAGACGTGAAATCTCCTCGTCAGAGAAGAATTTGTCGGAAACCTTTATCAGTCCTTTCTTTCCCACCTTCTCTGATGGGTAGTTGTAACCAATAGTCACAGGCTCTGTGAGCTTATGCAGCCCAAGAAGTGAAGCCACCTGATAAGTCTTTTCAGATGGAATATGGTCGATAACGGTGCCGTTCTCAATAGCGGCAACCAAGCGTTCTTTCTTATTCATAATTAAGACCCACCCCCTCACCCCTCCCATAAAGGGAGGGGAGTAGTTACATTTATTTCGTTAGCGGGGTGTACGCATTTTAGAGTTAATATTTATTTTAAGAAATCTAATATTCTGTCTTCCACATCTTCTAGATTGTTTAGGATTTCCTCATTGGAAAAACGCAAGACATGGAATCCCATATTCTCAAGACGACGTGAACGGATTTCATCATCCTCTGCTTGACGTGGTTCAGAGTGATAGCCTCCGTCAACTTCTATTATAAGACCATCCTCATGGCATAGGAAATCTACGATGTAGTCACCAATGATGTGTTGCCTATAAAACCTATGCCCAAGAAATTTCTTGCTCAATGACATCCAAAGCACTCTTTCTGCTAATGTCATATTCTTTCTGTTTTCTCTCGCATAGACTTTCAAAAGCCCATATCTGTCAGGAGAGGCATAAGTCATACGGCCATTGTATTTGTAGTTTCCAGCCATATCCAGGATTTTTAGTATCTACTCCCCTCCCTTTATGGGAGGGGCAGGGGGGAGGGTCTTCTAATTTATTATGGTCTTATCATTTCTGATGTCCTCCAGCGTGATGCCGAGGCAATGGCAGAATATTGCCTCTCGGGCATATAATCCATTGCCTGCTTGCTGGATATAGTATGCGTGAGGATCATCATCCACATCGTATGCAATCTCATTAACGCGAGGCAGAGGGTGAAGAATCTTCATGTTCTTCTTGGTGAGCTTGAGCATATCTCGATGGAGAATATACACATTCTTCACACGCTCGTATTCCATAAGGTCAGAGAAGCGCTCCTTCTGTACACGAGTCATATATATAATGTCTGCATCCGAGATAATCTGCTCGTTGAACTCCGTATGCTCCACATACTTGATTCCGTGCTGGTGGCAGTACATCTTGTATTCCTGTGGCATAGCAAGCTCATTTGGAGCTACGAAATGGAAGGTCGGATTGAAATGACGCATAGCCGTGATGAGAGAGTGAACTGTACGGCCGTATTTCAAGTCTCCTACAAGATAGATATTCAGGTTGTCGAGAGTGCCCTGAGTCTTGTATATTGAATATAGGTCGAGCAGACATTGTGAAGGGTGCATGTGAGCTCCGTCACCGGCATTTATGATAGGAATAGGAGCCACCTCGGAAGCATATTGTGCTGCTCCCTCAATGTAATGGCGCATGGCTATCACGTCGGCATAGTTTGAAACCATGAGAATAGTGTCCTTCAATGTCTCGCCCTTGGTTGCGCTTGTAACCTTGGCATCAGAGAAGCCGATGACGCGAGCGCCAAGACGATTGGCGGCTGTTTCGAATGAAAGACGTGTGCGTGTGGAAGGCTCGAAGAAAAGAGTGGCTACCACGCGACCTTTGAGCAGCTCTCTGTTAGGATGCTTCTCAAATTCTTGAGCCATACTTATCAAGTAAAGGATTTCCTCTCTTGACAGGTCGGCAATCGTAACAAAATTATGTTTTTCCATCTCCAAAATTGTCATTTTTGGTTTTCGGATGCGAAGTTAATCATAATTTTTCAAAAATCGTGCTATTTTCAAAAGTTTTATTGTATTTTTGCATTCAAATATCGAAAATGATGCGCAAAAAATTTATTTATACTCTTTGGGTAGTGCTTGTTCTTGGTATTATCGCAACAGCAATTACCTTTACCGCCATCTGGAATGGATGGATTGGTTACATGCCTGACATGGAGGCTATGCAGAATCCTATTGACAAATATGCCTCTCAGATTATAAGTGAAGACGGAAAGACGCTGGGCACATGGAGCCGTAGTACAGATAACCGTATTCAGACACATTACAAGGATATTTCGCCTAATGTGATACAGGCTCTTATAGCTACTGAGGATGCACGTTTCTACGAGCATTCCGGTATTGACTTTATCTCGCTCTCTCGTGCAATAGTCAAGCGTGGTATCTTCGGACAGGAAAGTGCCGGTGGAGGTAGTACCATCACTCAGCAGCTTGCAAAGCAGCTTTATACCGAGAAAGCTCACTCTACACTTGAGCGTGCTATGCAGAAACCGATAGAGTGGGTTATTGCCATCAAACTTGAGCGTAACTTCACCAAGGAGGAGATTATAGCCATGTATCTCAACAAGTTTGATTTCCTTCATAATGCTGTTGGAATCAAGACTGCTGCCCATACATATTTTAATAAGGACACAAGAGATCTCTCTGTCACGGAGGCAGCTCTCCTTGTCGGTCTTTGCAAGAATCCTTCATATTTCAATCCTGTACGTCATGAGGAACGTTGTTTCGATCGTCGTAATGTTGTTCTCTCGCAGATGCGTAAGGAAGGCTATATCACAGATGCCGACTATGAGAAGTATTCCAAGGAGCCTATAAAGCTCAATTTCCAGCGTACTGACCACAAGGAAGGTTCTGCAACATATCTTCGTGAGTATCTTCGCCGATACATGACCGCTACAAAGCCTGTACGCTCTGAGTATCAGTCTTGGCAGAAGGTTCAGTTCGTTATCGACTCTATCGCATGGGAACAGGATCCTCTCTACGGTTGGTGTAATAAGAACAAGAACAAAGATGGCAGAAACTACGATATCTATGAGGACGGCCTCAAGATATACACTACCGTCAATTCTCGTATGCAACAATATGCTGAGGATGCCGTATATGCCCATGTGGCTAAGTATCTGCAACCTGCTTTCGACAAGGAGAACAGACGAAAGAAGAATGCCCCATTCTCTACACAACTTACAAAAAAGGAGATTGATAACATCCTCAACCGCTCTATAACCCAGAGCGACCGCTATCGTGGAATGAAGAAAGAGGGCTATTCTGATGAGGAAATCCGAAAGTCGTTCAATGTGCCTGTGGAGATGACAATATTCTCTTATAAGGGCGAGATTGATACAACTATGACTCCGCTCGATTCTATCCGCTATTACAAGTCGTTCCTGCGCTCTGGCTTTATGAGTATGGATCCTAAGACCGGACAGGTGAAGGCATACGTGGGAGGATTGAACTATGCCCATTTCCAGTATGATATGGCTTCTGACGGTCGTCGTCAGGTAGGTTCTACCATGAAGCCTCTGCTCTATTCCCTTGCTATGGAGAACGGTTTCTCGCCTTGTGATGAGGCTCCTAACTGGCAGCAAACCTATATGGTTAACGGACAGCCTTGGACACCACGTAATACAAACACCAAGCGTTCTGGCGAGATGGTTACTTTGAAATGGGGATTGGCACAGTCAAGCAACTGGGTAAGCGCATATCTCATGAGTCAGCTCGACCCACAACAGTTCGTTTCTCTGCTTCGTCAGTATGGTATCAACAACCCTGAGATTGTTCCGTCTATGTCGCTTTGTCTCGGTCCTTGCGACATTACCGTTGCTGAGATGGTTAGCGCATATACCGCCTTTGCCAATCGTGGCATACGTTGTGCCCCTATGCTCGTTACCCGTATTGAAGACAACGAGGGTAATATTGTAGCTCGTTTTGAGCCTCGTGTAACTGAGGTTATATCTGAGGAAAGCTCTTACAAGATGCTTGCCCTTCTGCAAGGTGTTATTGATGGCGGTACTGGCGGACGCTTGCGTTTCAAGTATGGCATCAAGGCTCAGATGGGTGGTAAGACTGGAACAACCAACCGCAATTCTGATGCTTGGTTCATGGCTGTTGCTCCTAATCTCGTAAGCGGATGCTGGGTAGGTGGTGAGGATCGTGATATTCACTTCGACAATATGTTCTACGGACAGGGAGCTTCTATGGCGCTTCCTATCTATGCTTACTACATACAAAAGGTTTATAAGGACGAATCCCTTCCATATTCAGAGAATGATACATTCGATGTGCCTCATGGCTATGATGCCTGTGCATCATCGGGAGGAAAAGAAGATACAGGTCCAAGCGTAGAGGATGTGTTTGAATAAAAAGAATGGCGTGATACTGCACAAAATCGGTATCACGCCATTTTTTTGAAAGTAAATTAACGTGAGTTCGAAGAAAAAAAGGGAAGCGGATTTATCTGATTTATCTGAAATAAATCGCGAAAATATTACTGCGCCAGCTATCAGATAAATCAGAAAAATCCGTTTCCTTTATTATTATACGATAAAATTACACGGAAATCCGTTTCGTCGAAAATTCATCGAATTCACGTTAAATTATTCATTAAAACAATCAAAAGCAGGAATTTTTGCATATTTACTTAATACGCGTTTTACTTCTTTGAAAAATACAGGTAAATACTCCTTTGCACATTCGCTTTTCGCAGAATTAAGCAGAATTTGCTCATATTGAGAAAGACTTGTATCGCATAGAGTTCTATGCAATTCATCTGCAATTATCTCGGCATATTTATTGGCAACGTCTTGATGCTTACTAAAATATTCCAAGGCATAATCTGTATTCTCGTTAACGTATTTGATACAATATTCTCCAAGAATATATGCAACAACTTCATCTGCTGTACTTACGATTTCATTCAAGACATAGAAGTGAAGCATTTTTTTGTTGCCTTCTGTTGAAGAACATAATGTGTCTATTATTGCTTCTGAAGTATCGTTGTGAGATATTTTCATCTCATGCAAATATAGTTTCATGATGTTTTTGTCAACGTCAATAGACTTGATGATTTCTGATCTTGAGTTTTCATCAAGGTCGTCCCAGTATTGATATTCACCTGCGTTAGCGATACTGCTGCAAAATACTAAAACTAATCCTAATAGCAATTTTTTAATCTCTATTCTTGTCTTCATTGTTTAATTTTATTGTTGATTTACTTATTATATGCACCTTTAAACTAATCGTATGTTTTATTCCGTAAGTTTGGACATAACTCATTTTGAAGACAAAGGTAAACAAAAAATCTGATATCGCCAAGGATATAAGGGAAATGTTGTTGGGAGAATTCTCATGCACAAGAAACATCGAGAAAGCAAAACCTATTTAGGTTCGTTCTTCCTCCTATGTTAATACCATATAAATACAATAAAGATACCATAATAATACCATACTTTATGGTATTATTATGGTATTATAATGGTAATATAATGGTATTATAATGGTATTATCATCGAGCTTACTTGGGAGGAACAGGGGAGGGGCATAGGAGAGTTATGAGAGGAAGAACGAACCTGAAGCGTGGAAAATTCCCTTCTTCCTGCGCTAAAATCAAAATATCAAAAGTCAGGAAAAAGGAAATTTTAGGGTATAAGAAAATCCATTTGGTCGGTTGGAAATGTTATTTAATGTGAGTTCGACGATTTTTCTTTTGCTGTCGCATAACATTAATTAGGACATTAATGAACATTAATTGTGACATTAATTAGCCTTACGGCTTAGACTCTCATCAATTTTTGTCCAAATTAATGTTTTAATTCCAGTCTTAATTAATGTTTTCAAAACAAAGCGCAAGCGTTTTTTTATTTTCGTCGAACTCACGTTATTTACGAAAAACCACTCTTAATAATCCTAAAAAACAACCCAGAAATAAATGACAGACGAAACACAGACACCCAACGACAATTATGACTATGAAAAACAATTATGCATTTCAAGTTTCGCAAGCTCTGCCCACGGATAGCAAACAACAACTACATTCCCAGCCTGGAAGGCTGTACCTGATTATCTATGTACTGCCCTCCAGGCAGTTAGGCGGGATTGGCACTATTTTAAGAAAGAGCATCTTAACCTCTGTCTATGATAATTTCCAAATCTGGTCGTCTATGCCTTTTTTGCCGTATGTTTGAAAATAGATCATTTTGAGGACAAAAATACATAAAAAGAATAATACGGCAAAGAAAATTAGGGAAGTTTATGCTTTAAGAACTGAAAAATAAGCACAAAATTGCGTTTATTGACGGGTCGCTTCTAAAGTCGGGTAAACATGATTTGAATTACTGCGTATATAGTGAAAAGTATATCTTCCACCACCACGTTCGTTTATATCTCCTTCGAACAACCAGTAATTATTGCCCAGTACAGAATAGTTGAAATCTAATGATTCTACACTCTGCTGCAAGTATTTTATTTTGTATTTATGACTTTTGATTTTGTAGGATACAGCCTCTGGGCGAGCCCTCAAGTGTCCTCTTATGGAATCTGAATCTGTCTGGTAAAACTCCAATCCTCTTGGGATGAAAATTGTATTTGTACTATCAAGGAGATAGAACGCAATCCCTTCATAATCACCATCCATTGCTGGAGTATATATAATCGAATCACTATTCCCCAAAATTAAGACAGATGCATCTTTTCTTTCAAGTATTGAAAATATAAAATGTGCATCTTCACAATGGTAGGTGTAAAGTCCTTCATGATTTAGTAAACAAGACGTAAGCAAAGGAATTGCCACGCATAACGGAAATATAATTCTTTTCATTATTTATATGCGATTTTTTTGCAAAAGTAAACATAAATCCTGAAATATCCAAGGAAAAAGAGAATAAATTTGTGCGTTAGTAAAAGACATTGCAAGATTGGGAAGGTGGCTATCCTTAATAATCCTAAAAAAACGCGTCTAAGCCTTTGTTATGTCAAAAAAAAGTTGTATTTTTGTACCCGCAAAATTAAGGCAAAACGCGTCAGAGGCTCTAAAAAACGCCAAAAACGCGATTTTAACGTAAAAATATCAACCAAAAAATAAATGACAGACGAAACACAGACTTTTGATCACGATAGAATTATCAAGATCAACATCGAGGAAGAGATGAAGTCTTCGTATATCGACTACTCTATGTCGGTTATCGTGGCACGTGCACTTCCTGATGTCCGTGACGGATTCAAGCCGGTTCACCGTCGTATCCTCTATGGTATGCTCGGTATCGGCAACACAAGTACCAGCCCTTACAAGAAATGTGCCCGCGTGGTAGGTGAGGTGCTCGGTAAGTATCACCCACATGGTGACTCTTCTGTATATGGTGCCCTCGTGCGCTTGGCACAGGACTGGAACATGCGCTATACGCTCGTTGACGGTCAGGGTAACTTCGGTTCAGTAGATGGTGACTCTGCTGCAGCTATGCGATACACCGAGTGTCGCCTTAGCAAGATGGGTGAGCACATCATGGATGACCTCGAAAAGGATACCGTTGATATGGCTAACAACTTCGACGATACCCTCACAGAGCCTACCGTGATGCCTACGAAGATTCCTAATCTGCTGGTGAACGGCGGTAATGGTATTGCCGTTGGTATGGCTACTAATATCCCTACCCATAACCTTGGTGAGGTGATTGATGGTTGCTGTGCATATATCGACAATCCTGATATTGATACCGACGGATTGATGCAGTATATCAAGGCTCCAGACTTCCCTACAGGTGCCTATATCTATGGAATACAGGGCGTTAAGGATGCCTACGAGACAGGTCGTGGTCGTATTGTTATCCGTGCAAAGGCAGAAATCGAGTCTGATGACTCTCACGATAAGATCGTCGTTACAGAGATTCCTTACGGCGTAAACAAGCAGCAGCTCATTGAGTATATTGCAGAGCTTGTAAAGGAAGGCAAGATTGACGGTATCTCTAACGTGAACGATGAGACAGGCCGTCAGGGTATGCGTATCGTTGTTGATGTTAAGCGTGATGCGAATGCCAACGTTGTCATGAACAAACTGTTCAAGATGACAAATCTCCAGAGCTCATTCTCCGTAAACTGTATCGCGCTCGTAAAGGGTCGTCCACGCCTCCTCACGCTCAAGCAATGTGTTAAGTACTTTGTACAGCATCGTCATGACGTGACAATTCGCCGTACCAAGTTCGACAAGAAGAAGGCAGAGGCTCGCGCTCATATCCTTGAGGGCTTGATTATTGCTGTTGACAATATTGACGAGGTTGTAAAGATTATCCGCGCTTCTAAGAGTCCTTCTGATGCTCAGCGTGCTTTGGAGGAGCGTTTCAATATCGACGAACTCCAGTCAAAGGCTATCGTTGATATGCGTCTCTCACAGCTCACAGGTCTGCGTGTTGAGGAACTTCATGCAGAGTATGAGGAGTTGGAGAAACTCATTGCATACTTGCAGCAGATTCTCGACGACCCAGAGCTTTGTAAGAAGGTGATGAAGGACGAACTCTTAGAGGTTAAGGAAAAGTATGGCGATGAGCGTCGTACAGAGATCAAATACACATCTGAGGAGTTCAACCCAGAGGACTTCTATGCAAACGATGCTATGGCTATCACCATCAGCCATCTCGGCTATATCAAGCGCACATTGCTCGACGAGTACAAGCAGCAGTCAAAGGGCGGCGTAGGTTCACGCGGTTCACGTACTCGTGAGTCTGACTTCACAGAGTTCCTCTATGCTGCTGATGCACATGATATGCTTCTGTTCTTCACCCGTCAGGGACGAGTACATTGGCTGAAGTGCTATGAGATTCCAGAGGGTGCAAAGGATTCTAAGGGACGCGCTATTCAGAACCTCCTCCAGCTTGAGGCTGGCGACTCAGTTAATGCCGTTCTCGCTATCAAGAGCCAGAAGTTCGTTGACGAGCAGTTCCTCCAGACACATAACGTGGTATTCGCAACAAAGAGCGGTGTTGTCAAGAAGACACGCCTTGCCGACTACTCACATCCACGTTCAAAGGGCGTTATCGCTATCAATATCAACGAAGGTGATGAGGTTGTAAACGTAATGCTCACCAACGGAACAGACGAGATTATCCTCGCAAGCCGCAATGGACGTGCAGTTCGTTTCAACGAATCTACCATCCGTACTATGGGACGTGTTTCTACAGGTGTTCGTGGTATGAACCTCAACCTTGAGGAAGAGCCGGACAACTATGTAGTAGGTATGATTGTGGTGAACGATCCTGATAACGATACTGTAATGGTAGTCAGCGATAAGGGCTATGGTAAGCGTACAAAGGTAGAGGACTATCGCGTTACCAACCGTGGCACTAAGGGTGTTAAGACTCTCAACATCACCGACAAGACGGGTATGCTTCTCGCTATTGAAAACGTACAGGACGATGAGGATCTCATGATCATCAATAAGTCTGGTATAACTATCCGCTTTGCAGTTGCCGGTTGCCGAGTAATGAGCCGTGGCACTCAGGGTGTCAAACTCATTGACCTCAAGAAGAAGAACGACTACATCGCAAGCGTCTGCAAGGTTATGCACGTTGATGAGGATCCAGAGGAATACGATGATGCTGATACTCAGGACGAGGTAGAGACAACTGAAGAGTAAAAATCCCTACCTGCCCTGCGGGGCATCCTCCCCCGTAAAGGGGGAAGAGGCTATCGCAGAATGGAAGATTTAGCACATTCTCTTTGTGCCATCTTTGGAACAAAGCAACAAAGATACTTAATATAAAACTTTAACCCAAGGCCCTGCACTCTTTACTGCGCCAGCCTCTTGCCCCTTTATGGGGAAAGATGCCCGCAGGGCAGAAAGGGGTCTTAAAATAACAACTATAAATTATGAAGAAGATTATTTTCACAGCACTTGTAGCAGCATTTGCTACAACCTCATTTGCTCAGGATATCGTGAAGCAGATGAAAGGACAGGCTTATTCTGAGGCTGTCTCAACTCTTAACTCTGCACTTTCAGGTCTTTCTGCAGAGCAGAAGGCAAAGGGCTATAACCAGCTCGTAGAGATTGGTTACCCAGATGCTTCAAAGGCATACAATGATATCACAATCGCTAATGTTCAGAAGACCAAGGTTGATATTTCTGTCTATACTCCAATCGTTAATGCTCTTAACGATGCAGTAAAGTGTGATGAGTTCGACAATCAGCCTAACGATAAGGGAAAGGTTGCTCCAAAGTTCCGTAAGAAGAATGCTGATCGCCTTGCAAATTTCCGTACAATACTTATCAATGCAGCTAACGAGACAACTGATGCTGATAAGAAGCTCTTTCTTGCAAACGCATATATCAATTCTTCTGAAAGCCCACTCTTTGCTGAGGCTCTCAAGGCAGGTGATCCGTATCTAGGTTATGCACAGTTCTTTGCTGCTGCTGCTTACTACAAAATGGAGAACTGGCAGAAGACTGCTGAGTTTGCAGAGAAGGCTATCAAGTGCGAGGATGTAAAGGAGAATGCAGAACAGTATCTCGTATCAGCTCTCACGAAGAATCTCAAGACAAAGGCTGATACCCTTTCTTACCTCAAGAAGCTTAACGACATTAATGCTGATAAGTACATGGCTCAGATTGCTTCCCTCTACAATCAGATTGGTGAGAGTCAACTCTCTGAAAAGATTCTTAATGATGCTATTGCGAAGGATCCAAATAATAAGATGGCTTATGCTATCAAGGGTGAGAATGCAATGAGCGATAAGAAATGGGATGATGCTATCAAGTACTTCAAGAAAACCGTAGAGATTGATCCTGCTTTCACAGCTGTATGGTTCAACCTTGGCGTTTGTGCAAGTTCTAAGGGATTCGACCTTAACGAGCAGCTTAGCGAAAATGGCCGCATTACTGCTGAGAACGATGCAAAGGTAAAGGAAGTGCTCAAGGAGGCTGCTGGTTACTACGAGAAGGTTCGTGAGCTTGATCCAAACCGTGAGGCTATTTCTAACTGGCCTTACCAGCTCCGTATGATCTACAACGCTCTTGGTGAGACCGATAAGGCTAACGAGATTTCAAAAATGCTCGGTGAGTAATCTTGGTGGAAAGATAAAATTAGAAAGATTATAGAGTAAAGATAATCGGCATCTGTCCTAATGACGGGTGCCGATTTCTTGTTTTCTGTTGCTAATTGTACATAAAAATAGGCAAAAACAGTTGATTATTACGATAAACATTCATTTTGTTTTAGTATTTTGGGCTGTATTTTTGTTGTTCTGCAAAAAAATGTGTAATTTTGCATCTTGAATGAAAAGGTTTTTGTCTATATTGCTGTTGATTTTGTCTGTGCAATGTGCCGTTGGTAGCTTTGCACAGGGTAATGGTGATGTGTCTGGTGACGCTAAGGCGGCCGACAAACTTCGCAAGACTGAAGTGAAGAAACAGCTTAATGACGCGAAGATAAATCTGAAGCAGAACAAGAATCTGGACAAGACGGAGGCTGCTATGCGAAAATTGCTGACGGACTCCGTGAATATGCGTGACAAACGTCTCCATGCCACGCTCATAGAGTCTTTGCGCAAGCAGTATAATCAGGGAAATGAGAAATTATATCTTCATCAGGCTTATGATACTACGCAGTTGTTCCTTATTGCCCGTAAGATATTCGAGGCTGCGGAGCGATTAGACAGCATAGAGGCTCTACCGAATGAGAAGGGTAGGGTGGAGTATTCATATCGCGAGGGTAATGTGCAGCTTATGGCACAGCTGTATGGCAATCTCTATACTGGAGGTGTGTTCCTGCTCAATCATCGTAAATATAGTGAGGCTGTGCAATGCGTGAACACCTATCTCATGGCTCCTGAGTGGACTATGATGAAAGGAGCGTTGAAAATTGATTCCCTGCATCGTAGGCATGCCAGTTATGTGATGCTTGCTGCGGGATACAGAAACGAAGATTTTCAGTCGGCATTGAAATATGAGGGAGATGCGTTGAAATATCGTCCTCGTCTGGAAACAACCTTGCAGTATCTTACAGAAATCTATCATGCGAAAAATGATTCTGTACATTATGAGCACTATCTCGCATTAGGTGTGGATACATTTCCGCGCAATAGATATTTCTTTTCACGACTGGTTGATTTCTATTGTAATCACAATGACTATAATTCGGCACTTGGTGTGACTACAAAGGTTCTTGCTGCTGATACTACAGATTATTCCACAAAGGTAATAAGACAGACTCTGCTCTTGAATCTTGCCCGATATGATGAGTGCATTGCACTTGGCGATAAGTTGATTGCCGAGAATAATTCTGTTTCAGAAGTTTACTATAACAATGCCTTGGCATATTATAATCAGACAATGGGACTTGAAAAGGGACCGGCGAACAAACGTAAGGAGCGTGAGAAGAAACTCCACGACCTTTATAAGAAATGTCGCCCTTACATGGAGAAATTCCGTGAACTGGAGCCTAATGAAAGAGCCAAGTGGCGTCCGGTGCTGTATAATGTGTATCTGAACCTGAATATGGGTAAAGAGTTCAGCGAGCTGTAAATGAAAAGTGAAAAATGAAAAAACATAAAATACAGATTAGTATTTTTCACTTTTCATTTTTCATTTATAATATTTGGTAAAAAGATAAATTTGGATA
The DNA here is from genome assembly GCA_902798615.1 of uncultured Bacteroidales bacterium. Taxonomy (GTDB): domain Bacteria; phylum Bacteroidota; class Bacteroidia; order Bacteroidales; family Bacteroidaceae; genus Prevotella. Next base: position 3,296 of record CADBXL010000040.1, on the reverse strand, counting down.
AATAGATAATGAACGATATATTAGAAAAAATAGGGATAAAGAGTCTTAACCCTATGCAGGTGGCTGTGGGGAAGGAAATTTCCTCGTCACAGAAGGATGTGGTTATCCTCTCGCCAACAGGCACGGGAAAGACGTTGGCATATATGCTTCCGTTGCAAGAGCAGTTGGATCGGGATGACATCAACGTGCAGATGCTTGTGATAGTGCCGGGCAGAGAACTTGCCTTGCAGTCGCATGAGGTTTTGCAAAGCCTCAGGTGCGGATTGCGAAGCATGGCTTGCTATGGTGGTCGTGCCACTATGGATGAGCATCGCAAGATGCGTGAGGTGAATCCGCAGGTGGTTTTCGCAACCCCTGGTCGTCTTCTTGATCATCTGGAAAAGGGCAATATATTATGCGACAACGTTCAGGTTGTTGTCATTGACGAGTTTGACAAATGCCTTGAGATGGGCTTTGCTCGTGAGATGAGCGCAATACTCGGTTTTGTGAGTGATGATTGCCGTCGTGTGCTGCTCTCTGCCACAGATATGGATGACATTCCGCGTTTCGTAAACATGGGGCGCACTACAAAGCTCAATTTCATTCCAGAGGACGAGCAGACAAACAACCGTGTAGAGTCTTTTGTCGTGCATAGTCAGGAGAAGGATAAGCTTGGCACGCTTGCTTTGCTTCTTTCTGACATCGGCAACACACCAACACCTAACACCCAACACCCATCAGCCATAGTATTCCTGAATTATCGTGACTCCATCGAGCGCACTTCCGAGTATCTTAAATCGCAAGGCTTCTGTCATGTCGTATTTCACGGTGGACTTGACCAGAAACAGCGTGAACAGGCTTTGCATCAGTTCTCTAACGGCTCTGTGCAGATAATGGTGTGTACCGACCTTGCTGCCCGTGGGCTTGATATCCCGAAGATAGGCAATATCATTCACTATCACTTGCCTCTCAGTCAGCAGGAATATATCCATCGTGTGGGTAGAACCGCCCGTTGGGATGCATCGGGTAGGACATTCTTCTTGCTCGGTCCTGAGGAGAAAATGCCTGAGTTCGTGGAAGTTGAGCCAGAGGAGTATCAGGTGCAGTCAGAATCGGCAAAGCCTGTACTTCCGCAGATGGTTACTCTCTACATAGGCAAGGGCAAGAAGGATAAGATCAGCAAGGGTGATATCGTTGGTTTCCTTTGCAAGATAGGTGGCTTGAAGAGTGCGGAGATAGGAAGAATTGACGTCTATGACCGCTATTGCTATGCCGCTATCAACCGCAAGAGTCTCCGTGCCGTATTGAAGAATACCGCTGGTGCGAAGATAAAAGGCATGAAGACTGTGGTGGAACCGACCAAATAGCAGACCCACCCCCATACCCCCTCCCATAAAGGGAGGGGAGTAGTTACACTATTCAAATCACGAGAACCCTTTAAAAATTGAGACAAATATTCATTGACATATTTTTTAATAATAGATATCGCAAGACTTTTCGCGAAAAATACTATCTACTCCCCTCCCTTTATGGGAGGGGTATGGGGGTGGGTCTGTTGGGGTGTCTGTTTGTTTGTCTCCTTGCCTGCTCCAAACCACAGCCCATCGTCACCCCTTGGGGAGAGACAATCGGTGAGGATGGTGCGCCTATAGAGCAGGCTGATACTGCTAATTCGGTGGTATCGCTGAGTGATATCGTGGATGCTGGAGAGATGATAATGCTTACGGTATCAGGTCCTGAGACCTACTATGACTATCACGGACATGGCATGGGACTTCAGTATCTGCTTTGCGAGAAGTTCGCACAGAAACTGGGCGTAGGACTTCGTGTGGAGGTCTGCAAGGACTCTGCCGAGGTGATGAAACGTCTTGCTGATGGAGAGGGAGATATTGCCGTTTTCTCTGACTATAAGTCGTGGAAAGTGGCAGATAGCAAGGGAGAGATTGCCAATGAACTGAAAGCTTGGTATAAGCCTGAACTCGTTACGCAGGTAAAGCGTGAGATGCATTCTATGTTCACCGTGGGTATGGTGAAGAGGCATGTCTATCCCTTCATGTTAAGCAGCAAGGATGCTATTATTTCCCGATATGATGCTCTGTTCAGAAAATATGCTCCGGTGGCAGGTTGCGACTGGACGCTCATAGCTGCCCAATGCTATCAAGAGTCTTGTTTCGACCCAAGGGCACATTCGTGGGCAGGAGCTTGCGGATTGATGCAGATAATGCCGGGAACTGCTGATTTGATAGGATTGCCAAGAGCGCAGATTTATGAGCCGGAGGCAAATATAGCGGCTGGATGCAGATATATGGCGCAGCTACAGGGAAAATTTAGCGATGTGCCTGTGCGTAGCGAACGTATAAAGTTTGCTCTTGCCTGCTATAACGGTGGCTATCACCATATTCGTGATGCTATGGCTTTGGCAAGGAAATATGGCAGGAATCATCAGCGATGGAGCGATGTTCGGCAGTTTGTGCTTGGATTGCAATCACCACGCTATTATAATGATCCTGTTGTGAAGAACGGCTATATGCGTGGCTCAGAAACAGCCGAGTATGTGGATAGGATTATCGACCGCTGGAATCAGTATCGTGGTGCTACCAAGAAGAAATACGGTAGCGGTATCAACGCAACGCCACAGAGGTCGAAGCATAAGAACAAGTGGGCAAACTGAATTTAGTTCATTCAAGGAAAACGTATTAGTAACAGTAACAGGTAACAATAAGAAAAATAGTGTAAACTGCTGCCTATATTTATTATTTATATATATAATAAGGTATATAAACTCCTTAGAATAATTCTGTAAAATTTTGGCATACACAAAAATCCTTATTGTTACCTGTTACTTGTTACTGATCGTGATTTTGACAATTTGACGAGCGAGACTTAATCTTGTTTGTGGTTGTATAAAGTAAAGATAATGAGATTGTTATGCATAAATCGGAGGGCGGGATAAAGGCGGCTGATAGTCTCAATAGCATAACAATAAGCATTAATTCCTGCCAGATTCACCTTATTCAGTATGCTTGAAAAACGATGTAAAACGTGAAAACCATTCTCAAAACCATCCTCCAAACTTAATATTGGCTTCAATGAGAATCTGCGAGAACTTTCAACTCCTTCCAATGTAGGTCCGTTCTAGGTCCGTTGTAAGTCCGTTGTAGGTCCGTTCGTCCTATAGTCCTAGGAGCGGACTCAGAGCGAAGGCAGAACGAAGGCATAGCTCTAAGTTTGCATCGTCTAAGAAAAAGATAGGATAATCTTTGCTTAGTAAGGCCAGATTCCTTACCTTTGTTGTAAGAAGGAGGAATCGGCCTGCT
>CADBXL010000039.1 GCA_902798615.1 uncultured Bacteroidales bacterium | reverse complement strand
GTCGCACTTACAGCGCTCCTTTAATCACGCATCTATAGAATAACAGCCCTTACGGACTGCCCTATTAGGTGTCGGGCTTTCAGCCCTCGCAGTCTTGAAGTCGTCGAACTGACGTTAACTATGTCACCCTTACAGGGTTATAGCTCTCTGAATGACTATCATCGATAGGGTTTACACCCTATCCTAAGCTATTTCACCCCTTTGGGGTTTTCGTCGAACTCTCGTTATTTAAGTTTTGCAACCCCAAACCTGTCTTCCAGACAGTTTTTACTTACGAAATTCAAGTTTCTCAAGCTCTGACTGTCTGGAAGACAGCACTATGCGTAACCGTAGGCATACTCGACGAAGGAGAGGATGCCCACGGATAGCAAACAATAACTACATTCCCAGCCTGGAAGGCTGTACCTGATTATTTATGTACTGCCCTCCAGGCAGTTAGGCGGTATTGGCACTATATCCCCGCACATCCTCGTTTCACTCGTATGTACGGGGTTACTCATAGTACTGTCTTCCAGACAGTTCTCAACTTGCGAAACTTGAGTTACGAAATTATTTTAACGTGAGTTCGACGACTTGCTTCTGCTTGATGAGCTTTGCGAAGAACTTGCTTTAGCTTGTTGAGCCATAGCGAAAAATTTCTTCATTCGTATATTATTGAATAACACGTAGTTGGAAGAGCTCTGAAGGAGCGATACCTAATAGGGCAGTCCGTTAGGGCTGTTATATTTGTCGATATAGGCGGAATGAGGTCTGTAGGACCGACACCTATTGTATTGGTATGTTTTCAGGTGTCGTGCTTTGGCTTTCCCTTCGCTCTGGGTAGGTAGAAAATACCATATAAATACCATAAAGATACGATATAAATACCATAATAATACCATAGTTTATGGTAATATAATGGTATTATAATGGTATTATCAACGGAGGAAAAGCGATGTTAAGAGGGATTTACAACGAGAGGAGAAATAATTTAACGTGAGTTCGATAAAAAAAAGGAAACGGATTTTTATGGATTTCCGTAAGCGAGGGCGGCCTGAAATGCCAAAAAGCTATCAGCCCAGGGCTATTAGCTTTTGCCCCTTCGGGGCGCTATCATGTAATTGCAGATAATCGTATTTAATGTTATAATTTACGTTAATATTAGGCAATAAACGTTAGCCTATTTACGTTTTAATGATTAGTATAATACTAAAAGGATAATATATAATGAAAAAAATTGTAGCAGAAAATACTATAAAACGTCCTTCCCTTAGGGAAGGCTTGGTTAGGCTTCTCCTTCTTATAGCCTTGTTTCCAGTCGGTATTGCGAATGCAACAGTAAAGCTCCCTCAGCTCTTCCAGTCAGGAATGGTGCTTCAGCGTAATCAGCTTGTCCCTATCTGGGGAACAGCAGATGCCAATGAGGCTGTGAAGATAACCTTCCGTGGAAAGACCTATACCACAACTGCGGGAGCTGACGGAAAATGGCGCATAGACCTCCCGAAGCAGAAACATGGAGGTCCTTTCGAGATGAAGATTAACGATATCACCCTCACAGATGTTCTCGTGGGTGATGTGTGGATTGTATCTGGACAATCAAATATAGACACGAACATAGAGCGTATATATCCTCGCTATAAGAAGGATCTTGATGCCTATACAAGTGACCAGATTCACGTGTTCCAAGTGCAGACGGATTTCTCTGTAGATCGCAAAACTGATGTCCTCCCAACCGCATGGAAGCATGTCAATAAGGAGAACTGCTGGAAGTTCTCTGCCGTGGGCTATTTCCTCGGACAGATGATGCTCAAGCGCACAGGCATTCCACAGGGTATCATTCAGAGCAGTAAGGGTGGTAGTCCTATCCAGTCATGGATTGATATTGACTCCCTGAAGCCAACACCTCAGAACCCAACGCCTAACACCTATTACGCAAAGTATCTCCTCTATACAGATAAGGAATACATAGCTGCACAGGCAAAGGCTAATGCCATAGCAGGTAAAGTGTGGACAAAGACTATGGATCAGAATGACCCAGGTCTTAACGTATATTCAAAGGCTGACTATGATGATTCTTCTTGGAAGAAGGTAAACCAGTATAACAACCGCGAATGGGCAATGACTCCAGTTGAAGGCTCACGCCCTTCCACACTCGGCTCTTTCTGGCTTCGTCAGCATATCAAGGTGGATGCCGCTCATGCAGGAAAGCCTGGTATCATGCACATGGGTACTCTTCATGATGTTGACCAGACATACGTCAATGGACAGTTTGTTGGAACTACTGGCTATCAGTACCCTCCTCGTCGCTATGCAATCCCTGCAGGACTTCTCAAGGAAGGCGACAACGTTATTGCTGTCCGCGTAATATGTAAGGGTGGAATACCTTTCTTCTATACAAAGAAGCCTCATCAGATTGAGTTTGACGATGAGTCACTCTCTCCTATCGAGATCTCTTACGAATGGCTCACAAAGCGTGGTGCCGTGATGATTGAAGGACCTCTTGGCGGTAAGCTCGATACAGAGAATCAGGCTTCTATGCTCTATGACGGTATGCTTCATCCACTTGCTCCATACGCTTGCTCTGGTATAGTATGGTATCAGGGAGAATCAAATACTGGTACTCCTAACGACTATGGTGTTCTCTTGAAGAAACTTACAGGAAACTGGAGAACACTTTGGAAGCGTCCTGACCTTCCTTTCAATATTGTTCAGCTTGCCAACCACATGGAGCCAAGCGACAAGCCTCAGAACAGCTCTTGGGCAAAGGTACGTGAGCTTCAGCGTCTCTTTACCGATAATGATCCTTACTCTACACTTACCGTCAATATTGACCTTGGTGAGGCTTCGGATATTCACCCTCTCAGCAAGCGCGAGCTCACAGAGCGTATTGTTCTCGGACTTGAGAACAGTGTCTTTGGCAAGAAGAACGTGCTTTCCGCAGAGCCTGTAGAGGCACATGTGGATGGTGGTAAGATCATCCTCACAATGGATCAGCCTCTCGAACCTTGTGATAACCTCATGGAGTTTGAGGTTAAGGGCGATGACGGAAAATTCCATAACGCTCAGGCTTCAACGGATGGAAAGACCGTTGTCATCACCCCTGCAACATCCATCTCTCAGCACCCTACTATCCGTTTTGCTTGGAAGGATAATCCGGAGAAGCATAATATGAAGGGCAAGAACGGACTTCCTGCAAGTCCATTTGAGTTGGAGGTTAAGTAGCATAACGTGAATTTTTCATGAAATTTTCTTTTATCCCGAATTATTCGAATATTCGAATTGTTCGGGATAAAATTTTATTATATTCTTATCAGAATAAGTAGGTGTACATAATTACTTTTACAATCCTTACACCGCCTACTGCGCATCTTCCGCACCTAAAAACAGTCGAGTAGGAGTCACTACACTCCTTTATTTTAGACACGGAATATGCATCACTAATCAGCACAATCATTATAAAAATAATTATGTACACCTACTTATTTGGAGAAGCGATAATATAAATCCTATTCTAATCCAATAGATTTCCAATTCCCGATTGGACTTGAATTGGAGCTGGATTGGACTTGGATTGGACTTGAATTGGAGCTGCTACGAGCTTACATGAAGAAGAAACAAGAATTAAGTGATGATAAATAACGTGAATTCGACGACTTGCTTTAGCTTGGTGAGCCTTGCGAATAAAACAAACCGCTTGCTATAAGAAGAAATTAATGCGACATTAATGTGTCATTTGTGACAATTAATTTTTGCCTTGGGCGAACGTAAATGCCCGTGAATTATCCGTGAATTAATCGTAAATTCTTTTATTCTCATGTCAACAATAATAAATTTTCGGATAATTTGCGGTTAATTCACGATTAATTCATGTAGCCAAGCGCAGCGTTTATTTTCGTCGAACTGACGTTAAATAACGTGAGTTCGATGACTTGCTTTAGCTTGGTGAGCTTTGCGAAAAATTTGTAGAACCCACCTTAAGGCGCTACAGACCTCAATTTAGCTTGATTTTTGGTGAATGAGAAAAGCAAAAGTTGTACTAATTGAACAAAAAAGCATGTTTAACTTTCTTTAACTAAGAAAAAACGAATTTAAGATAAAAAACGATTATCTTTGCCACGAAATTGCGTAGTAAAGACTCTAATGGGTTTTATACGCGATAGCGTGATAATCATAAAATATTGAGAATCTGCTATTTTAACCTATTTTTGTCTTGTGATAATTATACAGAAACACTATTGTCCACTAAATTGGTAAATGAAGTTATATTAAATTTTTATCTGATAATCAAGCATTTATGACACACGATTTTGAAACTAACTATAGTAAGGCATTTCAAATCTGTTCGGATGTTAAATAAAAAAAGAATTAACTCTTTGTCAATAAAAGCAAGTATTATATTTGCATTACGTGGATGTAGTTGATTTGGAAACATCATAACCAGAACGTAAATCATTAATATTAAATAACTAACAAACATAATCTTATGTCTGATAAAATTAAAAACGTACGCTATGCGCTTGTTGCCATGCTATTGCTCTTCTGTGCGGTAGTACAGGCACAAACTGTGAAAGGTGTCGTTAAGGACGCTACAGGCGAGACCGTTATAGGTGCGACTGTACAGGAACAAGGAGTTCAGAATGGTGTTGTTACTGACATCGACGGAAATTTCTCAATCACTCTTAAGGGCAAGAGTCACAAACTCGTAGTTTCATACGTTGGTATGAAAACCAAGACTGTTGATGTAAAGGATCAGTCAAATGTCACTATTGAGCTTGTGGATGACAATAATACTCTTGAGGATCTTGTTGTAGTGGGTTACGGTACTATGAAGAAGAAGGATCTTACTGGTTCTGTAGCAACTGTAGGCAGCAAGGTTCTTGAGGCAGTTCCTGTTGCATCAGCAGCAGAGGCACTTGTCGGTAAGATGGCAGGTGTGCAGGTTACTACTACCGAGGGTTCACCTGATGCCGAGGTGAAAATCCGTGTGCGTGGTGGCGGTTCTATTACTCAGTCAAACGACCCTCTCTACATTGTTGACGGTTTCCCAGTTGCTAGTATCAGCGATATTCCAGCATCAGAAATCGAGGACATGACAGCTTTGAAGGATGCCTCTTCTACTGCTATCTATGGTTCTCGTGGTGCTAATGGTGTAATCCTTGTTACCACAAAAGGAGGAAAGTCAGGTAAGATGAGAGTGTCATATAATGCTTACTACAGTTGGAAAAAACTCGCAAAGAAGGTGGATGTGCTTGGTGCATACGACTATGCAAAATGGCAGTATGAGCTTATTCTTCTGAGGAATCAGGGCGACCTCACCAAGATGTCTGACTATACAGACTACTTCGGTAACTACGAGGACATGGATCTCTATCAGAATATAGAGACTAACGACTGGCAGGATATAGTATATGGTCGTACAGGTAACACATTTAACCATAACATCAGCATTAATGGTGGTACGGAGTCTGTTAAGTATGTATTCAGCTATGCTCACATGAATGATAAGGCTATCCAGATAGGTTCTTCATTCAAGCGTGATAATTTCAGTCTCAAACTGAATACAAAGCCAAGCAAGAATACCACACTCGATTTCCAGGCAAGATATGTTGATACTGATGTAAGGGGTAGTGGCTCAAATGATGCAACAAGTGTATATGATTCTGACAAGCGTCTGAAATATGCAATTATCTACCCTCCTTTCCCTATTGCTAACCTTAATTCTTCCTCTGGTGCTTCTGACGATGACTTCGGTAATCTGTTTAATCCAGTCGTTGCACAGAAAGATAACGACCGTAAGAAGGAGCGCAAGAACCTTAATGTTTCTGCTGCATTCGGATGGGACATCGTAAAGAACTTAAAGTTAAGGTCTGAGGTTGGTTATGACGATTATACACAGTATGATCAGACATATAAAGGAACTACAACATATTATGTAAGGAATTTCCCTACTGCTGAGAATCAGGGAAAGCCAATAATCCGTAATATTGATACAAAGCGTCATAGATTCCGCAGTACAAACACCTTGAACTATGATTTCAAGAAGTTGTTCAGTAAGGATTCCAAGCATTCATTGAATTTGCTTGCCGGTCATGAGTATGTGATTACAAAGCAGCATGACATAACCGATGAGGTTCACGGATTCCCTATTGACTTCGATGCAGAAACAGCATGGAAGCTTTCTACTATTGGAACTCCATTTAGTGTAAATGATTACTATATGGCTGATGACAAACTCCTGTCATACTTCGGTCGTGTCAGCTATAACTATGATGATAAGTATCTGTTAAATGCTACATTCCGTGCTGATGGATCTTCTAAGTTCAATGAAAATAACCGTTGGGGCTATTTCCCATCAGTAGCTCTTGCTTGGCGTGTTTCTTCTGAGAAATTCATGAAGAGTACAGAGAAGTGGCTTGACGATTTGAAGTTCCGTGTAGCTTATGGTACATCAGGAAACAACAACATTCCTGTTGGTCAGCTTATACAGTCATACGATGTAAAGAGCACAACATGGGTAAACGGTCTTGAGAACTATGTTGCTCCTAACAAGACAATGGCTAATCCAGATTTGAAGTGGGAGACAACAGTAACACGCAACGTTGGTCTTGACTTTACCGTACTTCGTGGCAAACTCTCTGGTACTTTTGAGGCATATCTCAGTAACACGAAGGATCTTCTCATTGAGTTCCCTGTATCTGGTACTGGTTATGATAACCAGTATCGCAACATGGGTGAGACAGAGAACAAGGGTTTTGAGGCTACCATTTCTTGGCATGCAGTAAATAAAAAGAACTTTGGTATTGACTTCAATGCAAATATCGCTTTCAACAAGAGTAAGATTAAATCTCTTGGTGCTATGAAGGACTTCGGTTGGAACACAGCATGGGCATCTACAGAGATTGGTAACGATTACTGGATTGGTGTAAGTGGTCAGGTTGGTGAAATCCGTGGTTTCAAGAACGCTGGTCGCTATGAAGTTGATGACTTTGTAGGCTACAATGAATCAACAAAGAGTTGGACTCTAAAGCCTGGTGTTATTGATGGAACTGCTTTTCTTGGTGACATCCGTCCTGGTACAATGAAGATAGCTTCTACCACACAGCATTGGGATGAGGCTCAGGGTGCATGGGTATGGAATTCTACAGGTCAGACAACAGATGCAAGAGGTAATACTGCCGATGGTAAGATTTCTGATGATGACAATACAATCATTGGTAACGTAAATCCTGATTTCACAGGTGGTTTCGGTCTTAATATCCGTGCATACGGTTTCGACCTTGCTGCAAACTTCAATTTCAGCGTAGGTAATGAAGTCTATAATGCTAATAAGGCGGAATATACAACTACGTCAAAATGGAACTATCGCAGTATGTCATCGGATATGGCAGATGGCAAACGTTGGACTAATCTTAATGCAGATGGTACTCTTTGTAATGATATGGATCAGTTGAGGGCTATGAATGCCAACACTACAATGTGGAGTCCACTCATTAAATATTATACACTTACGGATTGGGTTGTTGAGGATGCTTCATTCCTTCGTCTGAATACTTTGACTTTGGGTTACACCCTTCCTGCTTCTTTAACAAAGAAGGCTCATATCTCAAGCTTGCGCTTCTATGCAACCGCTTACAACGTATTCACACTGACAAACTATTCTGGTACTGATCCTGAGAGTGACTGTATCCGCAGGTCATCTCTTACTCCTGGTGTTGACTACTCTGGTTATCCACGTAGCCGTCAGTTTGTATTTGGACTTAACTTGAACTTCTAAAAAGCAGATATAAAAATGAAAAATTATATAAAACTGTCTATATTCTCACTTGCTGTTGCAGGTCTTGTAACATCATGTGATATGGATGCGCCTTCTATATCTTCTCTCGATGAGAGTTCGGTATATAGCGTATATGGTTTGGCTGAGCGTGAGATAATGTCAATCAACGTATCTTTCGGTGAGACGAACTCATATCGTGGTCGTTATCTTCCTTACTATGGTGTAAACTCTGACGTAGAGACAACATCGGGCACTTATCCAAGTTTGGCAAAGAAGAATGATGACAAGATTAGTCTATGTAATTTTGCTACGTTGGCGAATAATGGTCAGATGAATACTGACAACAATGCGTATGCAAAGTTCTATGAGGGAATCGAGCGTGCCAATCTTGCAATCGAAGGTATTCGCAAGTATGGTAAGATAGAGGAAAACAAGGATATGGCTCACCTCCTTGGTGAGGCTCTCACAATGCGTGCCGTTATCTATAACGATCTTATTAAGGGATGGGGTGATGTTCCTGCACGTTTTGTTCCGAACAACACAGAGAATATCTATCTTCCTCGTACTAACAAGGATGATATATATATTCAACTTCTCAAAGATCTTGAAGAAGCAGAGAACTATTGTTACTGGCCAAACGAGAGCCGTATTACTACAACATCTGAGCGTGTGAACAAGAGTTTCGTAAAAGGTCTTCGTGCTCGCCTTGCTCTCTATGCTTGCGGTTATGCTCTCCGTGGTGACGGCTATCGTCGTAGCAACAATCCTGAGCTTTCTCAGGATAAGATGATGGCTATAGTAAAGCAGGAATGTCTTGATGTAATCAATAGTGACAAGAACTCTCTCGGTGAGTTTGAGGATAATTTCAAAAACCTCTGTAAGGATGGTACTGATGGTACAGCTGCTCCTGCATCCAACCTTGAGAGCCTTTGGGAAATCCCATTCTCAGCAGGTCGTGGACGTGTGCTATACACATGGGGCGTAAAGCATCAGGCTAAGGATCAATATACACAGCAGGCTCAGGGTGGTGTAAATGGTCCAATGCCATATCTCTTCTACGACTACAGTAAGAATGATAAGCGTCGTGACATTACTTGTGTGCCTTATGAGTGGAGTAAGACCCTTGTTGATGGTAAGGCTCCTCAGGATCTTCGCAAAATTACTCAGTGGTGCTTTGGCAAACTTCGTTATGAGTGGATGGATCGTACAGTTACCTCTACCAATGATGATGGTATAAACTGGCAGTATATGCGTCTTGCAGATGTATATCTCATGGCAGCAGAGGCAATAAACTATCTTGATGGTCCTGCAGCAGCATGGCCTTATATGGAGCCTGTCCTTGCCCGAGTTCTTCCTGCTAACGAGGTTGCTGACTTGAAGGCAAAATATACCGCAAGCAAGGAGGCATTCCAGAATGGTATCGTAGATCAGCGTGGTCTTGAGTTTGCTGGTGAGGCTCTCCGTCGTGCAGACCTCGTTCGCTGGGGTATCATTGACGAGAAGATGGAAGAGGCTAAGAAGAAACTTCAGGATCTTGCTAACCGTAAAGGTGCTTATGCTGACTATCCTGCAAAGCTCTATGTTAAGACATACGATGAGAAGACCGACAAGGATCTTATCTCTGAGTATGGCATGTATGTTGGTGATGGCAAGTCAGGTGAGGCTATCGTAATCTATGGTCTTGAGAAAGGTCAGACAGATGAAATCGGTTCTTCCCTCAAAGAGAATGGCTTTACACCAAAGAACTGGTTTGTCAACAATGACGGGAATGTAATAACCTCAGACTATTGGGACGGCATCTTCGTCAACAAGCCAAGCCTTAACTATCTCTGGCCTATCTGGAAGACATTCATCGACAAGAGCAACAATATGCTCAATAATGATGGTAACTATGGTCAGTTGTAATGAATAAAGACAAAGGTCTAAGGTCAAAAGCTTTCAGACCTTAGGCCTTTGTCTTTAGACCTTAATAACTGAAAAATTAATATAACCTAAAACCTAAAAAATTCTAATATGAAAAAATCTATTATCTATAGCTGTTTTATCGGATTGGGTGTTCTTTCTATTGCTTCATGTAGCGATCCGATGGAAGAAATTACAGAGATAATCTTTGACAGAGAGTTCTCACCAATTGATCTTGAGGCGAATAATGTTAAGGAAACCTCTGCGTTGCTCAAGTGGAATCCTTCAGCCAGTGTTTCCGACTATACTGTTGAGGTATATGCAGATGATAGTCTTTCATTTGCTTCTTCTCCTTCTCTAACAAAGGATGTAACAGACTCTGAACTTAAGCTTGAGGGACTTACCTACGATACTCGATATAGTGTAAAGGTTATTGCCAAGGATGCAAAGAACTCAAGCCGTAATTCAAAGCCTGCAACCCTTTTCTTCCGAACAGCTGCTCAGCAGATATTCAATGTTATTGAAGAAGATAATATTGGTGATAGAAGCGTCGTTGTTTCATGGAAGGAAGGCGAGAAGGATGTTACAGAACTTCGTGCTTTCGGTCCAGCAGGTGAACTTGTTTCTACCCACGTAATCACAGATGCTGAGAAGAAATCAGGCAAGGCAAAGGTTGAGGGGCTTACTCCTGAGACAAAATACACACTTAAGCTCTACTATATTGTAAATGGAGTTTTGAAAGAGCGTGGTAGCAAAACATTTACGACTATCATTGACCTTGAAGGTGCTACTCTTGTTACTCCATCAGAAGATATTTCAGGTATCATAGCCAATGCTAAGGATGGCGATGTATTTGCTTTAACTGGTGGTACGTTTGTTGTAAAGAGCTCAAGTGAATCAGCAACAGCAGGTGCAATTGCTATTAGCAAGAATATCACAATCAAGGGTGTCAACCCAATGCGCATTCCTACTATCAATGGCCGTTTTGAACTTAATGATGGTGCCTCATTGACAATTAACCAAGTAAACATGGATGGAACTGGTACGACAGGTGACCAGTGCTTTAACTTCAAGGGAACGAATGTTGGTGGCGTTTCTGTGAATAATGCAGAGATTAAGAACTATACCAAGGGCGTTTATTATGTAAATGTAGAAGCTAAGATTCCTTACATTAAGTTCAATAACTGTATCATTGGCAACATTGCTTGTGAAGGTGGTGATATGTTCGACTGTCGTAAGGGTTGTATAGATGATCTCTCTATCACCAACTCTACTATCTACAAAAGCTGTGCTGAGCGTGATTTTGTCCGCTTTGACGATGCTTCAGGTTCGTTTGCAGGTGCAACTCCAAAGGTAACGATAGACCATTGTACTATTGATGCTGCGGCTAACAAGAGTGGTAAGCGTCTGCTCTATGTCCGTTTTGCTGGTACTACAATCAATTGGACAAATAATATTGTGACCAATACAGCAGCAGTTTGGAGCAACCAGTCAAAGACTGCAGTTCCTACATTTGGCAATAATAATGTTTACTTCAAATGTGAAAAGCTGAATGTTCTTGATGGAGCTGAGGGTGGCAAGACAAACCTCTTCGTTGACGAGGGCAGAACAGAGCTTGATCCGCAATATACGGATGCAGCAAATGGCAATTTCAAGTTGAAGAACGAGAGTGTAAGCAAATTGAAGACTGGTGATCCACGTTGGTATAGCAATCAGTAAGTAAATAAATCAGAAGGAGTGTAGCGATGCGTTACACTCCTTCTTGATTAAAAAAAATAAAAAATGGTAATTTTGTAAAGATTGATTTGTGATTTCGCTATTTTTATTGTATCTTTGCATTTGAAATACAGGAAATTAAATATCAAACAAAAAAATAAGCTTATGAAGAAAATCTTTACTCTTATTGCAACTGCTCTTATGGCAGTTAGTGTTAATGCTCAGACAGATCCGACAGTTTACGACTTTGCCGGTATAAAGGCAGACGATATTATAGTGGATGCGAATAGTGAGGTCGGCAGTCGCTCATTCGACGGAGCAGATTGCCCGATGGTGAAATATAATATTGGAAACTCAGAGAAAACATTAATCCAGATTAAGCAGAGGGATTTCCTTACACTTCAGTATGCAAATTCTGATCCAAAGGATAATATTGTTACCTTTGCTCCTGAATTTATGAATGTGGATACTAAGAATTTCGTGTTCCTTTTTGGCAATAATGATACAGATTTAAAGCTCAAGGCTGATGACGTAATCAAGGTAAAGTTCTCTGCTAAGGGCGATAAATCTGCACTCCTTCATGCAGAAACCAACGTGAAGGGCGACGATGTAGAATCTAAAGAAAAGGATGATATAAAGATTGCATCTTTTACTGTTGAGGCTAACGGAACTTGCAAGATTAAGGAAAAGATTGGTGGCGTTCGTATCTATGCAATCGCAATCAACGCTGATATTCCTGCTGAAACTGCTGGCATCAGCGAGTTCGCTTCTGCATCTAAGGTTAGCAAGGCTCGTAAGGTTGTCGTAAATGGCCGTCTTGTTATCGAGACTGCTAACGGTACATTCTCTACAACAGGTGCACGTGTAAAGTAAAACAAGAAGTCAAATTACATTTTTACATCACATATAACGGGGCGGTATCATAGAATACTGCCCCGTTTTATTATTCCACACCTTATTTACACTTTTTATTCCAATTTTTTTGCAGTCTCGAAAAATATGTGTATATTTGCCCAAAATAAATAAAAAAGTTACCTTAAACACGATTTATGAAAAGAATAGTTACTCTGCTTTCAGTATGTACTCTGGTTCTTTCAACAGCCTTTGCGCAGTTTGCTACTGCACCTGCTTTCCCGGGTGCTGAGGGATATGGTCGTTTCACTACAGGAGGACGTGGTGGTGCTGTATATCACGTGACATCACTTGACGATAATGTTTCTAATCCTGCTGAGGGAACACTCCGTTATTTCATATCAAAGAAGAATGGGCCAAGAACCATTGTCTTTGATGTGGCAGGAACCATTGAGCTTAAAGGTGCCCTAAAGATTAAGAAGGGTGATATCTCTATTCTTGGTCAGACAGCTCCGGGAGATGGCATTTGCCTCAAAGGCTATAACCTGTCTATTGATGCAAGCAACGTAATTGTGCGTTTCATCCGTTGCCGACTCGGTAGTTATGGAGGTGATGCTGATGCTATGTCAGCAGCTCACAAGGATGATGAAATACAGAGGAATATCATCATCGACCATTGTTCAATGTCATGGAGTACTGATGAGGTAGGCTCATTCTATGGAAATGAGAACTTCACTCTTCAGTGGTGTGTCCTCTCTGAGAGTTTGAAGACTAACCCATATAAGAGTGGTACACACGGCTATGGCGGTATTTGGGGTGGTAAGAATGCAAGTTTCCATCATAATCTCCTTGCTCATAACGACTCTCGAATGATTCGTTTCGACCACGGCTATGTATCAACGCTTGCCGGTCCTGTGGATTACGTAAATAACGTTATCTATAACTGGGGAAGTAATTCTGCCTATGGTGGTGAGAATAACGAAGGTGAGGAGTCTAAGACCTTCAACATCGTAAACAACTATTATAAGCCTGGTTCGAATACTGCAAAATCTGCGAAGATGCGTATCCTCAATCCGACAACTGCATGTGATAATTGTACAGGTACGGATGTACCGGGTAAGTTCTGTATTACTGGAAATGTAATGGAAGGCTCAACAACCGTTACCAGCGACAATACAAACCTCGCTGGCATAAAGATGGATAGCAAGTCTCCGATTGCTTTTCAGGAATGGAGAAGTAAATATGTGTCTGCAACAAGGTTCACTTCTTCCGATGCAGAATTCAAGTACAATATCATTTCCATGCATAATGCAAATGATGCCTTCTCAAAGGTATTGGAATTTGCCGGTGCGTCTCTCTCACGTGATGCTGTTGATGATCGTGTGACTAAAGATGTAAAGAACGGCACAGGTGCGATTATGGAGGATGAAAAGAGTGCATTGATGGCATGGCCTACGCTCAACGGCGATAAGGTCGTAGATACCGATGGTGACGGTATGCCTGATGATTTCGAGTTAAAGTACGGACTTGACCCAATGCGTGCAAATGCCAATGATTATGATCTTGACGTGAAGCAGTACTACACCAATATTGAGGTATATGCAAACTATCTTGTTGAGGATATCGTCAAGGCAGAACGTGCGAATGCAGATGAGACCTTTGAAGAGTATTATCCTGAGCTCTCCCGTCAGGCTTCACAGATATATTACTATGCTTCTTCAGAAAAGGCAATAAATACAATCGACTATATGGACGGAGCAAAGCTTTCTCTTACTGGCAATATGGACAAGTCATACGGTGCTGCATGCGAAATCGTCTATAATGGAGCTAAATATAAGTCTGTAAAGCTTTCCAATGGCGCTCAGAACACTTTCTATGCTCCTGAAGGTAAGACTATAAGTAGTGTGAAGATTATTGGTTGTAAGCATGAAGGTAGTGGTAATCGTGTCTGCTTCTGGTATGAGGTCGATGGTACAGAATATGGTACATCAGAGCTTGTCGATGAAAAGATGGTATATAATCCATTCGAGGGTACAGCAACGATATCCGAGATTGCTGCCAATAAGCTTTGTGGAACACCAAACATTCAGACCTTCGCTATCAACGGCAAGTCAAGTTTCACATTCACGAATGCAGGTGAGCAGTTGGATTTCATCCTTGATGTAACCTATAGTGATGCTGTAGAAACAGGCATTGATGACATCTTCGCTACGCCTGCTGTCGCACCTGCTCAGAAGGCTCGTAAGTACTTCTTGAACGGTCGTCTCGTAATAGAGACAGCTAATGGCACATTCACCGTTTCTGGGGCACGCGTTAGGAGATAGCTGTTAGCATATATTTCACGAATATTGGTGTCCGGTAAAAGTATAAAAAGTTCAATGTGAAATAGATTAAAATACTTCTTTATGTCTTCCCTTGTAGGTCTGGCTTGCAGCCATCCCTGGTAGTCTTGTGTGCTTGTTTCCTTGTGAGCCTTTAGGGCTCCCAGTAAACAATCCCAACAGCCTACCGGAAGACATCAAGAAGACAAAATATAATTCAAAATATCGCCTGAAGGCGAAAAAATGGCTGACGCGTCACACATCCTTTTCGGCACAGGGATAAATCTGTTCACCGCAGGAATCAATCTGTTTCCTTTTTGCGGTATGGATTTTTTACGACCGCAGGGAGCTATTTTGATCTTATTTGATTCAAATTCATGATGAATGGTACGCAACATTGGTTTAGCGGACAGTAATACTTTCGCGAATATTACAAACCGCCAACATTCATCACCTAACTCCCACTAACCAAGAAGAAATTGCACATTTTGTAATCAAATGTGTAATTTCTTCTTTTTTTATGTCTTTAATTCGCAAAAAATGTGTAACTTTGCACTCGCAAAATCAAAGACCGTGCACCTGCCTTTGGGCAGACACGCACTTTTTGCTTCGTGCGAAGAAGCACTCGCTAATAGGTGAAAGTATAACAACAATAAAATAATCTTTTAATGTACACAACAATTACTGCCGCAGAGGCTGCGGCTCTTATCAAGAATGGTGATTCACTCGGTCTTAGCGGCTTTACACCTGCTGGTGTGCCTAAGGCTGTTACACGTGAACTTGCAAAGATTGCAGAGGCAGAACATGCCAAGGGTAACGAGTTCCAGATCAATCTCTTTACTGGTGCGAGCACAGGTCAGTCAACTGATGGCGTACTCTCTGAGGCTAACGCTATCAAGTTCCGTGCGCCTTATACCACCAACCCTTCATTCCGTAAGACTGTAAATCAGAACCTGATTTCATACAACGACCTCCATCTCTCTCACATGGCTCAGGATCTCCGCTATGGCTTCTATGGCAAACTCCAGTGGGCTATCCTTGAGGTTTCAAAGATTGAAGAAGTTGGCGATACATATCATGTATCTCTTACTGCTGCAGGTGGTATCTCTCCAACTATTGCACGTATTGCAGACAAGGTTATTCTTGAGCTCAACTCTTTCCATAGCGATAAGACTGGTCTTATTCAGGATGTATATGAGCCTCTTGATGCTCCTTTCCGTCAGCCAATTCCTATCACAAAGCCAAGTGACCGTATTGGTAAGCCATATGTTGAGATTCCAAAGTCTAAGGTAGTAGGTGTTGTTGAGTGCAACCTTCCTGATGAGGCTCGTGGTTTCAAGGGGTCAGACCCTATCACCGACCAGATAGGTGCTAACGTGGCTCATTTCCTTCTCAATGATATGAAGCGTGGTATCATTCCTTCATCATTCCTTCCACTTCAGAGTGGTGTAGGTACAACAGCCAACGCTATCCTCGGAGCTCTCTCTAAGGATGAGAATATTCCTGATTTCAATATCTATACCGAGGTGCTTCAGGATGCTATCGTTGATATGATGCTTACAGGTCGTGTAAAGGATGCTTCTACATGTTCGCTCACAGTTAGCAACGACTGCCTGATGCAGATTTACGACAATATTGATATCCTTAAGGATCGTCTCACACTCCGTCAGTCTGAAATCAGTAACTCTCCAGAGGTTATCCGTCGTCTTGGTGTCATAGCTATCAATACTGCTATTGAGGTTGATATCTATGGTAACGCTAACTCTACACATATCTCTGGTACAAAGATGATGAACGGTATTGGCGGTTCTGGCGACTTCGAGCGTAACGCTTATATCTCTATCTTCACCTGTTCTTCTGTTGCAAAGGATGGTATCATCTCTTCTATCGTACCATTCGTGAGCCATCAGGATCACTCAGAGCATGATGTAAACGTAATCGTAACAGAGCAGGGTGTTGCCGACCTTCGTGGTAAGAGTCCGTTGGAGCGTGCTAATCTCATTATTGAGAATTGTGCACATCCAGACTACAAGCCATTGCTTCGCGACTATCTTAAGCTCGCAACAGGCGGTCATACTCATCATAATCTGCCTTGTGCATTCGCATTCCACGACACACTCCGTCGCAAGGGCGATATGCGTCTCACAGACTTCGCAGAGTATGTAAAGGATTAATCCTCTTAAACATAATATAATGGAAATAGGTGTGCAAATCTGCGCACCTATTTTTCTTTGTGAAAAACATAAGTTTCTCATGAACACGGAATATACATAACAAACGACTTGCGTAGCTTGTTGAGCTTTGCGAAAAAATTCTTTTGTTCTTTTAGTGTTTTCCGTGTTCAAATAAAAAGACTTTGCGCCTCTGTGTCTCTGCGTTTAGAATAATAATTTTTGGTCATCGAATAAGTGTTTTTAAGAGGTGTAACGATGTACCTCAAAACTATTTCCAATTTCCTCTGTTCTTCCTCCTATGATTCTCCCTTTTTTCGCATTGAGAGAGACACGTTCTAATGAACTGTACCGACCTTATAGGATTATAATTATTGATAGATTTCTATTGGTAGGCTTCACTCTTTATCCTATGATATGTCACCCCCGATGAGCGTAAAACTTGCATATCTGTTAATTATTCGCTCTTTTTCTTGGTTGAATTGAATTTTTTGTTTATCTTTGCACTCATAAAATCAAAAGACCGTGCTCCAGCCTTCGGCCGACTTGCACTTTTTCCCATGTGATGCCCCCTAATATCTATTATTTTTTCCTACATAAGCTATAATGCTATGAACAATGAGCTATCCACACTTCTACAGATTCTTGACGACTCAGACCAGATGATTCAGGTTTGTGATCTGGAGACACATTCTATGCTGTATGCCAATGCACCTATGCTGAAGGCTGCTGCACATGGCGATATGCCATATCTTGGGCGGAAATGTCATAAGTACCTTATGGATAGCGACGTGCCGTGCTCATACTGTCCATGTCGCAGCATAGGCGAAAATGTGCAGATTATCAAGGATGTGGAGGATTGTACGGGAGTCTATTCAATCAAGATCAAGTGCATTGACTGGAAAGGTAAGAAGGCATTATTGGAATATTTCTCCGATGTTACGGAGGTGCGCCGTTCGGAGAAGAGATATAAGACTGAGGTTGATGCCATTATCAGCTCTATCAGTATGGCTCAGGGTATATGTCATGTAGATATCAACGACAGGAAGCTGCTCAACCTCAATATGCAGCATGGTGTGTTGCCTGGTGTAGAGATTACCACTTCTGATATGCTGTTACAAGCCATAGAGGACGAGATTACTACTGATGAGGCAAAGAAGGAGTTCCGTCATGTTTTCTCCTATGACTATGTTCAGGAGACGTATGCCAAGGGCGATATGTCGATATCGCTTGATACCGAAGTGAAGCACCTGAACGGAGACATAGTGCCTGTGCGTTTTGTAGGCCGATTGGTAATCAACCCAACCAACAACCACTTGGAGTGTATTGCTTTCAACTACGATATAAGCAAGGAGATAAATTTGAAGAATGAAATGGATATGACCAACAAGCTCAATAATGCGCTTGCGTGTGATTATTCAACTATCTTCTCCGTCAATCTTAAAGAGGGTATTATGCGTATTCATAAGATGGACCAAAATCAGAATGCACATAAACTCAAGCTACCTGATGTGATTCCTTTTGATGACTTCTTTTCGCGCTATATTGATAGTTTCGTAGATGAGGAATATCGTGAGGAGTTCCATAAGATTGCCAATCTTGATAATCTTCGCCGTCGTGCATGTTGTGGCGATTTCAATATATCAATTCGTTTCAAGTCAAAACCCAATAAGGGTGGTGAGGAAAACTTTGAGGCTGTGGTATTGCCTGTAGATGCTAATGACCGTAATATCATGGTTGTGGGTTGTAAATGTATTGATAAACTCATAGAGCGTGAGGAGTATGACAAGAAGATGCTCATGGAGTCTCGTGAACAGGCAGAGATGGCAAACAAGGCAAAGACGGCTTTCCTCTTCAATATGAGCCATGACATCCGTACGCCGATGAATGCTATTATGGGCTTTACGAATCTGCTTGGCAAGTATCAGGATGATCCTAAGCGTCGGGCTGACTATATCCATAAGATAGAGGAGTCAAGTCGGGTATTGCTTTCTATTATCAATAACGTGCTTGAGATGGCTCGAATAGAGAAGGGGGCTGTCCAGCTTGAAGAAAGCGTGTGGAATGCCAAACTGTTCAACGATACTCTCTTCACTATCTTTGAGGATATGATGAGCCAGAAGAGACTTGAATTTTCTCATAACATCGATGTTGAGCATAAGAACGTGTTCTGCGACCCGACAAAACTTCGTGAGATATTCCTCAATATTGTATCAAATTCGTACAAATACACGCCAGAGGGAGGTAGGATTGATATGAATACTGTCGAACTTCCTTCAAATCGTGAGGGCTATGCCTTGTTCCGAACTGTCATTACAGATAATGGTATTGGCATGAGCAAGGAATACATACCACATCTTTTCGAGGAGTTCTCACGCGAGCATAATACAACTCAGGGTAGGGTGGAAGGCACCGGACTTGGAATGTCTATTGTAAAGCGTCTGGTTGAGATTATGGATGGCACTATCGAGGTAGAGTCTGAGCTTGGTGTTGGTACTAAGGTTACCGTAACAATTCCTCATCGTATTGCTGATAGTAGTGTTATGGTTTCTCGCTTGGGTGTGGAGGTGGATATGTCCTTGCTCCGAGGCAAGCGCATCCTGCTCGTAGAGGATAATGAGCTTAATGCGGAGATAGCCATAGAGATGCTAAAGGAAATGGAGTTTATTGTAGAGCATGCTAACAACGGACAGGAATGTCTGGATATGATTGACAAGGCGCCATCCGACTATTATGACATCATCCTTATGGATATTCAGATGCCGATAATGGATGGATATGAGGCTACGCGCGCTATCCGTGCCCTTTATGATAATGTAAAGGCTAATATCCCGATACTTGCTATGACTGCTAATGCCTTTGCTGAAGACAGGATACAGGCTTTCCGCTGTGGTATGAATGCCCATATAGCCAAACCTATTGATGTGGCAGAGTTGATGAAGGCTATTGCAAGTAATTTGTAGAATTTTTACAACACCCGTCAACTCGTCACCCGAAACGCTGTATTATACTGGGATAGAAATTGTTACGGCGGTGATTCATTTCGTTTCACTCGTCACCCACTCGTCACCCTCATATGGTGTATCATTCTGATATACAGCAAGTTGCAAGGTTGATTCACTCGTCACCATTTTTCAGGGTGACGAGTGTGGAGAGGGCGAATCGCGTGCCTAATATATTTATTATCAGCAAGATACATTTGTTTGGATGACGAGTGAGGTGACGAGTGGTATGGGGTGAATCAAAGCTATAATCCTCAATGTCACAATAATTTACAGCATTATGGGTGACGAGTGACGAGTTTTTTGAAAACTCTTTTTTTGAACGTAAAATTGCAATCTCTACATTACAGTTTCATACTCTCATAGATTTAAGTCCGTTTCTCCTCCGTTTCAAATCCGTTATAGATCCGTTCTAAATCCGCTTCATAGAATAGGCGGAAATGGGACTTGGTAGGGATTTGAGTAGGATTTGTATAGGAACTGCTGAGCAAAGAGATTGAAAAATATGCATTTTCGTCCACATTTTGCATTTTTTACGGGGAAAACGAACTATAATTGAAAAATAATTCGTAAATTTGGAGCGAAAATTATAAACAATAAGCTTATGGATTTGACAATCTCAATGGATACGGTGCTGAATTTCTTGCATTCAATGTCACTTTCTACGAGTAACAAGCGTTGGCTTGCCGACCATCTTTATGAGGAAGTAAAAGCAGAGGAAAAGGCGACTTCTGTAGGCAAAGCCAAGCGAAAGTTGACCGAGAAGGAGAAGGACGAACAGTTCTTCAGCGTGGCTGGTGCATGGAAAGATGACCCTATTGGCGATGAGATGCTTGACGCTATCCAGATTGGACGACAGCCTGCAAATTACGAACGCAAACTGGCTTATTTCGAAGAAGATGAGTAAGAGGAAGTATCTGCTTGATACCAATATCTGCATCTTCTTTCTGCAAGGCAAGTATGGCATCAAGGAGAAGATACAGAAAGTTGGTCGCAAAAACTGCTGCATTAGCGAAATCACTATTGCAGAGTTACTTTATGGTGCAGCCTATAGCCAATCAGAGAAACATAAGCATGATGTGGAGATTGTATTGGAGAACCTAACCATAGTTCCCATTTACGATACTCTACCCACCTACGCTGAGGTGAAAGCCCAGTTGCGACGTGCCGGATTACAGATAGAAGAGTTTGATATGCTTATCGGTTCGTCTGCCGTCCATCATGGCTATGTGATGGGAAAACGTTAGCCACTTCGAGCGCATCCCCGGCATCGAAATTGAGAATTGGGTGGAAAGGGCAAAGAAATAACCGTTATTCCCATTTTCTTTTCATCGAATTACAATAATCAAGTTGTTTATTCTTGACAGTTTTTTAAAAAATAACACCCCTTTTGACTTTGAAATCAAAAGGGGTATATATTTATATTTTTAATTTTGGGAATACATATAAGATTCTAATCAAAAGCCGTTCCAAATCCGTTCCTATGATTGGGAGGAAAATGGGACTTACACCGACTTTGGTACGGACTTACATAGGAGTTACTACGGAATTATTGGAACATCATACGTTCTAATTCATAGACACGTGTAATCTCAAAATAAATCTGAGATTTATCGTAGTATTTGCTTGTTTTATTCAAGGTGATGACATCACAATTTGATGTTGCAGCTTGCATTTTATACTCCCATAAATCCAGGAAGAAACGCATGAAACAATATTCGTCACTTACCTTTGTGACGTAGAATGGGTGTTTAGCCGAGCCGTCTCCAGTCATGGCTATTGTATTAAATATCCTCATTGCCCTATTAAAATAGAGCTTTGCATCATCCTTTGTTACGCCACTATTGGATGTGGATTCATTAGCCATAGAATATAGTATTTGGCCAGCATGATTCAATGCCTCCAAATTAAGTGGGTTGATTTCAAGGATTTTCTTAGCAGTTTCAAGGCTTTTCTTCATAAGACCTTTATCCTTTTGCTTGTACATCTCGTTTTTCAGGCTTTCTTCTTTATCATTTGTCAGAAAAGACTGCCCGTAAAACGCCAGGATTCTATCTTGATAGGTTAAGGTTGTGTCAAGGTTGACTGCAGATAGTCTGGCAACCAGATCTTTCACCTTTTGAGGATTCTTATCGACTTCTTTTCTTATCTGTTCCCAGTTAACAGGAATAATCTCTCTTTCCTGAGCAACAATATTTGTCGCCATAAACAACACAAAGATTAATGCGTATAAATGTTTCATGACTATATATTATTTTACAATTTCATTGTGGGCTATGTCAAAATGGTGCATAAATTATGGAATATCATTATACTCCCTATAAACTTTACTTTGCAAAATAAAAGATGCCCTAAATGCAAATTCTTGCTTATAGCAGATATTGTCTTTAGTCATGACATACACATTGTCATATTCTGTATCTGTTTCAGGAATAAAGAACATCAACCGCTGGTTTGCAAATTGTTGCCATACACCTTTAGCGTTTGCTGGCACTTCGTACCATCCCGTTATATTATTGTTATATTTCTTGTCTTTATTTGAATAGACCATATAGTTTACCCAATAACAGAACTGATCGTAGGTAGTGGAATCAGGCAGGTATAACATAAACGCATTTTCCTGTTGCACGACTTGTGGTCTGTCCACTTCACTTCCGTTTTCTTCATTGAGTTTGATAAAATCGTTTATTGCATTTTCTACTTCACTTTTAGTCATCTGTATAGCCCTGATAATACGCTTGCCATCAGTCTGGTCTTGGCATAACCTTTCCATTGTCAGGCTGTTTTGACTGTTCTTTTTAGAACGTGCTACGCAATATAGCGAGACAAGTACAAGTGCTATTATTGCAAGAAAAATTAATGGTTTCATAATATTTTAACGTGAGTTTTGAACTTGTGGAAAAATTTGGTGAGAGTATTCTCTATCGATTTATTCTGTATAATTATGATCCACAACTATGAATACTTGCATATCTGGTACCAAAGTCTGTATCTCTGTGGTGAGTTGGTTGATGAGAGTTGCATCATCGTGGACGGAGATATCAGGAATGACATCTACGGAGAGCATATTGTCTTTCTCTGAATAGTAGAAGCCATGCACCTGAACAATATCCTTGTGGGCTGCGAGAGTCTGCATTACCTTCGTCTGCAATTCTGCTCGTTTGTTCTCGCCCGTAGCTATGGCATAGACTCCAACGGTCATTATGATTCCGTGACGCTCAAACATTTGCATGGATATCTTGCGAGTAAGACCATGAATGTCGTGAGCCGACATCGTGTCATTGACATTTATGTGCAGTGAACCGATCTTCACATCAGGACCGTAGTTATGCAGAATAAGGTCGAACACGCCATGAACACCCTCAAACTCAGATACTTCTTTATGAATCTGATGGGTGAGTTCTGCCGAAATGCTCGTACCAAGAAGTTCGTTGATAGGTGAGGCGAGCATTTCTATTCCTGCCTTGATTATGACAACGGAAATCAAGGCTCCGAGGATTCCATCGAGAGAAACGTTCCATAGTAGCATGATACCTGCAGATACAAGTGTTGCAAGAGTAATGACAGCATCGAATAAAGCATCAGAGCCAGAGGCTATCAACGCGTCGCTCTTTAGTTGCTCTCCCTTGCACTTGACATACTGTCCCAGTATCAGTTTTACCACAATAGCTACAACTATTACCACGAGCGTTACCGTTGTATATTCCGGCTCTGTAGGGTCGAAAATCTTCTTCACCGACTCTATGAACGAAGTAATGCCGGCAGATAGCACGATAATTGCAATTATTATGGCACTAAAATACTCTATACGCCCGAAACCGAAGGGATGTTTGCGATCGGCAGGTCGTTGTGAGAGTTTTGTGCCAACGATGGTTATGACACTTGAAAGCGCATCGCTAAGGTTATTTACAGCATCCATTATGATAGCCACAGAATTGGCAAGAATGCCTACTGTTGCTTTGAAACCTGCCAATAACACATTGGCTGCTATACCTATCCAACTGGTGCGAATGATTTGCGAACTGCGGTCCATTTTTATCTTTTATTCTCTTAATATCTTAATATTTTAATCTCTTACATTCCTCTTTCAGCCCAATCGCCTCTATCCAACTGCCTATAGCCAATAGCCTCAGCTATGTGTTGCGTCTGGATATTCTCAGAACCATCGAGATCGGCAATAGTCCTTGCCACCTTCAGAATGCGAGAGTATGCCCTTGCAGAGAGATGCAGACGCTCCATAGCGTTATGGAGAAGGGTTGTGGTCTGCTCGTCTATAGCACAATACTTTTGTAGCATTCGGTCTGTCATCTGTGCGTTGCAATGAACAGCCTTTTCTTTCTTGAAACGCTCGGTCTGAATCTGACGGGCAGCTATGACACGTTTGCGGATTTCTTCCGACGATTCGCCCTGTGCTGTTTTCGATAGTTCTGAGAAAGGAACTGCCACAATATCTATCTGTATATCAATACGGTCGAGCAAAGGACCAGAGATCTTGTTCATGTACCTTTGTATCTGGTTGGGAGTACAGACGCAATGATGCGTGGGGTCACCATAGTAACCGCATGGACATGGGTTGGCGCTGGCAACGAACATAAATGAGCATGGATAGTCAATCGTGTATTTTGCGCGTGAGATAGTGATGTAACGGTCTTCAAGAGGTTGTCGCAACACTTCCAGCGTGCTTTTGTTGAATTCAGGAAGCTCGTCACAGAAGAGAACTCCATTATGGGCGAGGGATATTTCCCCAGGCATAGCCTTAGAGCCACCGCCAACCAATGCCACCTGTGAAATGGTATGATGCGGACTTCTGAAAGGACGCTGAGTGATAAGAGCGGAAGCATTACCGTTTTTGCTACCGAGTTTACCGGCAATACTATGAATCTGCGTTGTTTCGAGACTTTCAGCGAGGGATAGGGGAGGGAGGATGCTCGGCAGACGCTTTGCCATCATAGACTTACCTGAGCCCGGAGGACCTATCATAATCATATTATGTCCACCAGCGGCCGCCACTTCCATTGCACGTTTCACAGAGTCTTGACCTTTTACATCTGCAAAGTCGAGGTCGCTTCCACTTGCCTGTTGTTCATAGAATACTTTTCTTGTGTCGTATTCCAAAGGGCTTGCCTCTATCTGTCCCGACAGAAATTGTACAACTTCAGCCAGAGAGTCCATTCCATAGATTTCAAGATTATTCACAACAGCTGCTTCACACGCATTTGCACGAGGAAGAATCATGCCCTTATAACCTTCTTTCCTTGCCTTGATGGCAATAGGAAGGGCACCTCGGATGGGTTGGAGAGAACCGTCAAGACCAAGTTCACCGATAAGGAGGTACTTATCGAGTGGCTCTTTTGGCATATCCTCATTGGCGGCAATGATGCCTATGGCTATGGGTAAGTCGAATGATGTTCCTTCTTTACGTAGGTCTGCTGGAGCAAGGTTTATGGTAATACACTTGTTCGGGAACTTATATCCACTATACAGGAAAGCAGTCCTTACTCTGTTTTGGCTTTCTCGCACAGCTTCGTCTCCCAATCCAGAGAGATAGAGACATTGCCCAGCTTCTACGCTTACCTCTACCGTGACAGTAGTAACCTCCAGACCGTTTATTGCAGCGCTATATGTTTTTACAAGCATAAGATAAAGATTATTTTAGGGTAGATGATGAATTTTGATGCAAAGATAAAAAAAAATATCCATAACATGCATTTATGAAAAAAAAAATGTGTAATTTTGTCGTCTAATAAAAGGAAAAAGACAAAAGACTTTTTTTCGAACACGGAATTAACTGAATAAACGGTATATTTTCGTTTATTTCTTTTTTTCGTTTTCAGAAAAAACTTTGTATTTCAGCAAGGCTCAACAGGCTTCGCAAATCAGAGTTTGAAAATAACAGAAGTCCTTAGACTTTCGACTAAATGAAACAAAAGGTAATTAAGTATAGTATATTTCCTATAGTCGTACTCTGCATCATTGTTGTAGTGCTCCTTTGGCAGTCGCGTACTGTGTCTTCAGAGGAAATTGCAATGACAGATGCGAAAGTAGAGCGCGAGGATTGTTTTCTATTGTTGTCGGGTAATGATACGCTGATGTCCTTTCGCGATGTTCAGGGCGATTCGCTTTTCGTGGGAGGCAGACCGGACAAACATTCAAATGTGTCCACCGTCACATATTCAATTCCCGGTCAATGGGTGAATTGGCTTCCTGTGATACCTTCATGCAAGGGTAGACTGATGGTAATGAAAAGTGATACGGCCTCACTATGTAAGGCAAGCAGTGAGCAGTTGCACGCAATAGTTGTACGTCAGAGAGCATCGGTAAAGAGGCTTCTTGCCAATATAAAGGAGCAGGAAGAACATGCTGACTATTATATCCGCACACATAATGTGACAGAGGATGGCTTTGATGTTGTTACTCGTGCGAGTGAATATATGCATCACTCAAAGGATTCGCTTGAGGCTATTGCCAAGGTTCTTGCGAAAATTGACGATAAGACCTCGTTGCGTCTCGAATTGCGTTCACGATATTACGCTTGGGTAAATGAATCGGAAAAAGCCTCTGCCCGACCTGTGCGTGTGGAGTGTGAAACGGTGAAGGAGAAGAACGGTATGGTAGTGATCCGTACACAGGATAGCAGAAAGCCATACTATCTCTCTACCAGTTTGAATACATTCTGTACCGACGTGATAAAGCAGCATCTCGCAAAGCGTCCGGCTCCGAGAATGGTATTGCCAAGCCATGTTAGGATTGACTCTATAGGAACCTATATCGGTACTGTGGATTCTGCTGGCTGCTATCATGGTTATGGAAAGCTATATAAGAATGATGGTGGCTACTACGAAGGAAACTGGCTTCATGGCTTACGTTCAGGCTTTGGCCTGGCTCTCACGCCTGGTATGCGAATGCGTATAGGTGAATGGAAGGATGGCAGTTATCTTGGCGAACTCATCACCTATACCGAGGAGCGAATCTATGGCATTGACATTTCCCGTTATCAGCACGAGAAGGTGATGAAGGTGAAGAAGTGGGTGCGTAACCGTAAGGGAAAGAAGGTGCTGCGCGTAAGGAACAAGCTTCAGAGGTTTAGCATAAATTGGAACGACCTCAAGATAACGCACCTTGGTAACCTTAGCAAGAAGACAATATCGGGTGATGTGAATTATAAGATTTCGTTCATCTATATCAAATCAACCGAGGGTAAGAGTATTAAGAATAATTACTATTTGGCAGACTATCGTGCTGCTCATGCCCATGGGTATAAAGTGGGAACGTATCACTTCTTCTCAACCAAGACACCTGGAGTTGATCAGGCAATGTTCTTTCTGAAGAATTCGCGCTATCAGCATGGTGACTTCCCTCCTGTGCTTGATGTTGAGCCGACTGCTGGGCAGATTAGGCAGATGGGTGGAACAAAGGTGATGTTTGCCCATATACGAAAGTGGCTGAATATGGTTGAGCAGGCATACGGTGTGAAGCCTATTCTATATGTCAGTCAGAAGTTCGTAGACAAACACCTGCCAGCTGCACCCGACCTGATGAAGAAATACAACGTATGGATAGCTCGCTATGGAATGTATCGTCCGAATGTGAACCTTGTATATTGGCAGTTGTGTCCTGACGGTCGTGTCAAGGGTATCAATACTGAGGTCGATATCAATGTGTTCAATGGCTTCCAGACTGAATGGGAAAGGTTTTGTGGCAATTAAAAGGCCCCTCACCTGCCCTTTGGGCATCCTCTCCCCAAGGGGCGAGGAAGAAGTTAGTAAAAATCCTTTAAAGGATAGATTTTAAGCGATAAAATGTAATTTTCCCCTCGCCCCTCGGGGAGAGGATGCCCGAAGGGCAGGTGAGGGGCTGTTTTTTTTTTTTTTATGCAAGAAACAAGACAAGCTCGTATATGCCGTATGCTCCAGAAGGAGTTGGCTTCAATATTCCAGGCACAGACACGCATGATGCCGGGTGTGCTGGTAAGTGTTACTCGTGTACGTATCTCTCCAGACCTCAGTATATGCACAGCAAACCTTAGCGTGTTCCCTTCTGAGCGTGGTGAGGAGATTATCAAGAACATTCAGGCAAATGAAAAGCAGATCCGTTACGAACTCGGCACCCGTGTCCGTAATCAGTTGCGCATCATCCCTGAACTTCGTTTCTTCATCGATGATTCCCTTGACTATCTGGAGAAGATTGACGAGTTGCTGAAGAAGTAGAGGCCCACCCAGTACCCTCCCCGAGGGAGGGTTCCTCCCCCCCTCCCCCACATGGGGGAGTAGTTACATTTTTTTTGGAAAGGGGTGCGGATGAATATAAACTCAATAATAACAATCTAATTTATTACCCAGAGAACTTATATAGGAAGTCTATTGGGGCGTTCTTTACTATATAAAACACCCTCCCTTGGGGAGGGATGGGGTAGGTCTTATGTCTTCTTTTCCGTTCTATATATCCCGTAGGTATCTCTTTTCAAAGAAGAGTACCAACGTAATCAACCTGATATCGTTTATATCCGTTGTGGGCGTTGCTGTTGCCACGATGGCACTTGTTGTCGTGCTCAGTGTCTTCAATGGTTTCCACGATATGGTGGCAGGTTTCTTTACTCAGTTTGACCCGCAGATTGAGATAGTACCTGCTATGGGCAAGTATGCCCCGGCAGATGCTCCTGAACTGGCTAAGATACGCCAATTCCCTGAGATTGATGTGGCTACAGAGTGCGTGGAAGATCAGGCTCTCACTATCTATCGTGACCAGCAGTCAATGGTGATGATAAAGGGTGTGGATGATAACTTCAACAAACTTGTAAACATTCAGAATCTCCTGTATGGTGATGGCGCTTACGAGCTTCATGTAGCCGATCTGCAGTATGGTATTATGGGCATAAGACTGGCGCAGTCGCTTGGTACAGGTGCCCGTTGGGACGGTTATCTTAATATCTATGCACCGCGTCGTGAGGGGCAGTTGGATCTGTCAGATCCTATGGACGGATTTGTCGTTGATTCCTTGCTTTCTCCGGGAGTGGTATTCAGCGTTCAGCAGTCACGCTATGACAAGAATTACATCCTAACCTCCATACAGTTTGCCCGTAATCTCTTTGGCTGTGACGGTGAGCTTACAGCACTTGAATTGAAACTGAAACCTGGTGTGGATGTTGATGCCGTGCAGAAGAAGATGCAGAAGGTGGCAGGAGACAAGTTCCGTGTGCTGAATCGCTACGAGCAACAGGCAGACACGTTCAATGTTATGGAGATAGAGAAGCTCATGGCTTATATCTTCCTGACTTTCATTCTTGTGGTTGCATGCTTTAATATCATAGGTTCATTGTCAATGCTCATAATCGACAAGAAGAATGATGTGGAAACGCTGCGTTGTCTTGGCGCATCCGACAAGCAGATATCAGATATATTCATGCTTGAGGGAAGGATGATAACACTTATCGGTGCTGTTGCAGGAGTACTTCTCGGACTCTTGCTCTGCTGGTTACAGCAACAATATGGCTTTGTGCGTCTCGGCTCTTCAAGCGGTTCGTTTGTTGTTGATGCCTATCCTGTTAGTGTGCATTATATCGACGTGGCAATAGTCTTTCTAACCGTTATTGCAGTAGGTTGGATAGCCGTTTGGTATCCTGTGAGATATATGAGTAACAGACTGTTGCAGAAGTAAATCGAAAAAGAAAATTTGCAATTAACGATAGTTCGAAGAATTTCATCAACTCGTATGTCGTTGAAAAACATGTGGTTGAAGAAGCTCTGAAGGAGCGGCATTTAACAGGGCAGTCCGCTTAATCACGCATCTATAGAATAACAGCCCTTACGGACTGCCCTATTAGGTGTCGGGCTTTCAGCCCTCGCAGTCTTGAATTCGTCGAACTCACGTTAAAATAAGGATATGTGGTTTCATCCTTGTAAGCAGCAGAATCTTATATTTTTTAGTATAGAATCTACCTTACAAACAGAAAAAAATTTAGTTCTTAAAGCATCAACAAACATACATACAATCATTATTGTTAATGCTGAAAAAATTGCATATGGAATAAAGAATACAGATGACACATATTGATATACAGATACGATATCGTCCCATATCCACATTCTTACGTATCTATTATCACTTATCAAATATACTCCAAATGTATATGGAGCAACAGATGCAATAAATTTCCATAATTTACTCTTAAACTTAATTTTTGCAAACATCTGAAAGAAAGTGATAGCTTCGATATAAGTCATGCTATGATATGGAAAGCCAACAATAGATACTTTATTTCCTAATGCAGTAGACTTTGCTATTGCCCATACTATTGTTATTATGTATGTAATAGTAAACAGTTGTATTTCACTTAAACGAAAGCAACTAAAAGAACCAAATTTTTTGATATAACCTCCTGTTAAAAACAGAGTTATGAAGAACAACAGAGAATTGCCAAATGTATTTCCAAAGTTAT
This sequence comes from uncultured Bacteroidales bacterium, assembly GCA_902798615.1. Classification (GTDB taxonomy): domain Bacteria; phylum Bacteroidota; class Bacteroidia; order Bacteroidales; family Bacteroidaceae; genus Prevotella. Next base: position 19,387 of record CADBXL010000039.1, on the reverse strand, counting down.
ATGCAAATGGAAATTTATATAGTTCTAATGTCAAAAGACACATGACACACAATAATAACATATATTGTTGCTTTACAATACCTTTTGTCATATAAGTGATGAAAGGTGAAAGGGCAATCAATGCAATATATTGTGTAACAAACCAATAAGCGTCTGTTTTAAATGGCAAAAAACATTTAAGAAGATCGTCAGTATTTATTAAATTTGTAGAAATAAAAAGGACGAAGCCAATAATTGACGAATAGAAGAACATTTGCATCCAAATTTTTATTATCTTTTCTAACTTGAATGTTGTATTCTCTATAAGAAAATAGCCAGTTATCATTACATACAAATTAACGGCTATTTGAACAATGTTATATATAAGTTCAGAACCAATAAAATTAATACATCCTAATGTGTCATGTAAAACAAAATAAATTTTCTCTCCGTCAAAACAATGAAGTCCGTGAGAAAAGAAATGGTATACTACTACAAAATACATGGCGAGAATTCTTAGGATTTCAAAGTTTACAGATCGTTTTGACGCATTTTTATACATATGAGTCATAATGCCTATAGACTCCAGATTCGGCTGTTTATGAAAGTGTTTATTGGTTGTTTTCCATAATCAAAAAAGACGTGGAGACTATACCCGTTACTCGCTCCACAGCTGAGGCCGTAGGAATTGCCTATTACAGTCAGAACGAGCAACTTCAAGACCCCACGCCGATATGACGACGCAATACACCTTATTGTATAACAAAATATCACTTATGATATTCCATAAGCGACAAATGACAATAAGGGTATGCGAATAATCATACCCATGGGCATCTATCCGTTACTAAGCTTCTTGACTGTAATTCTCAAAAGTTTCCTACGCTTTCAGCTGTCAGAGAAACAAAGCGCGTGATAAACGCCTTTTCCATATATGGTTATCCTCAATGCGATTTCCCACCACAGCAAGAAATCTTTTCCCAACGTGCTTAGATAGCCAGATGCTATCTTTTACACATTATCGGCGTGAAGATGTGACAAAAGTAAGAAAAAATCCAGTAATATCAAAACTTTTCTTTAATGTTTTTCATTTATTTCCTAAAATTTTAACATTTTGGGTGGTTGGAGAGCAAGAAAGTAATGGTTTCATGATTCAGTAAACGCACCTCACGGTACATAGCTTTGGAATAAAAATTAGCGATGATGACCAGAAAATTTATTCCAGAAAATTATATTCACTTAATTTGTTTGGAGGTATCATGGAAATTGTGTATCTTTGCACTCGAAGGATTGTAAAACGTGCACCAGCCTTTATGGGCTGACACACACTTCCTTCTTCGTGCGAGCCTAAGTTTGCACTCGAAGGATCAAAGATCGTGCGCCAGCTTTGAGGGCTGACACGCACTTCCTTCTTCATGCGAGCCTAAGTTTGCACTAGAAGATAAAAATATTAACTATAAAATTTCAAGTTATGGCAATTGCAATTTCTGATGTCAGTCTTAAGGAGATATACAACTTGAGTACCGAGGACAAACTTGATCTTGTGGATATGATTATCAAGTCAATGAAATCCGCCGTAACCAAGGCAAAGCCCAAAACAAGCTCTTGGGTGGATCAGTTTGAGGGTAAATGGCAGGATAGTAAGGATGCAGACGAGATGGTTGCTGACATTCGCGCATCAAGAACAACGAACAGTAGCATCTCGCTATGAAGAAATACTTGCTTGACACATCCATTGTAGCTTTCTTCTTTAGAGGGAAATATAATGTTGGTAAGCATCTACGCGAAGTAGGTGCTGAAGAATGTTTTGTGTCGGAAGTAACGGTTGCGGAACTGACTTATGGCGCATATCATAGTGACCGCGTACAATGGAATCTTGATTTACTTGAGCAATTCCTTCAAATGGTGAAGGTTGTGCCATTTTCTGATGGAATATCTGAGTATGGACGGCAAAAAAACATACTGATAAAGAAAGGTCGAATGATTGAAGACTTTGACTTGTTTATAGGTTGCTCTGCTATAGCCAACGGAATGATTATGGTTACAGACAATACAAAGCATTTCTCAAGAATTGAAGGTATTCAATTGGAAAATTGGGTGGAGAGATAAAAACTATGACCATAGTACAATATACAGGGAATTTGTTGAAAAATTAATGCGATATTAATGTGTATTCGTGGCAATTAATGTTTCCTCACAGAGTGAAAACACACTAATATCGCGTTAATAACACATTGACTTTACTTCCCTGTGGTCAGTGGGTCTTCGACAAATCTCCCTTCGGCCGTCGAGCTAAACCTTAACACCGCATTAATTTTTTTTACCGTATAGATCGAGATTTTTATTTCCTCTAAATAATTATTTTTCCGTTTTCACCTTATACACTCCTTGAGGAAGTTTCTTTAAGTCAGTACCCATATACTGGCCGTGGATGCTATATATCTTCTGAGTGGTATGAGCTTGGTATTGGGTTATGCCTGTTGGGTTTTTCGGATTGGAGAACTTAAAACTGATAGTCCCGTCAATATTTTCGGAGATATCGGTTATCGGTTTGCCCATAAACAGTTTTCCGTCTTTGTTTGCATTGTAGAGCTTAGCAGATGGAATGCTGTTATCAGTAAATGAGTTATTGCCTGTCGTGCCAGGATATGGGTCTCCTGCACAAGAGGTGTTGAGGGCATCGTTGTCAGCATGTATGACTGTCAGACGCTGATGTGAGGGATTATTGTTCACCGTATTGTCAGCCCAAGCCTCTTTGTCGTAGTCCACATGCAGAATGAGCAGTCCATGACCCTCGTTAGCGTCATCCCATGAGGTGAGTTGACGGTTTTCCAGAAGGTAGTATTCATCGTGGTTTGCATCATTGTATATAACATACGCCTCTGGTTCTTGGGTGATAGGCTTCATATCGCTAACGTCGGTGTTGGCAGATAGCTCGACTGGTTCAAGCCATCCGGCTACCCAACGCTCGTATGAGGTATATCCGCATGGACGATGACCGTCACCGTTGTATGAGCCATAATCCATTATCGACCATGTTCGCATGCCGAAATTATTGCCGTTATCTGTGTCGTATAAATCCGGCAAGCCGAGGCAATGGCTAAACTCATGGCACATTGTTCCTATGCCATTCATCTTCTTGCCTTTATAGTCTTTCAATTCGCTGCTGCACGCATAGGTGTTGATCCATACATTGTCAAGAAGAACGGGGCCATTTCCTCCGTTTTTATAGTGTTTTGCAGATGCAAGGTCCCATTCATGTGAATATATGGCATAGGCAGGACCTCCTTGCTCTTCCGAATATCCGGCATATATGACATATACCTGATCCACCTCTCCATCGCGATCCCAGTCATAGTCGGCAAAGTTGACATCCTTATCTGCGAGTTTCACAGCTTCGGTGATCATTTCTCCGGGAAGAATATCGTCATCATTATCATCGTTCTTGCCGTAATATTTCATATCGTGTGCAAGATTGTATGGACCTACTACATTAAACTCCAGTTCAAACTTACCGTATGACTGTTCTCTGAAATAGTCGCTCACGCTGCCCTGTGCCCCGTTTTGGCTATATCCTTTCTCATTGGCAAGGGCATTGAAATCATCGCGTGTGAAGGTGAATTTCTTGTCGGTGAAGTTTACGAGTATGACAAGTCCATTCTTCTTACCTGTAAAGCCCTCGTAGATGGTTTCGTCAGAGCCGCGTGTTATAAATGATGACATCTGTTTCGCCTTGGCAAGTCGGGCTTTCCTACTATTGTTACGTGCGGTTATGCGTTCTGTCCTTGCCTTTTTGCGAGAATCAAGTTCATATTGTGAGATGTAGTGAGCTATGCCTATGCTATCCTCTGTGAGAACCTTCCCCATATCGTCAACATACCAGTGTCCGTTCTCGTCACCGGTGAGTGTAGCCATGACTATGGTGCCGTCGGCAAGTGTAAGTGAACGCCTTACACGCTTTGCTGGCATGGCGATGCACGTCATTGCAACAAGAGATAAGAGTATGGAAAGTATGATGCAATTTTTCATAAGCATTCAGGTTCTTTATTAAATAAAAGAACGGCACTGTCGGGATGACAAGTGCCGTTCCATCTGAGCACTCTTTATGAGTGTTATGGTTTTACCGACAATAGATTGTTCAGTATTGTTAGGAGCTTAATAGTGAGAATATTTTGTGAGAGTATAGTATTCAGAGGTTAAACCAGATTGGGTATGCCGGAAAACATTTGCAAAGATAATAAAAAGGTTGATATAAATCAAACTTTTCCCGATTTTTTTTTGAAAAACCTTTAATTTTAACCAAAATAGGCCTATTTTCTCCCGAAATCAGCTGGAATTTCGCCCCATTTATCGGTTTGCCATTTGATTATAGGGTTCTTATACGTGTTGTTTCTCAGCCACGCTTCAGCCCTTTCTATCATCTGATACAGTTTCTCTGTCTGGTCATTACGGACAAGGGTTGTCTTGCAATGATGTTTTCTTACCCATAGCTGTGCGTTGACCGAATCGCTATATATCGGCATGTTGTCAAGACCTTTCTGCTTGAGCAGGGCAAGACCATGAACAATGGCAAGGAATTCGCCAATGTTGTTTGTGCCATGAACAGGTCCATAGTGGAATATCTCCTTGCCGTCAGCGAGATATACTCCGCGATATTCCATTGCACCTGGATTGCCCGAACAGGCTGCATCCACGGCTATTGCCTCGCGGATTGCTTCTGCAGGAAGCTTTGCCGGGTTGTAGGCTGGGCGGATAGGCTTGGAGGTGTCGCAAGAAGAGCCGGAATTTCCAGAGTTGCCAGACTTGCTAGAGTTGTTAGAAGTTCTATCATCACAAGCCTTAGCCTCTTCATAAGCCTCTTCTCCCATCTCAAAGGCATCCTCTGCCTCTGCCTGCGACTTGAACGACTTATACTTAGCCCCTGAAACGCCACTGACCGCCTCCTGACATGCTTCCCAAGAGGAATACACGCCAGGAGACGGTCCGTTCCATACTACATAATATTTCTGCTTTGCCAAATTGGTAGTCTTTACATCTTAGCCATTGCCTGCTCGAGGTCTGCAATGATATCCTCAGCATTCTCAATACCTACTGACAAACGTACAAGGTCTGGTGCTATGCCTGCCTCACGCAACTGCTCCTCAGAAAGCTGACGGTGTGTGTGGCTTGCTGGATGCAGTACGCAGGTGCGAGCATCAGCCACGTGGGTAACGATTGAGATGAACTCAAGGTTATCCATGAACTTGATTGCTTCCTCACGAGTACCGTTCAGGCCGAATGCGATAACACCGCAAGTGCCGTTTGGCATATACTTCTGGGCAAGAGCATAGTTCTTGTTTGATGGCAGTCCTGCATAGTTTATCCAGCCCACCTTCTCGTTCTTCTCAAGCCATTCTGCCACCTTCTGGGCATTAGCACAATGCTGACGCATACGAAGGGCAAGAGTCTCAAGACCGAGGTTCAGGAGGAATGAGTTCTGTGGTGCAGGGATGCTGCCGAGGTCACGCATAAGCTGGGTTACGAGCTTGGTGCAGTAAGCAGCTTTGCCAAATGCCTTAGTATATACTATTCCGTGATATGACTCGTCAGGAGTGGTAAGACCAGGGAACTTGTCGCTATGTGCATCCCAGTCGAAGTTGCCTGAATCAACCACACAACCGCCTACCTGAGTAGCGTGACCGTCCATATACTTTGTGGTAGAGTGGGTAACGATATCGCAGCCCCACTCGAATGGGCGGCAGTTGATAGGAGTAGCAAAGGTGTTATCTACGACGAGAGGCACACCATGCTTGTGAGCCATCTTTGCAAATCGCTCTATATCGAATACGTTACCGCCTGGGTTTGAGATTGTCTCACCGAAGAAACACTTTGTATTAGGACGGAACTCCTTCTCAATACGCTCATCATCCCAGTCTGGGTCAATGAAGGTGCACTCTATGCCGAGCTTCTTCAAGGTAACACCGAAGAGGTTGTATGTACCGCCATAGATGTTGTTTGAGGTGATGAAATGGTCACCTGCCTCACAGATGTTGAAGATAGCGTAGAAGTTGGCCGCCTGACCAGAGCTTGTAAGTACTGCACCTACACCGCCTTCGAGAGCCGCAATCTTCTTTGCGACAGCATCGTTGGTTGGGTTTGCCAGACGGGTATAGAAATAGCCGCTGTCCTTCAAATCGAACAGGCGAGCCATTTGGTCGCTGGTATCATACTTGAATGTAGTACTCTGATAGATTGGTAACTGCTGAGGTTCTCCTTTAGTGGCTTTCCATCCGCCATGAATACAAATTGTCTCGAGATTTTTCTTCATTCTTGTTTTTCTTTCTTTATTCTTTTTGTTTTATGAGTTGCAAAGGTACATATTTTTGGGGAAAACACCAAATTAAATTACATAATAAATGAAAAATGAACAATGAAAAATTAAAAAATACGGATTAGCATTTCTGTGTATTGCCGTTACCCTAAAAAGTGTAACTTGTATTTTATAATTTTTCATTGTTCATTTTTCATGTAATCTTCTCGCTGAGAAGATTAGAATATATGCTGCACAAACTCAGCGAAGCATCTTCTCCATGTGAGCCATTCGTGATGAGTGCCCTGTGATGGGAAGTATGTCACATTGATGCCCATCTCTTTCAGGTTGTTTGTCATCTTGTCAGCACCGAAGTTCTCTTCTGTACCCATGCCCATGAAGAAATACTTCACCTTGCTGTTGAAGGCATTTGCGTCAGCGAACACGCCATTAGCGAATGTCTTGAGGTCGATACCGAAGATAGCACCGCTGAATGTACCGATATAAGCGAACTTGTCGAGGTTGGCTGTTGTGATGTCGAGTGTCTGCTTGCCACCCCATGACAATCCTGCCATACCGCGGTTCAGGCGGTCGGTCTTTGTGCGGAAGTTACCGTCGATGAATGGGATGATATCCTTGAGGAGTACATTCTGGAAAGATGCACCGAAGTCATCTCTTGACTCGCCCTTCTTTGAGCCGAAGCCGTAGTCGCAGTTACCATTGTCCATAACCACGATCATCTCCTTTGCCTTGCCCTGAGTGATGAGGTTATCCATGATGTACTGCATCTTACCCTGTGTGCTCCAGCCTGTCTCGTTCTCAGCCATACCATGCTGCAAGTAGAGTACTGGGTACTTTGCCTTCACGTTTTTGTCATAGCTTGCAGGAGTATAAACGAAGCAGCGGCGCTCGCGGTTCTCTACTGAAGACCAGTAGCGGCACTCGCGCACCTGACCACGCTTTGCACTTGCATTTGGTTGATAGAGTGCAATTTCATCGTCGCTCATAGTAGCACCGTGCATTCTTGTCATGAGAGGGGCGTTGTCCTTGATATTCACGTCGATGTCGATTGTACCACACATCTTGCCACAGCCATATACTGCCTTTGAAGAAGGATCGATGTAGTTAGTGCCGTCGATGGTAAGGAAGTAATAGTGATTACCGCAAACCAATGGGTCGGTAGTTACTGTCCAGAAGCCTGTTGAATCCTTTACCATAGGATATTTCTTGCTACAGATATCAGCAGCAACATACTTTGCCTGTGGAGCGAGAACGCCGAACTGCACGCGACCGTCCTTGTCAATCTTTGGATATTCCTGACATGGAACCGCTGTGCTTGCCACTTTGAATGACTCCTTATTGAGAAGCGACATCATCACATTAGCATATCTGCGGCCAATCTCACGATAGCCCTCTGCTGTGAAGTGAAGCTTGTCAGGACGACCCTTACAACCGAGTGAAGATACTGGATATGCTGTAGGGATAGTCTCATGTATTCTGTCGATGATAGCATTGTGATGGTAGCAGCAACCGCCATCCTCCTGGGTCATAAGCTCGCCAACGAGAAGAGGGCAATCCTCAGCCTTGAGGTCGAGTTCCTTGAGCATACGGTCATAAACGAGCTTTACGCGCTGAGGCCAGTCCTTCTGGTTGTTGTCTGTACAACCCTGATGAAGAAGGATACCCTTGATAACACCCACCTTCTGAGCTGCCTTCGCACACTCCATGAGTCGGCGCATAGGTGCATCGTCATATTCCTTACAGAAATTCTTGAACCAGTCTGCCTGCTTTGAGATATACTCCGTTGTCTTGTCCTCGTCGTAGAGGTCGATACTTGCACCACCTACTGCAACGTTGATAACACCCACCTTTATCTCCTCTGGAAGTTGTTCAACGAGAGAGCGACCGAAGTAGTCGGCTGGAGTAAGACCTGTCCATGCACGGCACAAAGGTGGAACGGCTACATACCATTGTCCCTTCTTTCTGCCTGTGGTCTTCATATCCACAGCAGCCATCATGCGGAAGCGAGGGCTCAGGTTATCACGATCCTGTGGCTCAATCTTCGCATTTCCCTCCATATTTGACTGTCCGAAGCAGAGGTAGATGTGGAAGTTAGGGTCGAACTTGTCAGGCTGAGGCATCTCGCCAGCCTGCTTGTCGCCGTCGTTGTAGTTAAGAACTTGGTTTTTCTCATAGAAATTCTGCACATCCTGTGCCATAGCCATGCCAGAGAAGAGCATAGCGCTGAGGGTTAACCCCATGAGTTTTGCGTAAAATCTCATTTTGCCTTTATGTTTATTATTAGTTGTTGTTTTAGTTATCTTTTTTAAGATTTCGGCAAAATTACTCATTTTTCCCCTAATGTCCAAATCCCAGCGCAAATTATGAGATTAATTAACATTATGGGATTCTGACTATAATTCTATATCATAGACGAAAAGGAAGAGTATTTTCTTTTCGTTTTCATAATAATGAAATCCCAAAATTCTGCTTTAACCTCAGGTCCGTTTCACCTCCGTTATAAAACCGTTCTAAATCCGTTCCAGCTCCAATCGGGAAAGCGAACCTAAAGCGAAGGTATAGCGAAGGGAGAGCGAAGGCAAGACGGATGCAATAGGTTGGTGTAATACCCTTTCAAAGAAAAAAATCAAAAAGTTTTTAGAGTGAGTATTACACCTTTTGCTATTCTGAACAGTATTTTTGTTGATTATCAGAGCGTTAGATGCGGTGTAATACCCTTGAAAGTATTACACCATTTGGGGGGATTTGGTGTAATACTGGTGTAATACTTTCGGGGGTATTACATCAAAGTAAACGAATTGATATACAGTTATTTAAAGTACTCAAACCAACAAAGGCGTAATACTCGGCATTAAAAACTTTTTGAAAAATAGTATTACACCAACTTTCGCATGGCTCAAGTTGGAAGTGAAGAGTTAAGAGTGAAGAATTTGAATTACCTTTATAGCGAAAAGGCTGTTAATGCTTATAAACTGCAATACAAACTTAAATTCTTCACTCTTAGTTCTTCACTCTTCACTTTAGTATGGCAGCATGGCGAGCATATCGGCGAACTTGTCGATACCCTCCTCAAGTTTCTTGCCAATCATCATCTTCATCATCATGTTGAGGTCGGCCTTGAGTGTGAGGCGCATCTTTGAACCGCCTGTGCTTACTGGCAGTACCTGAATCCAGAGATTAGCATCTACAGGTGACTGCTCTGTGGCGAATTTGATACATTTGTTTTCCTCGCGCTCTATGATGCTAAGGGCAATAGTGCCTATCATTGGTGCAGGGATAGCGATGCGGTCGGCTGAGAGTTCTACCTCCTTGAGCTTTTCGAGCTGTGAGGGATCCTGTCCTGCTTCCTTCATCTTCTCTGCCACCATTGGGTTGTTGGCTGCATTTTCGAGAATAGGACGGAAGTTCTCAAGGTTGCTCAGCGTTGCATATACACGCTCAACAGGTGCGTTGAGCATCTTTATCTGACTTTCGTATTTTGACATATTAGACCCACCCCCTTGCCCCTCCCATAAAGGGAGGGGAGTAGTATGTATTTCCCGTTGAGGTGGTTGACGGGGATTGTTTGTATTGAAGGCTCACCCTTTTAGAGATATAATGTATCTATTCCCCTCCCTTTATGGGAGGGGGCAGGGGTGGGTCTCTTTACTGCTTCCATGTTTCTGGAGACTTACGCCACTCAGCGAGAACAGCGAGGTCTTCTTCCTTGATATAGCCTGTCTTTGCTGCGATGGCTGTGGTGTGCTCGTAGTCAGAGAGAGTGACGAGACGGACACCAGCCTCCTTGAATGCCTGCTCGGCAACAGGGAAACCGTAGGTGTAGCTTGCTACCATGCCCACAACCTCGAAACCTGCCTTGCGAAGAGCATCAACAGCCTTGAGTGAAGAACCGCCTGTTGAGATAAGGTCCTCGATGACAACAACCTTTGCACCCTCTGGGATGGTACCCTCAATCTGGTTGCCCATACCGTGATCCTTTGGCTTTGGACGAACATAGCAGTAAGGGAGAAGGAGCTCATCGGCTACCAATGCACCCTGTGCGATAGCGCCTGTTGCCACGCCTGCTACGGCTGTTGCCTCTGGGAACTCGGTGTGTACGAGGTGAACAAGTTCCTGCTTAACGAAAGAGCGAAGCTCTGGATAGGCAAGAGTCTTGCGGTTGTCGGTGTAGATAGGTGACTTCCAGCCAGATGCCCATGTGAATGGATCGTTAGGCTGAAGCTTGATTGCCTTAACGGCGAGCAGTTTCTCTGCGAATGCGTTTGATACTGATAATTCCATATTAAAAGACCCACCCCCTTGCCCCTCCCATAAATGGAGGGGAGTAGTATGTATTTGTCCCGCAGAGGTGGTTGGCGGGGATAAAATTGTTATTATTATTCTATGGAAAAGACCTTCCCCTTGATTTGAAGAGCATATCTACTCCCCTCCCTTTATGGGAGGGGCTTGGGGGTGGGTCTTTACTTATCGTTTTCAATAAACTCAATCAACTTCTCCACGGCATTTGCCTCTGGAATTGACTTCTCCACACAAACCTTGTTTTTGTAGAGGGAAATCTTACCTGGACCTGCACCTACATAGCCGTAGTCGGCATCAGCCATTTCTCCCGGACCGTTAACGATACAGCCCATGATGCCGATTTTGAGAGTTGCAAAGCGTGGATTCTCTGCAGACTTTGCCTTGATAGCCGCCTTGATACGTGCTATTGTGCCTTGGAGGTCGTAGAGAGTTCTTCCACATCCAGGACATGAGATATACTCTGTCTTGGTGAACTTAACACGAGCAGCCTGAAGGATGCTGTCGGAAAGACCCTCTAAATCTCCCTGCGTAGGGAGACTTTTTTCTAGTGCTCCGGCTCCCTCCCTACGGAGGGAAGTCGAAGATTGAGTATCTTCGAGTATGTGTAAAGCGGGGGGAGAGACCGGTGTGTTTTTAATCACCAAATCCTTTGCCTTACCGTCGATGAGTAGGGCTCCTGCGGTCATAGCAGCCTTGAGCTGAAGGTCTTCAAGGGAAGACTCGTTGAAGTCGAGGTAGAGAGTGCCGTTTTCGATACGTGCGTTCTCGCGCTTCTCGGCACATTCTGGAATGAATGATACGAGTTTCTTGGCAACAGGAATCTCACACTCTGGCTCTTCAGAAAGGCTTACGCGGATAGTATCTCCTATGCCTTCAGTAAGAAGTGCTCCTATGCCGACAGCAGATTTGATACGTCCGTCCTCACCTTCACCTGCCTCTGTAACACCAAGATGGAGAGGGTAGTGCATATCTTCCTCGTTCATCTTCTCAACTAGCAAGCGGACAGACTGTACCATAACAACTGTGTTGCTTGCCTTGATGCTGATGACCACGTTCTGGAAATTCTCATCACGACAGATGCGAAGGAACTCAAGACAAGACTCTACGATACCGGCAGGGGTATCGCCGTAGCGTGACATGATACGGTCGGAGAGAGAGCCGTGGTTTACGCCAATACGTACAGCTGTGTTGTGCTCCTTGCAGATATTAAGGAAAGGCACGAAGCGATCACGAATTTTCTGCACCTCCTGAGCGTATTCCTCGTCTGTGTATTCCAGTTTCTTGAACACACGAGCAGGATCCACATAGTTACCTGGGTTCACACGCACTTTCTCGCAATAGAGGGCTGCCACATCAGCCACGTTAGCGTTGAAGTGAACATCGGCCACGAGTGGTGTCATATATCCCTCAGCCTTCAATGCTGCGGAGATATTCTTCATATTCTCAGCCTCACGAGAGCCTTGGGTGGTCAGACGTACAAGTTCACCTCCAGCATCAATGATACGCTTTGCCTGTGCCACACAAGCCTCCGTATCATTGGTATTGGTGGTGTTCATGGATTGCACTCTGATTGGGGCATCTCCACCTATTATTATGTTTCCTACCTTGGTAGGAGTTGTAAGTCTTCTTTGCATATATTAGAAACCCCCCATCCCCCCAAGGGGGAGTTTTTATATACCTTTTATCGCTATGGATACAAGGGATTAATACTATCTAAAAGACTCCCCCTTGGGGGGTTGGGGGGCTTTTTTTTAATTTGTCTTAAACTCGTACTTCACCTCTGCAAGATCCTTGTTTGCCTTCTCGATCTTCTTGCCGAGACCTGACTTGTATTCCTTCAGTCGGGCTGCGATATCGGCATCAGAGAGGGCGAGCATCTCCATAGCAAGGATAGCTGCATTCATAGCACCATTAACACCAACCGTTGCAACAGGAATGCCTGGAGGCATCTGAATGATAGAGAGCATAGCGTCAAGACCATCGAGCATACCCTTGATAGGCACACCGATAACCGGAAGTGTTGTGCTTGCTGCAATAACGCCAGGAAGAGCTGCTGCCATACCTGCTGCTGCTATGATGACGCGAATACCACGCTCCTCAGCACCACGCGCAAATGCCTCTACTGCATCAGGAGTACGATGAGCAGAAAGAGCATTCACCTCGAAAGGAATCTTCTGGTCGTTAAGGAAGGTCATAGCCTTCTCCATTACAGGCAGATCGCTTGTGCTGCCCATGATAATGCTAACTATTGGTTTCATTGTTCTATATCACTAAAATTGTTATAAAGCTAATTATTGTACCTATCAGATATCCGTACACCACCTCGTGCAAAGAGTGCTGACGAAGAATCATTCGGCCTGTTCCTACGAGTCCGGCAAGAATCAGGACTACGCATAGCCACCATAGCGGATTGAACACGAAGAGCTCGGCAAAGGCAAGAAGACTGCCCGTTATGCCTCCTATGGCTGTTGTGTGGGTTGATATCTTGAACCATACGTTGATGGTTGCACATAGAATCTGGATGAATAATGCCGCTACAACTATCGAACTCATGAAATGAGGGCAATGGAAATAGTTGAGTATGTAGAAGCATAGGAAATAGCACATGATAGAGATCACGTATGGCACCATACGGCCCTCTCTCGTCACGAGCTTCAGCATTGACCATCCCTGATGCTTTCTGTAGAAATGAATCAGCATAGTAGGGATAAGGATGGTGCAGAGATATACTATAAGCAATACGAAGAGCTTATATGACAGAGGCAGGAGACTCAGGTAGCTGAACGAGAAGAGCGCTATCATGCCTACTAAAGGCAGATAGAAAGGGGTGAAGATTATACTCATAATCCTCGAAGCATTCACAGAAGCCCTAAGCATCTTGTTCGCGCCCCTTCGTGAGCGAGAAGCCTGTTTCTGTGTCAATACCTGTGTTTCTTCTGTCATTTATTTTGTTTTAAATATTATAGTTGCGCTTAAAGGCCTCCGTTAGCTCCATCTTCAGTTTCCCATTGCGTTGCCATGGGCTGGTGGCTCGTTGCCCTTTGGCTTTCCCTTCGGCCGCCGACCTCTTCGACGTTCAGGGCGCAATCACCTTTCTTGTACTCCCAAGATTTTTACCTTCTCAGCCTTGCTACCGGTATTCCGAGAGCCTCCCTGTACTTTGCTACGGTTCTTCTTGCCACAGGGTATCCCTGTTTCTTCAGTTCCTTTGATATGGCGTCGTCGCTTAGCGGATGCTTCTTGTCTTCTGCCTTAACGATATCTGCAAGGGCAATCTTCACCTTTCTGTTTGACATCTCCTCATCGCCTTCCTTGCTGAAACTTGAAGAGAAGAAATGCCTGAGCTTGAAAATACCCCAAGGCGTCTCGGCATATTTCGCGTTGCATACTCGTGAAACGGTACTCACATCCATGCCTATCTGCTCGGCTATATCCGTCATAGTCATAGGCACGAGGTCTGCCTCGTCACCGTCAAGGAAGTATTTATGCTGCATCTTTATGATAGCCTGCATAGTCAATGTCAGCGTCTTCCTTCTTCTTTCTATGGCGTCAATATATCCTCGTGCTCGCTCCACCTTTTCCTTGGTATAGAGCAGAGCCTCTTTTTCCATACGGTTCAGCGACTTGCTGTTGTTCTGATAGCCGAGCATCTGCTGCTCGAAGTCGCGTGAGATGAACAACTGTGGCAGTTCCCCGTTGTTAAGAGTCATAGTCACCTGTCCGTTCTCGTCAGTATCTATGATAAAGTCGGGAGTTACCTGCTGTATGCTCCTTCCCATTGTCTCGCCAAGCGAAGCTCCCGGTCTTGGATTCAGTTTCCTGAGTTCCTTGATAACTTCCTCTGCCTCATATTCCGAAGTCTTCAGATGCTGACGGATCTTCTCCCAATGCTTTTTCGTGAAGTCGTCGAAATAGTCGCGTATCACCTTCCTCATCCTTCGGGTGAGTTTTGAATCCTCACGACGGGCTATCTGCAGAAGCAGACATTCCTGCAACGAACTTGCCCCTATGCCGGCTGGGTCAAAGCTCTGGAGTATGCTTAGCACATAATTCACGTCCCTTTCCGTAACGTCAAGTCCTTGGTAGATGGCAAGGTTCTCGCTTATGAAGGATGTTTCCGAGCGAAGGAAACCGTCATTATCGAGAGAGCCTATCAGATATTCCATTATCTGTCGCTGAGTATCCGTAAGGTCCTCCTCGCTGACCTGTTCCTGAAGCTTGTCATAGAACGACTGGGTATCGCCATACACCATCTCCTCCTGTTCTGCTCCCGTCTGGTTACTGTCTCCGTAAGCTCGGTAGTCGCTTGCCAGACGGTCGTCGGAGTCTATGCTGTCGAGGGCAGAGTCGAGAGCCTCCTCCCTGTCCTCGCGTTCTGTCTGAGCATCGAAATCCTCATCTTCACCCTCGCCTATGCTGTCGCCCTCATTAAGACTCGCGTTAGGGTTGAGGTTATCATTCTCGTCAGGATCGGTACTCTCAAGGGCAGGATTCTCATACAGTTCAGTCTTGATATTCTCTTCCAGTTGGGCAAGCGGCATCTCCAGCAATTTCACCTGCAGAAGTTGCTGCGCGGTAAGTCGCTGTTGCTGCTGTTGTATCAGAGCCTGTTCCTGTGTGAGTCTGTTTTCGAGTGCCATGTGAATTTAGGATAAAGAGTAAAGTTGAAAGGGAAACTTTCCACATTCTACATTATACTTTCCACTTTCTACTTTCTACTTTCTACTTTCTACTTAATTTAATGAGTGCAAAGTTACTAATTTTATATCTATCCGCAAAATTTTTGGAGATTAATTTGCAAAAACCGAAAAAAACTATTACCTTTGCAACCGCTTTCCGCCCAGATGTTGGAATCGGTAGACAAGTCGGTCTCAAACACCGATGCTGAAAGGCGTGCGGGTTCGACCCCCGCTCTGGGTACAAGCTAACAGAAATTGCCCCTTGCAAGTCGATGGATTTGCAAGGGGATTTTTGTATTAGGAAAGGATTCCGCTTGCGCGGAGGGTGGGGAAAGTAAATTGGGAGTAAATTAAATCAGTAAATTAAAACCGGTAAATTAAATCAGTAAATTAAATCAGTAATTTTTTTCAGATAAATCGGATAAATCCGTTTCCCTTATTATTTCCGAACACAGATCACACAGATTAAAGGGATTTTTTTCGCTTTCGCTCGTGATTTACATCCCTAAAATCCCAAATATCTGTGGTTCTATTAAAAATTTTAATTTTCTGGAATAAATTTTCTGGTCATCGTCGGAAATTTTCTTGAAAGCCTACAAGCAGCGGAGGGGCGTGCTTTTCGTGGGGGAATCCCTCAAATTTGCGTCCGTTCTACCAAGGCTCTTCCTTCGCTCTTCCTCCGTACCAAAGTCGGTGCAAAGTCGGTGCAAAGTCGGTGGGGAAGGGGAGGAGCATCGAGTTTGGTACGGAGGATGAGCGGAGGAAGGGCGAACTGTCAAACGCAAAGATGCGAAGACGCTGAGTTTAATTTTTCTGAATACAGATCGCACAGATTAAAGGGATTATTTCGCTTACGCTCGTGATTGGCATCTGTGAGATCCCGAATATCTGTGGTTGAAAGATATAAAATTAATGCGACATTAACGTGATATTTGTGGTCATTAATGTTTACTCACGTAGTGAGACATATAATATCGCATTAATAACACATTAATACCGCATCAATTTTCCATTTTCAATTGACCTCAGCATCTTAGCGTTATAATATAATTTGGGGCGTTTATATTGATACTCAACGAGCTGGGCAAAAAAATATTTGTGGGAGGAATAGTTTTTTTGTGAATTTATTTTGCCAAGTCCGAATTTTTTGTTAATTTTGCATCCGACCTGAAAGGTCTCTAAGATTTATAATGTAAAACTTGAAACTCAATCTAAACGGATAAATAGTTTATGAAGAAATTTCTACCCCTCATTATCCTATTCATTTTCTCATTCTCCGCAATTCATGCGGAGAAATCTTGGGAGATAGATGGGATAAAATGCAATCTGTCTGATGATGGTACGTTGACCATATCAGGAACAGGAGATATGCCTTATTATGTGCATCAAGATGATGTTCCTTGGTTTAACGATCGAAGCAAAATCAATAAAGTTGTGATTGAATATGGCGTAACGAGTATTGGAAGTCATGTTTTCCATTTATGTTTAAGGCTTACCTCCATCACAATCCCTAACTCCGTGACGAGTATTGGAGATTATGCTTTCAAAAATTGTAATATAACATCCATCACAATCCCTAACTCCGTGACGAGTATTGGTGAAAAAGTTTTCATGGATAACCTACGTCTTACCTCTATAATTGTAGAAAAAGACAATCCCAAATATGACAGCAGAGACAATTGTAATGCAATAATAGAGACTTCTTCCAACAAATTGATTCTGGGGTGCAAAAATACTGTTATCCCTAACTCTGTGACGAGTATTGGAGATTATGCTTTCTTTGGTTCTAATCTCACTTCAATCACAATTCCGAACTCCGTGAAGAGTATTGGAGATTATGCTTTCTTTGATTCTGATCTCACTTCTATAACTTTTAAAAGAACTTCTCCTCCTGAATTCGGGAAAGAGGTTTTTTATATAGTCAATACATCTATCCCCATATATGTTCCAAGTATCAGCATAGATGCATACAAGGAAGCGTTGAAAGATTTTGGTTTCTCTAATATCCAGGCAAATCCTAAGCAATTATTCCTGGCTGGTAGTGAGTCATATACCCAAAATTCGCAGGTTGATGGTGCAGAAGTTTCCTTTACCCGTAGTTATACTGCGAACTGGGAGGCTCTATATCTTCCTTTCTCTCTGGAATATAAGGACTGGAAGGATGATTTCGAGGTGGCTCGTATAAATGCTGTCCGCCAGTATGACGATAATGATGATGGAAATATAGACAGGACCGTATTGGAGTTCGTAAAAATGAAGAATGACGATTCTGTTATTTATCCTAATACTCCTTATCTCATCAAGGCTAAGACTTGGGGCAATAAGACGTTGTCCGTAGAAAAAACGACTGTATATGAGTCTGCGGAGAATAGTATTGAATGTTCTACCACTACCGAAAAGTTCATCTTTACAGGTCTCTACGAGAATATGTCTCTTTTGCAAAAGGCAAGTGGCAAATATTATGTTATGGATAAAGGTAATTTAAGTAAGATTACTACCCTAAGTGACATTGGTCCTTATCGTTGGTATATGAAGAGGGAAAACCGTAATTCTGCTTATGGCATAAATAACAATAATACGGCAAAGGAGATTTCTATCAGAGTGGTTGGTGAAGAGACTACTGGCATAGCTAACATCCAACACAAGTCACCTGACACCCAGACCTACGACCTTAACGGCAGAAGGGTGAATGAGAATAACCTCAAGCCGGGAATGTATGTCAAGAACGGTAGGAAAGTGATAGTTAGGTAAAAGTGGCCTCTCCCCCCGCCCTCTCCCGTAGAGAGGGAAGTCCGATGTTGATAACATCGGAGTATGTGTCAGCCGGAAGGCGAAAGGCAAACTTGATAACTTGAAATTTATAACTAACCCCCATTATCGAATCGGCTCCCTCCCTACGGGGGAGGGCGGGGGGAGAGGCCGAAATTTAAAATTATGAAAAAGAATATATTTCTTCTATTCTTCACCCTTTTCTCATTCTCCGCAATTCATGCGAAGATAACATGGAATCTGTCTGAAGATGGTACGTTGACCATATCAGGAACGGATATGCCTAACTATAATAGTTTGGGTGCTCCTTGGTATAATAATCGAGGAAAAATCAAGAAAGTTGTAATTGAAGATGGTGTGACGAGTATTGGAAATCATGCTTTCGAATTATGTCCAAGTCTTACCTCCGTCACCATCCCTAATTCTGTGAAGAGTATTGGAAGTTATGCTTTCTTATATTGCAAAGGTCTTACCTCCATCACCATCCCAAATTCTGTGACGAGTATTGGAGGTTTTGCTTTTGAAGGTTGCTCAGGTCTTACCTCCATCACCATCCCTAATTCTGTGACGAGTATTGGAGATTATGCTTTCTATGTTTGTTCAGGTCTCACCTCCATAACTATCCCTAATTCTGTGACGAGTATTGGAAGTTATGCTTTTAGCGATTGCTCAGGTCTCACCTCAATAACTGTAGAAAAAGGAAATACGAAATATGACAGCAGGGATAATTGTAATGCCATTATTGAAACAAATACCAATAAGTTGATTGCCGGATGTAAGAATACAATTATTCCGAACTCTGTGATGAGTGTTGGGGAGTCTGCTTTCTATGGGTGTTCAGGTCTAACCTCCATCACTATCCCTAATTCTGTGACGAGTATTGGAAATTGGGCTTTCGATGGTTGTTCAGGTCTCACCTCAATAACTTTTGAGAGAACTACTCCTCCGGAATTTGGGGAAGATGTTTTTTATAAAGTCGATAAATCTATCTCCGTATATGTTCCTGCTAATAGCATAGAGGCATACAAGAATGTATTGGGAGGTTTGGACTTGTCAGATATAAAGGCACTTCCGCTAATATACCTGAAGGATGGTGAGGCATATACCCAAGATTCTCAGATTGATGGTATGGATATTTACTATACCCGAAGTTTCGCTAACACTAATTGGCAGGCTTTGTATCTTCCTTTCTCTCTGAACTATGAGGATTGGAAGGATGATTTTGAGGTTGCTTATATCAATACTGTCCGCCAGTATGACGATAATGGTGATGGAAGAGCGGATAGGACAATTATGGAGGCTGTAAAGAAGAATAGCGGCTCTACTGCTCCTAATACCCCTTATCTCATCA
>CADBXL010000038.1 GCA_902798615.1 uncultured Bacteroidales bacterium | reverse complement strand
TGATGAGATAAGGGGTATTAGGAGCAGTAGAGCCGCTATTCTTCTTTACAGCCTCCATAATTGTCCTATCCGCTCTTCCATCACCATTATCGTCATACTAGCGGACAGTATTGATATAAGCCACCTCGAAATCATCCTTCCAATCCTCGTATTTCAAAGAGAAAGGAAGATACAAAGCCTGCCAATTAGTGTTAGCGAAACTTCGGGTATAGTAAATATCCATACCATCAATCTGAGAATCTTGGGTATAAGCCTCGCCATCCTTCAGGAATATTAGCGGAGCCACCTTTATATCAGACAAACCCAAACCTCCCAATACACTCTTGTAAGCCTCTATGCTATTAGCAGGAACATATACGGGGATGGATTTATTGACACTTTGAAAAGCATAATTCCCAAACTCAGGAGGTGTACTTCCATTAAAAGTTATTGAGGTGAGACCTGAGCAATAAGAGAAAGCCCAATTTCCAATACTCGTCACAGAATTAGGGATAGTGATGGAGGTTAGACCTGAACACCCATAGAAAGCAGACTCCCCAATACTCATCACAGAGTTCGGAATAATTGTATTCTTACATCCGGCTATCAACTTATTGGTATTTGTTTCTATAATGGCATTACAATTATCTCTGCTATCATATCTCGTATTCCCTTTTTCTACTGTTATTGAGTTGAGGCCTGTGCAATCCTGGAAAGCCATATCTCCAATACTCGTCACAGAATTAGGAATTGTGACGGAGGCAAGACTTCCACAACCATAGAAAGCATAATTTCCAATACTCGTCACAGAGCTCGGAATGGTTGTATTCTTACATCCGGCTATCAACTTATTGGTATTTGTTTCTATAATTGCATTACAATTGTCCCTACTGTCATATTTTGTATTTCCTTTTTCTACTGTTATTGAGTTGAGGCCTGTGCAGCCCCGGAAAGCCATATCTCCAATACTCGTCACAGAATTAGGGATAGTTATGGAGGTGAGACCTGAGCAATCGCTAAAAGCATAACTTCCAATACTCGTCACAGAATTAGGGATAGTTATGGAGGTGAGACCTGAACAACCATAGAAAGCATATTCTCCAATACTCGTCACAGAATTAGGGATGGTGATGGAGGTAAGTCTATAACAGCCATAGAAAGCCCGCTCTCCAATACTCGTCACAGAATTAGGGATGGTGATGGAGGTGAGACTTGAGCATTGGCAGAAAGCTGCCCCTCCAATGCTCGTCACAGAATTAGGGATGGTGACGGAAGTGAGACTTGAGCAAAAAGAGAAAGCATTATCTTCAATACTCGTCACAGAATTAGGAATTGTTATTGAGGTAAGACAAGAGCAATGAGAGAAAGCATAATTTCCAATACTCGTCACAGAATTAGGAATTGTTATTGAGGTAAGACAAGAGCAATGAGAGAAAGCATAATTTCCAATACTCGTCACAGAATTAGGGATGGTGACGGAGGTAAGACCTAACCAATCACGGAAAGCATAATTTCCAATACTCGTCACACCATCTTCAATCACAACTTCCTTGATTATGTTTCGATTATTATACCAAGGAGCTTGACCAAAACCATAGTTAGGAATATTTCCTGTTCCTGATATGGTCAACGTACCATCATCAGACAGATTGCATTTTATCCCATTTATCTCCCAAGATATCTCCGCATGAATTGCAGAGAATGAGAAAAGGGTGAGGATAAGAAGGAGTAGAGTCTTTCTCATATATGTTTGTTGTTTAGGGGTTTACAGATTAATTGTTGTCAACACACTAATCGCTTGCAAAAATACATAAAATATCTGATACCGCCAAATTTTCACGCAAAAAATGGTTTTCCCCCTCAAAATAATTTAACCACAGCTCGACTACTTGCTATTTGCTTTCGCCTTCTAAAAAAACAGGAGAAAACCAATAAAAACATATAAAAACAAAATGTTTTCTCATGTGTTCTTTTGTTTTAATTGTTTTTTTAAAGGGCGAAAGCAACTAATTATTAACTAAACGCAAAGTCGCAAAGTCGCAAAGATTTTATCCGAACACGGAAAATACAGAATAAACGAAGGCCTTTTTCGCAAAGCTCAACAAGCTAAAGCAAGTCGTTTCTTTACTTCCCCGTGGTCAGTGGGTCTGCGACAAATCTCGTGCATTTCGTGTTCGTAAAAGAAAACTCAGCGTCTTTGCGTCTCTGCGTTTGAAAATCCCTCTTGACAACGCTCTTCATCCGCATTTCCTCCGCTATTCCTCCGATGATAATACCATTATAATACCATTATATTACCATAATAATACCATAATATTACCATTAACTATGGTATTTTAATGGTAAATTAATAGTAATTTAATAGTATTTTAATGGTAATTACTTCGGACATAGAGCGGAGTTTCTTGGAAAGCAAATTAGGAGAAAATTAAACCTGTAAATTCTTTTTCTCGCTCCGCTCGTTTTTTTTTCGGAACAAAAATTATCGACGATGACCAGAAAATTTTATACAGAAAATTAATGCGATATTAATGTGACATTAACGGGATATTATACGTTTCGCTCCGCGAGATAACATTAATTTTCACAAATAACACATTAATGTCGCATTAATTATTTTCAGATAAATCAGATAAATCCGTTTCCCTTTTCTTTTGACCATAGGATCTGACAGATTTAAGGGATTTTTAGACCCGCAAAATCCCCCTACATAGGGGGACTTTAATCTGTATCATCCGAGATTTATGTGTTCAAGAGAAATAAAGGGAAACGGATTTATCCGATTTATCTGAAAAATTTACTGAATATAATTTACTGATTTAATTTTCTCCTAATTTACTTTCTGATCCCTCCGCACAAGCGGAGAATTTCTTCGCAAAGCTCAGGCGCTACGCGGAATCCTTTCCGAAAAACAATTTACTTTCCAGTAACATAGATGATGTGTTCTTCTTCATCTGTTGTGGTGGCGAAGAGATAAATATCACCACCATCCTTGATTTTAAGGCGTTTACGAAGCTGTTCTGGTGAAAGGGGGAAGTTGCGTGTTGTTATGTTTGCCTTATCAATTCCTGCAAGGGCAGATTTCAACTCCTTCTTGTTCATTGTCGTGACACACAGGATGTTAAACACACGACCGGGAAAGCCTACAATATCCTCACCTCCGATAAAGAGATGCGAATTCTTGCCAATCTGCCTTATGCCAAAGCGTGCTTCTATTTCTGGGAAACATCCAGCTTTCATCACAGAGGCATTAGGAACAAAGAGTTTTTCCGTACTTCTTGATTCTGAGATAGAGGAATTAGCCTCACCCGGAGTAAAGACAAACACATCATCATCATTAACACAATGCACTTCGAGCTCACTTTCATATCTCTCGGAAAGCACAAGCAATAGTTCCTTGCACTCATTCTGGGTAGAGACGATATGAACTTCCCTAACGGCATTTCCCGAACCAGAGGCACGGTTTATATCCTCAACAGTTTGATGCCAGTCGAGCATAGGCGACAGCTTTACCATCACAACGGCCGTTCTGTTCAACAATTCCCCGATGAAATCGAGGATATTGGGGATACAATCGCCAATAGCATACGTTCTATTGCCATTAGTATCACGACGGGCAGGATCTATGAAAACAATGGTTTCTTGTAAGGCTGCTCCCAAACTTGGGAGCTGAAGAGGACTATCAAGTTCCTTACAAATAACATTCGCTTTAGGCAAACCGAGTAATGGGAAGTTATGCCTCGCAATCTCACACAGATGCTCTTGTCGCTCAACGTATGTAGCCTCAGCAAAGCCTTGTGCAAGATATGAGAAATCCACGCCGAAGCCGCCGGTTATATCGATAAAATGGGTGTTTCTCGACCAAGGATGGTCGAGAATAGAGGGGAGGAGGCGGTCAAGAATGCGCTTCTTGTAGCGTGCCGTTTGCTCAGACGAGCATTGCTCCATAGATATATGAGGCGGAAAGACAAGGAAATGAGCCTCATCAACACCCTCACCCAAAGCAGCCAAAGCATACCACGAAGGAAGCTTTGTTCGAGCCTTTTGTCTGCCGGCAATCTGGTCAAGGGCAAACGACAGGTCAAGTTTCTCCGTTCTCTTTGCCGAGAGCGCGAGTTTCCTTACATCATCATTTGCATGCTTGCAAACAAAATCGATAGTTGCTTCTGATATGTTCATTCAAACCGGATTTAAGGTGAGTGATTTCTTTTCCACCGCAAAAATAATACAAATAGACGAAAAACAAGAATTAAATGCCTATATTTTTTGCCCATTCAAGAAAAATGAGTAACTTTGCCAACTAATGACAGAAGACTTCAACATACACGAAGAACGCATATCGAGTTCCGAGAAGGAATTTGAGAAAGCACTACGTCCGCTGCAATTCGAGGATTTCAGCGGTCAGAAGAGTGTTGTGGAGAATCTGCAGGTCTTTGTGGAAGCCGCAAAGTTCCGCGGAGAACCTCTCGACCACACCCTACTCCACGGTCCTCCGGGACTTGGCAAGACGACTCTCAGCAATATCATAGCCAACGAACTCGGCGTGGGTTTCAAGATCACTTCCGGTCCTGTACTCGACAAGCCGGGTGACCTTGCCGGTATCCTCACATCGCTTGAAACCAACGATGTGCTCTTCATTGATGAGATCCATCGTCTTTCACCTGTCGTAGAGGAATACCTTTATTCGGCAATGGAAGACTATCGCATTGATATCATGATAGATAAGGGACCGTCAGCCCGATCAATCCAGATAGACCTCAATCCGTTCACGCTTATCGGTGCCACTACCCGTAGCGGATTGCTGACAGCTCCTCTGCGTGCCCGTTTCGGCATTAACATGCACCTTGAATATTACGATCCTGATACCCTTTCACGTATCATAAAGCGCTCTGCCCGACTACTCGGAATGCCTATAAGCGACGAGGCTGCAGATGAGATTTCACGTCGTTCAAGAGGTACGCCTCGTATCGCAAACGGCCTTCTCCGTCGTGTGCGTGATTTTGCTCAGGTAAAAGGCAACGGCAATATTGACACAAAGATAGCAAAGGTGGCTCTCACAGCCCTTAACATTGATGAATACGGTCTTGATGATATCGACAACAAGATTCTCACCACCATCATCGACAAGTTCAAAGGCGGTCCTGTGGGTATCGGAACTATCGCCACAGCTATTGGTGAGGATGCAGGAACCATAGAGGATGTATATGAGCCTTACCTCATCATGGAAGGTTTCCTCAAGAGGACATCAAGAGGTCGTATGGCAACAGAACTTGCATACAACCATCTCGGCAGGGATATGTATCGCACTAACAGTAACATCATTAGTCCATCATTCTTTGATTAAGATATGAAGACAGCACTTTTCACCGGCACATTCAATCCTTTTACTATCGGTCACGCAGACATAGTGGAGCGAGCCCTGAAGATATTCGATAAGATTATCATCGGTATCGGCTACAATCCTGACAAGGAAACGAAAGACAGTTTTCTGAGTCCGGAGATTGAGGCGCGCGTAACCCAGATAAGGAAGGTGTACGAGAATGATCCACGTGTTGTTGTGGAGGCTTATTCCGACCTCACCGTTGATCTTGCCAAGCGACATAATGCTGTGGCTATCGTGAAGGGCGTCCGTTCAATCAAGGACTTTGAATACGAGCGTGATCAGGCAGACTTCAACAAACTGCTCAGCGATGGTTTGGATACAATCCTTTTCTACTCTCGTCCGGAGCTTTCTGCCCTTTCATCAAGTATGATAAGGACATTGAAGATGTTCGGAAAAGATGTTAGTCAGTTCTTGCCAAAGCAGGAACTTAGGTAATTCGTAATTTGTAATTCGTAATTAAAAATATGATTACATATTCTTCAGAAAACGTAAAGATGCCGAAGATTCGCAAACGCGATACTTCTGCTTGGATTAAACAGGTAGCCGCTTCCTATGGCCGCAAGGTTGGCGAGGTCGGTTATATGTTTGTTGACGACGAGAAGATTCTTGAAGTCAACAACGAATATCTTGGCCATGACTATTACACAGATATCATCACCTTCGACTATGATGAAGATGATATCATAAATGGTGACCTTGTGATTAGTCTTGATACTGTGAAAAGTAATGCGGAACTCTTTGGAAAAACATACGAAGAAGAACTATTCAGAGTTATTATACATGGTATCCTACACCTCTGTGGCATCAACGACAAGGGACCTGGTGAGCGAGAAATCATGGAAGCTGCCGAAAATAAGGCTCTCGAAATGGCAAAAAGTGTTAATTTGTTAGCAAAATAACCACTTTTTTATAATTTTTCTGTCAAAATGTTGCATAATTCAGGTTTATTGAGTAATTTTGCTTACAATATGAGTCAAACAATGACGATAGATTATAGGAAAACCAATTTATTACTCAATAATCGAGATGGAAAAAATTGACAAACTTGACAAGAAAATCCTGAGTATCCTTGCTCTTAATGCCCGTATCCCTTTCAAGGACGTGGCAGCAGAATGTGGAGTATCACGTGCAGCTATTCACCAGCGCGTACAACATCTTATTGAAGACGGTGTGATAACTGGTAGCGGATTCGACGTAAACCCGAAGTCACTTGGTTACAGCACTTGCACCTATGTTGGTATCCGACTTGAGCGCGGCTCTATGTACAAGGATGTAGTCAAGCAGCTTATGAATATCCCAGAGATTGTGGAATGCCACTTCACTACTGGTCCTTACACAATGCTCGTAAAGCTCTATGTTCGTGACAACGAGCAGTTGATGCATTTGCTCAACAATCAGTTGCAATGCATCCACGGCGTTGTATCAACAGAGACACTTATCTCGTTGGAGCAGAGCATCAAGCGTGAGATTCCAGTTCGTGCAGAAGAGTAATCCACTCTTTTCATCCTGATAATTACGAAGTATGAGCTTCTCCTTAGATGAACTTTTAAGTCCTGCTTACGAGAACTTTCCAGAAGCAGAGAACCGTCCTGTCAT
Source organism: uncultured Bacteroidales bacterium (assembly GCA_902798615.1). Lineage (GTDB taxonomy): Bacteria > Bacteroidota > Bacteroidia > Bacteroidales > Bacteroidaceae > Prevotella. The sequence goes on along the minus strand of CADBXL010000038.1, from coordinate 41,143 downwards.
TGGCATAACGGCTAACTATTCAGATATAGACGCCACGGTGCGCGATCGCTATTACAAGCAGATCATCAACGCCGGTGGCGTTCCTGTTATTATACCACCCTTTGCCGATACAGCAATAATTGCTGATACCCTTGAGAAAGTGGATGGTATTCTGCTAACTGGCGGTGGCGACTATAATCCGTTATGGTGTGGAGAAGAGCCTTCGCCAAAACTCCATAACATCAACAAGGAGCGCGATGCTGCCGAGTTGATTCTCACCCGTCTTGCCTACAACAAGCAGATTCCTATGTTGGGAATATGCCGAGGCATCCAGACACTTGCGATGGCTCTTGGAGGACACGTTGCACAGGATATCAGTTCACAGGCAACAATCAAACATTCACAGGACGCAAATAGAGAAGAAGCAACTCATTCGGTTGTTATAGAAGAAGGAAGTATGCTTCATAGCATATATTTCCCAACTACCATCACCCAACACCCATCACCCAACACCCTCCACGTCAACTCTTTCCATCATCAGGCTGTTGATAATCCTGGCTCTCTTTTCCGTGCCACAGCACATTCAAAGGATGGCATCATAGAGGCTATTGAAAGCACCGAATACAAGAACGTGATGGGTGTGCAATGGCATCCTGAATGGCTTGGCAAGGACGGACTTCCCTTGTTCAAGTGGCTCGTTGATTCTGCAAGGGAATATAAGAATGTGGGAGAACTTCATTCCCGCATCCTTACCCTCGATACACATTGTGACACCCCAATGTTCTTCCATGAGGGGGTTGACTTTACAAAGCGAGACAGCCGCATTCTTGTTGATCTCCATAAGATGACGGACGGTCGTCAGGATGCTACTATCATGGTGGCTTATCTTCCACAGCCAAAGGAAGGGCAAGAGTTCTATGAGAATATAAAGCCTAACCAAGCCTTTCCAAAGGGAAGGATGTCTATTACACCTGCCACCTACGCAGATTCCATATTTGACATCATAGAATCTACTGTTGCCCGAGTACCTGACTATCTTGGCATAGCAAGAACATCCGCAGATCTCTATGCCAATAAGCAGATGGGCAAGAAGAGCATTATGCTCGGAATCGAGAACGGTCTTGCCATTGAGCACAGCCTTGACAAGCTGAGGCATTTTGCGGATAGAGGCATAGTATATATGACTCTTTGCCATAATGGCGATAATGATATCTGTGACTCTGCCCGTGGATGTAACACTCATAAGGGCGTTTCTGAGTTTGGCGAACAGGTAATCAAGGAAATGAATCGCTTAGGCATTATGGTAGATATGAGCCACGCAGGTGAGAAGAGTTTCTATGATGCCCTTGAGATTAGTGAGAAGCCAATTGTATGCTCTCATTCCAATTCCCGCATCCTTTGTGATCATCCTCGCAACCTCACAGACGACCAGTTACGCGCAATAGCAGCAAAGGGAGGTGTCGTACATACTACTTTCTACCACGGATTCTTGCAAAAGACAGGCGAAGCTGATATCCTTGATGGAATCAAGCATCTTGAACATGCAATAGACATTATGGGCATTGACCACGTTGGAATCGGTACAGATTTCGATGGTGATGGTGGTGTACGTGGAATGCGTGATGCCTCAGATATTCAGCAGTTTACCCGTCAGCTTCTTCGTCGTCGCTATTCAGAAAGTGATATTGCGAAGATATGGGGAGGTAACTGGCTACGCGTAATGGAGGAGGTTCAAAATGCAAAATAAAAACTTATATATGAACAGTAAATACATTTTCCTTAGTTTTCTCTTAGTTGCATCGCTTTTCACTTCCTGCAAAAGCAATAAGCAAGCAACCGAAGAGGTTCTACAGCCAGTAGGTCCAGCCTTCATGGCAGATTCTGCAATGGCCTATTGTCAGGCACAATGCGACTTCGGTCCACGAACAATGAACAGTAAGGCGCATGACCTCTGCGAGGAATGGATAGTAAATAAGTTCAAGGGATTCGGTCTGGAAGTAGAGACACAAAAAGCAGATCTCACAGGTTGGGATGGCACAAAGCTCCACTCTACCAATATCATCGCTCATTTCAACCCACAGGCAGAGAGACGTATTCTCATTTGCGCTCATTGGGATAGCCGTCCATGGGCTGACAACGACCCAGATTCTACCAACTGGCACAAGCCTGTACTTGCAGCAAATGATGGTGCCTCAGGCGTAGGAGTAATGCTTGAAGTGGCACGTCTTCTTCAGAATGACACTACACTTGCCATCGGCGTTGACCTTGTATGCTTCGATGCAGAGGACTACGGAACCCCACAATGGGCTGAAAAGAATGAGGATAGCGAGAATACATGGGCTCTCGGAGCTCAGTATTGGGCAAAAAACCTTCCAGAGAACTACAAACCGCAGTTTGGCATTCTCCTTGATATGGTTGGCGGCCAAGGTGCAAAGTTCTATCAAGAGCAATTCTCGCTGAAATATGCCGCTTCCATCGTGGATAAGGTATGGTCTGCTGCTCGTCATGCAGGTTACGGAAGTATGTTTACCAACGAAGTGGGTGGTCAAATAACAGACGACCACATCCCTGTAAACGAGGCTGGCATTCCAACAGTTGATATCATTCCTTTCTATCCTGATTGCCGACAGAGTTCTTTCGGTCCTACATGGCACACAATCAACGATGACATGGAACATCTTGACATCAACACCTTGAAAGCGGTTGGTCAGACTTTAATTCAAGTCATCTACTCAGAATAATCACTAACACCTCAATAATCTCATGGAAATACTCAACGCAATAGCACTGACAATGCTGAAGCCTCAGATGTCGCCTCTTCAGTTGATGCAACTATATCAAGAGGCTGGATCGGCTACGGCAATAGTCGAGAACAGGCATCATATAGAAAATGCCATTCCAGAAGCAACTCCTCACTTGAAGCAGATGCTTTCTGGACTTGATAATGCCCTTGCCCTCGCAGAACAGGAACTGAAATTCTGCGAGACACACTCCATCAAGGCATTGCATTTGGGCTGTGAGGAATACCCTCAACGCCTCACTCATTGTGAGGATGCTCCCCTTGTTTTGTATTTCTGTGGAAATGGAAACCTCAATCCTGCAAAAGTTATAAGCATCATAGGCACACGTCAATGTACAGTCTATGGACAGGACATAATCCGCCATTTCATCGAGGATTTACACGAAACGAACCCAGATGTTCTTGTAATCAGCGGACTTGCCTATGGCGTGGATATACAAGCCCATCGGAATGCTTTAAAGGTTGGAATGGATACCGTCGGTGTTCTTGCTCACGGACTTGATTCCATATATCCAAACATACATCGCAACACGGCAAAAGAGATGGTTTCCCATGGCGGGTTATTGTCAGAATATCCACACGGCACACGACCTGAGAAACGCAACTTCGTTCAGCGCAACAGAATAGTAGCCGGAATGAGCGATGCTACCATTCTCGTTGAGAGCGCAGCAAAAGGTGGCGGTCTCATCACTTGCGATATTGCCAACAGCTATTCACGAGATGTATTCGCATTTCCAGGAGCCGTAAATGCTCCATATAGTGCAGGTTGTAATAACCTTATACGCAAACAAGGGGCACAACTAATCACTTCCGCAGAGGATTTCATAACGGAAATGAACTGGAATAGTAACCTCATTCTTGAAAAGGCAAAAAACAAGGGAATAGAACGTGAGTTGTTCCCAGAACTCTCACCAGACGAAACACTTATTGTTGAAGCCCTAAAAGAAAGAGATTTGCACGTTAACGAAATCGCTATCCGTACAAATCTCCCTATAGGAACGATAAATTCCGCCCTTTTCATGCTTGAGATGAACGGTGTCGTCATCTCAATGGCGGGCGGAAGCTATCACTTATTAAGTTAGTCAGCTATAAGACGGATATACGTCTCAATAGCATCTCTTATCTCTGAAATCCTTATAAACTCATCGGCACTATGAGAGCGTGAAGACTCTCCCGGACCAAGTTTGAACGACTCCCAAGGCATGAGAGCCTGATCACTCAGCGTTGGCGAACCAAAAGGCTTCTTACCCATAGCCACACAACGCTTCACAAGCGGATGGTCAAGACTTATCTTTGAAGAACGCAAATGATATGAACGCGCCTTGCAGTCGCTCTTCGTATGCTCGTCAATGAATCGGAACACTTCCTCGTTGTCATAGTTCTCATTTGTACGTACATCAACAATCATCTTACATTCATCAGGAATGACATTATGCTGAGTACCGCTATTCACCACAGTAAGATTCATAACCGTAGGACCAAGGAAATCACTCACCTTCTGATACTTATAGTTTCTTATCCAGCACATATCATCAAGAGCCTCATAGATGGCATTAATGCCCTCTCCACGAGCCGCATGACCAGATTTTCCATGAGCAGTCATGTCGATTACCATAAGTCCCTTCTCCGCTACGGCGGGTTGCATTCCCGTAGGCTCTCCCACAATGGCAACATCAATCTCAGGCAACTTGTCGATAACGTTTCTGATACCATTCACGCCACTCACTTCCTCCTCGCATGAAGCAAGATAGACAAGGTTATAAGGCAATGATTTCTTGCTGTTCACAAGTTCCCTGAACACCTGAAGAAGCGACACAAGTCCACCGCCGCAGTCATTACTCCCAAGACCATACAGAGTATCACCCTCGATAGTCGGAGCAAAGGGATCACGAGTCCATGAGGCTACCGGTTTCACCGTGTCAATATGCGCATTGAGCAATAATGTCGGCCTGTTATCCGACCAATCCTCAGACTTTATCCAAAGATTATTTCCGACACGTGTCGGGGTGAAACCGTATGATTCCATCGCCTCCTGCATAATGTCGGCGGCCTTGCCTTCATCACGACTTACGCTTGGCGTTGCTATGAGTCTCTGAAGAAGCGAAACAGCTTCTTGAGTAAGTTCTTCTGTTGTCATAATTTCTTGTTTTGAGACTGCAAACTTACATAAAAATCTGCACATAATAGAGTGTTTTCTCTCTTTTTTCCACTTCAAACACAAAAAAACACCTTTATCATTTCCTTATTTCGACTTAATTTATTATTTTTGCATTTAATATTAACATCAAACTGGATTATGCTTACAAAATGCCATCTTTCTCAACTTCCTTATGCACAGGCAAAGAAATACGGTGACAGAACCGTATTCGTTTACCGTGAGTTCGGTGGTGCAACTTGGAAGGAAATATCCTGGAAAGGATTCGCCGAGAAGGTTAAGCGTGTTTCCAACGCCCTTCTTAATCTTGGTGTACATGTGCAGGAGAATATCGGTGTATTCTCCCAGAATTGCTTTCAGTACATCTGTTCCGACTTCGGAGCATTCGGTATCCGTGCCGTTACAATTCCTTTCTATGCAACAAGTAGCGAGGAGCAGATTCAGTATGTCATCAACGATGCCTCAATACGCATCCTCTTCGTAGGCGAACAGGAGCAATACGACAAGGCTCGTCGCGTTCAGGCTCTTTGTCCGCCACTTGAGCGCATCATCATCTATGACCCATCGGTAGTACGTGCCAACCACGACACCACATCCATATATTTCTCCGACCTTCTCAAAATGGCCGACGGCTATCCGCGTCAGAGCGAAGTGGAGAATCTATGGAAGCAGGCAAACAACGAGGACCTTGCCAACATTCTCTACACATCAGGCACTTCAGGCGACAGCAAGGGTGTAATGCTTACATACGGTCAGTATGACGCGGCAATCAAGGCTAACGACAAATGCGTGCCTGTTGGGGAAAGCGACCGCGTCATCACCTTCCTTCCCATCACCCATATCTTCGAGCGCGGATGGGATTTCCTCTCTCTCTACGAAGGCGCTACGCTTATCATCAACACCAATCCTCGTGAGATTCAGAAGTCGATGCGCGAGACCAACCCTACCTGTATGTCTGCCGTTCCACGTTTCTGGGAAAAGGTATATGCCGGCGTACAGGAAAAGATGGATAAGATCTCTCCTTTCCAGAGAAAACTCCTTCTCGGAGCTCTCGACCTTGGTGCCCGCTACAACATAGAATATCGTGCAAACGGCAAGCGCCCGCCAATCGGACTTGCCCTGAAATACAAGATAGCAAACAAGACCGTACTCTCGCTTATCCGTAAGGAACTCGGCCTTCTCAAGCCGAACATCTTCCCTACCGCCGGTGCTACCGTATCTCCTGAAGTGGAGGTATTCGTCCATTCCATCGGCATTAATATGATTGTCGGCTACGGACTCACAGAGAGCCTTGCTACCGTTTCCTGCGACCATCGCGACGAGCCGTTCACCATAGGCTCTATAGGCCGCCCGATAGAAGGCATCGACATCAAGATTGGCGAGAACAGCGAGATTCTTCTCAAAGGTCCTACAATCACAAAGGGATACTACAAGCGAGACCACCTCAACGCAGAGGCCTTCACCGAAGACGGATATTTCCATACCGGTGATGCCGGATATCTGAAAGATGGCGAGCTTTACATCACAGAGCGAATAAAGGATCTCTTCAAGACATCCAACGGTAAATACGTGGCTCCACAGGCAGTAGAGGCTAAGCTCCTCGTGGATAAGTATGTTGAGCAGATTGTCATAGTAGCCGATCAGCGTAAGTTCGTCTCTGCGCTCATCGTTCCTGCCTATTCTCTTCTTGAGGAATATGCCCGTGAGAATAATATCACATTTGAAGGTCGTGAGGATCTATGCAAGAATCCAAAGATCATCAAGATGCTCACAGAACGCATCAACACCCTTCAGCAGGGACTTGCAGGCTATGAGCAGGTTAAGCGATTCACACTTCTCACCAAGCCGTTCACAATGGAGTCTGGCGAGCTTACAAATACTCTCAAGAGCCGTCGTGGCGTCATTTACAAGAACTACGCAGACGTTATCGAGGAAATGTACAAAGAATAGATTCAGAAGAGTTAAGAGTGAAAAGTTAAGAGTGAAAAATTTAAGTTTGTATTACCGTTTCAAGCCGTTAATCGCCCGTTCGCGATAAAATGTAATTTAAATTCTTCACTCTTCACTATTCACTATTCACTTAATTGCAAATATATGATCACAGCAGACCAATTAAAGGATATTCAAGACCGAGCAGATGCGCTTTACCGCTATCTCGACATCGAAAAGAAGAAAGTAGAATTTGAGGAGGAAGACCTCCGCACTCAGGCTCCCGATTTCTGGGAAGACCCTGAACGTGCCCAGGAGCAGATGAAACTCGTTAAGGACATCAAGAAATGGCTTGACGGCTATGAAGAGGTCAGAACTGCTACCGACGAGCTTGCCCTCGCCATGGAGTTCTACCGCGATGAAATGGTGACGGAAGAGGAAGTGGATGCCGACTACGAACGCGCACTCAAAGCCATCGAGGACCTTGAGCTTCGCAATATGCTCCGTCAGAAAGAGGACCCTATGGCTTGCGTACTGAAAATAAACTCTGGTGCGGGTGGTACAGAGGCACAAGACTGGGCTTCAATGCTTTGGCGTATGTATATGCGCTGGGCAGAGACTCACGGCTACAAGGTTACTATCAGCGATTTGGAAGAGGCTGACGAGGCAGGAATCAAATCTGTGACGATGGAGATTGAAGGTGGCGAATATGCCTACGGATATTTGAAGAGCGAGTCAGGCGTTCATCGTCTTGTGCGCGTGAGTCCTTTCAACGCACAGGGCAAGCGAATGACAAGTTTTGCCTCTGTCTTCGTCTCTCCACTCATCGACGATACCATCGAGGTTTATGTTGATCCTGCCCGCGTTAGCTGGGATACCTTCCGTTCAAGTGGTGCCGGTGGTCAGAATGTGAACAAGGTTGAGACTGGTGTACGTATACGATATATGTACCAAGACCCAGACACAGGCGAGGAAGAGGAAATCCTCATTGCCAATACCGAGAGCCGTAAGCAGCAGCAGAACCGAGAAAACGCTATGCGACTGCTCAAATCACAGCTCTATGACCGTGCTATGAAGAAGCGCCTCGAGGCTCAGGCAAAGATCGAGGCAGGAAAGAAGAAGATAGAATGGGGTTCTCAGATACGCTCCTACGTGTTCGATGACCGTCGTGTAAAAGATCACCGCACCAACTACCAGACAACAGACGTTGATGGAGTAATGGACGGTAAAATCGACGGTTTCATCAAGGCATACCTCATGGAGTTCCCTGTCGTGGATGAATAATGCTGAAAGTGAAAAGTGAATAGTGAAAAGTAAATAATACTTAATACAGGTGGACACCAGTATAAGTCTTTCGCTATACTTTCTGTTCGGCGATAGCAGTATTAGGTATTATTCACTATTCGTTATTCACTATTCACTTGAAAAAACTAATAACTAAATAAAACTATATTTACTATGAGCAAAGAAAAGAAAGAAGCAGGCAACGCAAAGCGTGCAGCCTATGCAGCAAAGCAGGAGAAGGAAGGTAACAAGGTTATTGGCTGGATTATCGGAGTCCTCATTGGCCTTGGAGTTGTATTCGCAGCATACAGTTGCATTATAAACTAATCTTCCCATGCTTGAGATAGAAAGAAAATTCCTTGTTTCAAAGGACGGGTCTTTCAAGACAATGGCTTCCTCGCACTCACATATCCAACAGGGATATATGGCTTGCAAGGGAGCCACTGTCCGTATAAGACTACGTGACGAGAAGGCATACCTCACCATCAAAGGCCCTTCCCTTAATGGCGGTATGTCAAGATATGAGTTTGAGCGCGAGATTCCAAAGGAAGATGCGCTTGAGATGCTGAAGCTATGTCGTGGAGGTGTAGTTGACAAGACCCGTTGGCTTGTGCCATTCGGCGGACATACCTTTGAAGTTGACGAGTTTCATGGAGCTAACGAAGGCCTTCTCTTTGCCGAAGTGGAACTCACGAATGAAGACGAACTTTTCGACCGTCCATCATTCCTCGGCCCAGAGGTAACAGGCAACCGCCATTTCTACAACTCCCATCTCCTCTCCGATCCCTACCCTAACTGGAAAGAAGAACTCCCGGAAGAATATCAATAGCACCATAAAGTGCGTTTGTAGAGAGTCCGTAGTAAGTCCCATGTGACTCCCATGTAACTCCCATTCAGCTCCCATACTATGGAACGGACTTACAACGGATTTGAAACGGATTAGAAGCGAAGGAGAAGCGGACCTGAAGCAAACGAAAAATATTTTTCGAGAGAGTTTTGCGAGAGGGGGGGTGCACTTTTGCCGTTTTTATGGGTATAACATACTGGAAATCAAGCCAAAAAGAAAGCGTGCACCCCCCTCTCTTTGAAGTGTACCCCCAAAATGTATTTTCAGGGGGGGGTACACGCGTTGTAAACTACTGATAATCAACAGGCAAAAGGGTAAAAATAGGCAAAAGTGCACCCCCCCTCTCTAAAAACTCTCGTGAATTTTACATAGTTTCAAGCTAAGATTACAAAATCAAGAGGCATTAGCATGACTTGATATGCTTTCCAAATGCTTGAATTGAACCATATTTTTGCGATTTTGTAAAGCTGATTTTGCATTCGAAAAAAAAAAACTATGAAAAATGAAACTTAGAAATTCATTCTTCAGACTATTGCAAGCATTCTAACTACGATAGCAACAACCCTCGGCGTGACATCGTGTATGGGATATAGTCTATAAAACATCCTTCCCTTTGGGAAGGCTTGGTTAGGCTTCCTCTCTCGGCGTGCAAAGCTGTATATAAACTAAAAGAGCCTATCCTGAATCTTCATCGGGATAGGCTCTTTATTGTTGCAAAACTTTACTACATCATAGCGATTTCTTCCATCGTGGTATCGGTAAACGTATGCCATATCTTTAGTTCCACAGGCTTATATTCGTCAAAGAGTTGCTTGACAAACTCGATTTCAAACACAAGGCGAAAATCTGTCTTGTCCTCACCTTTCTGTCCTTCTTTGCGAGTTCCAACACGAGCAATCTTTATGAGGTACAAGTCACGAATTCCTTTACCTTTCAAGTATGGCATAAAGTAGTATAACTTATTGAGTGCCACGGTAGCAGGGAACTTCTTACCTGTATAGTAGATTTTGGCTGACTTGTCGACATACTGCTCAAAATTATCCTTCTTCACAAGACTTATGAGGCAGTTCTTCGTTGTATCAATATTTATTCCATACTCCGGCAAATCCTCATGAGCCATATAGTTCTCAACTATCGGACTATCAGAGTATTGGTCGAAGAGGTCCAGGAAGTTGAGTTGCTTGTATTTTGGGGCTTTTTCTTTTACAGGACAGAATGAGCGCGTGTCTTTTTGTGTCATATATTTTTTTATTTCTTCCGGAGTCATATTCTGATGCCCTATAATAGAACGCTCTAATTGTCTGGCAACATACCACATAAAGACAGGAGGAACGGCATTTCCTATTTGCTTATATGATTTTGCCTCAGAAGCATTGAGTTGAAAATCATCAGGAAATGATTGTATTCTCGCAGCTTCGCGAGGTGTAAATCTACGATATAATTCTTTGTCCGCATCTACAAGAAGGATTGGGTCACGCGAATTCATGCTTGTTTTTGCTAAATGCGCAGTAACAGTCAAACACGGTTTGGATAAATCCTGCCATAGTCCTCGTTTCATGTTGTTTTTGGCATTCTTTACACCTTGAACCGCACGTTGTGAGAAATAGTATTTCTGTTCTTCTATATTCAGTTTGTCGATAACTTTTCCTAATGGTGTAGCCTGTGCTTCTGTACAAATCGGTGTAGGATATTCATAATTAAAGACAATATCATTTCTAATGCCTACAATAATCACACGTTCACGCCTTTGCGGAATGCCATATTCAACAGCTTTTAGAAGTTTGTATTGAACCCTATAACCACAATCACAGAACTCACCAATGATTTTATTAACTATACTACCTCCTTTAAGGGTCATAAGGCCCTTGACATTTTCACAGATAAAATATTTTGGTTTTTTTGTTTGCAAAAACCTAACTATCTGTTTATATAGATTGGCACGATCATCATTTGTGTCTTTTGTAGGATTAACTGTGCTGAATGATTGACAGGGGAAACCTCCTATCATTACATCAACATCTGGTATACTATTGAAATCAACCTCTTTAACATCTGCGCATACAGCTTTATTCTTGAAGTTTTTATTATATGTTTCAACAGCCCATTTGTCGAAATCTGCGGCATATATGATATCGAAAGGAAGTTCGTCATACCATTTGTCAAGGTACTTGAAACCACCAACCATACCAAGGTCTGAGCCTCCACAACCACAAAATAACGAGGCTACTTTAAACTTATTCTCCAACATATCTTTTTTCGATTACATCAGCACCAAAATTCATTTGATAGATTGTTGGAAAAACTTCAATCATACCTTCTTCTGCTTTCTTGAATGGATTTTGTATTCGCACAACATAGGTCTTAGTTTTGGTAAAATACACACGATATATATTATAATATTCCCCATATTGTTCAGCAGCAATCCACTCTTTGGTAGTTAGATTCAAAGTGTCAGACCAAGCGGTATTCTCAAAGTTAGGCTCTGTCGTACGTTTTGTAGCTTTTACCTCTATATACCTTGCAAACTCTGGACGTTTTGGGTTTTCATCAGCCTCAATAGAAGAAATATCATAGCCGAGACCTTTGGTCTTACCTAACAAAAGTACCTTATTGACAAGTCGTTCTTTATAATTACGCACACGTTCTTGTTCCAAACGGAATACAAGAGCTTCACCTTCATCACCTAAGTCAACTGTAGATTTCGTAGCTCCACCATTTGCTTTTTGTTCGTTTCGTCCTACTACAACAATATTAGAGCCAAAAGTAGTCTTTAGGTTAATTAACTCAGGATTGAACAAACCATATGATGCCTTCCAATCATATAAATAACGCTCCTTTTCTTCTTTTTTAGACAAAGAATAGCTATATGCATCAAATCTGAAATCGTTCTTTTTCCTAATAAAAAGTGAAATAGCTTCCGTTTCTTCCTTATTTAACCATATATAGGTAGCGTCAGTTTCTATGATGTTTGCCAATTCAAGCAGATTAAATTGTTCCTTAATATGTTGCCAATCGTGTGAACCGCTTAATTTCTCACGTTTTACATTATTCTTTCTATCAGACATAATACGTTCATATACAACACTGGTAGGTATTTTTCCTTGTAACACATCACTATTGTTAAGAACATAATAACCCACCTCCTGTTTAGTTAGGAGTCTCTTGTCTGTCTGATTTTGTGCATGATACAGCAAATCAACAACATAGCAGAATGGCTTTATGTGAATATTTGCATCTATATCTTCCTGTATATATTGCATCCATTTCGCTCCATTAGGGAACTGAAAGTTCAAACATAGGTTCTTGAAGAATGTTGGGTAGTCATTATTTTCGACTAAATACCTACATGAATCAGATTCGTAAATATATACAGTATTCCCTTCACGTATAGGATAATACAATCCGAGCAACGTTCCTGCAATTTCTGTAAGATGATTCTGTATAGTCTTTTGGTTACTGTCACTTAACTCATCGTAAGCTTCTGTTGAAAAGAATGCTTTTGAAAGTATTCTATAACATGACACTCTGAATACATCTTCTGTACATGGACAATATTTGTGAACCATATTTGCATATAGGGGGAGTAAATCCTCCATATCGGTTTGGCTTTTACCACGTATAATTGTGCATCTATACTGATGCTCTGGATTATATTTCATGTTTTAGATGTTTTTTAAGTTGTTTTGCTATAGCTTCTGCCATTAGTGGAGGAACGGCATTCCCTATTTGCTTCAATTTACTTGTTTTATTGCCAAGAAACACAAATGTATCAGGGAAAGACTGAAATCTTGCACTTTCACGAGCCGTAGGCACCCTGTTATACTTATAATGAAAATGGTGATTATGCCCTGTATCTATAGTTACACTTGGACGGTTACTATTCAGTCTTGTCCATGCAATATGTACCTTCCTGGTATTTTGCAACTCCAAAGGTAAATCTTTGTAATTACCACCATCTGGTACCATAGCAATAATTTCCTGCGTCCTTGGTGTGTGAATCGTAATGTCATGGTTGTACACTCCCGAACTTCCTTGACGTATAAGTTTCTGATAATCGCTTTGTGGCTCTATAGTGTATGCACCTCCTTCTTCTATTGTTTCATAAGGAAGATCTGAAATGGCTTCTTTGCAAGTTATAGGAACATTAACAGTTGGAGCGGGGAATTCAAATTTTGTCCCATCTAACAATCCGACAAATATTGCCCTTTTGCGATTCTGAGGTACTCCATAATCTGCTGCCAGACAAACCTTATATGTGATTGTATACCCAAGTTCTTCAAAATCCCTCAATATGGAATCACGTACAATCCCATTTCCTATACTCAAAATATTCGGAACATTTTCAAGCATAAAAGCTTTTGGCTTAAAATGCTGAACCATGCGAACAAACGATTTGTACAAACTATTACGTTCATCATCTACAATTCGTTTTCCTGCAATGGAGAAGCCCTGACAAGGAGGTCCTCCAATAATAACATCTACTTTTTGATTATCAATTTCCTTTTCAACTGTTTCTGCTTTTAAGTTGGCAAGATCTGCACAAAGCGTATTATTATTTTTGTGATTATGCCGGTATGTAACCAACGCATCCTCCCACATGTCTATACCCAGCAGGAGGTTGTAGCCTGCATGCTCAAACCCAAGCGATAAGCCACCACATCCACAAAATAAATCTATTACATTATATGTCAGTTTGTCCATCTTATTTGTTCAAAGGAAATTTCACATCTAATGATGTTAGATGTGCAAAGTTACACAAACTTTCTCACACCTCCAAATATTTCCATATTTTTTATAAAAATATCTCAAAACACGTTGTTTGAAAATTATCTCCCGTGTTTTTGCATTTCAACTAAATTTTTCAGTTTCAAACTTATTTATGCGAGAGCCTTTGGGGGTACAATGGTACAATAGTACAACATTTTTTAGAGACACCCCTTCACTTTCTTATATCAAAATCTACATTTTCAACAAACCAATGCGAAAAAGCGCGTAGATATGCAGAGAACAGCCCGCTTGTCTGCAAATTCCTCGCATGATTAATGTAACAAGTCTGTTTTCTTGTTAAAATATCCAAAATTGTTGTTATATAATTCAGGATGTACGCAATTTTTTGTTTACTTTTGCGACTCAAAAAACAAGAATTAGAGAGATTTGCCGAAGATGTCTATTGTTAAAAAAACACAACGAAACAATTTGTTCCACGATTTTAGTGGATTATCTCAATATTATTTATTACTTTTGCACCGAACAAATTAATGTGTGCTTATGGAGATAAGATTCGAAAAGGAATATTTGCGTGAGCTATATGAGAAAGGACATTGTTCTGATAAGAAACATAGGTTCCAACCACAGATTGCCTCAAAATACAGAAAGACTGTCGATTTGTTGGAGTCCACTTCCGTAATGGATGACTTGTTCCGTTTTCGTTCCTTACACTTCGAGGCTCTTCGTGGTGACAAGGACGGTTCTTATTCTGTGAGAGTGAATGATCAGTATAGGCTTGAGTTTAAACTTGACCTTATCAGCAAAGAACCGATTGTCACTCTTTGCACACTTACAGAATTGTCAAATCTATAAATAAACATATCTATGGCAAATATGATATACGGCTTTACGCCTACACATCCAGGAGAGGTGCTAAAAGACGAGATTGAGGAGCGCGGCATTCAGCAGAAGGTTCTGGCTGAGAGTATGGGCATTTCATATAAGGTGCTTAACGATATTCTCAATGAACGCCGCCCTGTTACCACAGATACAGCAATGATGTTTGAGGCAGCCCTCGATATTCCTGCTACTACCCTACTTCAGTTGCAGATGAAGTATAACTACCAGAAGGCAAAGAATAACCCTACACTTGCCGAACGTGTGGCTTCAATCCGCAAGATGGCTGCTTCTGTGTTGTGGTAAATGAAAATACTTTGTGGCTTTGCGTTCTGCACAGAGACTGCGAGCGCCATAGGTGCGTCACATAAAAGGGCGGTGCGTTAGCGCCGTTGATACAGATTGAGATGATTGATTGAGCGCTGTAAGTGCGATACCTATAATAACGTCAGTTCGATGAATTAATCATATAGCAGCAAAATTTCCGTGAATTAACCGTGAATTTTTCGTAAATTTCTAAGCAAATGTATTGAATAAAGAAAAATTCACGATAATTTGCGGCTAATTCACGGATAATTATTCGCAAGGCTCATCAAGCTTCGCAAGTCACGTAGCCAAGCGCAGCGTTTTTTTCGTCGAACTCACGTTATAATAAGTGTCGCACCTACAGCGCTCCAATTTAGTATTCACCCTTCATATAACAGCCCTTATGGGGGCTGCCCTATTAAGTGTCGGGCCTTCAGCCCTCGAAGGGTGAGGTCAATGATTATTAAAACGCAAAGACGCGGAGGTTAATAATCTCCGCGTCTTGGTGTCTTTGCGTTAGATATCAAAAAAAAAATTCACGGATAACAGAAAGCACTTGGTTCGTCATTTCACTAAGAAAAAGGCTAAAAACGTAAGAAATACCAATAGTTTTCACCTTAAAGCCCTTTCTTTTGTTAAAATATCTAAAATTATCGCTATATAATAAGGTGTACGCAATTTTTTGTTTACTTTTGCGCCTCAAAAGAACAAACATAGAAATATTATGCAAGAAAACTTGGTAATAGTGGAGAGCCCGGCTAAGGCTAAGACCATTGAGAAATTCCTTGGCAAGGACTATAAAGTGATGTCCAGCTACGGACATATCCGCGATCTGAAGAAAAAAGAAATAAGCATTGATCTCGATACCCTCATGCCGGTATATGAAATACCTGACGAGAAGAAACGCGTGGTCAATGACCTTAAGGCTAATGCTAAGAACGCAAAGAAGGTTTGGCTGGCATCCGATGAGGACCGCGAAGGAGAGGCTATCTCATGGCAC
The DNA here is from genome assembly GCA_902798615.1 of uncultured Bacteroidales bacterium. Classification (GTDB taxonomy): domain Bacteria; phylum Bacteroidota; class Bacteroidia; order Bacteroidales; family Bacteroidaceae; genus Prevotella. Next base: position 25,239 of record CADBXL010000038.1, on the reverse strand, counting down.
CTTTGCGAGGTTCTCGGACTTGACGAGAAGAAGACAAGCCGAATCGTGTTCCATGAGATTACGAAGAATGCTATTCTTGAGGCTATTCAGCATCCTCGACAGTTGGATATGAACCTTACTAACGCACAGCAGGCACGCCGAGTATTGGACCGTCTGGTAGGTTTCAACCTCTCTCCTGTGCTTTGGCGTAAGGTGAAGCCATCGCTCTCAGCAGGTCGTGTGCAGAGTGTGGCTGTACGTCTTATAGTGGAACGCGAGCGCGAGATACAGGCATTCAAGTCTGAGCCTTATTTCCGCATCAACGCAGTATTTGCCGTAAAGGATGCTGCGGGCAATTCAAGCGAGATACGTGCGGAGCTCGACAAGCGCTTCACAACACACGAGGATGCCGTTGCATTCCTTGAGAAGTGTCGCAAGGCTACGTTCACCATCGACGCTATAAGCAAGAAGCCTCTCAAGCGTACACCTGCACCTCCTTTCACAACCTCTACTCTTCAGCAGGAAGCTGCAAGAAAGCTCGGTTTCACCGTATCGCAGACTATGATGGTGGCACAGCATCTATATGAGAACGGTCACATCACATATATGCGTACCGACTCTGTGAACCTCTCACAGCTATGTATCGGCACATCGAAGGAAACGGTGGTAAACATGTATGGCGAGGAGTATAGCAAGCCACGCAACTACAGCACCCATACAAAGGGAGCTCAGGAGGCTCACGAGGCTATCCGCCCTACATATATGGCAAATACTTCCATCGAGGGTACACTTCAGGAGCGCCGTCTGTATGAACTTATCTGGAAGCGCACAGCCGCTACGCAGATGGCAGACGCCCAGATTGAGAAGACAACCGTGAACATCAGCGTTTCAGATACCGACGAGCAGTTTATCGCAACCGGCGAGGTTGTAGTATTCGACGGTTTCCTCAAGGTATATCGCGAGTCGGACGGTGATGATGACAACGAAAAGCTCAACGAAGAGACAGGTTCTATGCCAGCTTCAATGAAAGAGGGCGATACCCTTGAGCGCATACAGATAACATCTCTTGAGCGTGCATCAATGGGCCCTATCCGCTATACTGAGGCATCACTCGTACATAAGCTTGAGGAACTCGGCATCGGACGTCCATCAACATACGCTCCAACTATCTCTACCATTCAGCAGCGTGAATATGTTCAGAAGGGTGACAAGAAGGGTGAAGAGCGTGAATATACTATCGACACTCTCAAGGGCAACAATATCAAGGCTTCAAAGAAGACCGAGATGATTGGCTCTGAGAAGGGTAAGCTCCTTCCTACTGACATCGGTATCGTGGTAAATGATTTCCTCATGGAATACTTCCCTGGCATAATGGACTATAACTTCACAGCCAATGTCGAGGAGAAATTCGATGATATTGCAGAGGGTAAGGAGAACTGGACGACAATGCTCAAGGACTTCTATAAGAACTTCGCTCCAGAGGTGGAGAAGACCATCAACTCACGTTCTGAGCATAAGGCTGGCGAGCGTGTCCTCGGTGAAGACCCAAAGAGCCATAAGCCTGTATCTGTAAAGATAGGCCGTTTCGGTCCTGTGGTGCAGATTGGTAGTGCAGAGGACAAGGATAAGCCTCGCTTCGCACAGTTGCCAAAGGATAAGAGTCTTGAGACCATCACACTCGAAGAGGCATTGGAGCTGTTCCGCCTGCCACGCACACTCGACGATTTCGAAGGTGAGCCTATCATAATCGGTGCTGGCCGTTTCGGACCATACGTACAGCATAACCGCAAGTACGTTTCAATTCCTAAGGACATTGACCCTCTCAACATTACACGCGAAGAGGCTATTGATCTTATCGAGAAGAGTCGTGACCAGGAGAAGCAGCGCCATGTGAAGAGCTTCGAGGAAGATGCAGAACTTGAGGTTATGAATGGCCGCTACGGTCCTTACATCTGCTACAAGGGCAAGAACTACCGTATGCCAAAGGCTATGCATGAGCGTGCTGCCGAACTTTCATACGAAGAGTGCATGGAAATAGTAAACACTCCTGTAAAAGCCAAGAAATGAAGCGAATAATCCTTATCGGATATATGGGGGCGGGAAAGACCACCGTCGGCAAGCAGCTTGCCAAGGATCTCGAACTTCCATTCTATGACCTCGACTGGTATATTGAGAGCCGTATGCGCAAGAAGATATCACAGATCTTCGAAGAGCGCGGAGAGGAAGGTTTCCGCATAATAGAACGGAACATGCTTCATGAGGTGGCAGAGTTTGAAGATGTAGTAATCAGTTGCGGTGGCGGTACTCCATGTTTCTTTGACAATATGGATTACATGAACGAAAACTCCGATGTAATCTACCTGAAGGCAACCCCGGAAGTGCTCTACGCCCATTTGCAGATGGGCAGGTCGGTGCGCCCTCTCATAGCAAACAAGACAAAGGATGAACTCCTTGCCTTTATAAAGGAGCAGCTTGCATATCGTGAGCAATTCTATATGAAGGCTAAGCATATTCTGGATGTAACCCTCATGGAGAGTCCGGAAAAGATATCTATCTCTGTTGAAAAAGCAAAAGAATTAATTGGACAGAAATGAAGAAATGGACGATAGAAGACTCTAAGGAGATCTACAACATCAAAGGTTGGGGTGTTAACTTCTTCGGTGTGAACGAAAAAGGTCATGTATATGTCACACCAAAGAAGAATAACGTCCAGGTGGATTTGAAGGAAGTGGTCGATGAACTGGCTGCTGCCCATATTTCCGCACCTCTGCTGCTGCGTTTCCCTGACATCCTCGATACTCGTATCCAGTCAACGGCAGCATGTTTCGAGAAGGCCACCAAGGAGTATAACTTCAAGGGAGACCACTATATCGTGTTCCCTATCAAGGTGAACCAGATGCGCCCTGTCATTGAGGAGATTATCTCGCATGGTGCAAAGTACAACATCGGACTTGAAGCCGGTTCAAAGCCTGAGCTTCATGCCGTTCTTGCACAGCACATGGATTCTGACTCTATCGTGATCTGTAACGGTCACAAGGACCAGAACTTCATCGAGATGGCTTTGCTTGCACAGAAGATGGGCAAGCGCCTGTTCCTTGTCATAGAGAAGCTTCCTGAGCTTCGTATCATAGCAGAAACAGCAGCAAAGCTCAATGTGCGTCCGAACCTTGGCATACGTATCAAACTTGCTTCTTCAGGTGCAGGAAAATGGCAGGAGAGCGGTGGTGATGCCTCTAAGTTCGGTCTTAACTCGTCAGAGCTTCTTCTCGCACTTGAGATGCTTGACAAGATGGGGCTTCGCGACTGTCTGAAACTCATCCATTTCCATATCGGTTCGCAGATTACCAAGATTCGCCGTATCTCAACGGCTCTTCGTGAGGCAGCCCAGTACTACGTGCAGTTGCATCAGATGGGCTTCGGTATTGAGTTCGTGGATTGCGGTGGCGGACTTGGTGTTGACTATGACGGTACACGTTCAAGTAATTCAGAGTCATCTGTAAACTACTCAATTCAGGAGTATGTGAACGACTGCGTATATACCTTCGTTGATGCAGCCGACAAGAATAACATCCCTCACCCTACCCTTATATCCGAGGGCGGACGATCTCTTGCCGCACATCATTCAGTTCTTATTCTCGATGTGCTTGAAAGCGTGAGTGCCCCTCAGATGCCAGAGGATTTCCAGCCTAACGAGAATGACCATCAGCTTGTTCATGACCTCACGGAGATATGGGACAAGCTATCTACCCGCTCTATGCTTGAGGACTGGCATGATGCCGAGGATATACGCGAGGAGGCTCTTGACCTCTTCCGTCACGGTATCATCGACTTGAAGACACGTGCACAAATTGAGTCTCTCTATTGGGCTATAACACACGAGGTTTCAGAACTTGCACACCATCAGAAGCACGTACCTGATGAGCTTCGCAGTCTTGACAAGCAGATGGCAGACAAGTATTTCTGTAACTTCTCTCTCTTCCAGAGCATGCCCGACTCATGGGGCATAGACCAGCTCTTCCCTATCATGCCTATTCAGCGACTTGACGAGCAGCCAACACGCTCGGCACAGATTCAGGATATCACCTGCGATTCAGACGGTAAGGTGGCTACTTATGTAAATGGCGGTCAGCAGACAAGCTACCTGCCTTTGCATCCTGTCAAGCATGGCGAACATTATTATATAGGTGTTTTCCTTGTCGGGGCATATCAGGAGATTCTCGGTAATATGCACAATCTCTTCGGAGATACCAACGCCGTTCATATCTCTGTTGACGACAATGGCTATCACATAGACAAGACAATAGATGGCGAGACCGTTGCCGATGTGCTTGAATATGTGCAGTATTCACCAAAGAACCTTGTGCGCCGTCTTGAGATCTGGGTGGCAAAGTCAGTCAAGGAAGGTAAGATCACGCTCGAAGAGGGTAAGGAATTTATCTCGAACTATCGTGCCGGCCTTTACGGCTATACATATCTTGAATAGTTTTTCACAGGGCAAAAAGAAAGAAAATGAAGAAAATCACTATAGTAAAGGTAGGAGGTGCTGTTGTTGAGGATGCTGCTCAACTTGATGCTCTCCTCGATAACTTCAGTAAGATTGAAGGTGCAAAGATTCTCGTACACGGAGGTGGTCGCCGTGCCACTAAGGTAGCAGCCTCACTCGGCATAGAGAGCGTCATGGTAGGCGGTCGCCGCGTTACCGATGCCCAGATGCTTGAGGTTGTAACAATGGTTTATGGCGGACTTGTAAACAAGAACCTTGTAGCCAAGCTTCAGGCAAATAATGTCAATGCCATTGGTCTCACAGGCGCAGATATGGATGTTATCCGTTCACACAAGCGCCCTTTGAAGAAGATGGAGGTTGACGGCGAGGAGAAGATGGTTGACTTCGGTTTCGTAGGCGATGTGGATCGTGCTGACGGCAAAGCGCTCGCAAGCCTAATACAGCAGGGCGTTGTTCCTGTCATCGCCCCTCTCACACACGATGGAAAGGGAAATATCCTCAACACCAACGCCGATACAATGGCTTCTGAGACAGCCAAGGCTCTTGCAGCTGAAGGCTATGAGACAACGCTCATCTACTCTTTCGAGAAGAAAGGCGTGCTCAGCAATCCTGATGATGATGACAGCGTAATTCCGACCATCAACCACGCAGACTTCGAGCGCTATAAGGCCGACGGAACAATCTCTGGCGGTATGCTGCCAAAGATAGAGAATGCCCTCGCAGCAGTCGATGCAGGCGTTTCAAGGGTTATCATCACCCTCGCCACAGCCATTGACGGCAATCACGGCACTATCATTAGCAAGTAAGGGCTAAAGTCAAAGGGCTAAAGTCTAAAGACAAAGGACAAAGGTCTAAGGTCTAAAGGCTAAAGTCTTTTTATTAGAGTTTTTGTAGTAGAAGTGTAAAAATAAGTTAAAAAATAAAGGGCAAATGTAACTTTTGCCCTTTTATTATAGTCTTTCAATCAGAGCACAGATGAAGAATATCAGTTTCAAGACCGACGTACTTCCAATGAAAGACAAGCTCTTCAGGCTTGCCTTCCGCATCACGCTCAACCAGCAGGATGCAGAGGATGTTGTGCAGGAGACACTGATAAAGATCTGGAACCGACGCGATCAATGGGACGAGATAGAATCCCTCGAAGGCTGGGCGTTGACAATAGCGCGAAACATGGCGCTCGATGTTCTTAGGAAACAAGACATACATCGCACAGTTTCTTTGGATGAACCTCTATCCACCAACGCCCAACATCTGACACACAACGCTCATACCCCGTATGAGCAGATGATGGAAAAGGAACGCATCGCAATGGTTCGCGATTTGATGAACTCCCTTCCCGAGAAACAACGCACAGCAATGCAACTGCGAGATTTCGAGGATAAGTCGTACAAGGAAATCGCCGCTATCATGCAGATAAGCGAAGACCAAGTGAAGATAAACATCTTCCGAGCCCGACAGTTCATCAAGAAAACATATGATTCACTACAAAACAAATAAGTGGCTTTGAGCCGCTAAAAATATAAAAAAATGGACTATAAATACATTGAACAACTCTTAGAGCGCTACTTCAAGTGCGAGACCTCTTTGGAAGAGGAACGTATCTTGCGCACATTCTTCTCACAGAAGGACGTGCCGGTGACTCTGTTGCCTTATCGCGACTTGTTCATGTATGAGCAGTCTGGCATGGAAGAAGCACACCTCAGCTCTGATTTCGACGAGCGTATGCTTACTCTCATAGACGATGAGCCAAAGCATGTAAAGGCACGCACAATAACCATGCAAAGCCGCCTCCGCCCTCTCTACAAGGCTGCCGCAGTAGTAGGTATCATCCTATCTCTCGGACTTGCAGCACAAATGCCATACCAGCGCGAGGCTCTTCAGGACGCACAGCAGTTCGCTGCTTCACACACCAAGGACTCAATCACCATCAACACAGCCAACAGCGTAGCGATGGCAGACTCCTCAAAGATTGACTCTATCAAGGCGTCCACATTAGTAAGATAATTTCTAAGCTTTTAAATAATTTTCTTGTTTACTAAAACTCAGTTGCGATAGCTTGTGAAAACTAGTCCGACTGATACCAGATAAGTTGAAAGTTGCAGGTTTCTAACCTCTACTTTCAACTTTCTGCTATTATATACATAAGGTGTACAGAATGTTAAGTACACATTGCAGAATTTAGCAAATAAGCGGAAACTTTGAATGTTTGTTGAGTTTTTTATCGTTAATATGGATTTTATTTCATATTTTTGCGAATGACTAATAAAACTATTCTAGTATGAAAGACCTTAACAATACACAAAAAGAACAGACTGAGTCTAAGCCCCTCAGCATCTGGAAAGCACAGCAATTTCTTCGTGATAAGGTCACGATGAACAAATGGTGCACGAATGTGCGCCGTGGTAATTCGTTTATGAGGTAGATTGATACCTGAAATTTCGATTCTCGCCTTTATTTCATTGCCAACTTTCATCTTTTTTGAAGTTATGGAGTGAGATAAAGGCGAATTTGTTTGTGGATTTATGGGATTTTATTAATTTTGCAAGTAAATTAATAAAATAAGATGCGCCTAATAGCTAAGACGATAATAACGGTATATTTGCTGTGTACCCTAATATGTTGTGGGCATAAGCAGAAAGAGGCAACGCGCGAATATAGCATGATGCAGATAGATTCTGTTACATGCCAGTATCGTTGTGCTATGGGCGAGGGCATTCTCAGACTTGTTTCTGTCACGGATTCTACTAACCGTATAGAGCATCTCAAGGGTGATAGTGTGGTAGATTCGTGGGCATTGGACTATCCTGTATATCGCTTTACTTGTGGCGATATGACAGGCGACAGCATACCCGAAGTGCTCGTGGGCACTATCAAGGCTACGCGATACCATCCGGAGAAAGACAAGAGACTGTTCATCTTCCATCTGTATAAGGGACAGTTCATCCGTCCGCTATGGTTAGGTTCAAGAGTCGGATGTCCGCTTATCGACTTCAAGATCGAAACCGATTCCATGCCCAATCTGGTACATACCTGGGAGCGCAAGGAAAACGGCGATACCATCGAGGTTTTATATCAATTGAAGGGGTTTGGACTGAAGTATGTGGCCTCTCCCCCTACCCTCCCCCGTAGGGAGTGAGCCGGAGCACCAAAATCCTGATTGATAATTAGTCAAAGAATAAAATAATGTATAATTAATAAAAAAATAATAGAATCGCCTTTTGACTTCCGGCTCCCTCCCTACGGGGGAGGGCGGGGGGAGAGGCCGCTTTCCTATGAAAAAACTAATTCTCTTATTCTCAGCAGCCTTACTGCTGACATCCTGCTCTGAGGTGCGTAAGGGTTCACCTGAAGAGGCAGCAGAACTAATAAACGTAGAATTCAATCCACATTCGTTCCTTGTAACCGACAGTCTCCTGCCAAGGGAGATTGACCTGAACATGGACATAAGCGATATGACATTGATGGAGTTGCGATTGCTTCGTCATTATCCTTATGCGCTAAAAGGAGTGTGGTTTATGGAAGATGATATAAACACTTTTTTCTCCCATAAGACGAAATGGTATCTCGACCGTTGCTATGATTATCTGGAAAAGCACGACTACGACGCGCTGATAGACTTCAATAAGGCGGGTATCTCCAAGGAGGAGAAAGGCTTTATCATGCGTATTGACGCACGTATCAAGGAGTTGAAGGAGTTGCAGATAACGGATATGGATGGTCTGAAACTTGCAAATCCAGCCATGACGGTTAATATGTTCCAGATGGAGGAGGTGGATAAGCCGTTCCTTAGTCATCTGTCACATCATAACTTTGCCATCATCCCAACGAAGAATGAGCAGCTTTTCAATATATACGAGCAAAATGAGTATGACATGATGCCGAACTATATCACCACAGATGTGTTTCTTCAGGCATACCACATGTATTTCTCGTATGTACTAAAATCGCTTGAGAAACATTGCTTCATACCTCGTATGAGTGCGTTGAACACGGCTATGTATAAGAAGGCGATGGAGATAGCATCCAGTTCTTCCGATGAAGAGATAAAGGATTTGGCTGAGTTCAATGCCACTTACTTTGCCGTAGCGAACGAGCTTCTTACAGGTGAACATCTTGAAGTCCCAGATTCATATAAGGGAAAAGCAGAACAGGAGATTTCTAATGTGTTCGGCTACACGGCAACTATGTCTCCAATGATGGGTAAAGGGATTCTTTTCAACTACGACCTCTTCAAGCCTCGCGGTCACTATACACGTAATCAGCAGTCGGAGAGATATTTCAGGGCTATGATGTGGTTGCAGACCTTCACCTTCTGTAGCGAACAGAAACAGGCTGTGAAGCAGGCTGCTATGATGGCATATCTGCTTAATAGCATCGACAAGAACGTGGCAAAGGAGGGACTTGGTGTGTATAAAGCCCTTGACTTCCTTATGGGCGAACCTGATAACGTAGCCGTGGTTGATGTGGCAGACTATCTTACCGCCAAGAAGATAATGACACTTGACAAGGTGGTGGATGCCTCTACCCAGAAGGATATCAACACAAAGCTTGCCTCCCTGTTCAAGACTCGCAATCGTATCACCTCGAAGATTCCAGAGAAGAACGAGAAGAATCCATCGAAGGATTGTGAGAACAAGATGAACTTCATGCCACAGAGATATACTCCTGACGGATATGTGCTCAGCCGTATGTTCGATGAAAAGGCGAATTCCAAGGTGCCATTCCCTCGCGGACTCCACGTATTCTCTGCCTTCGGTGTTGATGCTGCCGACAGACTCAATGCCGAGTACTATCAGGATGCCGACAACTGGAAGGGCTATGCCAACGAAATGAAGAAGATGAAAGCGAAGATGTCGAAGTTCGCTGATTGGAACAAATCCATGTATAACAAATGGATGCAATGCCTTGTGCAACTCCAGAAAACGAACAAGGACTATCCTGACTATATGAAGACAGACTCATGGCAGCGTAAAAATCTCAACACGGCACTTGCCTCATGGGCTGAACTGAAACACGATGCCATCCTCTATGCCGAGCAACCTATCTGCGCAGAGTGCGGTGGCGGCGGAGAATTCCCTGATCCTATCCGTATGGGATATGTGGAGCCAAACCTTGATTTCTGGCAAAAAATGAAGGATATGCTTGACTTGACAAAGACGCTTCTGACAAAGAACGGACTTATGACCGAGGCTCTGCAAAGTCGTACCTCTACCCTCGAAGACTATATGGATTTCTGCATAAAGGTTTCAAAGAAAGAAGTTGCAGGCAAGATGCTCAGCGAGGAGGAATATGGAGAGATCAGACACATGGGAAGTTCTCTTGAATGGTTCACGCTGAGTGTAATAGAACCAGATTCAGAACTTGGTCGCTGGGATGAGGTGAAGGGCGCAGATCGTTCCGTAGCACTTGTTGCCGATGTGTTTACCCGTAATGTGCTTGGTTGTAAGAAGAGCGGAATACTTTCTGAGGCTACTGGTAATGCGGATATCATTTATGTTACTGTGGTTATCGACGGTAAAATCTTCCTTACAAGAGGTGCTACGTTCAGCTATTATGAGTTCGTCAATCCACTTAATCAACGCTATACCGACGAAGAATGGCAGAAGAGGCTTGAAAAGGGTGATGCTCCTGCACGTCCGTTGTGGATGCAGCCTCTTATCCTCGACAAGAAACAAAAGCATAATGAGGAGGTTTTCTATAGTGCAGGATGTTAAATCTTTGTCTAAAGTCAAAGGACTAAGGTCAAAGGTTAAAAGCTGGTGTTCGGTGTTGGGTGTTAACTGTTTGTTAGTTTATCTTTTTGCAAGTTGCAATCAGCCATCACCCACCACCCATCACCCAATCTCCCCCTCGGGGGCTGGGGGGGCTTCCCTCACTATACTCTTCACGGGCGATGTTCTCCTTGACCGTGGAGTTCGCCACATGGCGGAGTATAGAGGTATTAGCTATCTCTTCGAGGAAGTAACACCTATATTCCGTGAGGCTGATGCTGTGGTCGTGAATCTTGAATGCCCACTCACAGATACCGTTTCACCGGTCAATAAGAAGTATATCTTTCGTGCTGATGCTCGTTGGGCAAAAGACTTGAAAGAGGCGGGTATAACTCACGCAGCAATGGCTAATAACCATACCAACGATCAAGGCAGACGTGGGCTTCAAGCTACGGCACAACATCTCACAGAGGCAGGAATCACACCATTAGGTTATGGCAAAAACTTCAAAGAGCAGATGTCGCCTGTACTTATTGAGAAAGATGGTATTAGCGTGGCTCTGTTCAACGCCACCACTCTCACGATAGAGAATTGGTGCAGAATAGACGATAAGCCGGGAATTGCCCAGCCTACCGAGAAAGAACTGCTCGATGAAATCAGTGATTTCCATCATAAGTACCCAGAAACTCACATTGTAGTGGTATTACATTGGGGTGTGGAGTTTCAACCCTATCCAAGCATCCGTCAACGCGCTCTTGCCCACCGACTTTCCGAGGCAGGAGTATCTGCCGTCATCGGGCATCATCCCCACATCCTCCAGCCAATAGACACCATAGGTAAAATGCCAGTCTATTATAGCATCGGCAACTTTGTCTTCGACCAGAAAGTCCCCAAGGCAAGGGTATCTATGATTGCGAGTCTCACTTTCCATAGTGACGGAACACTAAAGGCAGACTCCGTGTCAGTAAATATAGAACAAGGGCGACCAATCCCTTCTTCCTCCCATACAAGTCCCTTATAACTTGCAACCCTCATTCCATAATAGAGGCTCTAAAGAGGTTTCCTTTACACCTTATACGTTTGAAAAGGAGAAAACCAATATGGATCTATAAATAAAAAAATGCGAAAATATTTTGCTGGTTCAGGAATTATTACTATTTTTGCAACCACTTATTAATTAATAACATTGTGCATCGAAATACAAGGAATACTTGTAGATCTCTGCAACCTAAATCATTTTTGACGTGAAAAAAATTACCATTCTCTCACTCCTCCTATTATTTATGGGAGCTGTTCTGCCAATGAAGGCAGACAACGTAACAGTTAACGGTACTAACCGTACGTACAACGTGTATGCGCCAGCAAATCTTGGCGAGAACCGTCCGTTGCTTATCTTCTGCCACGGCTACAATCAGGATGCCAACTGGATGCAGAATACCGAGTTCAAGAACGACAAGGTAAGTATGGAGGCTGTTTGTGATACAGCCAAGTTTGTCGTGGTCTTTCCTAATGGCATTGACAGGGCATGGGACACTTCGGGCGATCGAGACATCAATTTCGTTAAGGCTATCATCGAAAAGATGGTGACACAATATAAGATTGATCGCAACCGCGTATATCTTGGCGGTTTCTCCATGGGAGGTATGTTCACATATCATGCCATGAATAAGATTCCTGACCTCATTGCTGCCTTTGCTCCTGTAAGCGGCTATCCTATGGGTGGCGCAACTGCAAATGCCAATGTGCGTCCTATACCTATACTGCATATTCATGGCACGGACGATGGAACCTGTAGTTTTAGTGGTGCAAAGCCTGCTCTGAACGTGTGGGTAAAGCATAACGGATGCCCTGCAACGGCAAAGGTTACAAGCAATTACAACAATTTCAATGCAAAGCTCCATGTGTGGGGACCTGGTAACGATGGTGTTGAGGTGAGATTGCTCGAACTTGCTGGTAAAGGTCACTGGATTAGCAAGGAGACAAAGGTATATACAGGTAGTGAAATCTGGAATTTCTGCAAGAAATATTCGCTCAACAAGACCTCTCCAAGCGTTAGAATAACATCACCTAAGACAGCAGGCAAATATATCAGCTTTGGGGCTAACGGAGAGACTTCCTTCCCTGACCTCACCATTACTGCAACAGCCGATGATTCAAATGGTACAGTTGAGAAGGTGGAGTTCTATGACGGAACTACATTGTTAGCCACTTGCGAGAATGCTCCATATCAGGCGGTTCTTACTGGCGCTAAGGCAGGAAAGCACACCTTGAAAGCCGTTGCTACAGATAATGACGGTGAGACAAGCACCTCTTCCATTGAAATCACTCTGCAGAACACTAAAGAAACCACCATTTCATCGGAGTTTACCGAGGGTGGGGTATTGCCAGCAGGTTGGACTACCTTTGACAGTAATGATAGGCGCACAGGTTATAGCAACGGCTATTCATCAGGCTGTCGAGTTTTGCAGTTTACAGGTTCACCAAGAGGACTCAACTATGGTCTTTACTTTCGCAATATAGGTGGAAAAGAGCATCAGGGATGGGCAAAGTATGGACTTGCTGACGGTGGCACTACGCTCTCGCTTGCTCCAGGTCATTATACGCTGAAATACAAAATCTGCAATTGGAATATGTCAAATTTCGGTGCAGTAGAACTGAACATTGAGAAGCGCGAGGACAATACGAGTATTGCCAGTCAGACATACACTCCTAACATAAACATCGGTAATGTAGCTTCAAATAGCTTTTCCAGCATAGATCAGCAGACTTTCGAGTTTGACATTACAGAGCAGGGTAACTATGTAATCGCCGTTTATTCTGCTGCTTCTGAATGGAGTGACTGTATCATTGGTCAGCTCATCCTATCTTCTGATAAAAATGCATCTACAGGTATCAATGAGGTTAATTCCACGAATGATAACCTTCAGTCAGATGCTGTATATGACCTTCAGGGACGCATGGTTTCTGCATCCTCAAAGGGACTATATATCAAGAATGGAAAAAAGATGCTAATAAAGTAGTTGGCAATACTTTTTTCATGGTAAGTGTAAACAATTATTGGTGTCCGTCTATCTTTTTAGCGGACACCAATAATTTTAATTACATTCTGCACTTAATATATTTTTGAATTATTTCTTCTGCTTTCCTTTTTCTTCGGCAAGCACAAAGTCGAGCTGTTTCTTCTCAAGATTTGCCTTTGCTACCTTGATACGGAGCTCATCGCCGAGTTGATAAGTGTGATGACGGCGGCGACCGATAAGGCAGTAGTTCTTCTCGTCGAACTCGTAGTAGTCATCGTCGAGGTCTTCGATACGTACCATACCCTCACAATGGTTCTCGTCAATCTCGCAATATATGCCGTAGCTCGTTATACCTGAGATATGGGCATCAAACTCATAGCCGATGTACTGACTCATGAACTCTACCATCTTATACTTGATGGAATCGCGCTCGGCATTGGCTGCTATCTGCTCCATCTCACTTGAATGTTCGCAAAGTTCCTCGTACTTATCCTTATTGACAGACTTTCCTCCCTGCTCATAGCGGGTGAGAAGACGGTGAACCATTGTATCAGGATAACGACGGATAGGAGAGGTGAAGTGAGTGTAGTAGTCGAAGGCAAGACCGAAGTGACCGATGTTATGAACGGAATACTTCGCTTTCATCATTGCACGAAGGGCAACAAGCTGTATGACATTAGACTCTTTCTTGCCCTCAACGCTGTCCATGAGCTGATTGAGGGAACGAGCCGTAGCACCCTTTGTGCCTGTACTCTTCATCTTATATCCGAACTTGGCAACGAATGATTTCAAGGTCTCAAGCTTCTGAGGATCCGGATCATCGTGAACACGATAAGGCAAAGTCTTTGCAACCTTACCCTTTGCTACCTTACCTACGCTCTCGGCTACTGTGCGGTTGGCAAGGAGCATGAACTCCTCGATGAGTTTGTTTGCATCCTTTGAACGCTTGAAGTAGCAACGGATAGGCTTGCCTGTCTCATCGATGTCGAAACGCATCTCTTCACGGTCGAACTTCACAGCACCATTCTTGAACCTCTGGGCACGAAGGAGTTTGGCAAGACGGTCGAGAGTAAGGAGGAGATAGGCATTCTCACCTTTTAATGCTCCCTTAGCTTCTTTTTTCTCGATTTCATCGGCATCAGCCATTGGAAGTTCAGGCAACTCAACATTAGGATTAGGGTTGAGATTGGCATTGAGAATGTCCTGTACTTCCTCGTAAGCATAACGACGGTTGCTTCGTATCACGGTGTGAACGATGCGGTATGCCTTTACCTTAGCATCGTTATCGAGATTGAAGATAACGGAATAGGCGAGTTTGTCCTCGTCAGGGCGAAGTGAGCAGATATAGTTACAGAGTCGCTCTGGAAGCATAGGGATGGTACGATCCACGAGATAGATACTTGTGGCACGTTCTTTTGCTTCCTTGTCGATTACAGAGCCTTCTGTTACATAATGGCTAACATCGGCGATATGAACACCTACTTCCCATTGTCCGTTGTCGAGACGCTTAATACTGAGGGCATCGTCAAAGTCCTTGGCATCATGAGGGTCAATAGTACAGGTGAAGACATCGCGAAAATCCTCACGACGAGCGATTTCATCGGGAGTAATCTCATCGCTTATCTTGTTGGCTGCATCTTCCACAGCCTTCGGATATTTGTATGGAAGTCCGTACTGGGCAAGGATTGTGTTCATCTCAGCATCGTTATCACCTTGCTTTCCAAGGACATCAACAACACCTGCCACGATGCTTCTATGCTCTGCATCAGGCCACTCTATTACCTTTACAACGGCTCTGTCACCATCCTTGGCGTCCTTCAGTTTGCGCTTCGGAATAAAGATACTAACCGTCATTGGGTCAGTTGGAACGAGATAGGTAAGTTCACGGTCAGCCTTGATAACACCGACAAACTGATCCTTTGCCCTCTTGATAATCTCGATAACCTGTGCCTCACGGATATGCTTTGCACGTCGTGCCATCATAGAAACCTTGACACGGTCGCCGTTGAGCGCCCACATAGAGTTACGCTCTGCCACGAAGATAGGTTTGTCGGAGCCATCGGGCATGAAGGAGCACTTGCCATTGAACTTGGTGATGAACGTACCTTCGAGAACAGAACCGTTCTCGTTGAGCTTGTAGGAATTCTCACTTGCACGAGACAGGAAATCGTCCCATGCCATTTCCTCAAGTACGTCAATAGCGAGCATCTTCAGAGGATGCGTATCGAGATGACACTTGTGGAATATCTCTTTGAAAGAATATGCCTTACCTGGATTCTCGCGGAAGAACTCTTCCAGCAGAGCACCCATTTGTTTCTTGTTTAGCCTTTTACCTGCTTTCTTTCCTTTTGCCATATTTTTCTTGTTTTAGGGGTTAGTGGCTTTTTATTTTATTATAATTATGCTGCAAACATACGAAATAAAATCGAGAATAGGCAATTTTGGGATGTTAATTTTTTATTAATTTGCCAATAGTGCGATTTTTATGTAGTTTTAATTGTAAAATGAGGAGGAAATTTATTAACTTTGCAAAAAATATTATAACATTATGAAGATTCTAATCACTGGAGCATCAGGCTTCATTGGCAGTTTTATAGCGGAAGAAGCATTGAGTCGCGGACTTGAGGTCTGGGTTGCTGTACGTAAGAGTACCAACAGGAAGTACTTGAAGGATGAGCGTATCAATTTCCTTGAACTTAACCTTGGGAATGTGGAGCAGTTGAAGACTGTTCTTGCTGATCACGCATTTGACTATGTGGTTCATGCGGCTGGTGCTACCAAGTGCATCAAGGCAGAGGATTTCTTCAAGGTGAATACTGAGGGTACTAAGAATTTCGTGAATGCCTTAAAGGCTACCAATCAGCCGATGAAACGGTTCGTTTACCTTTCTTCGTTGAGTGTATTTGGTGCTATTCGTGAAAAGATGCCTCATACCGAGATTCTCGATACTGATACTCCGCAGCCTAATACGGCATACGGAAAAAGTAAGTATGAAGCTGAGAAATGGCTCTTTCAGCAAGATAACCTTCCGTTGGTTGTTCTACGCCCTACAGGTGTATATGGACCTCGCGAGACCGACTATTTCCTCATGGCGAAGAGCATCAAGGGACATAGTGACTTTGCCGTGGGATATGACCGTCAGGATATCACTTTCATATATGTGAAGGACTTGGTACAAGCTGTATTCAAGTCAATGGAGCACGATGAATGCGTTGGAAAGGCATATTTCCTGAGTGATGGTGATGTGTATGAGTCAGTTACTTTCTCTGACCTTATCAAGAAGGAACTGGGCATTAAGTTCCTTATCCGCATAAAGGCTCCTATATGGGTACTCAGGATTGTTACAGCCGTAGGTGACCGTTGGATGAAGATGACAGGTAAGATGAGCGCATTGAATAATGATAAGTTCAACATCCTTAAGCAGCGCAACTGGATGTGCGATATAACTCCAGCAAAGCGTGATATGGATTTTAAGCCAGAGTATAATTTGGAGCGCGGTGTGAAAGAGGCTATCGCATGGTATAAGGAAAACGGTTGGTTATAAAATGGCAAAGAAAAACAACAATATTCTGTCGGATTTATTCCTTAAAAGTAATGAGAAAAAGCCGATGAAATGGCTATTCCCTGTAGAAATAGGTATGGTTATCTATGCCATTTTTACCATTTTCGTCATTTTATTCACTTCCACATCATTACATAATCCTGAGGCTTTGATATGGTGGCGCGTAAGAGTTGTGCTGCTTACTTTTGCATTATGGCTTGTGTATAGGGTATGGCCTTGCAGGGCAATGACTTTGGCACGTATAGGATTGCTCTTAGTGACGTTGAGTTGGTGGTATCCAGATACATACGTACTGAACTGTCATTTTGAGAACCTTGACCATGTGTTTGCTTCATGGGATCAGAAGTTGTTCGGATTCCAGCCTGCACTTCTTTGGAGTAAGGCATATCCAAGTCATATAGTATCAGAACTGATGGCAATGGGCTATTCGCTCTATTTCTTGATGTTTGTTTCACTTACGTTCTATGTGTTCTTCAAGCGATATGAGGACTTCCAGAAGGTGTCGTTCATACTGATTACTTCGTTCTTCGTATATTATGTGGTGTTCGTGCTCTTCCCTGTTGCAGGTCCTCAATACTATTATCTTGCTGTTGGTGTAGATGAGATTGCAAAGGGACATTTCCCAGAAGTGGGAAAATACTTTGCCAATCACACGGAGTGCCTTCCTATCCCAGGTTGGGAGGATGGACTTTTCCGTAATCTTGTGCAGAAGGCCCATGAAACGGGAGAACGCCCAACAGCAGCTTTCCCAAGTTCTCATGTCGGTGTTTCTACGCTTACGATGATAATCGCTCTATGGCTTAAGGAATACAAGTTTGTGCTTATCTGGGCTATACCTTGGATTTTCCTCTGCATGGGAACTGTGTATCTCCTCCCACACTATGCAGTCGATGCTATCGCAGGTTTCTTCTCTGCAATCGTTGTGTTCTTTCTGTTGAAGTATATATGGAATAAAATCCAGTAACCCCCTAGCCCCCAAGGGGGAGTTCCTTAGAATGTATTTATCCCTCCACAACAGAAAATGTATATAACATACTCCCCCTTAGGGGGCTGGGGGGTCACAACTGTCCCGACTCCACCTGTCTGACAACCCTTTCCGTGAGACGATCCACTCCATTAGGATCATAGGCTTTCTTCAGACTGGCACCAAGAACCCAAGCAAAGGCCTGATAAAAACTGGCACGGGTAGAACCGAAGAACACCTGCACAAGTTCGTAACTGGAGGAGTTGGTTTCACGATAGATGAGCTTAATAAGGAGTTTCCCTTGCGAGTATGTCAGCTTCTTCATTCGAGGCTTATACTCAGCCATAAGACTTTTCTCCACAAGTTTCATATGTTCTTTGCGAGCCTTGTCATCAGGAAGAGTTTGGAGATACTCATAGGTTTCAAGTACTGCCCTATTTACCTCCTTGGCTATAGGAAGCACTTTCTTCACGTTATAGACAAGGCGGTTGTATGACTTTCGCTGGCGTTCATTCTTGAAGTCAATAGGTCCATAGACATACACATTATTCATCTCGACATACTGTATGCTGTCACCGCCTTCAAAGACTTTGGACACACGAACCATTGGCACGAACGTAGGGCTGTCCATGTCAACAACGCGGTCCTCCGGATTGATTTTCTTCTCCTTCTGTGCTTGTACGGAGAAAGGCAGGACGCATAGTGTGAACGATATGATGAAGTGAGAAAATTTCATTTCGAAAGGCAAAAGTACTGATATTTTCGCTAATTCGGTACTTTTTTATCCATTATTTAATTATTATTAGCACGTAGAATAAGAAGAAAAGCAGGATAATATTTTGTTTTTTAGCTGATTTGGTGTAACTTTGCAGTCGAAAATTAGAAAACGGCCTCTCCCCCCGCCCTCCCCCGTAGGGAGGGAGCTGGAAGGCGAAGGGTAATCGATATTTGTTTGCTGATCCTCCATTAGCGAATCGGCTCCCTCCCTACGGGGGAGGGCGGGAGGAGAGGCCTAATAATTTTAAAAATGAATCATATTATTTCTCGCATCACACGATGCACCACCGTAGCAGCAATGGTAGTGGCTTTTGCCTCTTGCCAGCAGAATAAGTTCCATGTGACTGGTAATATTACCGAAGCACAGGATTCCGTACTTTATTTCGAGAATATGAGTCTTGACGGCCCTGTTGTCATTGACTCCGTAAAACTCTCGTCTGATGGAGGTTTCGACTTCTCTGGTGAGAAACCTTCTGCACCCGAGTTCTATCGTCTCCGTATCAAGAACAGCATCATTAACGTCAGCATTGACTCTACCGAGACTGTTGAGTTCAAGGCTTCATACCCAACAATGGCTGTGAAGTATGAGGTTAGTGGTTCTGAGAACTGTGTGAAGATCAAGGATCTCTCACTTATGCAGATTAACCTGCTCAATCAGGTTATTGCCATAAACAAGGATAATACTCTCGGTTTGAAAGAGGTTAATGATAGTGTTAATAAGCTTGTGAATGCCTACAAGGAGAAAGTGAAACTCGACTATATCTTTAAGGAGCCAAACAAGGCTTATGCCTATTTCGCCCTTTTCCAGGCTCTCGGCAATCGTCTTATTTTCAATCCTCATGAGAGTGTAGAGGATATGCGCGTATTTGGTGCTGTTGCTACAAGCTGGGATACCTACTATCCAGAGGCAGAGCGTGGTAAGAACCTCCACAACATTGCCATTGAGGGAATGAAGACACAGCGTATTCTTCAGGCTAAGCAGCAGGCTATAGACATCGATGCTTCAAAGGTTGTTGTTTCTGAAATCATCGATGTTCCTTTGATTGACAATCACGGTAACCGCCGTTCTCTCACAGAACTGAAAGGTAAAGTGGTACTTCTTGATTTCCACGCATTCTCTGCTCCTGGCAGTACACAGCGTATCATGCAGCTTCGTGAGATATACAACAAATATCACGCTCAGGGATTGGAGGTTTATCAGGTTTCAGTAGATCCTGACGAGCACTTCTGGAAGACTCAGACAGCCGCACTTCCTTGGATTAACGTTCACGATCCTAACAATCTTCAGTCTGAGTATCTTGCACGATATAATGTTCAGAGCATTCCTACATTCTTCCTTATCAGCCGTACCAATGCGCTTCACAAGCGCGATGCACAGATTAAGGATCTGGATGCAGAGATCAAGAGCCTTCTTGCTAAATAAGATTTGACAAGCATAACTGTTCCATATGCTGAAGGAACCTTTGTTCCCGTACCTTGTGCGGCAACAATAGGTCATTTCGATGGAGTACATCTGGGTCACCAGCATGTGCTCCGTCGCCTTTGTATGCTGGCGAAAGAGAGGGGATTGGCTCAATCTATGGCAATCTCATTCGATCGTCATCCACGCACGGTTTTTGACAATACTTTTGTGCCAAATATGCTTACCACCGTTGATGAGCGGAGACTGATAATGTCGCAGGTGGGAGTGGATGTATGTGCCGTATTACGCTTTGACAGGGAGATGGCTTCTATGTCGGCAGAAGATTTTATGAAAGAAGTCCTCTATGACCAACTTGGAGTCCGACTTCTACTCCTTGGCTATGACAATCGTTTCGGTCGTAAGAACAAGAACGAGGGCTTTGAGGACTATGTACGCTATGGCAAGGCTATCGGTATTGAGGTGATTGAATGTGATCCCTTCGAGATTGCTGATGGCAAACGAGTATCCTCTACATTGGTCAGGGAATTGCTTGCCAACGGCAGAGTTGATGAGGCAGCAGAATGTCTTGGGCATCGCTATAGTGTTGAAGGAACTGTTGTGGAAGGTTTCCATGAAGGAAGGAAAATAGGCTTCCCAACCGCCAACCTTGACATTGACCCTCTGAAGATCATTCCTGTGGGCGGTGTCTATGCTGTAAAGGTGAGAGTTGAAGGTAACATTCAGCAACACCACGGAATGATGAACATAGGTCATCGCCCAACATACGGTGTAAATGACCTTACCCTTGAGACAAACATATTCCGTTTTCATGAAAACATATACGGAAAGAAGATACGTGTGGAATTCTGTAAGAAACTAAGGAATGAACGTCGCTTTGACTCTATATTAGAGCTTGCACGCCAACTCTCCGAGGATGCGTTTAAGGCAAACGAATATCTTCTGCACCCCGATGCTCTTCCTCTGACCAGAAAGCGTTTTCTTAGAACTTTATCTTGACATCACTAAAAACACTTAGCATCCAAAATGAAACATGCTCTTATTTTCATCGGTATTTTCATCCTATACCAGGCATCTGCGTCATTATTAGTGGAATACGCTATAATCCCATTCCTCCCACATACGAACTATGACCCTATTGTCTTAAGCATATTTCTAAGCACTATTCTTTACTCCATAATGACACTCGCAACCTTCATCGGAGCTAAATGGTGTAATGTTTCAAGCAAATATATTTTGTCAAAGCCATATGAAGTTCTGAGCCTTGTTGCCTTACTTTCCCTTTCTTTTATCCTACCATCAACATGGACCCAGGAACTTATACCAGAACAATGGAGGATAGATATTTATGCAGATATATTCGACAAGCTTTCAAGATATCCAGAAGGATATATTGTCATAGGTCTCTGCGCTCCATTAGTGGAAGAGGTGGTATTCAGAGGTGCAATACTTCGCAAACTTCTTGAATGGATAAAGGATAGCTTAGGTGAACTATCCAACAAAAAAGCATGGATAGCCATTGTGATATCTGCTGTCTTCTTTGCCGCAATACACGGCAACCCTGCACAGATTCCTCATGCCCTCATCATAGGAATACTACTTGGATGGCTTTACTATCGCACAGGAAGCATTATTCCTGGAGTTATTTATCATTGGATTAATAATTCCGTGGCATATTTCCTTACATGGATATTTCCCGACATTAAGAGTGATGCCCCTTTGAGTACTTATTTTAACGGCAATGAAAACATAATGATAACGTCGGTAATCGTCTCTTCCATTATTGCCATTGCGTGTATCTGGCAGCTAAATCACATGATTAAGGAAACTTAATTTTCTCATTTTCATTCGTATTATCTTGATTTACAATAATTTCAGTATCGAAAAATAGATATTTATTCGGTGCTGAACTTATTTTTTTGTAACTTTGCACTCAGAAAACAAGACGTGCGCCTACCTTTGCACGTTGCACTCGGATAACATTTGCATTATGGATAACAGCAATCAGGAAAGAATTGAAATTAAACTTCAACGACAGTTGAACAGGCTCGTATTGCCTATTCTTCTTGAAACCCTCCTCACTTTCCTTCTCGGTGGTGTGGATACTTTCATGTTGTCTCAGCATAGTGATGATGCTGTGGCTGCTGTAGGAATGGATAATCAGATTCTGCAACTTGTTTTCCTTCTTTTCACTATTATCAATGCTGGTACCTCTGTGCTTTGTTCACAGTATTTTGGTGCAAAATTACAGGATCGCTTTATCAAAGTAAGTGGAGTGGCACTTATGCTCAATCTAACTATTGGTTTTATGTCAAGCCTAATGCTCTTCCTATTTGCAGAGCCTGTGCTTTTGTTTATGGGACTTCGTCCTGAACTTATGGTTTATGGAAAGCCATATCTACAGATTGTAGGTTCTCTTGCCTTTGCCCAAGCTATAACGACAACCATTAGTGCTATTCTACGAGCATCAAACAAGCCTATCTATCCTATGATAGTGATTGTGGTGGTAAATATCCTGAATATCATCGGCAACTATACGCTTATCTTCGGTAAGTTTGGAATGCCTGCTCTTGGTGCAGAAGGTGCTGCTATCTCAACAAGTATCTCTCGTACGGTATCTATGCTGATGCTTATCGTGATGCTTAACCGTAAACTCATTCCAAGTTTCCCATTACGCTTATTCCGTCCTTTCCCTTTCTCCGAGATGCGAAAGCTCCTCAAAATCGGACTACCTTCTGCCGGTGAGAATATCTCCTACAACCTTCAGCAGCTAACTATCATCTATTTCATCAACATGATAGGCAATGAGGCTCTCACGGCTCGTATCTATGTTGGAAACGTAGTGATGTTCGTATATCTGTATGCTATCTGCATAGCACAGGGAAGTTCAATCATGGTGGGACATCTAACAGGTGTGGAGAAGACACAGGCATCATACGTGATAGGAAAATTTGCGTGGCATAGAGGTGCAGTTATCACACTCACATTCTCCGTGCTATGCGCATTAGCCGGACCATTCATAGCAGGCTCGTTAACCGACAATGAGGAAATATCCACCCTCGTCTGCTGGTGCTTCTGGATAGATGTATTGCTTGAGGTTGGAAAATGCATCAATATATGGGCTACAAACACTCTTCGTGCAACTGGTGATATCTTCTTCCCATTCTACCTCGGAATCATCGTACAATGGCTCGTAGGCGTTGGATTCGGCTATCTCTTCGGTATTGTGTTCGGTTTCGGACTTATCGGAATGTGGTTCGCCTTTGTGCTCGATGAAAACATCCGCGGTGCTATCTTCGTATCACGTTGGAATAGTTTTAAGTGGGCAAATAAAGGCTTTGTGAAGTAACCCCAATCGTTTTTTCAAAAGTTTTTGCGACAGGGGTTATGCCCAACATAAGTTATTGATAATCAATATGTAAGAATCTGTTTTTGTGTATTGCAGATGATTTTACTGTTTTTTTGATACAATTATAAAAACTTTCACTATATTTGGCTTTGCAAAAAGAAAAACAATCCATAATTCAACATCAGTATGAGATTAATAGCAAATATATTTCTCCTGTTTATGACAGTCTCGGCTATCGCAAGCAGCAATAGCCCCAAAGACTCCATAAAGACGGTTTCACTCAGGGGATCGCGAGTGGAGATACCCAAAAAGAACAGGGATAAATGTCCAGAACTAATAATCAACAACAACATACTTATCTCCCAATTGTTCACTCACTACGTCAGCACCTTAACCCCACAGAAATGGGATGAGCAACAAATATTATTTGATATTAATGAGTTCCCCAACGTCACCATTGCAAAGGGGACAGACAGGTTCTTGATGATATTAAACACACCAGGAATTGGCAATGCACTTAGCTCTCTGACGGTTATAAAGGAAACTGACAATCTGAAATCTATCAAAGAAAAGAATAAATGGAAAAATTACGACCTTTCGGGAATTCAGAATTTCAGATTGGCGGGCTGTTCATTCGTCTCTTTACCAAACAATTCCCTCCTTGTCGCTGGTGCTACGCTTGAAACTAAGCATCTGTTTTCTATAATCGACTATAAGAAACAGGAAGCCACACCATTGGAATACTGGCCAAAGGATGGCATAAACTGTACAAATTTAGTAAAACAGTCTGTCTATACCGATAACTGTAGACTCGATGGCAATGGCAACGGTCGCTTTCTCTACCAATGTAAATGGTCAAGGCTTGCATTCATCTTTACAATCGAGGGCGAGAATATTAATATTGTCAAGGAATTGTATTCCGACTACCCCGTTTACAAAAGTGATGAGGAAGGCTTGAATTATATTTTCAGCCAAAAGACTACAACATACGAGCGTTTTTACTGCACCACAAATAACAATAGAATCTATGTTCTCCTCTTGGATTCTGACAGAAAAGGAAAGAAATTCGACAAATACGTAGATTCATACATCTATGGAAATACGGTTGTGGAGTATGACTGGGAAGGCAACAAGAAACGCACAATACATCTTGATCATTTTGGACGGGATATATTGCTATCTTATGACAACAAGACATTATATCTCATGACAAATGACCATTTCAATAATGTCGTTCCGAGAATTTGGAGCTACGATATCAGCAACCTTGACTCGCTACCTGATATAGAGCCTTAGGCAGAAAATGTTTTGGCCGCAGAGCCAGACGAGGACAAGCCTTTGATAAAGTCACACTAATTTTCTTATTGTTACCCGTTACTAATAGTTTTCCTGTGTCGTAAATGGCAAGAAGGTGGCGAAATGATATTAAAAAGCAAAGACGCAAAGTCGCAAAGATTTTATAATGCTTTGCGTCTCTGCGTTTAATTCTAAAAAAATTCGCACTTCTGTAACCCTGACGTTAATTTTGCTTCCAAAGCAACTCCCTTCTTCCTCCCTTGTAACTCCTATATAAGTCCCATGATCCTATAGTTCGGGAACGGACTTACAACGGATTTATAACGGACCTACAACGGACTTATATGGTCTCTGTCTTTTCCTTATGCAAGGAAAGCCTTAGCTGCACCAAACTTTAGGAACAAGTCAAGGCGTATAGGGATGTGCTTAGCATCGTCAGTAACGAAGAAACGGACAATTTCCTTATCCTTCTTACCATCTTTCTCTACGTATGAGAGTACGAGGCAGTCATACTTAGTGCCATTGTCAGCCTTCACCTTATCCTTACCACGGTAGATGAGTTTTGCCTTGGTAAGTTCAGAACCTCCTGTAATATCGATGTTCACAACATGACCTTTCTTCCAATTGGTCGGGTCAAAGTTACGAGCACGAAGGAAG
>CADBXL010000037.1:68916-80293 GCA_902798615.1 uncultured Bacteroidales bacterium | reverse complement strand
ATACCATAGAAATACTATAAAATCACCATAAAGATACCATTATATTACCATAGTTTATGGTATTATTATGGTATTATAATGGTAATATAATGGTATTATAATGGTATTATCATCGAAGGAATGGCGGCAGAAGAAGTTACACACATATACCATTCCTATTAATGAATACAAAAAAAGGACAAACAATACAAAAAACTTGTTGCGTATGTAAACTTTGTATTATATTTGCAAACGATTTTATCAAAAAAAGTCTCCTCGCCATTGAAACCCAGACATTTGGCATCGGCAATCGGGGATAAGGCAAATCTACGATAATCAATTGATTCTTACAAAATTACAACTATATGAGAAATTTTATCTTTGTGCTATTTCTTTTCCTTGGCAAACTTACAGGTATTGCCCAAAACATTACATTAACAGATTCTTTAACCAAGACTCCTATATTCAGCGCCACAGTTTGTGATGCCGACGGAAACTATATAGGGCGTACAGACATGAACGGCAATATCAATCTGAAAAAAGGACGTGCATACTATGTTTCCCATATTTGCTACGAGCCGAAGAAGTTCATCTATGATGAAAACACTTCGGTTGTGATGTCTCCCAAAAGCTACACTATGCCAGACCTTGTTGTTACGGCAAAGATGAAGAAATACTACCATTGTAAGGTCTTTTTCCGAAATGTAGAATATGTTGATTCGTGTATGAAATATTATATTGATGGAGTAAGAGAGTTCTTCATCGACACAAAGAGCAGGAAAGTAAAAAACGGAAATGCCATCTGGCGCAAGTTTCAGACGACGAATAAGGATATAACACAGCAAAAGAAGCGTGTTGTTATGATAGGAATCACTCCAGGCGTTCCGTATATCGAAAAAGAGTCTCTCTATGAGGAGACATTGAAGGACGAAAGGAAACGGATTGAAGGAGGCTTCGTTTATGGAGACTCTACGCAAATAGGTAGATGTGAGGTATATCCTGATAAAAAAGAGATAGTCCTGTCATGTGATCAGCTCTATCCCAAGTCTTACAAGAAATGGAATCTGTTCGGATACAAGAATATAATGACAGAACACAGATGTACAGAAGTCTATAGCTTAGACGAGAACGTGATACCTACCATTTACAACCTTAAATCCGCCAGCAGAAGCAGGCATTACACATTCAGCAACAAGCACTTTGTCTGGGATATTGACAACGAGGATATGTTCTTCGTCGTTGAGCGTGAATTTACCGACTCAATAGAACTTTCCCCGTATGAGATTATGAAGCAGGACTATGACAAATATTCCAAGATGTATCCTGCCGATGGAAAGACGAAGAGCCAGCTCGCAGGAATGGAAGAGGTAGATGATTTTTCCGAGTTGTAAAGCCATCAGTTAATGTCTTAGTGGGGCAATATTCGTGATTTCATCACTTTTCGAAGAAAAGATTTTGATTTGTCGCGTTTTTTTAGTAATTTTGCAACTTGTAATTTGGGTGTTGGGTGATGGTTGCGGGGTGATTTGCTTTCGCCATCTAAAAAAAACAGAAAAGAGACCCCTTTCCCCAACCCTTTCCCCGTGAAGGGGCGCAGAAAAAATAATCGCGATAATGCCCATACGGCGATAGCTTCTTGCCCCTTCACGGGGAAAGATGTCCGCAGGACAGAAAGGGGTCGTTTCTAAATAGCGAAAGCAACTCTAAACTCTAAACCCTAAACCCTAAACTCAAAACACTAAACTCAAAAATGGTAATTAGTAATTCGTAATTATACAGACATGATTCTTTTTTTCAAGACCCCATCACAGAACATCATCGCTACTGAGGTTGACCATAAGCTCAGTAAGGATGAGACAAACGAACTTTGTTGGCTTTACGGCAACGCATCACTCGTGGATGCTGAGTCGCTGGACGGATACTATGTAGGTCCACGCCGTGAGATGATTACTCCTTGGAGTACCAATGCCGTTGAGATTACCCAGAACATGGCTCTCAAGGGCATTTCGCGTATTGAGGAGTATTTCCCTGTTTCTTCTATGGACGCTGAGCATGACCCTATGCTCCAGCGCATGTACAACGGACTGAACCAGGACATCTTCACCGTTAACATCAAGCCTGAGCCAATCAAGCACGTTGACAACCTTGAGGCTTACAACGAGCAGGAGGGTCTCGCCCTTTCAAAGGAGGAGATTGACTATCTGCACAAGGTGGAGGGACAGCTCGGCCGTCCGCTTACCGACTCTGAGATATTCGGTTTCGCTCAGATCAACTCTGAGCATTGCCGTCACAAGATTTTCGGCGGTACGTTCATCATCGACGGTGAGGAGAAGGAGTCAAGTCTCTTCCAGATGATCAAGAAGACTACTAACGAGAATCCTAACAAGATTCTCTCTGCATACAAGGACAACGTGGCATTCTCAGCAGGTCCTGAGATTGAGCAGTTCTCCCCATCAGACCACTCTCAGCCAGACCTCTACAAGATCAAGAAGGTGAAGTCTGTTATCTCACTCAAGGCTGAGACTCACAACTTCCCAACAACCGTAGAGCCATTCAACGGTGCTGCTACCGGTACTGGTGGTGAGATCCGTGACCGTATGGGCGGTGGTGTAGGTTCTTGGCCGATAGCAGGTACAGCCGTCTATATGACTTCTTACCCTCGTAAGAACGAGACTGACCCTGTTGTTAAGAACCTCCCTGCAAATACACCACAGTGGAGTAACGAGAGCGACTGCCACGGATGGGAGAAGATTCTGCCTGTTCGCCAGTGGTTGTATCAGACACCGGAGCAGATTCTCATCAAGGCATCAAACGGTGCTTCTGATTTCGGAAACAAGTTCGGTCAGCCACTTATCTGCGGTTCTGTACTTACCTTCGAGCACAACGAGAACAACGAGCAGTACGCATACGACAAGGTCATCATGCTTGCCGGCGGTGTAGGCTACGGCATTCAGCGCGACTGCCTCAAGGGCGAGCCACAGCCAGGCAACAAGGTTGTAGTGATGGGTGGTGAGAACTACCGCATCGGTCTTGGTGGCGGTTCGGTTTCTTCAGTAGAGACAGGTCGCTATTCAAGCGGTATCGAGCTTAACGCCGTTCAGCGTGCTAACCCAGAGATGCAGAAGCGTGCATACAACGTAATCCGCGCTCTCGGTGAGGAGGATTCAAACCCAGTAGTATCAATCCACGACCACGGTTCAGCAGGTCACGTAAACTGTCTCTCAGAGCTTGTAGAGGAGTGTGGCGGATTGATTCACATGGATAAGCTCCCTGTAGGCGATAAGACATTGTCGGCAAAGGAAATCATCGCAAACGAGTCACAGGAGCGTATGGGCTTGCTCATCGACGAGTCTGCTATTGAGCATGTGCAGAAGATTGCTGATCGTGAGCGTGCTCCTATGTACACCGTAGGTGAGACAACTGGCGACCATCGCTTTGCCTTTGAGCAGGCTGACGGCGTTCGTCCATTCGACCTCGCAGTAGAGCAGATGTTCGGCAGTTCTCCAAAGACAATCATGGAGGACAAGACCGTTAAGCGTACATACGATGTTGTGACATACGACCTCTCTGGTATCTCTAATCACTCAACACTAAACTCTCAACTCACCGACTATCTGAAGAACGTGCTTCAGCTTGAGGCTGTGGCTTGTAAGGACTGGTTGACAAACAAGGTTGACCGTTGCGTATCAGGTCGCGTAGCACGTCAGCAATGTCAGGGCGAACTTCAGTTGCCATTGTCAGACTGCGGTGTCGTAGCTCTCGACTATACAGGCACAAATGGTATCGCAACATCACTCGGTCATGCTCCACAGGCTGCTCTTGCTAATCCAGCCGCAGGTTCTGTACTCTCTGTTGCAGAGTCGCTCACCAACCTCGTTTGGGCACCTTTGGCTGACGGAATGGATAGCATTTCACTTTCTGCAAACTGGATGTGGCCTTGCCGCGCTCAGGAAGGTGAGGATGCTCGTCTCTACACAGCTGTTAAGGCATTGTCAGACTTCTGCTGCGAACTTCAGATCAACGTACCAACAGGTAAGGATTCTTTGTCAATGACTCAGAAATATCCTGACGGAAAGAAGGTTATCGCTCCTGGTACCGTTATCGTAAGTGCAGGCGGTGAGGTTTCTGACATCAAGAAGGTTGTTTCTCCAGTTCTCAAGGACGTTAAGGCTTCACGCCTCTATCATATCGACTTCTCATTCGACGAGCTTCAGCTTGGTGGCTCAGCATTCGCTCAGAGTCAGGGCAAGGTTGGTTCTGATGTTCCAACCGTTAAGAATGCCGAGTACTTCCGCGATGCGTTCATCGCTGTTCAGCAGCTCGTTAACGAGGGTCTCATCCTCGCAGGTCACGACATTTCTGCCGGTGGTCTCATCACAACCTTGCTTGAGATGTGCTTCGCCAACACTAAGGGCGGTCTTGCCCTCGACCTCGACAAGATCAAGGGCGACGACATCGTTAAGGTGCTCTTCGCTGAGAATCCAGGTATCGTTATTCAGGTTGCTGATGCTGACGCTCCACGTGCGAAGAAGATTCTTGAGGATGCAGGTATCGCATACGCTAAGATCGGTGTTCCTTCAGCAGACCGCACAATCACCATCAAGCGTCACCAGAGCAATGCTCAGGTGCCAAACTCAGAGCTTGCTAACCGTGAGCTTACCCTCGTATTCGACATTGACGAGTTGCGCGATGCTTGGTACAAGACATCATACTTGCTCGACCGTCGTCAGTCATTCAACGGTAAGGCAGCAGAGCGTTACAAGAACTACAAGAACGTGCCTCTTGAGTGCACATTCAAGGCTCCACAGCTCAAGCGTGTGGCACGTCCAAAGAGCAACCGTCCTGTAGCTGCTATCATCCGTGAGAAGGGTACTAACTCTGAGCGCGAGATGGCATACTCATTCTATATGGCAGGCTTCGACGTGAAGGATGTTACAATGACCGACCTCATCACAGGCCGTGAGACCCTTGAGGAAGTGAACCTCGTGGCATTCTGCGGTGGTTTCTCTAACTCCGATGTTCTCGGTTCTGCAAAGGGATGGGCAGGTGCATTCCTCTTCAACCCTAAGGCTAAGGAGGCTCTGGATAAGTTCTATGCTCGTAAGAACACCCTCTCACTCGGTGTCTGCAACGGTTGTCAGCTTATGGTTGAGCTTGGTCTCCTGAACAACGACCATGCCGTAAGCAACGCAAAGGACTATGCAGAGATGCTTCATAACGATTCTCACAAGTTCGAGTCAACATACGTTACTCTCACCATCCCACAGAACGATTCTGTAATGCTCGGCTCTCTCTCTGGTCAGAAGATCGGATGTTGGGTAGCTCATGGAGAGGGTAAGTTCAACCTCCCACTTGCAGAGTCAGAGTATAACATCGCTGCTAAGTTCAACCATTCTGAGTATCCGGCTAACCCTAACGGTTCAAGCTACGATGTTGCAGCCATAGCAAGCAATGACGGTCGTCACCTCGCAATCATGCCACACCCAGAGCGCACTCTGTTCCCTTGGCAGTGTGGTTACTACCCAGAGGAGCGTCGTCTCACCGATGAGGTAACACCTTGGTACGAGGCATTCGTAAATGCCCGTCTGTGGATTGAAAAGAACAAATAATATTTAATTACAAATTACTAATTACGAATTACTTAGTTTGCACTATTGTAAACAGGTAATTCGTAATTAGTAATTCGTAATTTCTCCATTCCCATGAAACCTAAACTAAAACTACCAAACCTTATGCCATGGATATGCGTGCTCGTATTTGCACTACTGTCATGGTATTTTCTTATGATGCGCAATGCCGACGTGCTTTATATGCAGCAGATGCGCTCACTTTTCAACGACACATCGGTATTCTTTCAGCAGTATAATGCCGTTCCTGCAGGTTTCCTGCAATGGGCTGGATGCTACTTCACCCAACTTTTCTATTATCCCGCATTAGGTAGTGGCGTGCTTATCCTTATGTGGATAGCCATCTTCTTCCTTCTGAAGAAAGCATTCCTTACATCCAGCACCCAACACCTTATCCCCCTTCTGCTTATTCCTCTGGTATGTCTGCTGGTCTCAGAAATCGACCTCGGCTACTGGATATACTATCACAAAAACCACGGCTATTGCTTTAGCCAGACTATAGGACTTCTATCCGCATCATTGCTTGTATGCCTCTTCCGAAGTGCAACAAGCATAAAGATCAAGTTCGGAACTATCATCGCATCCCTACTTGGGGCAGTCCTTCTTGTCGGGCTATATTATTATATAGGTGTATATGCTATGGCAGCCGCAGCAGCATTAGGTATAATTATGCTTCTGGAGCGCAGATGGACATCAGGAGCGTTCTATGTAATTGCAGCCATTGCCACCCCCTTCCTGTTCCGGCATCTGTCTGACACCATGCGCAGCGAACAGTTCTTCACGGCAGGCATACCTGTTTTCGAGAGTGGAAATATCACCAATACTTCGCTCTCCATCCCATTCTGGATTGCATTGCTAATGCTTATTCTCTTCCCTGTATTAAATAAGGTGGGAGAACGCATCAAGAATGTGAAGGCTGCAAACATCATATCATCCCTACTTCTTGTTGCCGTCACCGGGTTCTCATTCGGAGTACTTGAGGATGCCGACTATGACGATGAAAACTATCATGCCGAGTGCAAGGCATATCGCGACATCGACAATATGGAGTGGGAAAATGCCCTCTACACAATCCGTCAGATACAAGGCACACTCACACGCCAGCTTATCGTGTTCAAGAACATCGCCCTTTTCAACACAGGCAATATAGGCTACTGCATGTACGACTATGACAATAAGGGCATGACACCTACCCCAAGCGACTCCCTGATTGTGCACATGGCAAACACGGCATCGCCTATCATATACCTTCACCACGGAATGACTAATTATGCCTACCACTACTGCATGGAGATTCAGGTAGAATACGGATTCAACATCACCGAGCTCAAGGTCATGGCTCTCTCCTCAATCATAAACGGAGAGAAGAAACTTGCACAGAAATACCTCAATATCCTTTCACGTACTATGTTCCACAAGAAATGGGCAGAACACTACCTCCCACTTGCGCGTAACCCGAAAGAGATAGGCAAATACCCAGAACTCGCCAAGATCAATGAACTCCATTCATACATGAGCAACAATATCGACAGCGACGAAGGTGTATGCGAGAATTATATCATCAACTATTTCTCCGACACATATACCAATGCCTCCAAGTACTTGCAGGAAATGTGCCTCGCATATAGCGTTATATCAAATAACATACAGAAGTTCTGGCGGCAGTACATCCTCTATCTCCAACTCCACAAGGGAGAGAAAATACCCGATCTGTATCAGCAGGCTGCATATTTCTATCTCGATATGGTACCTACCTCATCTCCTGATCCGAAAGCCTACAACATGCAGTTCGACCAGAAAATCATAGACCGCTATAATCAGTTCGACCAGATTACGCAAAGTCTGCTGAAAAACGGATTCTCCAAGGAATCCATTGCCCGACAGACCGAAGCAGAATTCGGCGACACCTTCTGGTGGACATACTACTTCAATAATGGAGGCGTATGCTATTAAGATAATTACGAATTACTAATTACCTTTTTACAAATTGAATGTCAATGAATTACGATAAGCAAAAAATACTATCAAACATCCTTCTCTTTTGGAAGACTTGGTTAGGCTTTCTATTGCTCTCCTGCTCCAGCCCATCTGTTCCTACCGATGCAATCCAAACAGGCAAGCAGCCCGACATATTCCCCGACTACACAGGCGTTACCATACCATCCAACCTGTGCCCGACCAACTTCATGCTTCCCGACTGCGATGAAGCTGTAGCATGTCTTTCATTCGGCGACCTGTCCTTCACCTACGGCGAAGACAACAAGATTATCATCGACGAGGACGAATGGCAGGAACTGCGCTCGGCAGCTACCGGAAGCAACAAAGGCATAAAGGTTGAAGTATATGGCAAGAAAGACGGCAAATGGCTCAGCTACAAGTCATTCCCCATCTATATTGCCAAAGACTCTATCGACCCTTACATCTCATATCGCCTCATACAACCATCATACGTAGCTTACGAGGATCTCGCCATCGTTCAGCGTAACCTCACCAGCTATGATGAGAGCGACATCTACAACAACAGGATGATTCACAGCGAGGAGAATGGGCATTGCATCAACTGCCACTCCTTCAAGAATTACGGCACCGACAACATGCTTTTCCACATGCGACAGTTCTGTGGTGGAACAATGTTTGTGCACAACGGCCAACTCAAGAAGATCGACCTCAAGACTGACAGCACCATCTCTGCCGGAGTTTATCCTGCATGGAATCCGAAAGCCGACCTTGTGGCATTCTCAACCAATACCACACGCCAGATATTCCACACTGTAGCCAAGGACAAGATAGAGGTACTCGACTATGCCTCAGACCTCATCCTGTACGATGTGGAGAAGAACGAGGTTTCAAACATAAGCAACTATCCCGACGAGCACGAATGTTTCCCAACATGGAGCCCTGACGGAAAAACGCTCTACTACACGTCAGCACATATCGACACCACCATTTTCCGCGGCGACAAGGCATACGGACAGCACTACGACAAGATAAAGTATAACATCTACTCACGCAGCTTCGACCTCACCACACATAAGTTTGGCGAACCCCGACTTGTATTCGATGCAGTTGCACTCAACAAGAGTGCCACCTTGCCACGCCTTTCTCCCGATGGCAGATACCTCGTATTCTCCATAGGCAACTACGGATGCTTCCACGTATGGCACGCTGATGCAGATATCTGTGTAATAAAAGTTCCCCAGTCCCCCAGGGGGGAGCTGATTAATAGTAAAAATCCCTCAAAGAATGATATTGAGCAAAGAAATGTAACCAAGGAACTCCCCCTTGGGGGGCTGGAGGGCTTAAACTCCCCCTTCTCCGAGAGCTATCCGTCATTCTCAAGCAACGGCCGCTGGATAATGACCGCATCAAGGCGCGATGACGGCAGCTACACCCGTCCCTACATCGCATATTTCGATGCACAAGGCAAGTGTCATAAGGCATTTGCGGTGCCACAGCGCGACCCAGAGCACAACACATTGCTGCTACGCTCCTATAACCGTCCAGAGTTCATGAAATGCAAGGTGAAAATAACGCCACAGCAATTTGCCACAAAAGCACAAGAAGAAGCCGTGCGTGCTAAATATGTCAATAAATAGTTAAAAAGCGTAAGAATGATGCACAAAAATTTGGATATCTTAGGAAAATACCCTATCTTTGTGGCATGAAAACCATAATAGTGTAAAGTATTATTAAAGTGTAAAGTGATTATGAAAAAACTTTTTTTGATATGTATATGTCTTTCTTTTTCATTGGCTGGATTCTGTCAGAAGACCAATGCTGCTGCACTTGAACTTAGCGCAGCTCTGGAAAATGAGACTTATCAGGATAGAGCCAAGAAATATCAGACTACATACAAGCTCAACGACAATGGGGAGATGGAAATCATTTCATATCTGCAAGTTCGCGAGCCTAAGGAAGTGATGTACAACAACATCATCAACTGGATTGTAAGCAATTGCACCGAGGCTGCAACAGCCATCCTATACGAAAACGAGGAAGAAGGTCGCATCACCACACGATGCTACTTCGGTAAAATTGCCAACGACGGAAGACCAAAGCCAAAGGAATGGGTTGACATACGTCCTATACTCTCCGTCGAGGTACTGGATCAGGAAGCCATCATGAAGTTCACACTCAACGGCTTCGAAGTTCTTCAGAAGGACGAGAATAGTGCCACACGAGGCTTTATGGGCAATATCAACGGTTTCTGCTTCACAGGCGACGAAACACCAAGAGAGGCTCAGTTCTGGCCAATCTCACTTTGTGCCCCATTCAACGACAACACCAAGTACAACAAGAACACCTGCTACATGGCATACGTTCATGCCATTGAATGTTACAAGATTCTTAAGCAGCAGGTTCTCAACACCGGTTACAGAACCGCACAAACCAGAAGATAAAGGCACACAGCCAGACATATAAAAATAAAAGGAAAGGATACGGCATCACGTCGCATCCTTTCTTTTTTTATTAGAACACAGAAAGCACGGACGGAACGGAAGTTTTTTCGCATAAACTGCTTTCGCCATTTCCCCTGTTTTTTTAGAAGGCGAAAGCAATACGTGAGCGCCGTTATTATGTATATGCGTGATTTGCTGAGCGCTGTAAGTGCGACACCTATTGTATTTATATGTATTTAAAGTGTTTTACATGTTTTTATTGGTTTTCCCCTGTTTTTTTAGATGGCGAAAGCAAATAGCAAGGGTGTGTTCGAGAAAAAGATTAAGAAAACTCACATTATTTTATGTTCACAACCTACATAATCGGAATAATATTCGCCATTATCAGAACAAACATTACATTGTAAACTGCAAAATTTATATTTTTGCAAAATCAAAAAACAACAGAAGAAAAATGAGTAAGACAGTATTTATAACAGGAGCCAATAAAGGCATAGGATTTGGAATAGCAAAGTATCTCGGACTTAGTGGCTGGAGGGTTATCCTCGGTGCTCGTAATGAAAAGCGTGCGAATGATGCCATTGCGGAGCTGAAGGCTCTAAATATTGATGTGGCTGGTTGGGTAAAGGTAGAACTTTCCAACCTCGACTCTATCAAGAACGCAGCAAACGAGCTAAATGAGAAATACCCGGACCTCACCCTTCTCGTAAACAATGCAGGCATTCCGGGCAATATGGCTCATAAGAGTTGGGAGACGGAGATTAAGGATATCAAGGAAACGCTTGATGTGAACTATATCGGTACGTTTGCCTTGACTAAGGCTGTCTTGCCTCTGATTCAGAAGAACGAGGGCAGGATTGCGAATGTTACGGTGCCTTCTGAGGTGAGTCCTTACTGGCATCCATTGGCTTATGTGGCAAGCAAGGCAGCCCAGAATGCGTTGACAGGCGTCATGGCTATCGAGTTCCAGCAGAACAATATCCCTGTTGAGATATTCACCGTTCACCCGGGACCAACCACAACCGACCTCAACGGCAATATGTCATTAC
The DNA here is from genome assembly GCA_902798615.1 of uncultured Bacteroidales bacterium. Taxonomy (GTDB): domain Bacteria; phylum Bacteroidota; class Bacteroidia; order Bacteroidales; family Bacteroidaceae; genus Prevotella. Next base: position 69,238 of record CADBXL010000037.1, on the reverse strand, counting down.
CCGGTTTCCACAACATTGACACCGTAGGCGAGAAGTTCGCAGAGCTTATCAACGACGGCAAGAGCCATCAGGGCGAGTTCATCGAGCTATACCCAATCGTAGAGGAATAGAAACAACAACACAAACAATAGATAAAAAGGAAAGGATACGGCATCACGTCGCATCCTTTCTTTTTTTATTAGAACACAGAAAGCACGGACGGAACGGAAGTTTTTCGCATAAGCTGCTTTCGCCATTTCCCCTGTTTTTTTAGAAGGCGAAAGCAATATATTTCAAACACAGAGACGCAAAGACACAGAGAATTTTCGCGGCGAGCGCCGAA
>CADBXL010000037.1:0-68910 GCA_902798615.1 uncultured Bacteroidales bacterium | reverse complement strand
CGTGAGCGCCGTTATTATGTATATGCGTGATTTGCTGAGCGCTGTAAGTGCGACACCTATTGTATTTATATGTATTTAAAGTGTTTTACATGTTTTTATAGGTTTTATCCTGTTTTTTTAGATGGCGAAAGCAAATAGCAAGTCCGTTTATTCTGTGTCTTCCGGGTTCATGTTAATATTAACCACAGATATCTCGGATCTCACAGATGTAAATCACGAGCGCAAGCAAGCCTATCCTTTTAATCTGTGCTATCATTTCTATTGCTGTCATAATTTTTTTATTATTTTGCTGCAAAGTTAAACATAAAATCCGAATAAACCAATTTTTTGAGCAAAAGAAGGCAGAGGATGCTTGCCTCATCCCCTACTCTTTTTCAGAATTCAAAAGGAAAACTAATGGAATATTTGGAGGTATGAGAGAAATTGTGTAAATTTGCAGATAGAAATAAACAAAACATCTGCATTTCAATGAGTAACAAGAAGTCGATACGTTTCTTTAATGACAGGGAAGTACGTGCCGTATGGGATGACGAGCACAGCAAATGGTACTTCTCTGCAACAGATGTTGTGCGTGCCATCAATGATGAGCCTGACTATACCAAAAGCCGTAACTATTGGAAATATCTGAAAGGCAAGCTGGGCAAGGAGGGTATTCAACTGGTTAGTGACACTAACCACTTCAAATTCGAGGCTCCTGACGGTAAGATGCGAAAGGCGGATGTGCTGGATGCAGAAGGGGTGCAGCTATTGGCGAAGAACTATCCGAACAACCGTGCCAGCGCATTCCTTGACTGGTTCACCTATTCAGACAATACTATCGACGGGCAGAGCCGTAAGAAGGCATACGACCTTTTTGAGAGCGGTCTGCTCAAGTCATTGAAGCCGGGGAGCATAAAATGCCTTCAGCAGATTCACGCCTATCTCTTCGGCGGGCTTTATGACTTTGCTGGGCAGATACGAACAAAGAACATCAGTAAGGGAGGCTTTGCATTTGCCAATGCCCTGCATTTCCCTGCGATTCTTTCTGACATCGAGAATATGCCGGAAACTACATTCGACGAGATAGTGAGCAAATATGTGGAGATGAACGTGGCGCATCCCTTTATGGAAGGCAACGGTCGCAGCACACGCATCTGGCTTGATTTGATATTCAAGCATTCCCTGAAGAAATGTGTGGATTGGAGTAAGATAAACAAGAATGACTACCTGCAAGCCATGGAGAAAAGTCCTGTTGATGACAGCGAAATCCGCGTTCTTCTCCGCAATGCCCTAACAGACAGAATCAACGACCGCGAAATGTTCATGAAAGGCATTGACTACTCTTATTATTACGAACAGGAAGAGTGAAAATCCGAGGATAAGTTTTGAGGTATCAGAAAGTTATTGTACTTGTTGCACAACAACAGAAAAAGACCAAAGATTAATTATATTATACTTTAAAGTATAAAGGCTCTCGCATAATAAGTTTGAAACTGAAAATTTCAGTTGAAAAGCAAAAACACGGGAGAATATTTTGAGATATCAGAAAGTTTGCTTATTTTTGCAAGCAAAATAGCTAAAACGGATTTCTACACTTAAAAAGAATACGTATGAAAACATTTAACGACCTCACCGGACTTTATTCTCTGTCGAAAACACTCAGGTTTGAACTAAAACCTGTAGGCAAGACGAAAGACAATATTGAAACAAAAGGTATCATTGCCCAAGATGAAAAGAGGGCTGAAGAATACAAGAAGGTAAAGGACATTATTGACCGTTACCACAAGTCGTTTATTGATATGTGCCTTGCTGGTCTTGTCTTAAGGACGACCTCCGACGGCAATAATGATTCTTTGGAGGATTATGTTGCCCTTGCTTCTAAATCAAATAGGGACGAGAAGGAAGAGAAGGATTTCGATGATGTTAAGACCGCCCTCAGAAAACAGATTGTCGATGCCTTCAAGAAAGGCAATTCATATAGTGACCTGTTCAAGAAGGAACTCATACTGAATCATCTACCCGATTTCGTAACAGACGAGCAAGAGAAGCAGATGGTAGAGAATTTCAGTAAGTTCACCACTTATTTCACGGGCTTCAATGAGAACCGAAAGAATATGTATTCTGACGAGGAGAAATCAACAGCCATAGCCTATCGTCTGATACATGAGAACCTACCTATGTTTATTGACAATATCAAGTCGTTTGCAAGGATTACCGAGCAAGAGGATATTGACTTTATCGCCGATATTGAGCATAGTTTCAGAGAAGAACTAAAGGGACAGAGCATCACAAAGATGTTTAGTCTTGAGAACTTTACGAATACTCTCACCCAAGGACAGATTGAGTTATACAATAAGATTGTAGGTGGTCGTGTGGAAGATAGTGGAGCAAAGAAACAAGGCATTAACGAACATGTCAATCTCTACAACCAAAAGCATAAGGATGCCCGTTTACCATTGCTGAAGCCTTTGTATAAGATGATTCTTAGCGATAGGGTAGTCCTTTCATGGCTTCCCGAAGAGTTTGCTACAGACGAGGAAATGCTTGATGCAATAAACGAGACTCACAACAATCTGAAAGATGTTTTGGTAGATGTTCGTGAACTTCTTCAAAACATAGACAACTACGATACAGAGCATATCTATATAGCCAACGACAAGGGACTTTCCGATATTTCTCAGCAGATATTTGGTCAATACGATGTATATACGAGTGCCATAAAGGCAGAATTGCGTGATAGCATAACTCCTTCCGCAAAGGAAAGAAAAGATCCTGAACTACTTGACAAGCGTATCAATAATATCTTCAAGGCAAGCAAGAGTTTCAGTATTGACTATCTCAACTCTCATGTAGAATTGGGAAAGACGATACAATCTTACTATGCACAATTAGGAGCCTACGACCGTAATGGAGAGCAGCGAATAAATCTGCTTTCCCAAATAGACTTGGCTCATGTTGATGCTCTTGAGGTTCTGTCTGGCAAACATACAAACCTTAACCAGTCTGAGGAAAGCATTAAGAAAATCAAGGCTTTGCTTGATGCTTATAAGGCATTACAGCATTTCATCAAGCCATTGCTCGGAAATGGCGATGAAGCCGACAAGGATAATGAGTTTGATGCTAAACTTCGTGCTATATGGAATGAACTTGACATCATAACCCCATTATATGATAAGGTTCGTAACAGACTTACTCGCAAGCCATACAGCACAGAGAAGATAAAGCTGAACTTTGATAATGCTCAGTTGCTTAATGGTTGGGATATGAACAAAGAGCCAGACTGCACATCCGTATTGCTGCGTAAGGATGGGCAATACTATCTTGCCATTATGGATAAGAAGTCAAACCATGCCTTTGATACAGATGATTTGCCATGCGATGGTGAATGCTATGAGAAGATGGAGTATAAACAAATGGCATTACCTATGGGTATGGGGGCATTTGTGAGAAAATGCTTCGGAACTGCCAAAGCATTAGGTTGGCAATGCCCAAGACATCTTATGACCAGCGATGGCAAGATAATTATCAAGGATGAAGAGGCGCAGAAAGTCCTTCCCGAACTTATTGATTGCTATAAGAGTTTCCTTGACATATACGAGAAGGATGGATTCAAATACAAAACATTCAGCTTTAAGTTCAAACCGTCTTCTGAATATGAGAAACTGAGCCATTTCTTTGCCGAAGTTCCATCACAAGGCTATAAATGCTCGTTTAGAAATGTTTCCGTTTCATTCATCAACCAATTAGTTGATGAAGGCAAGCTATATCTCTTCCAGATATGGAACAAAGACTTTTCTGAGTATAGCAAGGGCACACCTAATATGCATACATTATATTGGAAGATGCTCTTTGACGAGCGTAATCTTGCCAATGTGGTATATAAACTCAACGGACAGGCCGAGGTGTTCTATCGAAAGAGAAGCCTTGACCTTGACAAAACCACAATACATCGTGCGAACCAGCCAATCGCCAACAAGAACATGCAGAACGAGAAGCGTGAGAGTACTTTCTGCTATGACATTGTGAAGAATCGTCGCTATACAGTTGACAAGTTCCAGTTCCATGTACCTATCACTATTAACTTCAAAGCGACTGGTGGCGACAATGTCAACGCAAGTGTCTTGGATGTTATCCGCAACAACGGCATAGAGCATATCATAGGCATTGACCGTGGTGAGCGACATCTGCTGTATCTGTCGTTAATAGATATGAAAGGCAATATCGTAAAGCAGATGACACTTAATGATATCATCAACGAATACAAGGGCAATACCTACACCAACAACTATAAGGAACTGCTTCAAGCGCGCGAGGGCGACCGTAAGGAGGCGCGTCAGAACTGGCAGAAGATAGAGAACATAAAGGAACTAAAGGAAGGCTATCTCAGTCAGGTGGTTCACGTAATCACGAAGATGATGGTGGAGTACAAGGCTATCGTTGTGCTTGAAGATCTGAACGGAGGCTTTATGCGTGGTCGTCAGAAGATTGAGCGACAAGTATATGAGAAATTCGAGAAAATGCTCATAGACAAACTCAATTATTATGTTGACAAGCAGAAAGATGCCAATGAGAATGGCGGATTACTCCATGCATATCAACTTGCAAGTAAGTTCGATACATTCAAGAAACTTGGCAAGCAGAGTGGCTGTCTGTTCTATATCCCTGCATGGAATACAAGTAAGATAGACCCTGTGACTGGCTTCGTTAATATGCTTGATACCAGATACGAGAATGCAGACAAGGCTCGCAATTTCTTCTCTAAGTTCAAGAGTATAAGTTATAATGCCGATAAGAATTGGTTTGAGTTTGTTATCGGTGATTATAGCAAGTTCACGGACAAGGCAAAAGATACGCGAACCGATTGGGTACTATGTACTTATGGTACGCGCATCAAGACATTCCGTAATCCAGAGAAACTAAATCAATGGGATAATAAGGAAATTGTGCTTACCAATGAGTTTAAGAAGGTATTTATGGAAGCTGGTATTGATATCAACGGCAATCTTAAAGAGGCTATATGTACTCTGACAGAAAAGAAACACCTTGAATCATTGATGCAACTCATGAAACTATTGGTACAGATGCGTAATAGTGAGACAAACAGCGAAGTCGATTATCTACTTTCGCCAGTTGCTGATACAGAGGGCCATTTCTACGACAGCCGTAATTGTGGCGACAATCTGCCGAAGGATGCAGATGCCAATGGTGCATATAATATAGCTCGCAAGGGTTTATGGGCTGTTATGAAGATAAAGGCTTCAAAACCGCAAGAGAACTTGAAACTTGGTATAAGCAACAAGGAATGGCTACAGTTTGCACAAGAAAAACCATATCTGAATGATTGACTATATATCAATATCCACACTCAATGACTTTATATTTTGTCCGTACTCCATATACCTACACAATGTGTATATGGAGGCGGATGAAACTATGTTTCAGGCCACTCCTCAGACACAAGGGCGAATGGCACATGAGACCATAGACAAAAAAACTGCAAGCAATCGTTCTGATGTCATTCTGTCATTACCTGTCTATTCAGAAGAATATGGTTTGATGTGTCTAAAAGAGACTATGAATTTCTACTATTGTAGATAAACAATTAAACCGCTTGAGGTTTAAACGTCTAAAAGAGACTATGAATTTCTACTATTGTAGATACATATCGTTCCGAGTGGTTAAATCGTCGTCTAAAAGAGACTATGAATTTCTACTATTGTAGATGTGAAGATAACTAAGTAGTGCAAGAATTGTCTAAAAGAGACTATAAATTTCTACTATTGTAGATCAAGCTGCAAGCAATCCCGGAATTGTGGTCTAAAAGAGACTATAAATTTCTACTATTGTAGATTAAGTGAGACATTTTGTTAATTTTTACAGTCTAAAAGAGACTATAAATTTCTACTATTGTAGATCCGTACTGAGATAGCGCACGAAGCCGAGTCTAAAAGAGACTATAAATTTCTACTATTGTAGATACCAAGTGTACGATAATACCTATGGCTAAAGGTCTAAAAGAGACTATGAATTTCTACTATTGTAGATCAGTTCATGAGCGATAAGGCTTTGCATGTCTAAAAGAGACTATGAATTTCTACTATTGTAGATATAATCGGAAAATGGGACTTCAGATGTGTCTAAAAGAGACTATGAATTTCTACTATTGTAGATGGTCTCGCCACTCCCACAGAGGCAGACGGTCTAAAAGAGAGTATAAATTTCTACTATTGTAGATCAGTGCTAAATATAGCAATATTTCTTTAAGTCTAAAAGAGACTATGAATTTCTACTATTGTAGATACCGAACGCTGTATGGAACTCCGCACTCTGTCTAAAAGAGACTATGAATTTCTACTATTGTAGATTTTTACAATGTTGTCCTCGATGTGGACGTCTAAAAGAGACTATGAATTTCTACTATTGTAGATATAATATGGTGCAGAAGGTGCGAGAGGTCTAAAAGAGACTATAAATTTCTACTATTGTAGATCTGTTGGCATGGATAGTCTATGTTGGTGTCTAAAAGAGACTATAAATTTCTACTATTGTAGATGGAACGTAGAACTCGAAAAGTGATGTAGTCTAAAAGAGACTATAAATTTCTACTATTGTAGATATATATCATGGGTGCCGAAAGTTATCGCGTCTAAAAGAGACTATAAATTTCTACTATTGTAGATCGCTCAAAAGCCTCTTGTTTGCTCGCGTCTAAAAGAGACTATAAATATCTACTATTGTAGATACGACGACAACAACAACCATTGGGCAAGACTATAAGAGACTATAAATTGCAATATGGAGATTACAATTTTGCATTCAGAAAAAGAGTTTTCAAAAAACTCGTCACTCGTCACCCTTAACGCTGTAAGTTGTTGGGATATTGAGGCTTACAGCGCTAATTCACCCTATGTCACTCGTCACCACACTTATCACCTGATTGGTCGTATCTTACTGAGAATGTGTATGTTATATGCACGATTTACCCTCCGTTCACTCGTCACCCTAAAAATGGGTGACGAGTGAATTGTCCTTGTAACTTGTTCTATATCAGAATGATATTCGGCATAAGGGTGATGAGTGGGTGACGAGTAAAACGAAATGAATCACCGCTGTAATTTGTAGATACACAAATCGTTACGGCGTTATGGGTGACGAGTTGACGAGTGGTGTAAAAATTTTTTTCCTTTCTGTAAAAATGTGCAATACAACTCGAAGGCTGTTATGCCTCCGTTGATCCTCCGTTGTAAGTCCGTTCCAGGTCCGTTCCAGGTCCGTTTCAAGTCCGTTCCTGAGAATGGGACTTACATGGGAGGCACAAGGGAGTTACTTGGGAACTATTTAAGATAACGTGAGTTCGACGGATTCTACGAATGGCAGCAAACTGCCTTAACCACTGCGTGAGGCTACACGAATTACCGCGAATTTTACACGAATTTGTCATTAATACTTTTTTAAAGATAAAAATTTATGATTAATTTATGATAAATTCATGGAAATTTGTGTAGCCAAGCGCAGCGTTTTATTTTCGTCGAATTCACGTTAAGATAAGCAAATGTCACAGGTGCTTTTGTGGAATTTTTGGCACGTTATTTGTTAGGAATAGTCGGGAGATTAAGTCCCCGAATAAATCTTAGTTCTACTTTTTATTAACAATTAAATTCAACATTATCTATGATTGAAACAAATCCTTTTGCTCAGGGCGAAATACGCTCTGAAATGTCAGAAAACGCGTCTGAAAATCCTGAAGCCAATGCTCCGGAAATGGTTGAGAATGACCTGTTGGCGGTAGAGTACCATCTTGAGCACAACTATCAATTTCGCCGCAATGTGCTCAGCGGTTTGGTTGAGTACAAGAAGGCAGGAGAGCCTGACGAGAACTTCTCTCGCCTGACCTCTGAGGCGCTCAACACAATATTTATTAAGGCGAAGCGCGAGATTCCTGACGACACGAGTCTGAAGACTGACATAAAGGCATACGTGGAGTCTGACATTCCGCCAGTATATAATCCTGTTGTGACGTGGCTTGACAGTCTTGCAAAGTGGGACGGCAAGGACAGGGTGGCAGAATTCCTGAATCGTATTCCAGGGTTGTCAGACGAAAAGATTGCCTTTCTGAGGATTTATCTCCGCTCTAACGTGGCACATTGGCTCAATATGGAGCAAGAGCATGGTAATGAGACTGTTCCGTTGCTCATTGGCAATCAAGGCTGTGGCAAGAGTACGTTCTGCGTGCGTTTCCTGCCAAAGCATCTGCGTCAGTATTATCTCGACCATTTCAACCTTGCCAATAAGTTTGACAAGGAGATGGCTCTGAGCAGTTGCCTACTCATCTGCCTTGACGAGATTGATATGTATAACGCTCGTCAGATGGCGCAGATAAAGCAGGCTCTATCGAAGGTGAAGGTAAACGGACGCAAGATCTACGGCAAGACAATTGATGAGAGAATGCGTTTCGCATCGTTCATTGCTACGACAAACAACCGTCATCCGCTTGTTGACAAGACTGGCTCACGCCGTTTTCTGACTATTGAGATTCCGAATGGCGAGGTCATCAACAATAATGATGAGATTGAATATGAGCAGTTGTATGCCCAACTGCTTTATGAGGTTCGTGATGAGAAACTGCGATATTGGTACACTAACGAGGAGACGCTGCGAATACAGGAGCTTAACGCGCCATACGAGCAGACTCTGGATTTGGAGCAGATGATTGACTGTATGTTCCGCAAACCACATGGCAACGAGAAACATGGGGCTTTCACTTCGCTCGACATCCGTAAGATTCTGAAGCAACAGTATCCTGATGTGGCTGACAGTCAGCTCAATTCTATCAAGATTGGCAAGGCTATGAAGGAGATGAAGGTGGCAAGGGTGAAGTCAAAACGAGGTGTCAGCTACTCTCTCATAAAGTTAGCTGCATAGAATCTCTACGCAAAAACAAGAAAAGCCTGCACTTTAAGCGCAGGCTTTTCATACTCTTTAAGTGGAGATATTGTAACGTGAGTTCATCACACCATCATCTGCTCAGGAACTTGGTGCTTATGTACTTCTGAAAGGCGTCTTTGTACAGGTCGCCAATGGGAAGGTAGGTATCAGCATCCATGACGACACGGTTCTTGTTCACCTCCTGTATCTTCGTGAGGTTGATGATATATGAACGGTGTATGCGCATGAAGTTATTTGGCAGACGTTCCTCTATCTTCTTCATTGAAAGGAGGGTGATGACCGGCTTTGGCTGACTGTCGAGCCATACCTTCAGATACTCGCTCATTGCCTCGATATAACGAATATCAGAGATATTCACATTCACTATGCGGTTGTCAGTCTTTAGGAAGAGGGTATCTGCTTCCTCTTTAGGGAATGGCAGAGGAGAGACCACCATCTTCCTTTCAAGCAATCTTTGCGCTGCTCTTTGAAACTCCTGAAATCCGAAAGGCTTTAGAAGATAGTCAACGGCATTGACTCGGAAACCCTCCACGGCATACTCAGAATAGGCTGTGGTAAAGACCACGAGAGGTGGTACGGCAAGCGATTTCACGAAATCCATTCCGTTGAGGTCGGGCATATTGATATCACAGAAGATGGCATCAACAGTATCGTTTTCCAAGAACTCACGAGCCTCCAAGGCACTCTGGCACTGGGCTGCAAGTTCAAGGAACTGCACCTTACTGATATATGCCACAAGCTGCTTGAGAGCAAGTGGTTCATCATCTATGGCAAGACAACGGAGAGTCATTTACAATTTACAATTTACTATTTACAATTTACACCCAAAACACTAAACACTAAACTCTAAACACTAAACTCTAAACTCTAAACACTAAACTCTAAACACTAAACAAGCGGAATGGAAAGCTCTACATGATAGTCATCTGACTTGTCTTTTATACAAAGCCTGTACCTTTCACCATAGATCAGGTCGAGACGCTTACGGACATTGGCAAGTCCTACCCCACCCTTTTCCTCGTTTGAATGGTCTGCTTTCGAGTTATGACATCTGAACAGCAGCGTCTCATCCTCTACTGTGACGGTCACTTCTATGAACGATTCATGCTGATAGCTTACACCGTGTTTGAAGGCATTCTCAATGAAGGTGACGAGAATAAGTGGCGGTATCTGACGCTCTGGTGTTTCATTTGGAAGGTCAAGTTTAATACTAACCTTGTCCGTATAGCGCAACTTCATCAGCGTGACATAATGCCTTATGAAATCAAGTTCACGCGATAGCGGTACACTCTGTTTGTTACCTTCATAGAGCACGAAACGCATCATCTTCGACAGTTCAACAATCATTTCCTGTGCCTTTACCGGGTTGAATTCCACCAAGGCATGGATATTGTTGAGCGTGTTCATGAAGAAATGCGGATTAATCTGATAGCGTAGGTATTCCAACTGTTGCTCCAGATTCCGCTTCTCCAGTTCCACGAGGCGCTTCCTGTCATCACGACTGCGGATATAGTTCTTTATGCCGAGATTAGCTGCGAACATCAGGATAAGTACCACGACAGCCATAATCTCGTGTTCACCGATAAAGAAAGGAGGCGGAGCCTCATGCCTCCCCATATCTCTTCTGAATGGCGGACGAAAATGCCTGAACGGTGGCTTTTTCACATCAATCTCCCTCGCTTTTGTTGATGGCGATGGAAGAGGCTTCTCCATAGGTGGCATGTGGTCTCTCACCCTTACGGGTCGGCTATGGAACTTATAAACCATGAACGCCCCAAGGATTGCTATCACGCTGACGAAATACGCCACACGCTTTTGCCTATGTACGAGCAGCGGCGCAAGCAGGAAATTATGCACGAGAAACAGCAGCAGATAGACCGCGAAATGCCGCCACACCATGAACACCTCCGTCCAGTTGAACTCGATGTTCGGATCGCTTACCGTCCGCACATAAAGGCTCAGCAATGGAGCAGCAAATAGCAAGCCCCACACCACCAAGTATATGACGTTCTCCTGTCGCGACTGCTTCATACATTGTAATTTTATCATATAAATAACGTAAGAAAAAGGAGAATATTTGGAAATGAATAGTGAAAAGTGAATAGTGAATAATACTTAGTGAAAAAATACTGCTATCGCGATTGGAACATATAGCGATAATTCATTATGGTGTCCACCAGTATTAAGTATTATTCACTTTTCATTATTCACTATTCACTTATCCATTACCTCCCCGCATAGCTCGTTGCGGCCTTACAGGTGCTTGAGGTTGTTCCGATGGTTACGGTGTAGCTTGAGCCGGAAGTGAGACCAGGACAACTGAGGAGATAGCTGAAGCTACCATTTCCCTGATTGCCTCCAAAACCGCCAGGACCACCGCCGAAGCCGCCAAAGCCGCCAAAGCCACCGAATCCTCCGCCCATACCGCCAGGACTACCACCACCGAATCCACCGCTCGTTGGTGAATAGCCGTCAGGAATAGTGAACGTAGCGAGTACGGTTGAGCCGCTCTTTACTGTAACCTCGGTACCAGCCGTAGCACTTCCCGAAGTGCTGAGCACGCATTGTGAACCGTTTGTAGAGGTGACGGTATTGTTGCCACCGCCAACGCCAAGCACAGTACCGCCTGTGATATAGAGATTGTAACGCTCAGCTGCATCAAGTCCGCATTCAGGCTGACCAGCTCCGCAAGCTATGATAGTACCGCCTGAGATATACATATTGCCGTTGGTGTCGATGCCGTCGTTGCCGTTGCTCACGCCAATTACAGTACCACCTTTCAGATACATGTGACTTGACGCATTAATTGCATCATCCGAAGAACTGAAGGCATATACATAGCCGTCGGTGATAGTCATCTCTCCCTTAGTCTCGATAGCCTCATGACCGCTTACCGTAGCCTTGATAGTGCCACCGCTAATTGTCATATTACCATCGCTTTTGATAGCCTTCGGCTGGGAATCCGCATTACCGTACTTATATGTGCCGCCCGTTGTGGTTGCATCTATCACACCACCAGTAACATTGAGCTTACCGTCAACCTTGATGCACTTACCGCCCGAACCTGTTGATTTCAGCGTGAGAGTACCGCCGCTGATAGTCATATTACCGTCAGCATTAAGTCCGGCACATCCCTTCGCATCCTTATCATCGGTATCGTAAGTTCCATTGCCTGTGGTCGTGACATTCACCGTACCATCGGCTACGCGAATATCGCCATCTGCCTTGATACCCTTAGAGGCAACAGCCGTTGTGGTAATGGTGAGCGTGCCGCCCTCGATATACACGTTACCGCTATCCTCGTCGTCATGATCCTCGGTCTCGCCTGTGGAGGTATCGCCGCCAAGGTCACATTGTATGCCGTCGTCACCGACTCCGCTGACAGTCAACACACCGCTCTTCATTTGGAAATATTCTTCACAACTGATACCATCGCCAACAGCGGAGGTGATATTCAGCGTAAGGTTCTTGATTGAGATATATGAAGCGCTCTTGATGCCGTGCTTCGTATTACCCGACACATTCAGCGTGCCATTGCCTTGGAACTGAAGCTGTCCCTTGCTGTAGATACATGCTTTCTGAGAACCGTTCGCGCCATCGGCAAGCGTGTTCACCGTGCCTTTTCTCGCACTTATCTGGATGCGTTTTGAGTTGGTGATATTGATAGCTGCGCCGTTTGGATTTGTCAATGTCACGCCAGCCAATGATACCGTGCATTTATAAGAGCCGGAAAGGGAGAGAGAGCCGTTAGAAGTTGCGCCAAACAACTGATATGTAATCTCGTCATCATCAACGGCAGAGGTATTACTCTGCGCGATGGTGACATGAGCGCCATTGATAGTCGGAGTAACATATCGCGCCACATTACCTGCCACATACACCTTTGCCGATGAAGCGTCGTATTCCACCATCACGCGGTTATTCTCAACCTCCGAATTATCAACGGTCATGGCATCTATATCGCTGAGCGCAAATACCTTATCCATAATGGTAAGTGAATTGCCGTTGCTGTATGTCATCACGCCTGTCTGAGAGGCAGGATACTGATATACCACGTTTCCCACCTTTACGTTCAGCGTCTGTGCCGTTGCTGCTATCGTCAGCACGAGCGCAGAAATGAGTGCATATATCTTTTTCATCTTTACGAGAATTATATTTTGAAAGGAAATCCGCTTGCGCGGAATGATTGGAAAATAAATTCTTTTTGGGGGAAAGTAAATTGTCAGTAAATTATATTCAGTAAATTAATTTCAGATAAATCGGATAAATCCGTTTCTTTTATTTTGAACACAGATTACACAGATTTAACGGATAAGCTCGCTTACGCTCGTGATGAAAATCTGTGAGATCCCTAAAATCTGTGGTTAATAATTATAATTTACTGGTTTAATTTATTCCTAATTTACTTTCAAAAGAATTCTCCGCGCAAGCGGAGCGTTTCCTTTGCTTTCCTTTTATTTCACTACTATTTTACAGGTTTTGTTCTTGCTCTTTACGATATACACACCGCGAGGCAACTGAGCATCAGAGTCGAGCTTGTGCCCGTTGAGGTCATAGATTTCCTTACCTTCGAAGTCATCGGCTGTGAGTTCATCAATAGCCGTGACACCCGATGTCTCGTCTGTTGATGAGAAATACATCTTCGAGAGATTGGAGATTGTGAATGTCTGAGAACCAGCCTTTAGCGTAGTGCCATTGACAGTCAACGTCAGTGAGCTGACGGAAACAGAGACTTTCGTCCCGTCCGTCAACTCGAACGTAAGATAGGGATAATTGCCAGCCATTGTTGGCAATGTCCCTACCGTCATTAAGATTCCTAATATAAAACTCTTCATAACTTATCGAAATTTGCTATTGTTTATTTTCTGATGCAAAAATACAAAATTCACATCATATCAGGAAAAATATTCAGCGAGAACCGAGATTTATTCAGCGAAAAGACATTTGGCAGGAAGAATCAAACTACATTGGAACAAGCGCCAATGCCTATCAAAACTTTGATTTACCGTTTTTACAATTCTTTTTCATCTTAATATTACATTAATTCAAGAATTATTTGTAACTTTGCCGGCATAAACCAAACATCTGAATAATTATGATAACATCCCAATTATATGCAGAATTCTTCCGCATTATGAGCGAGATAGCCGACGATGAGATTCTGATGACCAAGGTCGTTAAATATGCCAAGAAGCTGGCGGAACAGAAGAAAAATGCCACCCGACCCTAATAGTTCTTCGTCAAGGAAGAATACATAAGATTGAATCAAAAGCAGAATTGAATCAATTTCTAAATAACGTAAATTCGACTAATTCAAGATAAACGCATCTCCGATGCTGAACTGACAATAATTAACGTGAGTTCGACGAATTAGCTCTCATCAATTTTTGTCCAAATTAACGTCTTAATTAACGTCATAATTAATGTTTGAAAGCAAAGCAGAACCCTATTTGTTTTCGTCGAACTGACGTTAATTACCAATCTGCGCAATCTTTTTCCATTATTATTTTTATTGGTTAAAGATTGGTAAGATTGGTAATTATTGTCAGTAAAAAGCAGCTTGCTGCTTGCCATAGAGACACCCAGACCTATACAAAAGATAAACGCAAAAGACGGTATTACATCTTGTGTAATACCGTCTCTTATATATAATAATGTGATGGTTATGAAATCACATACACAGGAGTCTGTTCATGATTTCCGCAATCATGATGGTCGCACACCTCGGCTGAATCAGAGAGGGAGCCATTGAGATATGCTGTGAGCACATCATTGACATTGCCATGACATCCACGCACGGTGCTGATACCGTGAGCTGCGAGCTTGTTGAAAGCTCCCATGCCCATATTGCCGGCAAGCATTACGGTTATGCCCATTTCCTGCATCACGGAAGCTATGTTCGACTTGCATCCGCAACCCTGCGGTGAGTCAAGACGCTCTGAAGAGATCACACTCTTGTCATCACCTACAGTAAACACGGTGTAATGGTCGCAATGCCCGAAGTGGTCATCTACAAGATTATCCCTTGTTGGTATTGCTATCTTCGTCATTGCTTAGTCTTTTGGCTCGATATTGGTAGCTGAGAGCTGCTCTGCAACCTCGGCGTTGATGCGCTGTGCGAACTCTGCCATTGACATGACAGCCTGCTCGCCACCACCCTGCTGACGCATTGCCACATTGCCTTCTGCTGCCTCCTTCTCACCAACGATAACCATGTAAGGAACACGCTTCAACTCGTTGTCACGAATCTTACGGCCGATCTTCTCGTTACGGTTATCAACGGTTGCACGAACACCCTTTGTATCGAGGAAGCGACGTACCTGCTCTGCATAGTCGTTGAACTTCTCTGAGATTGGGAGGATGGCAACCTGATCTGGTGTGAGCCAGAGTGGGAAGTGTCCTGCGGTGTGCTCGATGAGAACGGCTACGAAACGCTCCATTGAACCGAATGGTGCACGGTGAATCATGACAGGGCGCTGCTTTGAGTTGTCCTCGGCTGTGTATTCGAGGTCGAAACGTACTGGGAGGTTGTAGTCAACCTGAATAGTACCCAACTGCCAGCGACGGCCGATAGCATCCTTTACCATACAGTCGAGCTTTGGACCATAGAATGCAGCCTCGCCCTCTTCCTGACGTGCATTGAGACCACGCTCCTTGCAAGCCTCGATGATAGCGTTCTGAGCTGATGCCCACATCTCGTCGGTACCGATGTACTTCTCCTTGTCGTTAGGGTCGCGGAGAGAGATCTGGAACTCTACCTGATCGTCCTTGAAGCCGAAGATTGAGAATACTGCCTGAATGATGTCGAGAACACGGAGGAACTCGCTCTTCACCTGATCAGGACGGCAGAAGATGTGTGCATCATCCTGTGTGAATGAACGTACACGTGTGAGTCCGTGAAGCTCACCTGACTTCTCATAGCGATATACTGTACCGAACTCTGCGCAACGGAATGGCAGATCCTTGTATGAACGTGGCTTCCAAGCGAACACCTCACAGTGGTGAGGGCAGTTCATTGGCTTGAGCATATACTCCTCGTCCTCCTCTGGTGTGTGGATTGGCTGGAATGAGTCCTTGCCGTAGTGTGCATAGTGACCAGAGGTAACGTAGAGGTTCTTTGAACCGATATGCGGAGTGATAACTTCCTGATAGCCGAAACGCTTCTGGATGGCGCGGAGCATATCCTGAAGACGGAGACGGAGGTCTGTGCCCTTTGGCAACCAGATTGGGAGTCCCTTGCCTACGCGGTCAGAGAACATGAAGAGCTCCATCTCCTTACCAATCTTACGGTGGTCGCGCTTCTTAGCCTCCTCAAGCATAACGAGGTAGTCGTCGAGCATCTTCTTCTTTGGGAAAGAGATACCGTAGAGACGCTGCATCTGCTCGCGCTTTGCATCGCCACGCCAGAAAGCACCGGCGATAGATGTGAGCTTAACGGCCTTGATTGCACCTGTAGAAACGAGGTGAGGACCCTTACAGAGGTCGGTGAAATTGCCCTGAGTATATGTAGTGATTGAGCCGTCCTCGAGATCCTGCTCGATGTGCTCGCACTTGTAGGTCTGACCGTCGGCACCGAAAGCAGCCATAGCGTCAGCCTTTGAAACTTCCTTACGAACGAGTGGCTCATCCTTCTTGGCAAGCTCAAGCATCTTCTTCTCGATGTTTGCGAAGTCGCCTTCCTTGATCTGCTCTCCGTTAGGAAGGAGAACGTCATAGAAGAAGCCTGCCTCGATAGCAGGACCGAAACCGAACTGGATGCCAGGATAAAGCTCCTTGAGAGCCTCAGCAAGCAAGTGGGCACTTGTGTGCCAGAAGCTATGCTTACCCTCTTCGTCCTCGAACTTATAGAGGGCAATCTTTGCATCTGCATTGATCGGACGGTTGAGTTCCACTGTCTCACCATTAACACCGCAGCTTACAACGCTGCGTGCGAGAGCTGGTGAGATGCTCTCAGCAATCTGAAGTCCAGTGATGCCCTGTTCATACGGACGAACAGATCCATCTGGGAAAGTAATGTTAATCATCTTTTATATTTAACTATTAGAAGCCTAACCAAGCCTTTTCTCACAGGAGTTCGAAGGGTCTTCGACAAATCTCCCGAAGGGAAGGATGTTTTTAACACATATTACTATTCAAACGCAAAGGCGCTGAGATGCAAAGTTTTATTTGTATTTTTACTTAGCGACTTTGCGTCTTTGCGTTCAATAATGAATGCGGTTTGCAAAATTACTGATTTTTTGCGAGACGAGCGAATTTTTAGTCAAAAAAAACATTCTGCAATGCTGAAATCAAAAAAACACGCCCGAAAATTGTGTCGTAATTAATTATATAATCCCGATTGGAAATCCAAAGTACCTCCCAAGTGACTCCCATGTAAGTCCCATTTTTGCCTATTCTAAGGAACGGACTTGAAACGGACTTGAAACGGACTTGAAGCGGAGGTAAAAGGTTAGTGTGGAGAGGTTAGCGGTTAGAGTTGCCCCCATTGGCGATGGCCATGCGCCGAATGGTATTCTTCACTCTTCGTTCTTCACTTATCTGGCGACCGCCGTCACCTAACACCCTTGCGTAGGGAGACCTTTTTCGACTTCCGGCTCCCTTGCCCCTCCACGGGGAAAGGGTTGGGGAAAGGGGTCTCTTGTTCTTTTCATACTGCAAAGGTACAATACTTCCCCCAGTCAAACATTCTAACTTCCGGATTTTTTAGTTAAAGAATATTAAACATAGGCTAAATCTATGAGAATGTGAATCTTACAGAGATGGACTTAGCTGATAAAGGTCAAATGGTCAAATGGTCAAACGTTTTTTATAGACACCCCCAGAAAATCGCTCTTCAACTTCAACTATATATAATATAATAATTAATTATTATATTATATATAGTTGGCTAAAAAGCAAGAAAATAGAAGGGTGTGTGTAAAAATTGTTTGACCATTAGACCATTTGACCATGCCCGACTTCCAAATATCTAACCAAAGCATTGATAGTCAGTTATTTATACACACAAAGAAGAAAATTTCAAAGACAAACATTGGTCCAATTTTTACGCAAAGTTATCATGGTTATCATAGTTATCATATTTTTTACACACACCCTTCCCCACTCTTTTAGGCTTAATAATAATAAATAATTAAATTATTATTTATTATTATTACAGTAGAAGTGCGAAAAACAGAGGGTGTCTGTGTAGAATATGATAACTATGATAACTGTGATAACCATTAAGCTTGTCTTTTCCTGATTTGGATTTACATTTTGGTTCTTATAAAACTGCCTTTGCTGACATCGTCCTGAAATATGAGAAGATAAAACCACATTGGCAATTCAGCAATCTGGTTTGTAAAAAATTCTGTTTTTTGGCAAAAAAAATGACGAAAAGAGTTTGTATACAAGGCCATGACGGAGGCATAATCACCTCAAGATGAAGACAAGCTGACTGAACGAATCGTTCTGTCAGGTATGCTAAAGCGTTAAGATAAACTCAATAACGTTTCGTTATCGAGATGATATTGATTTAAGTTTCGGGAGTTCGGACTTGCCTGGAGGGCAATACTATTCGTAACCCCGTACATACGAGTGAAACGAGGATGTGCGGGGATTAAGCCTCCAATCCTTTATCTGCCTGGAGGGCAGTACATCGCGAAAGGTCATGCGTGAAAGCCAATCATGTACAGCCTTCCAGGCAATTCTCGACTTGCACAACTTGAGTAATACTTAGGCATAGAAGAAGTAAAGGGAGAGACAAAACGTCCACCCCCATCAAACCAACGCCCTAAATCGGGGCGGTGGTATTTGCTGTTGCTTACATTACCGTGCAATACAGGTTGGAACAATTAGAAATGGGCTATTTCTGGGAGGGGGGTCGTTACTATCGATACCCCTATAAATGATTATCTGCATTTACCCGATAGGCAGCCTGCAAGGCTAACAAGCTTACAGCCTAGGGCATCGCCCTAGGTATATGGTAGTGGGTAATTTCGCCCTGTAAGGGCAGAAGCATTGATTCATGTTAGAGCTTTTGCCCTTACAGGGCGTTAGCTCCCCCCAAAAAATTCCCCCAGGGTGTTACCCTGGGCTAGTAGCTCATTGCCCCTTTAGGGCGCTTATCAGCTGATTCCCGATATGCATTCCCTTATATACGAAGGGGGGTAGCAAATCGCCACCCCATCAAACCACTGCACCGAATCAATGCGCTGGTTTTCCATTGCAAAGAGCAAGGGGGTAGCAAATCGCGACCCCCATCGAGGACTCCCTGTTTTAGGGTCTCATCGAGGACACCCTGATTTAGGGCTCCCTTTTGAAGGATATATAAACGCAAGGCATTTAGGTCAAATGGTCAAATAGTCAAACATTTTTTAAAGACACCCTATCATGTACAGTTGACCATGTACACTTGCTTCAGCTTGATGAGCTTCAGCGAATAATGTACCATTTATTTTTCGCATGGCTCAACAAGCTAAAGCAAGTGACAATTATTAAAACGCAGAGACGCGAAGGCGCAAAGAAAAACTCTGCGACTTCGCGTCTTCGTGTTTAATCCCTTAACTCTAACCTCTCCCCTCTAACCTCTCATCCCCCTACGCAGGGGGATTAAGGGGGTCTTTAGAGATTACTTTACAACCTTCTTGCCATTGATGATATACAGGCCTGAAGGGAGTTCGTCGAGGGATGTTGCAGACAAGCGCTTACCGTTGGTGTCGTAGATAACGTTTGCGGTGTTGAGGGTGTTGTCGGCCTCAACGTCATTGATGGCAGTAATAGAGCCTTCTTCTACGATGTTCTTGAAGTTCTTCCAGCCTTGTGTAGTCTTATACTTGGCAACAGTTCCCTTTGGCACATAGAGCGGAGCCTTAGAATATGTTTCGTCTGAGAATGTATCATCTTCTATAGGAAATGGGGATACAATTTTTGAAATGACATTTTTCAGATTCTTACATCTATAAAAAGCGGCGAATTCAATTTCCTTTACGCTGCTTGGAATTGTGATGCTTGTCAGACTGGTGCAATCAATGAAAGCACAAAATCTTATTAATGTCACGCTATTTGGAATCGTTACAGAGGTCAGACTAGTACATCTTCTTAAAAGTTCACTTTGTATACTTGTCACGCTGTTTGGAATAGTGATGGATTTAAGACTGGTACATTCTTCGAAAGTTTTCCCCCATATGGCCTTTACGCTATTAGGAATAGTGACAGAGGTCAGGTTTATGCATTCCATGAATGTACATGAACTTATCTCTTTCACGCTGTTTGGAACAGTGACGGTAGTCAGACTGTAACATCTACAGAAAGCACTTTTCCCTATGCTCGTTACGCTATTTGGAATAGTGATGGATTTAAGTCTGTAACAAAATTCGAATGCTTCTTCTCCTATGCTCGTCACGCTATTAGGAATAGTGATGGATTTCAAACTTTCACAGGATTCGAAAGCACTTTCCCCTATTTCTATCACGCTGTTTGGAATAGTTACGGAGGTTAGTTTATCGCAGTTATAGAAGGCTTTGTATCCTATCTTCGTTACCTTAAGTTTTTTTTTCTCGTAGGTAACTTCTTTAGGTATAACAACAGAACCGCTATAACTGGCTCTGTTCTCTTTATTGTAGGTAACATACGCCTCTTTTTTGTTATTGGCGTAGTTGTAATAAATCATTACTCCATTGGCATTCTTTACAGCGAAGTCGTATGCCAATGCGTTTGTTGACAACATACTAAGGAGCATGCTGAACAGGAAAAATAGTTTGTTTGTCTTCATTATATAAAAAAATAGTTTATGTTAATTCCTGAATCTGTCAATTACGGGTGGTTTTATGTATCTGAATCATATTAAACGACAAAATAGTAAGCCTTACCCCCTATATTGCCAAGACTATGTGAGCCTCCCCACATTTTTGGCACGCAAAGTTACTAATAATTCCTTAAACACGATCATTTTCCTATGATTATTTTAAATCATTTAACTTACAGAAAAAATTAAAAACGCAGAGACGCTAAACCAATTGAAAATGGGAAATTATTAAAACGCAGAGACGCTAAGACGCAGAGAAAATAAACTTTTGCGACTTAGCGTCTTTGCGTTCTATGCACAATGGCAAAATTGGGAATGTAAAGTAAATTGTTTACAAAAAAATAGATCCCCTATGTGAGTGAAGAGTGAAGAACGAAGAGTGAAGAATTTGAGTTTGTATTGCAGATTATGAATGTTCATAGCTTTACAAATGTAACTTAAATTCTTCACTTTTCACTTTTCACTCTTCACTCTTCTCTTTTTTATTTCTTGCTGTTTGACTTTATTATGCTATAAGCGGAGTAGAGACCGAGTTCTCCAGCCTTGCTGAGATCTGCATTTCCCTTTACCTTGTCACCTTTATAATAATACACCATTCCACGGTTGAAATATGCCTCTGCAAGACGGTCGTCAAGCGCAATGGCACGGGTGAAATACTGTATTGCCTTTTCGTAGTCCTGACGATGCGCAAGGAACGTGCCGTGACAATAGAGTATGTAGGCATTGTCCTTATCGAGCGACTCGGCTTTCTCAAAGTCTCCGTTTACACTCTTCAGACGGAGCTGCGCCGTCTGTGGCTCTGCACCAGTCTCATAGTCAGCCTGACGCGCGTTGCACACAGCCCTATGCCACCATCCGATGGCAGAATTAGGATTTTCTGCAAGATAGGCATCCACATCCTTGAGGGCATCACCATAGTTCTGGCCTATGCAGTATGCCACACTTCGTGCAAGATAGGTGGCAGGCGTAGGATGCGGAGTATTGGTGATTATTTCCGTAAGGGCATCCGTGGTATCGAACTGTTTCTTTATCTCATCGTTAGAAAGATGAGTGGAAATTGTAGATACCGTAAGCCTTGCTCCCTTTGCCTGACCGTTCAACGCATCAACTTCCGCCACGTAAGGATGATAATTGGTCATGGCATTGCTATAGTCGAACAGAGAGAGACTGATATAAGGCTGATACTGCGACTCTACACGATGATTCTGTACCTTGCCACGGTACTCGCTCTTATACTCATGCTCGTCGGTCTGCTCATCCTCAACCACAATCTGGTCGTATTTGTCAAGATCAATCTCACTCTTCTTACGCATAGCCTCAAGCTTTTTCTTGCTCCATCGTACCTGTTTGCCGAGATGCTTGTCGTTCTGCGCCTTGAGGATGCGGAACTCGTCCATCTCCGCCTTGGCATTCATACCCAAACGACGATAACATGCTGCACGATATTGCAGTCCGGTCCAGAAATTAGGGAACTCATCTATCACCTTCGTATAGTCGGCAATAGCAGCGTGTAAGTTTCCTGTGCGGTCGAGAAGCGTGGCACGATTGAAGAGAGCCATCATGTTATTAGGCTCAAGAGCAAGCACATAGTTGAAGTCCTCTATGGCATTATTATCATCGCCCACCTGCTGTCGCAAGAGTCCGCGGTTATAGTGCGCAAGGAAATTGTTAGGCTCAATATCAAGGGCGAGATTATAGTCGGACATAGCACCGCGCAGATTATTCAGGCGCAGACGTGCCACGGCACGGTTAACATAGTTGCCCGCCTTCTTCGGTTTCAGATGGATAGCCTTCGAGAGATATGTGTCAGCATCTTTCCATTCACTTCTCGACATACAGATGCCACCTCTCAGCCTCCATGCCTCCGCATTATACGGATCAACCTCAAGTGCCTTGTCAAGCCATTCCGTACCCTTCAGAGTGTCTTTCTGCTGAAGATACGCCTCGCACTTCAGCAAATACGGCGAAGCATATTTCTTCCACTTGGTGATGATAGTGTCAAGTTCGAGATGCGCACGCTCATAGTCCTTTGTCTCCACACGACATGCCGCACGGTTATACCAGAAGTTCTGATTAGTAGGGTCAAGTGACAGTGCCTTGTTGTAGTCGGCTATTGCCCCTTCATAGTTTCCAATACGAATACGTGAGATGCCTCGAAGGTCATAGAGCAGAGTGACATACGGATTCAATTTTATAGCCTCCGACACGTCAGCCTCAGCACCATGATAGTCGTCAAGATGGAACTTCGCGATAGCTCTCATCTGCCATGGCTCATAGAGATATGGCTTCATAGCTATCACCTGGTTGAAATACTGTATGCCAAGGATGTAGTCTTCATAATATACGGCCACACGTCCCGACATTATCAGTCTGTCAACATTATACTGAGCAGAGACTTTAGTTGAACAGAAAAAAGAAAAGAGAATAAGGAATGCAAAGGAAAATCGGGAGAAGACATTTGATTGCATCATTCTCCTTATTATAATACCCATGCGTTCCTTATTCTTCATATATTTGTCTTTATTGAAAGAAAGTAAATTTGCAGGATTCCGCTTATGCGGAGATTATAGAAAGTAAATTAGGAATAAATTAATTCAGTAAATTACAGATTGAAAAATACCACAGAAAATTTCCAAGCGACGAATGCCGCCCTATAATTTACAGAGTATAATTTGCTTCTAATTTACTTTCCAAAAAGGATTTTACTTTCCCCTTGGAATCCTCACCTTATAGTTACAGCGGAAACGTCCCTGCAACAGAGCGCGGAGCTTTGACTTTATAAGCTGCTTGCGGAGTGGAGAGATACGGTCGATGAACATCTTGCCATCAAGGTGGTCGAACTCATGCTGCATCACGCGAGCCAGATAGCCATCAATCCATTCTTCATGTTCCTGAAAGTTCTCATCCATGTACTTCACACGGATACGTGTTGGGCGTACCACCTTTTCGTGAATAGCCGGCAATGACAGGCAACCTTCCTCTGATGAATCCTTCTCTGTGTCATCATACTCCAGAATATGTGCATTGATATACACCTTGCGGAAGTCCTTGTACTCAGGAAGGTCCTCGGAGAGAACGTCAAGGTCGATAACCACAACGCGGATGTCACGACCTACCTGTGGTGCTGCCAAGCCAATACCCTCGCTCTCGGCAAGGGTTTCCCACATATCTTCAATAAATTTCTTAAGTTCTGGATAATCTGGTGTTATATCCTGTGCCTCCTTGCGGAGAACAGGCTGACCATAAGTATAAATAGGTAAAATCATATAGACTGCATATAACTTTGCAAAATAATAGTGGCACTTATCTCATCGACGAGTGCCTTGTCCTGACGGGCTTTCTTCTTTAGTCCGCCGTCAAGCATAGCCCTGTGAGCCAGTACCGACGTGAATCTCTCATCCACATACTCTATCGGCACATCCGGATGTCCTTTTCGCCATCGGTTGACGAAACCCTCCACCCTCGCAAGGTTCTCGCTTGGCTGACCGTTTGTCTGCATAGGCTTACCTATGACCACTTTCTCTACATTTTCGTGAGACAAATAGTCATTGAGATAGTCCCATAACAAAGAAGTACTGACAGTGGCCAGTCCGTTTGCGATAATCTTCAACGGGTCGGTCACTGCCAGTCCTGTGCGTTTACGGCCATAATCAATAGATAGTATCCTACCCATTAATTATTGGTTATAGAGCAACCATGCACCTGGGTAGTTAGCACTCAGGTTGTCACGGCTGATAATAGCGTCCTGCTTTGTATCGTATGTAGAAGCTATTACACGGTACATATTACGATCCTGATTGTATGCGACCTGAGCAGAATAGCCAGAGTTTACGAGTGTACGCTGAAGACCTTCAGCATTTGCCTTTACACCGAAAGAACCTACGACAACAGAGAATGCCTTGAGACCACCACCATTTACGATAGTGAGGCGCTCCTGACGAACTGGCACGTTGTCATTTACAGGCTGTGCAACCTGCTGCTGGTACTGTGGCTGCTGCTGAACATACTGCTGCTGTGGCTGCTGCTGGTATTGTGGCTGCTGCTGGTATTGTGGCTGCTGCTGGTACTGTGGCTGCTGCTGATACTGTGGCTGCTGTTGATACTGAACAGGCTGCTGCTGATACTGAACAGGCTGTTGGTACTGAACAGGCTGCTGCTGATACTGAACAGGCTGCTGAGCATACTGTGGTTGCTGAGCATACTGCTGCTGAGGCTGCTGCTCTACGATCTCTTCCTGTGCCTTAGCCTTTTCATACGCCTTACGATAAGCACTTTCCTTAGAGGCTCCGCAACTTGCGAATACTACAACAGCACAAAGTGCTGCGACATTAATAACTATCTTCTTCATATTCTCTATTTAGTATAGTTTTACAATTTCTTTATATTTGTGCACAAAATTACGAAAAAAACTGCTAACAAAAAAAAGAAAAGCACATAAAGTTTGTTAAATTAGCAGTAAAAATCGCTTTTACCCACTAAAAATGGGAGATTTAGGGTTTTTAACACAAAAAAAGTTGCTTTTAAGAAAAGAATTCTTATCTTTGCACTCATAAATATGAAACGTGCACCTGTCTTTTTCCGACAGACATACACTATTTATTTCGCGCGAAGAAGCACTCATAAACATGAAACGTGCACCTGTCTTTTTCAGACAGACATACACTATTTATTTCGTGCGAAGAAGCACTCATAAATATGAAACGTGTACCTGTCTTTTTCAGACAGACATACACTATTTATTTCGTGCGAAGAAAAGCATTCTGAGACTTAAATCAATTAAATATATAAACAGTTTTTTAGTATCTAATATTTAAAATAATCAATTATGAAAGCATTAGGTTACATAAGCGCATTCCTCGGCGGAGCCGTTGCAGGCGCAGCTCTCGGTATTCTCCTCGCTCCAGAAGCAGGTGAAGACACACGTAATAAACTCTCTGACGCAGTAAAGAAGTTCTGCGACAAGCATGATATCAAGCTTACACGCAAGCAGGTTGACGAACTCATTGACGACGTTCAGGACGCCGACATTGCATAACAGATGTTTTCCAGCGATAAAAACATAGAGACAATAGCGCAGCTTGTAGAGCAACTGAAGCAATATGGCGGACTGAAGCTCGAAATGCTAAAACTCGATGCCACGGAGAAGACGGTGAAAATCATCTCTGCCCTCATCCTTGGCTTCGTGCTCTTATTGATAGTCTGTGCCGTTGCCATCTGCGCTTCCTTCGCTGTGGCATACGCACTTGGCGACCTGTTTGATTCCGACGCACTCGGATTCCTCTGCGTTGCCGGGTTCTATCTATTATTATTGATAATTGTTTACGTACGCAAGAAGGCTTGGATAGAACGTCCGTTAGTTAAGTTTCTTGCCACTATCTTATTAGAAGAGGTATGACAGAAGAAGAACCGCTAAAGTATCAGTCGCTCCTGGCAATCCGCGCACGTAAAGCACAATTAAACAAGGATATCCAGCGCAGCGAACAAGAGATTAAGGCCACTTGGAATTCCATCTTCCATCCGAAGAAGGCTCCAGCGCCAAAGACTCCAACCCAACGCCTCGTAGCTTTGGCCTCATCAAGCATGGGACTTATCGACGGCGCACTACTCGGCTGGAAGCTCTACAAGAAATTCATACAGAAATAATCAAATCAAACTATCAGAAGCACCGTCCCTGAGCAATCAGAGACGGTGTTTTGGACTATACATTTCACTTAGACTAAAACTAAATGAATAAGAAAATCATTTCAACACTTCTAACCACATTAATGATCACAGGATGTAGCAATCAGACAACCGTAGAGAATTATGACCAGCAGGTTGACGAGCTCTACAGTAAGATGTCACAGGAAGAGCGTCTGGCACAGCTCCAGAGCCGATTCATGGACGACTTATTTGACAAGGATGGCAAACTCGACACAGCCCAGTGTCGTAAACTCATCCCTAATGGTATGGGACATTTCTCACAATATGCGAGTCAGAAGCCTATGGCTGCTAACCTGCTACGTGACCGTGTTGCCCAACTGCAGGATTGGCTAATAAACAATACTCCTAACGGCATACCTGCCCTCTTCCACGAAGAAGTACTCACAGGCATCAACACGCAGGACGCAACCATCTACCCACAGCAAATAGGCCAGGCATGCTCGTTCAACACCGAACTCGCCCAACTCAAGACCGAACAGACAGGTATCGAGATGCGTAAGATGGGCGGATTACAGTCGCTATCCCCGATGGTGGATGTTTGCCGTACACCGACATTCAACCGTCTTGAAGAGTCATACGGAGAGGATGCATATCTCTCCGCAGCCTTCGGCACTGCCTTTGTAAGAGGTTTGCAGAAAGGCGGATTGAAGAAAGGCGTAAGTACATGCTCAAAGCACTATCTCGGCTATGGCGGTGGAGGTCAGGCAGAAGAGAAGGAGATGATGGAGGAAATCCTGATGCCTCACGAGGCTATGATACGTCTGGCAGAAAACCGCATGGTAATGCCTGGCTACCACGCCGTGCATGGCATAAACTGCGTGGCTAATGCGGAAATCCTTACTGACATCCTTCGCGACTATGTTGGTTTCGACGGAGTCATCGTCAGCGACTATACAGCTATCGACCAGATACCAGACCAAGAGGACAATCTCCATCGTGCTGCTGCGGCAATCAATGCCGGCAATGATGTAGACTTCCCTAACGGCTCCAATTACGCCCTTTTGCCAGAGGCTATGAAACAGGGACTCGTAAAGCCAGAGACTTTCGAGCGTGCCGTAAAGAACGTGCTCAAGCATAAGTTCCGCCTTGGAATGTTCGACAAAGATGCTTACCTATATAGTAAGGAGGACATCAAGCTCGACACACCAGAGGAGCGCAAGACCGCCTACGACATAGCATCACAGTCAATCGTCCTACTTGAAAACAACGGCATTCTGCCTTTGCAGGCAAAGACGCCAAATATTCTCCTCACTGGTCCTAACGCCAATTCTATGTGGGCTATGTGTGGCGATTACAGCTACCCTTCTATGGCATATTTCTGGAAGAAGACTGACGTAGGCGGTGAGAATCCGCATATCGTAACTGTCAACGAAGGCATGACAAAACGCATACCACAAGGTTTCAACCTGAAGTATTCACGCGGTTGCGACTGGACTGAGGAGATTGAGACAAAGTACGATGTTGTAGGTGCAGGCGACGAGCGTGCATGGGAATATGAGATTCTTCATCGCAAGGTGGAGTCTGGCGAGAAGGCCGATGCAAAGGAGGCTCTCGCTATGGCAAAGAACAGCGATGTTATCGTTGCAGCAATGGGCGAGAACGTGATGCTATGCGGCGAGAACCGTGACCGTAAGGGCATTCGTCTTCCTGGCAAGCAGGAGCAGTATGTAGAGTCTCTCATAGCTACAGGAAAGCCTGTCGTTCTCGTACTCTTCGGCGGTCGTGCCATGCCTCTCTCTGAGAAGATTATCAAAGACTGTGCAGCAATCATCGAGGCTTGGTATCCGGGTGAGGAAGGCGGAAATGCTCTTGCCGATATTCTCTACGGAAAGATTTCGCCATCTGCAAAGCTAAGTGTCAGCTATCCTAACGTGGAAATAGACGAGCCTATATGCTACAACTATTCCGATACCAAGGATTCACGCATACAATGGCCTTTCGGTTATGGTCTCAGCTATAGCACTTTCGAGTATAGCAACCTGAAGATTGACAACGAGGCAAAGACCTCCGATGAATCTGTCACTCTCACCTTCGACATTAAGAATACAGGTAATGTGGCAGCTGACGAGGTGGCACAGCTCTATCTCTCCCCTACCGCCAAGGATCAGAACATCCGTCCTATCCAGATGCAGGGCTTTGCACGCGTTCATCTTGAAAAGGGCGAGACAAAGACCGTGAGCATAAAGATGTACACCGAGCAATTCGGCTACTACACCAACAACGACGGCAATCGCCAATGGAACATTGCTCCGGGCAAGTTCACCGTCAAGATAGGTGCATCTTCACAGGACATCAAGCTCAAGCAAGACATCGCGCTTACAGGCGACAAAGTCAACAAACCGCTGAGAGAATATTATTTCTCAGAAACGACAATTAAGTAAATGTAGCAAACATGCCTGTCAGAACATTCTGGCAGGCATATTTGTTTACAGGATTTCCATACAATAGTAAAGCCGTTCTAATACCGTTCTAATACCGTTGTAAAGCCGTTCCAAATCCCTTTCCTGAATGGGAGGACAAGCAACATAAAGGGTTGCTTATTCTCATTTCAACAATCCTTGTTCAAACTTGGTAAAGTCTGCTGTCGAAGGCTTATATGAAGGGTCAGGCATATACCACCATTGCTTTTCAAAGAAAGCCTTGAGTTTCGCATTCTTGAATACATAACCACGATTTGCGTATGGCAGATTATGAATAAGCCTCTGCTCCCACGCTATTGGTGCTTCATCAGAATTCCGCAACATATCAAAAAACATACCGCTACGATCGTAATACTCGCCCAACTTGCCATACACTTTTTCCAAGCTTTCACTTGTTACAGCATACTTCAAATTGTCAGCTGAACATATTATTAGGTTCTCAGTGGGATGGAAATCCGTCTTATGCCATTCTATCACACCATTGCGTAATGAAACCTCCACGACATCCGATTTTTCAATTTTGTCACGCATATAAGAGTTTACCCTCGATCTCATTTTGCCTACACCCTTCACGAGTTTGAAATCTACACCCTCAAAGCATTTGTTCTTGTAAATAAAGAAATGTTTCGCCGTACCCTCAGCAGAAATTCTTAGCGTGAAATCACCAATCTTATTGCCTGCCCAACGCAAAGCAGGAGTAAGCCAATATCGAACATCAAACGTATTATCCAAACCATTACCCATTTCATAGCGATAAGTGTGATGAACATTATTTATACCCGATTTAAAAGGTGCTTCAAAGTAATACACATGGGCATAGTGACGTGAAGAATCAATCTTAGCATTATAAAGACCACTATCCCATCCTTCAAATTTCTTGTAATATTCCTCGTTGAAATCGCCATGTACCCATTCCTTATCAACAGGGAAATGCTCGTAGTCAAGAGGCTTTTCCGTATCATCCTCCTGATAGAAAGCAAATCTATTCTGATACCCAATCGGCTTCCCATTTATCTCCACTACAAAGTCAAAGATATTTGGATGTCCTTTATGACCTATCATCTTCGCATCATTCTTCTTGGTAAGGACATTCGCCCAATCATTCTCAATAGCCGCCTCAAATCCCAATCTCACATTCTTTGCCCCCGCCAAGTTATTGAATGTATAGTCAACATCCACATAGGCAAAGCCATCGTCAGCGATACGAATGGTAAGTATCTCTTTGTCGATACGTATATCAGCATCGGAAATAGGAACAAGATGATTACCGCTTATGTAAAAGCGACCGTCATTTGCCCTCACAACATTAGCAAGGAGCAAAAGGAGAAAGAGAATAATTTTTGATTTCATATTCTTTTTATCAATGTCATAACACAAATGCAAAGGTAATATTTTTTATTGGAACAGCAACAATATAACATTGAAAAATTGTGTCCTACAATAAAGAACATTCAATTTCACGAAGAAAAAAAACGCACATAATAGATACAAATATGTTACCGCATACGTACACAGATGTTATATAACAATAGTTTGTAGCATTTTGTAACAAACAACTACTTTCAGGTAACACATTTTCTTGCAGGTTCAAAAAACATGTATTACCTTTGCACCAGATTCCTAAAGAAAATAAAAATGTTTTTGGATATAAAATGAGATATCCGTGTTTTATGGTTAGTTTTTTAAACGTCAATGAGGACCACATCGTGAGATGAGGCCCTCTTCTTTTTATACCATTTATTACATTAACTCCATAATTCTTACCTGCACACGAACACCTTTCCTTTCTTTCCCTTTTCTCCCTATTCTCTACTATATAAGTAAGTTTGACAAACTGACATTTTATTAATTATTATTGCTATACAATAAAATTTTTTTGATTAGATAAATTCAGGACTGGTATTAAAATGAGGTATCAGCCTTTTGATTATCTTTACTTTTACCATGTTAGCATCATTCCCGCCAAACAGAGCATATCTAGACGGGGACACTATGTCTGAAACAAGGTATGCTACCACTAAAATCCTTATTGTTACCTGTTACTTGTTACTACTGGGGGTAAAACGCTGTTGTGCCTTCGCTATACCTCCGTTTCTGGTCCGCTTCAGGTCCGCTTCTACTCCGTTCGTAGGAAACGGAGGCTGATGGGACTTACATGGGATTTACAACGGAACTGCATCGGAGGGAGCTGAAGGTTCTCGCAGAATCTCATGGAAGCCTGTATTAATTTCTGGGATGTTTTTTGGGGGGAATGGTTTTCATGTTTTTCCATGCCGAGTAAACGAATTCAGTATGATGTCAACGAAATCAGGATTGTGTAAACCTTTCCAGGAAACCGACAACCTTTCAAGTATGATGTTAACGAATACAGTATAATAACAACTAAAAACTGTAAACCAAAATCAGGAACAGACAAAATCATGACCAGTAACAGGTAACGGGTAACAATAAGGATTTTAGTGCATGACCAAGAATTTTACTGATTTCTTCTAAGGAGTTTATATACCTTATTATATATATAAATAATAAAATATAGGCATCTGATTACACTAATTTCCTTATTGTTACCTGTTATTTGTTACCAACACGTTTTCGGGACATTGACATCATACTTGAAAAGTTGTCGGTGATAGAATAATACCTACAATAAAAAAGCAGCCAGAACAAATCTGACTGCCTTAAAATATAAGCTATATTGAAGAAAAAACTATTTCTTATCTGATGGAGCCTTGCCGATAAGATCCATGAACTCGTCGAGCTTAGGAGTGATGATAATCTGAGTACGACGGTTGGTTGCACGACCAGCATCTGTGTTGTTGTCAGCAATTGGATTGAACTCACCACGACCACCTGCTGTGAGGCGCTTAGGATCTACGCCGTACTTTGTCTGGAGGCACTGGACAACGCTTGATGCACGGAGACAAGAGAGGTCCCAGTTGTTACGGATGTTAGTACCCTTCATAGGAACGTTATCTGTGTTACCCTCGATAAGCACATCATAGTCCTTATAGTCACTGATAATCTTCGCAATCTTAGAGAGAGTAGCAGCAGCACGGTCGCTAATCTCGTAAGAACCGCTCTGATAGAGCATGTTATCAGCAAGAGAGATATAAACAACACCCTTCATAACCTGTACGTCAACCTCCTTCATATCCTCCTTAGAGAGAGAACGAGTAAGGTTGTTGGTAAGTACCATGTTGAGAGAGTCGCTCTTAGACTTAACCTCTACGAGATGACGGATATACTGGTTAGACTCGTTAATCTGGTCAACGAGTTTTGCTACGTTCACGTTGTTAGAGTTTGCAGCAGCAAGGCTCTGGTTAAGAGACTCCTGCATATCCTTCAAAGACTTCTTAAGACTTGCGCTATTAGCTTTCTCGGAATTAAGCTGTTCCTGAAGGCTCTGAATACGAGCATTGGCAGAAGCTAATGCCTCACGATTTTCCTGATACTTGTTAGTAAGAGTAAGATTTGAGTTCTGGCAATCGAGCAACTCCTTCTTACTTACACAGCTACTGATCATAATACAACCAATAACTGCCATTGCGATAAGCAAAAGATTTTTTTTCATCCTGTTTTACTTTTTAATTTTACCTTTTCTTGTTAATTTTGAATGCAAAGTTACCTATATGAGTTGAAAAAGTAGCAAAAAGTTATCAGCGTTTAATTTATTTTAACCACGAAATGCATAGTTTTTTAATCATTAACATACCCTTGTAGTCTAAAACCACAATTATTACAAAATATATTTTTGAGTTTAGGAATTTATTTCGTATCTTTGCACTCATTATTAAATAAATCAAATGCAAAGACACGAATACACAGAGTTTTTGTCTTTCCTTGTGACTTTGCGTTTGACAAAACTAAGAAATCGTGTGAGAAAACTCGCACGTTGCAAACATGAAAGAATTCGTAATATCAGAAGCAAAAACAGAAACAGCTGTACTCGTAGGACTCATCACTCCAAACCAGAATGAGGCCAAAACGACCGAATATCTTGACGAGCTTGAGTTTCTTGCCGACACAGCCGGCGCAAAGGTACTGAAGAGATTCACGCAGAGAGTGAATGGTCCAAGCAGCGTAACCTATGTAGGAACTGGTAAACTTGAGGAGATACGAGCATATATAGAGGAATGTGAAGATCATGTGGAGAATGAGGATGTACATCCCGACGGTACTCCATGGGAAGAGGTCGGTATGGTCATTTTCGATGATGAGCTTTCGGCAAAACAGCTTCGTAACATAGAAGCAGAACTCAAGGTGAAGATACTCGACAGAACGAGTCTGATTCTTGACATCTTCGCCATGCGTGCCCAGACTGCCAATGCCAAGACTCAGGTAGAACTGGCACAATACCGTTATATGCTGCCACGACTCCAACGCCTGTGGACTCACCTTGAGCGTCAGGGCGGTGGTTCTGGTTCTGGTGGCGGTAAGGGTTCAGTAGGACTTCGTGGTCCTGGTGAGACCCAGCTTGAGATGGACCGCCGTATCATCCTCGGAAGAATGAGTCTTCTGAAACAGAGGCTTGCCGAAATTGACAAGCAGAAGACAACACAGAGGAAGAACAGAGGGCGACTAATCCGTGTGGCTCTTGTTGGATATACCAACGTTGGAAAGTCAACCATTATGAATATGCTTGCAAAGAGTGAGGTGTTTGCCGAGAACAAACTGTTTGCAACACTTGATACTACCGTAAGAAAGGTGGTGGTAGATAACCTGCCATTCCTTTTAGCTGATACCGTAGGATTCATCCGCAAGCTGCCTACCGACCTTGTAGATTCCTTCAAGTCAACACTTGACGAGACGCGAGAGGCGGACCTTCTGCTTCATGTTGTGGATATCTCCCACCCTGACTTTGAGGATCAGATTAAGGTTGTGGAAAAGACTCTCGGCGACCTTGAATGTGCCGACAAGCCTTCAATGATTGTCTTCAACAAGATTGATGCCTACAAATGGACAGAAAAAGAGGAGGATGACCTGACCCCAGTCAAGAAGAACGAGATTTCACTCGAAGACCTCAAGCGCACATGGATGGCAAAGGTCAACGAGAACACCAACCCAAACAACTTCGGCTGCCTGTTCATCTCAGCAAAGGAGAAACTGAACATTGACGAGTTCAGGGATACTATATACAAAAAGGTGCGTGAATTGCACGTGCAGAAATATCCTTACAACGATTTCCTGTATGGGGATTATTAACAGCCCCTCACCCGTCCTACGGACACCCTCTCCCCAAGGGGCGAGGGAAAAGTTAGTATTTTTAATCATGACTTATCGTCAAAAACCATAGCGTTCCTCCATCGCGAACAAATGTAACTTCCTCCTCGCCCCTTGGGGAGAGGATGCCCACAGGGCAGGTGAAGGGCCGACTACTTTATAAATATTAATATGGTAAACGATACTATCCTTGCTGGTCTCACAAATCTCTTTGCCCTATTCGGAGCAAGGGATTGTGTGGATATTGAGGTTTCCAAACGGAAACTTCATAACTATCTTGCGCGTCATTTCGGTATCCGCGATACCGAAACATTCATCATGATGTACGAGACACTTAGAGACCTGTATGAGAGTTCTCCCGACATTGACAAGGAGGCTATCATCAAGGATGTGTGTACCAAGATACAGATAAACTTCTCCACCGAGGAACAGGCCCTGTTCCTTCTACGTCTGATGCAGTTCTGCGTCAATGATGAGCTGGGGTATCTTGCAGATGATGATCTTTTCCAGACAACAGCAAGCATTTTCGGAGTAAGTCATGAGAGATTCCTCGCCTTCTGCGAATTCGTGGGAGACAAAGAGTCAAAACTTGTACGCAGAATCATAACGCCAGGCATCGACGGTCACATCACGACCTTCTGGATGCCTCATTTCAACAGGATTCTTCTAACCTATACTGGTAATGACGAGATCCTTATGGACGATGTTCCTGTCCTGCCTGACACCTTCCAGACTTGGGCACAGAGCAGCGTAGTGAAGAATGTACGTACTGGTACGCGACTTTACTATTCTACAGCCAAGGCCCTTTATTCAAAGCAAAACACAGGCAATGAGGTGGAGTTCTGCGGACGTGACATCAACTTCCGATTCCCTAACAGCGAGAACGGAATACACAATTTCAGTTTCACGCTCCATAGCGGAGAACTTGTTGCCGTCATGGGCGGTAGTGGAACAGGCAAATCCACCCTGATGTCCTTGCTCAACGGCAGTTTAATTCCGCAAAGCGGAACAATCACCATCAATGGGCATAATATCTTAGAAGAGGGAGCAAAAGAACTTATAGGCTTCGTACCACAGGATGACCTTCTAATTGAGGAACTAACGGTATATCAGAACCTATGGTACACGGCCAAACTATGTTTCGAGGGTATGAGCGATGCCGAAATCCACAAGCGCGTCCTAATGGTTCTGCGTCAGCTCGGACTTGACGGTGCACGCGACCTGAAGGTAGGCAGTCCGATAAACAAATTCATATCAGGCGGACAGAGAAAACGACTCAACATTGCCCTCGAACTTATCCGTGAACCTGCAATCCTATTCCTCGACGAGCCTACATCCGGTCTGTCTTCAATAGACACAGAGAATGTCATCAACATCCTCAAGGAAATAACATACAGAGGCAAACTCGTCATCATAAATATCCATCAGCCTTCATCCGACGTATATAAACTGTTCAACAGGCTATGGCTGTTGGATAAAGGCGGATATCCCGTATTCGACGGTAATCCAATTGATGCTATAACATACTTCAAGACGGCAGCAAACTATGCTGACGCCAACACGAGTACGTGTCCTACCTGCGGAAACGTGAATCCGGAAGTCATACTAAACATCATTGACGAGAAAGCTCTCGACGAGAGCGGAAACATTAAGGAAGAGAGAAAGGTTTCTCCGCAAGAGTGGCATGAGACATATCTGAAATGGAGGAAGAAAAAAACTCTGAAAGAGCCGAAGAAAGCAGCCGTGCCTCCTACTGACCAGAAGAGGCCTGGAGTGTTACATCAGTTTGCGATACAGCTCCAACGCAATTTCCGCACCAAGATAACCAATCTCCAGTATCTCCTCATCACATTCCTTGAGGCACCGCTACTTGCTGCTGTCTGTGCATCCCTAACCCACTATGCCCCATTGGAAGGCTATTCGGTTATGGAGAACAAAAACCTTGTGTCCTATCTGTTCATGGCAGTTATAGTAGCCATATTCATAGGCATGAGCGGTTCGGCAGTAGAGATAATAAAGGATCGAGCCCTATTGAAACGCGAGAAGTTCCTTAGTCTGTCGTATGCAAGCTATATCTCAAGCAAAATAGCTTTTATGGCAGGTATAACCTTGCTCCAGACACTTCTGTTCGTAAGTGTCGGAAATCTGATAATGGAACTGCACGACGTGTTCTTCGTGTGGTGGGGACTGCTGTTCCTTGCAGCATTCCTATCATCACTCATAGGATTACTGCTGTCACAAAGCCTAAATAGCGTTGTGGCCATCTATATCAGTATTCCTATACTTCTCATTCCTCAGATCATGCTTTGCGGACTCGTTGTCAGTTTCTCAGATCTCACTCCAAACAGCACCACAGGAAATGTGCCGGTAATAGGCGACGTTATACCTTCACGATGGGCATACGAGGCATTGTCTGTAACTCAGTTCAAGGACAATGAATATGAGGCTCCACTCTTTGATGTACAAAGGAAGAAATATGAGGCTCAGTATTACCTGTTTGCCTATCTGTATGAGGTCCAGTCACAGCTTGAGACTATGAACGACGAAAAGGAAAAAGGTGAGGAAGTGAAACCCGAACACATGGACGTAATAAAGAAAGCCCTCCCTACCCTCTCCGAAATCTGCAACATGAAACAATATTCTGGTGAC
Source organism: uncultured Bacteroidales bacterium (assembly GCA_902798615.1). GTDB lineage: Bacteria > Bacteroidota > Bacteroidia > Bacteroidales > Bacteroidaceae > Prevotella. The sequence continues at coordinate 32,208 of CADBXL010000037.1, read as the reverse complement.
TATTCATACAAGTCATTACGCGCTTATACAGATGAAGCAGAGGATACTCTTTCAAGCAGATGCAACAAGGCAACTCTGGAAGAGGATAAAATTGTCATGGCTATAGTCAACAAGATTGGCAAGGAAGCATTCCTGAAGCTGAAGAAGGACCACTACAACAAGCAGCTCGAGAATTTCTGCATCAATGCAGACACCAAGCATACACACGACATCATAGATGGCTATATCGTGCCAAGAACAGGTTTCATATATCTGACACCGACTACAAATGACGGGCGTGCTCCATTCTATAGTTCTGTGAAGGTAATAGGCGACACGAAAATACCGACTCTGAAATTCAACGTTGCCATCCTTTTGCTAATGAGTCTGATTGCTGCGATAATGCTCTACTCCGACCGCCCTGGACGTTATCTGAGGAAAGAGCAACAATAGGAATATAGGGAAAATAACAGAACTTCATCAGTTTTTTTCGATATTTTTGTTGAATTATAAAATATTTTATTATCTTTGCACCTAAATTGGGGGATAGGTGTTAGCGGTATGTAAAGACACAAGCCACAAACGCCCGAAACCATTAATAAATTAGCGTTAATACAAGAAACATAATAATAAAAACTAAATCGTTATGAAGAAATTCACTCTCGCAATCGTAGCATTTGCAGCTATGGTATTTGCATCTTGTGGTGGTTCAAAGCCACAGCAGGAAGTTACTGATCAGGACACAACTAAGACATTTGAGCAGGCACAACTTGAGGCTGCAGTTAAGATGCACCTCGACAGTCTCACAACTCAGATCAACGACAAGCAGTTCGCTGCTATCGAAGAGAACATCAAGGCTGGCAAGATTAAGCTCTCTGCTGACGAGAAGAAGGTTAAGCCTACTTATCTGCTCTCTCCAACAGTAGGTGACGAAATGACATCTATTGGACAGAAATATGCTGCTATGGCAATGCTTTCTGCCGACAAGGAAGTAGCTGGTCTCTATGACATGGAGGTTAAGGGCTATGACGAGGCAATCGCAAAGCTCGTGGCAGAAATCAACGACCCTGCAATCAAGAAGGCTAACGAAGCTACATCACAGGCAGAGAAGAACAAGATTCTCTACAAGGAAATGGAAGCAGAAGGCCGTATCAACTTCTACTGGATTCTCACCAGTGCTGCTACTGTCGAGACCGTATATGTAATGTCACAGAATATCGAGAAGTTCTGTGCAGGCTACACAGACGATCAGGTTGCAAACATCACATTCCGTGTATTCTGCATCATCGACGCTATTGACCAGCTCTCAGTTTACGACCCACAGATTGTAGGTATTGCAGAGGCTCTCAACCCACTCAAGGAACTTAACGCAACAACTCTCGCTGACTTCAAGAAGGAGCTCGCTGCTTCTAAGGAGAAGATTGAGGCTTCACGCGCTGCATTCCTGAAGTAAGAAAGCGGCCTCTCCCCCCGCCCTCCCCCGTAGGGAGGGAGCCGGAAGACAAAAGGCTAATCGGCAAGACAATAAGTTAAATACAAATTATATTTCAACCTAAAGTGGTCTCTCCCTTCGCATTCCGGCCCCCTCCCTACGGGGGAGGGCGGGGGGAGAGGCCACATTTATAAAAACATTATGGCAAATCCAGAATTCAAGTACGCGCCAATGTTCCAGCTTGGCGAAGACAAGACAGAGTATCGCCTCATCTCAAAGGAAGGCGTATCAGTTGGCGATTTTGAAGGAAACAAGATCCTGAAGGTTTCACCAGAGGCTCTCGAGCTTCTTACTACACAGGCATTCCACGACGTGAACTTCATGCTCCGTCGTGAGCACAACAAGCAGGTTGCTGCTATACTCAACGACCCAGAGGCTACCGACAACGACAAGTATGTTGCCCTCACAATGCTCCGCAACGCAGAGGTTGCATGCAAGGGTCAGCTCCCATTCTGTCAGGATACAGGTACAGCTATCATCCACGCAGAGAAGGGACAGCAGGTTTGGACTGGCTTCGAGGACGAAGAGCCTCTGGCTAAGGGTGTATATAACACATATACAAACGATAACCTCCGCTATTCTCAGAACGCTCCTCTCAACATGTACGACGAGGTAAACACACGTTGCAACCTCCCTGCACAGATTGACATCGAGGCTACCCAGGGCATGGAATACAAGTTCCTCTGCGTAGTAAAGGGTGGTGGTTCTGCAAACAAGTCATACCTCTATCAGGAGACTAAGGCACGTATCCAGAACCCTGGCACTCTCGTTCCTTTCCTCGTTGAGAAGATGAAGACTCTCGGCACAGCTGCTTGTCCTCCTTATCACATCGCATTCGTTATCGGTGGTACTTCTGCCGAGAAGAACCTTCTGACCGTTAAGCTCGCTTCTACAAAGTACTATGACAGCCTCCCAACAACAGGTGATGAGACTGGTCGCGCATTCCGTGACATCGAGCTTGAGAAGCAGCTCCTCGAAGAGGCTCGCAAGATAGGCTTCGGTGCTCAGTTTGGTGGTAAGGCATTCGCTCACGATGTTCGTGTAATACGTCTTCCACGCCACGGTGCTTCCTGCCCTATCGGTCTCGGCGTATCATGTTCTGCCGACCGTAACATCAAGGCAAAGATCAATGCTGATGGTATCTGGATTGAGAAGATGGACGACAAACCATACGAGCTTATCCCAGAGTCACTCCGTCAGGCAGGCGAGGGCGATGCAATCAACATCAACCTCAACCAGCCAATGGCTGACATCTGTAAGGAACTGAGCAAATACCCTGTTTCTACACGTGTGAACCTTACTGGTACTATCATCGTTGCTCGTGATATCGCACACGCTAAGATCAAGGCTCGTCTTGATGCAGGCGAGGGTATGCCACAGTATTTCAAGGATCACCCTGTTCTCTATGCTGGTCCTGCAAAGACTCCACAGGGAATGCCTTGCGGTTCTATGGGCCCAACAACAGCCGGTCGTATGGATCCATACGTTTACGAGTTCATGGACAATGGCGGTTCTATGGTAATGATTGCCAAGGGTAACCGTTCACAGGTTGTTACCGATGCCTGCAAGGATCACAAGGGCTTCTACCTCGGTTCTATCGGTGGTGTGGCTGCATTCCTTTCATCAAGCAACATCAAGAGCATTGAGTGCGTAGAGTACCCAGAGCTCGGCATGGAGGCTGTTTGGAAGATTGACGTTGTTGACTTCCCTGCATTCATCCTCGTTGATGATAAGGGCAACGACTTCTTCAAGCAAATCTAAAGCACAACCAAGCCTTCCCCCAAAGGAAGGATGTTAGTAGTTACAATATTGAATTACAAGACTACCCCAATAGTCTTGTAATTCTTTTTTTATACCCATATATACTATGCTGTGATTATCCCAAACCTTGACATCATTTATAGCCTTAATAGCAGAAAATGCAAGTCACAAAGAAAAAACATCCATTTTTTCATCGAATTTCAAATTGTTTTGAGTATCTTTGCACAAAATCCTTATTAAACAATATATATAGGAGAGATTAACGAATATTATCAACCATTGAAAAAACAAGAATATGGCTACAAATAAGAATGCACAATTACGGTATCAGATATTAGACAGATGTTTTAGTAATTTTCAAAAACGATATGAAATTGACGATTTGCTTAATGAAGTCAATGAACATTTGCTTGATATCTTTGGCACGACTGTTAGTATTCGCCAGATACGTGAAGACATAAAGTATATGCGTGACCGTATGTCGTATAAAGCTCCTATTGTTGCCTACAATTACGATGGTAAGAAGTGCTATTATCGTTATTCTAATCCAAACTTCCATATATATAACAATGAACTGTCTGTAACTGACATCAACAAACTTCAGTCTGTTATTGATATGCTTGCACGTTTCAGAGGTACAGCAACAAATGTCTGGCTTGAAGAGGTCATTTCCAATTTAGAATACCGATTTGGCTTGAAATCTAATGCTGAGCATCTTGTTTCTTTTGAACAGAACGAGCAACTAAAAGGTGTAGAGCATTTGGCTGACATTATTGATGCTACTATAAACCACCAGACTTTGGATATTGTTTATCAGACTTTCAAATGGAAAGAAATAGCGATGACAATACATCCATACTATATAAAACAATATAATGGCCGTTGGTTTCTTTATGGATTAAACGATGAACTTAATAGAATTAGCAACTTAGCACTTGACAGAATTCTGAATTACGAAAATTCGGAGAAACCATTCAAGAAAAATGAAAGCTACGATTTCTCCACATATTTTGATGATGTCATGGGGGCTACAATTCCTAATGACGATGTAAAGAAAGAAACCATTGGTTTACGATTCTCTGCTAACCGCTTTCCGTATGTAATATCAAAACCTATCCACAAGTCTCAGAAACTTGTAGATGATATCAATTGTGTGGTAGAAATACAAGTACGGCCAACAAGAGAACTTGACCAACAGCTTTTTTCCTTCATTCCAGATGTAGTGGTATAGGCAACAAATTAAGGAAAAATTAGCAGAAAATTTGAAAAAATATTCATCTATGAAGATAGGCTGCACAGATAAAGCGTAACTTTGCACTCGATAATTAATTTTGTTGAATTTTTAATTTGATTGAGTTATGAATAAGATAAACAAAGAAGAAATAGAACAGTTGTTGAAGGACTTGGCTGCTAATGTTGGATATGTTTTGATATCTGAACCTTTTGATACACCGTTTAATGAGACAAGCATAGAGAGGCTACCAGACAGCAAACAATTATTCTGGTCAGTGCCGGCATCAGTTCTGAATAACAAAGAAAATATGAAATTCAGAACGATGTGTATTGACGCTGATATTATTGATACGGTTTGTATAACTTCATTTCCTTGGCCATCTGACGAAGAAAATCAAGTAGCAATCATTCTGGTTGATTTAACACGCAGAAGGAGAGGAAGCGTTAAGTTTATTGATGCCAGCAGATGGAATATTGCTGAAGAAACAGATATGGCTGCAGTCTGCAATATGCTGATTCATGACTTGTTTCCAGGTGAGAATCTTTTGGCATTCAAAATGAATGAAGATATAATGGACACAAAAGTTGACGATCGATGGGATGAACAAGTCCGCTTAGTTTCTTCAATGAATATTAAAAGTTCATTGTCGCCTCAAGACTATATTCTGAAGCCTGTAGCCCAAAAAGGGTTCAAGTATGTACGATTGGATGAAGTTTTTAACATCATGGACTTAAGTGGAAGTCATACAGAAACTATATTGCATGAAAAATATGGTATTCCAACGAATTCAGAGTATATTATACATAGTGATATGTTGGAACTAACAGTACCAGCAATTGTAGTTTCCGCTTATGGTAATCTACAACCACAAAAGGTAATTCCTAAAGGTAATTCTGTAAGCGTCGATTTGAATGAGAAAATAGCTCTTATTCCAATGTGGTGGGCAAATGATATAGACTTGGATTATTTAGTGGAATATCTAAATAAAGAATCCACTTTGCGTCAATTACCGTTTCTCCCTTATCCCGATGCTCGTTTGAAAGATGACCACCTTAGTGGAGTTCTTATAGAAATTCCTGGAAAAATAAAGGTGGGGGATATGGATACCATGATGGAGTTCTTATGTAAGTACCAGAAAAAAACAAAGGAGGATTAACTATGGATAAGATAAATGTGCTTTGGATGAATAATGGAGATGTAAAGCTACACGATTATCCAGAAAAAGGGATAGCTTATCATCTGTCAATTACAACCTGTCAGTGTATGACAGATTGCCGTCATAAAATGGATGATTTGAATACCAGATGGGATGCGATTATCTTGAACGCTGAGGTAAAAATATTACCGAATCAAATACCAAATGAACTGGATTTGATAAAAGTCGTGGACGAGGTTAAAGTCAGAAACATCCCGTGGTTTGTTGTAACCTCTAAAGATCTCAAATATGAGGAGATACTAAGAAGAATAGTGCCAGATGAAAGGATCTACAATATAAAAAATGAATACGACATTTTATTTGAAACAATCCAAATCAAAGTTAGCAACAATCCCAAGATTGTCGCTAGAGAAAAATATGGTGTTGTATATAAATTCTGTCCAGATATAGAAAACCTGTTAATAAAACTGGAATATGAAGATATCAAAGATGATGTCACTATACTAAATGAATGCAGGAAGATTCTTGAATGGATTAAGAACTACACTCTATTTTCAGATATGGACATTTCATATAATATCAAAAAAGGATTTGAAAAGAACGGCAAGCAAGTAGTTGCTAAAACCTATAGTGAACTATCTTTGAATGATTTCAGTATCGCAATAGGTTTAGGTTTATCTACTGATGTACCAATTTTCGTAAAGAGATGTTTTTATGCCTGTGTATCAACTACCAATCCCGGTTCACACAAGACGGAGGTAGATGCAACCATAAGAAAAGGCGATGCACCTTATGTTACAAAAACATTAATTTACGAGTTGTTAAATGTCTTATATTGGTGTGCATCACTTAATGAAAAAACTTTTAAGCTATGATGAAAGAAATAGAAAAATTACGGGAATGCGGTTTTAAAGGTTTTAAGACCGTTCGTGAGCTAATAAATAGTTGTAATGATATTCCTAAAGAAATGGGCGTATACGTGGTACTTCGCGAAAACGAGTCTGAACCTCAGTTCATAAAAGAGGGGTCTGGTGGATTCTTCAAAGGAAAAAATCCAAACGTGTCTTTTTCTGAATTAAAGACCAATTGGATTGATAATGAACCAGTAGTTTACATTGGCAAGGCGGGTGGTTCTAAAAATTCGGCTACACTTCAGACACGTTTAGAGCAATACATGCGTTTTGGACAAGGTGAAAACATTGGGCATTGGGGAGGACGATATATCTGGCAATTAGAAGATTCCAAAGACCTTGTTGTTGGCTGGAAGACCTTGACGGATAAAGAGCCACGTGAGGTTGAACGTCAAATGATTGCTGATTTCAAGAATGCACATGGCGGTAAAAGACCATTCGCAAATTTGAGGGACTAACTTTTTTTCAGGAAATGGCAGCATTATTGCTACTATTTCCCTATCCCAAAGAACCATACTAATTCTTTCAACAATTACAATAATTACAATAAAAATGCACACACATATCTATGAACTCTCAAATAAACATATCAGAGAGGGGGTAAGGCAGAGAATAGTGTGCATCTAAAAAATAATTGTAATTGTAATTATTCGGCCTGTACGGATTAAAAAAATTAATGCGAAGAGTTTTTTCGTTCATTACTACCCTATGGCCAGTGGGTCTTCGACAAATCTCCGTGCTTTCCGTGTTCAGAAAAATGTGGTGTAATAGTTGGTGTAATACTATTTTTCAAAAAGTTTTTAACGCCGAGTATTACACCTTTGCAGTTTTGAGTATATTAAATATTTGAGTATCAATCCATTTACTTTGGTGTAATACCCCCCGAAAGTATTACACCAGTATTACACCAAATAGCCAGAAATGGTGTAATACTTTCAAGGGTATTACACCTCATCTAACGTGCTGATAATCAACAAAAATATCGTACACAACCTCAAAAGGTGTAATACCCCCTTAAAAAACTTTTTGATTTTTTTCTTCGAAAGGGTATTACACCAACCTATTACATCCGCTCGTCCTTCGCTCTTCCTTCGCTATAAGTCCGTACCAAAGTCGGTGGAAGTCCGTTCCATAGAATAGGCGAGAAATGGGACTTGCACCGACTTTGGTAGGGAATTACATAGGAGTTGCGACTTAGTTAATGTTAGCTCGATGAATTCTGGACTGCGAGGGCTGAACGTCGAAGACCTCATTCCATTAAATATCGTCTATATAATAGCCCTAACGGACTGCCCTGTTAGGTATCGCTCTTTCAGAGCTTCTTCAACCACATGTTTTTCAACAATACAAGTTGATGAAATTCGTCGAATTCACATCAAATTATTACATTTCTCATGCAAGGTTTCTTCATCTCGTGCATTATATGAATGTAAACATTATTTTATTAAACCAAACAGTAGAGAATATGAAATCAAAAGTATTTTTATGGGTTAGTATGTTACTACTCAGTTTGACTTGCCTTAACAGTTGCAGCGAAGATGAAGATGACAACTATGCTGACAAATCTGAGATTATCGGAACATGGTATCTGATTGGAGCATCAGATGGTTGGGGTGGTTATAATCAATACAACGAAGGGGAGGTAATCATTATTTTCTCCCAAAATGGTGAGATGAGTGTTATCAACACGAGGGATGATCAACTACCTATTGCAACAGGCACACGTCCGTACTATTTAACAGACGTGGAGAAATCCATATACACTAATGAACCAAGACAAGGTGTAAATTGGGGAGTCATCACATATAGCCTCACTTTCGAGAATGGAAAACTTGGGCTTAATCCAGAAGCATTCGATGCTCCAGGATATACCCTGAAAAGAACAACGAAAAGCGAAGCCTTGAAGTGGAACATGCATTGAACGTATTTTAAAATCATACATCTGCGTGAAAAAAATAAATTTGTTATATAGAAGACATAATATCAAACCACGCAGGGAGAAAAACAACGAATTAAACGAATTAAAACGAATATACATTTGAAAAATGCTACCCATAATAAATGTGAGTACAAGAGATGTTTCGTTTAATTCGTTAAATTCGTTGTTGATTTTTACATTAATGACGCATTAATTTTTCCTTTGAACACGGAATACACAGAACAAACGAAACTTTTCGTTTCTTTCGTGCTTTTAGTGTTCAGAAAAAAAATTCATACTCGTATTTTTCATTTTTCACTTTTCATTTTTCATTTACATGCCTTCGTTCTGCTTCCGTTGTAGGTCCGTTCCAAGTCCGTTTCAGGTCCGTTCCTTGGAATGGGAGGAAAATGGGATTTACAAGGGATTTGCATGGGAATTACAAGGGAATACTGACGATGTAGGAGAAAACGAAAAAGGGCGGCTCAAAAGAACCGCCCTATGAGTTATCTGGCATTAAGCCTTGAGTTTTTATTACTTGTTAGCATCCTTCAGATTCGCGATAGCGAGATTAAGGTCAGCCTGAGTGACACGTCCGAATGGGTCGAACTTCTGCTGACTCTTGGTTGCGCCTCCCTTACCTTCGATAATATGCCATGTAGCACACCAGCAAATAGCTTCCCAATGGTCGTAGTCGATGTCGAAGTAGTCGAGATACTCGTCACTACGTCCGAAGTCGATTTCACGCTTCAGGTTAAATGCCTCGGCATATCTCATAAGCATAAACGTAAGATCCTGACGGGTAATCCATTTGTTAGGAGCAAAATAGTCGCCCAAGAACTCAGGGAAGCCCATTGTCATTGCCCTCATCTCGCCCCAGATGATAGCTTTTTCGTAGGTTGTACCTGCCACGTCCTTGAAAGAAGACTTGTGACCTGCCACGTTAGGACTACCAGCCATCTTGTAGAGATAATTCATCACATATCCACGTGTAAGGCAGTCGCTCTCCTTGACTCCTGGGTCTAATGGAGAATATTTCTCCTTGGCAGCCGGTGTGCCGTTTGACTTGGCGTTTATCTTAACATCGATATTCACCCAGAGGTAAAGCTTGTTATCATCACCAGTAGATACGTCACCACCAAGGTTTATATACCACTCATGATCAATTCCATATTTTGTATCTTTTTCGTATATTCCTTCGTTATATACCTTTACGAGGTATGGATTGCTACTAAGGTCTATGGAAGAGAACTTGTTGTGAGCAGCCCACAAGAAACGGAGCTGAGGATTCTTCGAAATGTTGAGCTGGGTAAGGCTGTTGTCCTGACATTCGAGTATTATAAGCTTTGGATTCTTAGACAGGTCCAACGTGGTGATCTGGTTGTAACTGCAAATCAGCTTGTAAAGCTCAGGAAGGTGACTAACATCCAACTTCTTGATACCTGTTTTGGCACAATTGTAGGTTTGCAGTCCCTTCAGATGGTTGATAGATACGTTACCGAGCTGTTGGTTATTCCAAATATCAAGACGCTTCAACAAAGGGTTATGAGAGAGGTCCAACGACGTGAATTGATTAGAAAAAGCATCTAAGTGCTGGAGCTTAGGATTCTTGCTCAGATCGAGGGTCTTAAGTCCGCACGTACCGCACATAAGATGTTCAAGCTCTGGGTTGTGTGTCACATCCAACTCCTTAAGTGGCGTAGTATTACATTCTATATACGCCATCTTTGGATTGTTTTTTACGTTGAGCGATGTAAGTTCTTTACAGTCGTGACAATATACCCACACGAGATCATCCAAACCGGAAAAATCAAGTGATTTGAACTTGTTATTTGAACACCAGATACCAGTAAGCAGTTTGTTGTGGCTGAGGTCCCAATCTGCAATCTCGTTGTCCATACAATAGATACCGCGCAGTTCCTTCAGATACTCTATACCCTTGAGCGACTTAATACCCATACCCTGGCAGTATATATTGCGGATATAGATGATTTCTTTCTCATCCAAATAACCGTCGCCGTTTCTGTCGTAATCATGTCCTGAAATCAAAGCCCTGAACTTAGGGTCTGGGAATGTTGTGGCATTGATATTTACTGGCACAATCTTTTCTGGTGTAGCAGAGTTGTTATTACCAGAATTATTGTCTGAGTTGCTGCCAGAATTGTTATTACCTGAGTTATTATTGCCTGAGTTATTATTGCCTGAGTTGTTACCAGAATTGTCTCCTGAGTTATTATTGCCAGAATTGTCTTCTGAGTTGCTACCAGAATTGTCACCGGATTTGCCATCAGAATTGTCATTAGAATCGCTTATGGTGACAATATCGTCGTCGCCTTCAAATTGGTCATCTTTGCCACATGATATGGCCAATGAGCCCACGAGCATTAGTGCAATGCACTTGAGTAGATAATGTTTCATTGTTGTTATAAATATTTTAGTTGTTATAATCTGTGGTGAAGATAAGAAAATATTAGCTGACTTTTGATTGCGCAAAGGTACAATTTTGGTAATCACAACTAGCCCCCACGAATCTTTTTACCGTCTTTATTCTATCATTGTTTCTCCGATTCCTCTGCTATCAAAGCAGAGCTACTACAGAGACATAACGAAGGTATAGCAGAGAATAATATACCGTATCTTAGTTGAACGCTCCTTAATTCCCGAGTACATCTTCGTTTTCCGAGTGCTTCTACGCACTAAAGGAAATTATGCGATTCAGCCTATAAAAGCTTGTGCATATACTTTTGCTTTTTCGCGTGCAAAGTTACAAAGATATTTTGGGAAATTACGAAAAAAAAGCGATAAATAAATGTAACAATTATAAAAAAAAATCAATAAGACGTGTAAATACCTGAATACCCATGAGATAAACTGTGTTTTACAAAAAAATATGGTATTCTCTAATTACAATTACATATATTATTGTAATTCTGATGATTGCTAAGAGCACCATAGGTGTGGCATATAAGGAAAGTACAAAAAAGTTCATCGTTAGGTGTCGTCCTCTCAGAATTCGAAGCATTCAAGTTATTCGCAAAGTTCTTCTGCAAAACAGCCACAAGCGAAACTAAAACTTGATAATATTTTTTGCGGACAGTAATAAAAAAAGGAATAGTCCCTTCCATCATGGGAGAGGACTATTTCTTTATGCTTCGTAAATCGTATTATCTTCTATTCCTGCGTCTTTAAGAGCCTCCTTACGCTCAACGCATGTGCCACACTTGCCGCAATGGACTTCCCCACCCTTATAGCAAGACCATGTTTCGGTATAGTCAATACCGAGAGCCTTACCGCGACGTGCAATATCGGTCTTGGTGATATTGGTATAAGGGGCTTTCACGCTTACATCGATATACGTTCCTGCCTTTGTAGCTGCATCCATAGCATTAATGAATTCCGGACGGCAATCAGGATATATGCTATGATCTCCACCATGATTAGCGATGAGGACATTCTTCAAGCCTCTGCTCTCTGCTATTCCGGCAGCTATTGACAGCATTATACCATTGCGGAAAGGCACAACCGTTGACTTCATGTTCTCGTCGGCATAATGTCCTTCAGGAATTGCATCAGCACCTTCAAGAAGACTTGATGTGAAATACTTTCCCATGAAAGCCAGAGGAATGACTATGTGCTCTATTCCGAGACGCTCACAATGCAAGGCTGCCATAGGAATCTCCTTGGCATTATGATTAGCTCCGTAGTCAAAACTTATGGCAAGAGCTATGCTGTCAGCATATTCATAAAGCAAAGTAACGGAATCCATTCCGCCACTTACTATTATAACAGAATCTTTCATTCAAAATTAACTAATAAAAAATTACGAATTACCAAGTTACTTTTCACCTAAATAGGTCATTAGTAATTTGTAATTCGTAATTATATTTTAGAATTGCCACCACTTCTTCTTTGGTTTCTCATACTCATAAGAAGAAGGATGCTTAGAATTGATGTCATTCCATGTCTTGTTGTAATGAATCATCTGATAGATGGTACCCCAGTCAGGAAGTCCGCCTATATTACGGTCATCAATCCACATGTCAACCTTGAGCTTTCGAGAGAAATGGTTGTTATTCTCAAGCGACTCTTCCGGATAGTCACGGTTTACGGCATAGAACTCCACTCCGCGCTCCTTGCACCAGTCAACAGCCTCTTGAAGAAGTTCATCTTCACGAACTGTCCATAGAATGAGCTTATGATGCTCAGCAATAAGCATCTTGAGTGTGTCAGTTGCAAATGGGAGTTCGTTACCTATTGCAGGATAACGATGCTCCACAATTGTTCCGTCGAAATCTACAGCTATTGTCATATTAACGCTTTACAGATGTGTCATTAGGGTTTCCGTAATGGCTCTGGGTGTAGCTGCCATATCCATAACCGTATGTTCCGTAACGGCTTCTGTATCCGTAAGAATAGTGTGCGTACTTACCATACTTGCCATAGCCGTAAGCATAGCCGTACTTCTTCTTAGACATATCAATACCGTTGATTACGACACAAGCATTCGGAAGTTTGTTCTCCGCTGCAAGAGAGTTGAACATATCGAAGCTGCTTCTTGAGGTATAGTCAGCACGGCAAACGAATACGGTTACGTCAGTAACACGTCCTACGCTCAATGTATCAGTTACAAGACCAACAGGAGCAGTATCGATGATTACATAGTCATATTTCTCCTTGAGGCTGTTAATCACATCGTCAAGAGCAGTACGAGAGATAAGCTCGGTTGGGTTTGGTGGAATAGGACCAGCAAGAAGGAGGTCAAGGGAATCATTCACACCAGAAGGGAGAATCTGCTCATCAATATCACTCATTGTGATGTTAGAACGAGTAAGGAGATTGGTGATACCATGTGATCTGTCGTTAAGCTCGAAAAGATGGTTCAGACGAGGACGACGGATATCAAGACCTACAAGTACAACCTTCTTGCCAAGGAGCGCGAAGCTCACAGCAAGGTTGGCAGCACAGAATGTCTTACCCTCACCTGATATACTTGAAGTGAACATTATCACCTTCTCATTCTGTTTCAATATAAACTGAAGGTTCGTTCGCATGGATCGGAATATCTCCTCCATCTGATCATTTCGGTTCTCATGAACCACGATGTCAGCCTTAGTCTTTGCAGTCTCATTAGCCATAGCTACATCAGCGATGATAGGAAGCTTGGTGAGTTTCTCAACATCACTATGTCCCTCAATACGATAGCGAAGGAGCTCAATCAATACAAAGATAAAGAATGGGAGAGCAAAGCCAAGAACAATTGCACCAAGCATGATTGCAGAGTTACGTGGCTTAACCTTACCGCCAGATACTGGAGTATCGATAAGCTTACCCTTGTCGGCAGTAGCAGCAAGTGAGATAGAGTTCTCCTCACGCTTCTGAAGAAGCATAAGATACAATCCTGATGTTACCTCCTGCTTACGACCGATCTGAGTCAATACGCGCTCCTGTTCTGGAGTTTGAGAAATCTGACCGCTGAACTTAGCTACCTGACGAGCCATTGCATCACGTGAAATCTCACCATTGCGGATAGCCTGAATGAGAGCGCTCTTCAAGCTCTCCAACAACTGATCAAGCTGACCATTCATTTCCTGAACCTTCGGGTTCATCTCAGAAGCATTGCGGAGCAAACGGTTACGCTCCAGAACACCTTTATTATATTCAGTAATAAGAGCTACAGAAGCCGCATCTGTCAAACCAACGTTTGAAGGGAGAATCTGATACTTATTAGCAGGCTGATTAACTACATCCTGAATGCTACGAAGAAGGGCTAACTGTGTATTAGCAGCAGCAAGATCCCTCTCGTAAGAGTTCGTATTAGTCAAAGACTGTGCAGCCTTAGCCGTAACATCGATAACGCTTTTACTACGCTTATAGCTCTCAATGTTACCATCAGTAACATTAAGTTCTTCGTTAATCTTCGCAAGACGATCATTAATAAATTCATCTGTACGACGTGCAATCTCATTCTTATCCTCATTGGCCTGACGATTATATACAACGGCAAGCTGATTCAGATAGTCAATACCACGCTGCACGCTACCATCATTGAGCGAGAGGTTAGCGATGGTTGTAGTCTTTGAAGATGGCTCAACGCCAAGACCGAAAGCATACTTGATACCTGCACCTGAAGGATTGCTGATGATAGCCTTCATGTGCTTGATCTTTGACATTGCAACAAAGCTGCGACCGTTCGGATTAAATGTCACAATACCCACCTTAGTATTTATAACGCAAGGAAGAGTCTGAGCAGTCTTTGTTATCTGTATTGGAATCAACTGCTCTGTATCAGGATCAACATACATATAGTCGATCTTAATATTGAACTTGTTATTACCTGCGCTCTCAATATCCACATTGACAGGAGCCTCAAGTTCATTTACATGCTTGATATCCATATCAACATTGATTGGCTGATTCTTATATAGAAGCTGCTTCTTGAATCTTGCAACGCCAAAATAGTTGACATAAAGCTTAAGGTCTGTAACTGCAGCAATTGACAGAGACTGTGACTTCAGCATTTCCAACTCGTTGTCGAAACCTGAAGTATTAGTCATGAAACCAAGATTTGCCACATTCTGCAATGCACTACCACGACGTGAAGCCTGTGGACTGTCATCATCCTTAATAAGCATCTTTGCAGAAATAGAATACACTGGCGAAGCATAACGCAGATATACCATAGCACAGCCCACACAGATAATGAGTGAGAGCAAGTACCACTTCCAGTTCAATATCAACGATGTTAATATAAACTGGATATTAAAAACGCCGCTGACCTTGTCGTCAGTTGTTGTCTGCTTCACCGCAGACACATTGTTTTCTTCCATCTTTTATTATTATGTTTTTGTTATTTCTAAATCTAATAAGCCGCCTTATCTGGACGAACGATTGACAGAGCAGTCATAAAGATAATCTTAATATCAAGCCACATTGACCAATTCTCAATATACCAGATATCCTTTCTGATACGTCCTTCCATCTGCCACAGTTCCTCAGTTTCACCACGGAAGCCCGTCACCTGTGCATAACCTGTTATTCCAGGCTTAGAGAAATGTCTTACCATGTACTTATCTATAAGTGCAGAGTATTTCTCCGTATGGAAAATCATGTGAGGACGAGGTCCTACAACACTCATATCTCCTTTCAGCACATTGAAGAACTGAGGAAGTTCGTCGAGGTTCGTCTTTCTCATAAACTCACCGAACGGGAATTTTCTCGGATCATGCTTGGTTGCCTGCACCCTGTCTGCATCAGCATTTACGTGCATAGAGCGGAACTTATAGCACATGAAAGAATCTCCGTTAAGTCCGGTTCGCATCTGCTTGAAGAATACAGGTCCCTTACTTTGCATCTTAATGATAAGAGCCATAATTGGGAAAAGCGGGAAAAGCATCAAAAGGACTGTCGCGCTGAACACGATATCAAAGAGACGTTTCACGACTCTATTACCCAAGTGCTGAAGCGGTTCATGATGATTAGTGAAAATCACCGTGTCGCCAAATTTCTCAGGACGTAGTGACAACTGGATATTACTGAAAATGCGAGGAACATAAAAGAATCTGACAACATTCTTATCACAGAATTCCATTATATGCCTCATCTCATCAGCCTCACTATGAGACAAGCTGCAATACAACTCCTCTATTACCGGCCCATTTTCATGATAATTCTCCATCCATTTGCGGAAATCATCCCTTGAACCGATTTTCGGGAGAGAGTCGGGAGCATTTTCGATAACCGAATCACTATAATATCCAAGGACACGATAGCCAGTAGCCGGATCAGCCATCAGCTCATTATACACAATCAAATTCGCAGGATCATTACCGAGAAACACAATGGTACGTGAATTCCTACCTATTGAACGGAAATAATTAATAACAGATCTCTCCAAAAATCTCAACGACATAATGGAGGTCCAAAGAGCCAGGCCGAAAACGACACCGAAAACGATGTAGTTACCACTCGAAGTCATCGTCCTACATGTAAACACGAAGAGAACCATCGTGGTCAGGACCAGAAGGAAATTTCGCCTCACAATCAACCCCACCTTCATCTTACGGCGATGTATCACCGTAGGGAAAATGAAAGTTGCAATGACGATGGACATAAGAAGAATCATCATTTCGATCTTCGTGCCATTCAACTCGCCAGATGTCGAATATTGTGGCAACAGTTCGTCAAAGACAGACAGAAGGCAACACGACAGAACCCAATCAAGAATTACCGTCACCCATTTGATTATATCGTTTCCTCTTGTTCCTTGCATCGTTTTTCAGTTTTTGTGAGTGCAAAATTAATATTTTATTTCGTGAAATTCACACATTTTCTAAAAAAACTTTCAAAATATGTGATATTTATTGCTTTTTCGAATTTTTTATACTATCTTTGCGGTCAAATATTACAAAATCGCACAAAAAACATGAGTATAATTTCTAAAATATTCAACAAGAAAGAAGAAAACAAGATTGGAGGCATGCAAGATTACATGACTCTTATCCGTGTATATTTTCAGGCCGCAATTGCAGCACAGGTAGGTATCACAAATATCGCAATGCTACCTGACCTGAGAATCTTCAAAAGTACATTCCATGTTCCAACGGAACACAACAAACTTGGTCTTGGAGAAAAGACACGTTGTCGCAAGATGCTGAAGGATCTCTATGGTCATGATGATGCTTTCTTTAAGGAAATTGATAAGAGCGTAGGCAAGAACTGCCATAAACTTCAGGATGTTCAGCCATACCTCCTCCAGTTTCAGGGTTTCACTCAGGACACAATGATGCTTATGGGCAATCTAATGAAATTCAAATTGAGAATCCCATCATTCTTCAAAGGCGTTATTCGTACTGCTACTGAAAAAACTGTCAGTCAGGTATTTACAAGTAATAATTTTTCCGATCCAGGAACACTAAAAACCGTAGTTAACGTACGTAAGTACAACCAGCGTCTCGGATTCTCACAGAAATGGGTAAACGATTTCGTGTATCAGATAGTAATGCTTGCCAAAAAAGAAAAGCAGCCAGCAGAACAACAATAGGCAAAATATCAGTTTTTTATTGAAAAGTTAGGAAAAAATTTGGTATTACCAATTGTTTTCACTAACTTTGTCACCGAAATAGTACTATCTGATGGCCTCAAATGATGCATACATGAACGTATTCACCACTAGAGTTCGCCAACTGATACTTAAGTATCAGGAAACAAAGAAAGAAAACAGCGAACTATACAATATGGTGGATGAGCGCGACAAAAAGATTGCCGAGCTCGAACGTGCTGTATCAGAGAAAGACCGAGAATATCAGGCACTTAAGACTGCAAAGATGATAGAAATCACCGATGGAGACATTGAGAGTGCCAAGAATCGTGTTGCCAAGCTTATCAGAGATGTAAATCAATGTATTACCCTGCTAAGTGACAAAGAATAAAAATGGCAGAAGTAAAGAAAGAGAAACAACATATCAATATCCACATATACGACCTCGACATTTCTATCAAAGTTGATGCCGAGCAAGAGCCACTCTATCGTGAGGCTGCATCTCTCATAAACGATAGAGTGAATGCGTATTTCAGCGTATGGAAAGGTCGTAAGGCGGATAAGGAGATATTATACTACGCAATGATCGATATTGCACTTCGATTTGTCAGCGAATCGAAGAGAAATGATGTTGCTCCATACGATGATATTCTCAAAACTATTACTTCTGAAATAGAGGCCGTACTTTAATGTACAATCTACCGTTTTTGACACACTAGAAGGACGTTTGAGAATATTATTAATTAACTAAAATAACATTATATGGTATATGCAATAATAGCCGTAGCTGCACTTATAATCGGTGCACTTATTGGCTACTTGATTTTCCGATATATTATCACAGGTAAATATAAGGAGATGATAGATGCCGCCGAGAAGGAGGCTAACGTACTTAAAGAAAAGAAGCTCCTCGAAGTAAAGGAGAAGTTCATTAACAAGAAGAGCGAACTGGAAAAGGAAGTCCAGCAGCGCAATCAGAAGATTCAGCAGAGCGAGAACCGTCTGAAGCAGCGTGAGATAAGCCTTAACCAGCGCCAGGAGGAACTCGGACGCCGCCGTCAGGAGATTGAACAGTATCAGCAGCGTGTTGAAAACGAGAAAAAACTCCTTGCCATGAAGGAGGAAGAACTCGAGAAAATGCAGCTCAAGGAGCGTGAAAAACTCGAAGAACTCTCTGGCCTCTCTGCCGATGAAGCTCGTAACCGACTCGTTGAAAGCCTTAAGGACGAGGCTCGTACAAATGCCGCAGCCTATATCAACGAGATTATGGATGAGGCAAAGCTCAATGCCAACCAACAGGCTAAGAAGATTGTCATTCAGACAATCCAGCGTGTAGCAACAGAAACCGCTGTCGAGAATTCTGTCAGCGTATTCCATATCGAAAATGACGAGGTAAAAGGCCGTATCATCGGTCGTGAAGGTCGTAACATCCGTGCACTCGAAGCTGCCTGTGGCGTGGAAATCGTAGTTGACGATACTCCAGAGGCAATCGTAATCTCTGGCTTCGACCCTATCCGTCGTGAGGTTTGCCGCCTTGCCCTTCACCAACTCGTTGCTGACGGACGTATCCACCCAGCACGTATCGAGGAGGTTGTAGCTAAGGTAAAGAAGCAGCTTGACAACGAGATTATCGAGACAGGTAAGCGTACAACCATAGACCTCGGTATTCACGGTCTCCACCCAGAGCTCGTACGTATCGTAGGTAAGATGAAATACCGTTCTTCTTATGGTCAGAACCTTCTCCAGCATGCTCGTGAGACAGCCAATCTCTGTGCTGTAATGGCATCAGAGCTCGGTCTCAACCCTAAGAAGGCAAAGCGTGCAGGTCTGCTTCACGATATTGGTAAGGTGCCTGATGAGGAGTGTGAGATTCCACACGCACTCTATGGTGCCAAGCTCGCAGAGAAGTATAAGGAGAAGCCAGATATCTGCAACGCCATCGGTGCTCACCACGATGAAATGGAGATGAACACTATGCTTGCCCCAATCGTACAGGTATGTGATGCTATCTCAGGTGCTCGTCCTGGTGCTCGTCGTGAAATCGTAGAAGCTTACATCAAGCGTCTCAACGACCTTGAGGCTATCGCTATGAGCTACCCAGGCGTGACAAAGACATACGCAATTCAGGCTGGTCGTGAGCTTCGCGTAATTGTTGGTGCAGATAAGATGACCGATGCTGAGACGGAGGCACTTAGTGGCGATATAGCAACAAAGATTCAGACAGAGATGACTTACCCAGGTCAGGTTAAGATTACTGTCATCCGCGAGACACGCTCTGTTGCCTACGCTAAATAACAGAAAATAAACCCATATTCCGATATAAAAAGGAACCAAACTCGATGCAAGTCCGTTCTAACTCCCATTCAGGATAGGACCACCATCGAGTTTGGTTCCTTTTCATATATGACCTAAAGCCTATTTACAACAGTCTTACAGCAAAGCTACTAATCACCAAGAGGACTTTTAAGTATCTTGCCGATAGTATAGCCTTCCATTTCTGCAGCTTTCTTTAACTGAATCCTATAGAAAAAAGCAACACTCCCCACAAAACTAGCACTAAGATCCTTACGATTATAATGCCTTACATTCTTTCTGAAGAAATCACGGAAACAATCCACAACCATATTCTCAATCCATTGTTCCTCAGCGATATGAGCGCCTATAAACTTTGACAAAGAAGCAAGGAAACGATTAGGTAAAGCCTCTCGATATACCTTTTGAATGATATCCGCCTGTGTCAAATTCGTTTCTTTTTCAAACACCTTAATGAAGTCCTGATGCCCGCCCTTGTAAAGCTCATTTATGAAAGTTTTTCCAAGTACCGCACCACTACCCTCATCACCAAGAATATATCCCATTGGTGAGACATTACTGATGATTTTCTCACCATCATAAAGACAAGAATTTGCCCCAGTTCCAAGAATACAGGCAATACCCTCATTATTTCCAAGAAGAGCCTTCGCAGCACCAAGCATATCACTTCCCACAACAACGTTCTTTGCAGAAAGGAAAACTTCTGAAAGCAAAGCCTTCATCACAGGAATCTTTGCAACCGTACAGCCGGCACCATAGAATTCTATTTCTTCTATAGAAGAACAAACAGAATCGAGTTGTGGCAGCAGTTCATTTCTGATAATGCCAAGGATAGTGTCCTCCGACATGTGAAAAGGATTTATGCCCTGAGTAGCCAAACGGCTCTTCACCTTGTCTTCTATATCGAACAAGCACCAGTCAGTCTTTGTGCTTCCGCTATCAGCAATCAGTTTCATAACTATATTTTTGTTAAAAATAGAACAGTTGTATCGTTTTTTATAATTTTGAATGGCAAAGATACGATTTTTCGGGGAAAAACATCGATTATGCGCAAGATTTTTTGTAATTTTGCGGGCAAAATACAATTTCAACTAACAAAATGATGAAAAGAATTCTATTTCTTGCAGTTCTTTTTGCAGGATTCGTACTTCCGTCAAATGCCGTTCTCAAAGAGGACAGTCTAAAGATGACTCTCAGCATTCTCCGTCAGGAACTCATCAAATACCACGATGAGTACTCTGCCCATCAGGCACAGACGAAGAATTCCAGACAACGTGTCTTTGCAACAATCATGCAAGAAACTGACCGTGCCAACCAAAATGCCCTCATGCTCTATTCACAGAAGGACGGATATGTATTCGACCTCACCTATGCGTGTCATGAGGCAACAAAGCAATATAAGGAGTTTGAGAAGAAAATCACACCTTTCAAGGCATACGCCAGCAAGTCCGACGTAGCTGTTGCACGTTACGACAGTCTCATAAACTGCCTTCGCACAATGCCCACACGTCGTATGACAGAACGAGAGAAGATAGACCGTAGCGTGTGTCTTGCACTTGCTGTCAACATCCGCCGTATGCTCGCAGAGGACCAGCAGCAGTTCGCTGAATACATCTTTATGTATAACCGCGCAGAAAACAACTTACGCAACCTCAACGACTACGCCAACAAGCGTTATAAGGAGATACAAAACAATATTTTCAAGAATGGCGGTGACTCCTACCCTACCATTCTCTCCCGCTTTGGCGACTATCTGGTACAAACAAAGGAAAGTATAGACGACAAGTATTTCACGAAGTCAAAAACCCCGACGCAATGGGATTCTAAACTCATACTTGACCTTTTCCTCGGTATATTCGGACTTGGAGTAATCGCTATACTGTTGAATCAGCTGATCGTACGTTGGCTTATAACAACACTTATCAGAAACGGTAAGTTCAAGAAAATCAGTAACAGATTCCTAGCAAAGCGCACATTCATAATCCTGACGACAACAGCAGTAACATTTGCCATAATCCCTGGTGCTATCCGTCTGATATGGGATGACCAGAACTTCATAATCATGGCTTCAGGCTTGCTTACTGAGTTCGCATGGCTGCTGAGCGTTGTGCTCATCTCTATCCTTATCCGAGTAAGGGCTGACCAGACAATGAGCACATTCCGTATCTATGCGCCATTGCTTCTCAATGGTTTCATCGTCATCAGTTTCCGAATAATCCTGATTCCGAACCATCTTGTCAACCTCATTTTCCCGCCAATTCTGCTTATATGCAGTATCTGGCAATGGAATGAGATCCGTCATCACAGCAAGAACATTGACAGAAGCGACGTGATATACGCCTACATCTCACAGTTCGTATTTGTTGCTTCCCTCATCAGTTCTATGGTTGGCTACACGCTTCTTTCCGTGCAGATTCTTATCTGGTGGATTATGCAGCTGACATGTATTCTCACCATAACATGTATCCGCGACTGGTTCAAGGAGTATAGCAAACTCAAGAAAATCGAAGAACGTCCAATTACCCAGAACTGGTATTATCGTCTCTTCTATTGGGTATTTATCCCTGCTTGCAGCGTATGCTCAGTTCTTATCAGTCTCTATTGGGCTGCAGAGGTATTCAATCTCACCACGCAGACAATAGAAATGTTCACTCATAAGTACATCGACACTGAGGACTTCAAGGCAAGCATCTCCACGGTTTGTATGGTTATCATCCTGTGGTTCGTATTCAATTTCATCAACCATACGTTCAGGGAACTTGTAGCCCTGTACCTCTACAAGGCGGACGCTACATCGGCAGAATCACGTCTGGTAATGGTGAAGAACGTGCTTCAGGTTTTAATATGGGGTATCTGGTTCATTGTCAGCCTTGCCCTGTTCCATGTCAGCAGCCAATGGCTTGTAATCATCACAGGAGGTCTGTCAACCGGTATCGGTTTTGCATCAAAGGAAATACTTGAGAATATCTACTATGGCATAGCTTTGATGACTGGTCGTGTAAAAATTGGTGACCTCATTGTCTGCGACGGAATACGAGGAAAGGTAACAAGCATATCCTACACAAGTACAATGGTAACTGCTGTTGACGGCTCTGTGATAGCATTCACGAACTCACAGCTCTTCACCAAGAACTATCAGAATATGACACGCAATCATGGTTACGAGCGCCATGTCCTTGACGTGGGAGTTGCCTACGGAACAAATATAAGCGAATGTAAGAAGGTTCTTACCGAGGCTCTCTCAAAACTCGACTGCATCAATCAGAAGAGAGGTATCAGCATCGTTCTCAAGGAACTGGGAGACTCCGCCCTCATCCTCAAGGTCATTGTCTGGGTAAGTGTTTACA
Organism: uncultured Bacteroidales bacterium; assembly: GCA_902798615.1. Taxonomy (GTDB): domain Bacteria; phylum Bacteroidota; class Bacteroidia; order Bacteroidales; family Bacteroidaceae; genus Prevotella. The sequence goes on along the minus strand of CADBXL010000037.1, from coordinate 9,060 downwards.
CAGGCTATGGCGATGACGGCCAGATTCTTGAGTGCATCTACAACACACTCAACCAGAACAACATCGAGATTCCATTCCCACAGACAGATGTGCATATGAAATAAAAAAGACGGCCTCTCCCCCCGCCCTCCCCCCAGTAGGGAGGGAGCCGGAGCGCGACAGAAATGATTACCACCAAGCAATCCTATATCAATAAATATATACACACTATTCCTTGGTCTTCCTGCTCTTTCTCTACTAGAGAGGGCGGAAGGAGAGACTGTGTTTTCTTTTTTTTCATTTTTCTATTCTTCCTACTACCTTCCCATTCTAAATCGTCATTAAATGGAGATTCAATAAGCGCTCCTGCTCCCTCCCTACGGGGGAGGGCGGGGGGAGAGGCTGTTTCATTTGCCCAAACTTCTGACTCTCTCATCGTCGATATAATGCGGAAAGAGGGGGTTACATTCTCTCATGACAATAGTATAACACTTCTCACCAATGGTGCGGAGAAATTCAAGGATATGTTTGCCGCTATTCGTCAGGCACGCCATAGCGTGCATCTCGAATACTTCAATTTCCGCAACGACTCTATAGCCAATGCTCTTTTCGACCTGCTTGCAGAGAAAGCAAAAGAGGGTGTCGAAGTACGTGCCATATATGATGCTTTCGGAAACGCGAGCAACAACCGTCCGCTAAAGGATGAGCATGTGCAGTATCAGCGTGCCCGTGGCATACAACTCTACGAGTTTGACCCGCTCAACTTCCCATACATAAACCATGTTTTCCACCGCGACCACCGTAAGATTGTTGTCATCGACGGAAAAATTGCCTATACTGGCGGAATGAACGTTGCCGACTACTACATAAACGGAACTGAGGAGGTTGGCTCATGGCACGATATGCATTGCCGGCTCGACGGTGAGGAAGTAAACACGCTTCAACGCATATTCCTGAGGATGTGGAAACGGGTAACAGGCGAGACAATAGATGGTGAGCAGTATTTCCGCAAAGAGCGTGCCGACTACTTCCACAACCTGAAACCCGATACCACTGCCACCGCATACCATAAGATGGTGGGCATAGCCAATCGCGAACCGCACAAGACAAATAAGGTAGTGCGACATTTCTATCGTGGAGCCATAGAATCGGCAAAGGACAGCATCAAGATTCTCAACCCATATTTCACCCTCACACACAGCATAAGGAAGGCTCTGTACAAAGCAATAAAGCGAGGAGTGAAGGTCGAGGTTATGATGGGCGAGAAAAGCGATATTCCGCTCACACCTGACTGCGCCTTCTATAATCTCCACAAGCTCATGAAGCGCGGAGCTGACATCTGGATATTCCAAGGAGGATTCCACCACACAAAGGTGATAATGGTCGATGGTCGTTTCTGTACCGTGGGTAGCACCAACCTCGATGCCCGCTCCCTACGCTGGGATTATGAGGAGAATGCTATCATCATCGACAAGCATACCACCGACGAGCTCTCACGCCTGTTCGACGACAACAAACAGCAGAGCTACCGCCTCACAGAAGAGCGTTGGCGCCTATGGCGCACACGCACCGACAGATTCAAAGGGTGGTTCGCACACCTACTGGCAACGTGGCTGTAATATAGTTCATAGTTCATAGTTCATAGTGCATAGTTCATAGTTGTTTGGTGCACGCTGACCATGAACTATGAACAAAGAATTATGAACTATGAATTATGAACTATGAATTATGAACTATGAAATTGTAACCTATGCTTGACAAAAAGTTAGAAATTAATGTAAAAAATACACTTTTACTTTGAAAAACTTGCATAAGAGCAAAAAACTTTTTACCTTTGCATCGTGTTTTTCATAGTATTAGATTTAAGGTTAACAAAGATTGGGTCACAGCGGTGACCCTTTTTTATTGCCCATAACTCCCGTTAACCATAAGATTTCGGTACCTTTGACAAAAACGGAGTTCACAATCTCGATTCCTTATTTGTTCCCATTTAGCTTTTCATACACGCAACGACCTCTATCAGATAGCCGAACAAGCAAACGATAGGAGCCAATCGTATTCTGCGAGGACTGAAGATTTCGGGATTAAAGGCTCCTTCCATGGTGCTCTCGCCCGACATGAGAGTGAGACCAACAATGATGAACAGCAAGCCAATCACAATGAGTAGGTAGTTTATTTTGATTTTTCCCATATCAGATATTCATTATATGTCTTTTCCAATTGTCTGTAAATGTTTGTAGCCTCGTGGTTCTTGCCACATAATTGATAGGCATCCACCATATCCAGAGAACCACTTACGTATGAGTGTGGCAGATTGTAAGGCGGAATCTCCTTCTCGCACCGTTCAAGTACCTGTAATGCCTTTTCAAACTTATGCTCTTTGCACAACTGAACGGCAAGTTTCGCAAAGCAACGACGATGTGAGGCGCACATCCTGCCTGTAGTCTCGTCAATATAGATACCAGGCATAGAAGTGTTGCCATACCTGTATTTCTTCATCATGTTGGTGAACATCTTGTCCGTGTCGCAGATAGTGCTGACAAGTCCATGCTCCATTTTGTTCTCCTCAATGTAGAAAGGCGTAACGCGCCATGCTAGTCCTTCCTGAATGAAGAAATGGTAAAGTTCGCCGTAAGATTCGGGACCAGAACCGATGGTGAAATATATAGGTCGGGAGAAATTCGTCTGCGCTATCATTTCCAACACAAGGGCATAGTTCTTGGTGATATACTTCCTGCCTTTCAGACTAATCTCCATCCTGTCAGGAATATCGCCAATGAGTTTCATGCCACTCCTGCGCACCGCCTCCTTGTCAACCGTGATATGAAGTGAATCGCTTGGCAAGCATACAGGAAGGCTTCTTGCCCATTCCTCTTCCTCGGGTCTGAGATTGTCATATTGCCTGAGAACAAACCTGCGGATGGCATTAGCCAGTTCAAAGGGATCATCACCCCAGAGACGATGAGCGAGTTCTGGATTCTCTTTCATGATGTATTCTATCGTATCACGCATTCTCATATTGTCAGAAATGACTGGATTGATTTCTATATGCTCATTCACGCCCTCCACATACTCATCGTGAGTCCAAGAAATAGGGAGAGAAGGCGAGGCGAGTGCAGGACGCTTCATCTGGTCGATATACCAGTCGGTTTGCAGATACTGAAGGTTGCATACCCTCACGTCCGTCCGCTTGCCTTCGGTGTCCTGATTATACCATAGAGGAAAAGTCTCGTTGTCGCCATTGGTAAACAATATGGCGTCATGGTCAGTTGTTTCGAGATAGTTCTCACCGCAATCCCTGCCCATATACCTGTTGCTACGGTCGTGGTCATCCCAAGTCTGGCTAACCATCTGAAGAGGTACAAACAAACTTATCCCACCCAAGATGCCAGCAACCAGCACTTTACTCTTTACACTCTCCACTTTACTCTTTAGCGCTTCGAAGATAGCACAGATACCCAATCCGCACCATATTGCGAATGCATAGAACGAACCAGCATAGGAATAGTCACGTTCGCGAGGCTCGCATGGAGTCTGATTAACATAAAGCACTATGGCAATGCCTGTCATGAAGAAGAGGAGAGCCACCACCCAAAACTGCTGTCGGCTCTTCTCATCGCGGAAGAACTGCCATAGCAAGCCGATGAGCCCGAGCAGTAGAGGCATGCAATAGAACACGTTATGCCCTTTGTTCCCCTTCAGGTCAGAGGGGAGAAGACTTTGATCGCCAAGGCGCATGTTGTCGAGCCATGAGAATCCCGAAAGCCAGTTGCCATGCTCAGACTCACCATGTCCCTGAATATCATTCTGACGTCCTGCAAAGTTCCACATAAAATATCGCCAATACATGAAGTTAAGCTGATAGCTGAAGAAGAACCTGAGGTTGTCTCCCATGCTCGGAATCTCAATCGACTCAGGGTAGTACCGCCCCGGAATGTTATATTCAACAGGATGCTTATGAGTCTCGCCAAGCCATTCCTCGTATTGCTCCGCATGTCTGCTACTATGTATTCGAGGGAATAGCATACATTGGTTTGATGGATATTTCATCTCAATATGATTGCCCGTCTTAACATATTTGCAGTCCTTAGAGGGCCTGTAAATTGCTCCCTTTTCTGTCGTGGCATACATGAGTTTCCCGTTGCCATCAACGGTTATCTCAGGCTCAGAGCAATAAGTAGGTCCATAGAGCAAAGGCTTGTCGCCATACTGCTCACGTCCGAGATAGCTACCGAGGGCGAATATATTGTCGGGAGAGTTCTCGTCCATCATCGGATTGGCAGCAGAACGGATGAAGATGACGGCATACGAGCCATAGCCTATGAGCATCATAGTGAGGCTGAGTAATGCTGTTGATAGGGTGTTGGATGATAGGTGATGGCGGTTAGACCTTAGACCTTCGACTTTAGACCTTTGACCAGTGAACCATAGAGCAACGGCAAGCAAGATAGCCAATAGCGACACATAGACCATAAGCCCCGTGTTGAAAGGCATTCCGAGAACATTCGTAAAAAGGAGTTCGAACCAGCCTCCCACTTTTGCCACGCCTGGCACTATGCCAAAGAGCACTACGGCAATGAGCATAGCCGAGAGCACGAGCATAAGTATTGTGCCTTTGGCTGTAGGCTTCCTTGCACGCCTGTAATAGCAAACGAGAACAATAGATGGTATGCACAGCAGATTAAGCAGATGTACGCCTATTGACAATCCTATGAGATAGGCTATCAGTACAATCCATCTGTCGGAACGTGGAGAATCTGCCTCATCCTCCCATTTCAGGATTAACCAGAATACCAATGCCGTGAAGAAACTGGAGAACGCATACACCTCACCTTCAACGGCAGAGAACCAGAACGTGTCAGACCAGGCATAGATCAATGAGCCGGCAATGCCGCTGCACATAACGATGAAGGTAGAGGCAACAATCTTCCTTGCCAGATGCGTAATGCTCCAAAACAGCAAGAGGATACACCCGGCACTAAGCAGGGCATTCATCGTGTTTATCATCCTTGCCACCTCGGAAGGGGTGCTGGCAAACTGCGAGAACAGATTACCCACGAGCATGAAGAAAGGAGCACCAGGTGGATGCCCAATCTCCAGAAGATAGGCAGATGATATGAACTCTGGACAATCCCAGAAACTTGCTGTCGGCTCAATGGTTGAGCAATAGGTGAAGGCTGCGATTAGGAATACCGTCCAGCCCGTCACATTGTTGATGATATTGAAATGCTTCATGGCGCAAAGGTAGGAATAAGACATCAGACATCAAAAAAAATATCCTGACATTAGTCTGAAAAGTCAATGTCAGGCAAATGTCAGGATTCTTTTCAACAATCCTGTATTCCATAAAGGAATACTAAGTGATGATAAAAATGACTAAAGGCGTCTTTATTGAGCGCGCAAGAATTTCATGAAATTGTCTATTAGAGCGATGCGCTCCTTATTGGGCGTCTCAATAAGAGATGCACCGTTGTTAAACTGCATTACTGTAGCTTTGCCTTCCTCGAATACGGGCCAGTAAGGCAGTCCCTCACCACATGGATTACCTCCTGTCTTGGCAAAGTTCACCCAGTACTGCTGCATCAGGTCACTCACCTTCTTCTCTTGGGGGTATTTCCCCGGTTCGTCATCAAAACCTCCATTCAGATAGAGGATGTCATCGGCATGTGCTGCACCACGACGATTCCCTTTGGCAAAGACGGTACGCTCCGACTTCTGAGCCAGATATGCCACATAAACAGGACTCTTTCCTGTCTGCTTTTGTAAGGTCGCCCATGCATAGGCAGGCCATCCAAAGTTCGTGTCGCGTACGATGTCGCGCAAGCTAAAAAGGCGCTCTTCATCAGTCTTGGCTGGATAATAAGCCTTTACGCTGTCAGCCCAGTTGGCTGGCAATTGACTGAGTTGTTGGTTATATAGCTCTTCACTCACAGATTCGATCATAGCGGCACCCTCGTCGCTATTGTGCATAATCAATACTGGTACATCGCTATATTCGCCCTTCTGATAGAGGTTATAAAGAGGTTCATGGATTACATAACCATCTACAATAGGCGTACAAGCCCAAGGCTGGAAGTTTGCGTCATTTCCGGTGAGCTCTTTGGCATCCGTCTGGCGCATCTCTGCTATGGAGGCTTTATTCTTCTGTTTCATGAACATGTCACCATACATCTCGGCTTGTTTCTGGTTAATCACACCCATACCCATACCCAAAGCCGACATAAAGGCTCCGCTCTCACTTATGCAGGCACAAAACAGTCCCTTTGCCAAAGGTGAGGCACAAAGGATATTGCAACACATGGCTCCTGCCGACTCACCGAAGATTGTCACCCTTGACGGGTCGCCACCAAAGTTCCTGATATTGCGCTGTACCCACTTCAAGGCAAAAATCTGATCCAAGATACCATAGTTACCTGAATGTCCGTCCGACTCCTTTGCCAGTTCCTCATGAGCCATGAATCCCAAGGCTCCGGCACGATACTCGATAGAGACGGCTACGACACCTCTGCGAGCCAGACTCTGCCATAGTTCACCGCCATAGTGTTCTGTCGCGAAACTTCCCCCATGGATAAATACCATCACGGGCAGGGCTTCATTGACGGTCTTGGCTGGAGTGGCAACGCTCAGATACAGACAGTCCTCGCTCATCATATCATATTTCACATAGTCCTTCTCTGGCTGTGGAGGCCACTTTGCCACATCCTCTGCCTTAAGCACACCTTCCCAAGACTTGGCTGGCTGCGGAGCCTTCCAACGCAAGTCGCCTACTGGGGGAGCTGCATAAGGGATGGCTTTATATACTGCGAGGTCGTTTCCTTCGAGTATGCCTTCTACGTCACCTGTTTCAACATGTGTTTTCAACAATGGCTGAGCTTGTACAGCCACTATGCTCAGTAGTCCGCAGACCGTCATGAATAGTTGTTTCTTCATTTGATAATTTATTTTATTTTGTTGATAATCTGTTTTGCTTTTATCTATTATAACGTGAGTTCGACGACTTGCTTTAGCTTGGTGAGCCTTTGCTGAGGTCTGTAGGACCGACACCTAAAGTCTTCAGGTGTCGCACTTACAGCGCTCATTTAATCACGCTTCTACCAAATAACAGCCCTTACGGACTGCCCTATTAGGTGTCGGGCTTTCAGCCCTCGCAGTCTTGAATTCGTCGAACTCACGTTATTATACAGATGAGCAGCGGAAATCATTACCCCCAAAAGATGATTTTTTTCATAATTCTACAGAAAATAAAAAAATCGGCTTACAACCATTTTAGATTGCAAGCCGATATATATTTGTTATTGTATAATTTTAGAACTTATAGCCAACTGTGAATGAGAGGGCGTTGAAAGTTCCATCACCGTCCTTTATAGCATCTCCCAATCCGAAGCTATAACGAAGGTTGAATACGAAATCGCTGATTTCGTAAGAAGCACCTACAGGAATTGAGAAGAATATTGACTCATAGCCGTCTTTAACTTTGGTATTGTAAAGATTATCCTCACCATCTAACTTAGAAGTAGAAAGGATATTTGCAGCAAAACCAGCCTTGATAGCGAGGCCTGGAGCTACATAGTAGTTTGCCATAACAGGGATGTTGAAGTAATAGTTACTGAGAATATAGTCTTTATTCAGAATTTCCTTACTTACATTATAACCGGTATAGTTAAGACCAAGAGCTGCACCAAACTTTTCATTTACCATATACATACCCTCAACACCAGCAGTAAGACCAATAGCGCCATCCCAACTCTTACCGTCACCAGTAGCTGTTGAATAAGTGACACCTACGTTTGGCTGTAATGTGAATGAACCTGCCTCTGACTGTGCAGAAGCGGAAATTGCCATAAGGGCAGCAGCAGTAATGGTTAGTAATTTTTTCATAAGTTTTTAAAAATAATCTTTTTTCCTACTCTTTCAAAGATTTTCGGATTCCTCTTGTTTTCCTAAATAACGTTGAAAAGTACGTGTTTATTTCCTAAGAGCCAAAGATTTCTTCTCAAAAAGAAGAAAAAACTCCTTGTTTTTCGAGAAAAACAAAAGAAAAAAAGAGGACATAAATAAGGAATTATGGTACAAAAAAATCGGCTTACAACCATTTTAGATTGCAAGCCGATATATATTTGTTGTTGTGTAATTTTAGAACTTATAGCCAACTGTGAAGGTGAGAGCGTTGAAGCTACCGTCTTCACCCAAGTCAGAAACCTTGCTTATACCGAAGTTATAACGGAGGTTGAATACGAAGTCGTTAAACTCATAAGAAGCACCTACAGGGATAGAGAAGAATGTTGACTTGTAGAAATCCTTTACCTTGGTTTTTGCAATAGTCTTTCTACCCAAAGCGAACTCGTACTCATCATAACCGTCAATCTTTGCGGTTGAGAGGAAATTCATGGCAAAACCAGCCTTGAGGGCAAGACCTGGAGCAACATAGTAGTTTGCCATAACTGGGATGTTGAAGTAATAGTTGCTATAGATTACATCATCCTTGAATGATTCCTGACTAACATTGTAGCCTGTGTAGTTAAGACCGAGAGCCAAGCCAAACTGATCGTTGACCATATACATACCCTCTACGCCAGCAGTAAGAGCGAAAGCACCCTTAGATCCCTCACCATTATCACCAGTAGCGGTAGTGTAAGTGAAACCTACGTTTGGCTGTAAAGTGAATGAACCAGCCTCTGACTGTGCAGAAGCAGAGATTGCCATAAAAGCGGCAGCAATAAATGTGAAAAATTTCTTCATTATCGTTGAATACTAATCTTTAACTTCCTACTCTATTAAAAGATTTTCGGATTCCTCTTATTTTCGGGGTGCAAAAGTATATTATTATCTACAGACGACCAAATTTTTCTTCAAAAAAAAGATTAAAATCATATTATTTGCCACAAAAACAGACAATATATTAACGTGAGTTCGACGAATTCAAGACTGCGAGGGCTGAAAGCCCGACACCTAATAGGGCAGTCCGTAAGGGCTGTTATTTGGTAGATGCGTGATTAAAGGAGCGCTGTAAGTGCGACACCTGAAGACTTTAGGTGTCGGTCCTTCAGACCTCATACCCCCTATATCGACAAATATAACAGC